>CATIRS010000001.1 GCA_949529985.1 Owenweeksia sp. TMED14
ATTATGGTGGATAGTCTTCTTTTGCATCGCTTTGTTCTGCAGTGTGGACACTATCTGGACATTTCCCATTGTATTCTCCGTTGTTTAGTAGACGGTACAACCTTATCAGTAAACTATAATTTTGTGAAGTACGTTTTTTTAACGTCTGCTGTAACTATTTATATTTGAGACGGTGAATTGAAGTCTAAAGTTTGTAATAAAAACGGTGAAAAAACAGATATGTCCTACTGCGAGAAATAATCACTCCCACTCAATAGTAGTCGTAAAATAACCCTCATAAGAACAATGGTTTGCGAGTACCAAAATAGAGTTTACAAGTAGTTTACAAGTCATTCTTTATCTTGCTTTTTAAAAGCCTTGCGATCAATAGTAAAATTCTCATGCACTAGTCCCTTGTTTTATGATTTTTCCTTTGAGTTCCTATTTCTATTTTATCACCCAGATTGTACAATTCTTTATATCAATCAAGAATAAATTTCATCCTATAGGAGACTTATGAAAAAACTATTGGCACTAATATTATTATCACCTTTGATCATTGGAGAAGAGATAAAGAAAGAACGGTTGGTTTCAGAATTAACCATAACTGAGCTTAAAGAAATAGTCCGTAATATAGTTGAAGAGAGCATTGAGCAATGCGTTGTGTCTGGAACCATGAAAGGAAGAGCTAAGGTCAATTTAAAAGTGGAAGGAGAGGTAGTAGCTGGAATGGAATGCGAGTTTGAGGATATAGAATTGTTAGATGTAATTTCAGAGGAAACTAAAGATTAATAACGAATTGTTAATCCGACCCTAACATTCCAAAAGTTATCATTACCAGAAGTATCGTTTGGCCTTTGGACATCAAGAGGTGTATATGAACTTGCAGCATTAAGGATCCAATTTTCACCCATATCATAGTTAAATCCAAAGCTGAATGTTTGTATTGCTCCAGTCGAATAAATAGTTGCTAACTCCCTGCCTCCTTCAAGTGGGGCATCAATTTGTACAGAATTATCTATATTGCTCGAAGCCAAAGATATCCATGGAAGGGTTGCAGATGAATTATTAAAAGATAAGAAAAGTTCAGCTCCCTCGTGATCCATTTGTAATTTATCATCTGATTTACCTATGCACCCAACAGGGTTTTGCGGAGTATATGGCGTGAAGTTAATTTTATCCTCATTACACGTCACGCTTGCTATAACTCCACCCCTAAGCAAAAATAAACGCAAGCCTATCGAGATTTTTTCATTATCAATAAGAGGTCTTGAAATAGCGGCACCCCATAGACCATCTGGTTTGCTTCCATTAATTTGAAGAGGTGGTGTCCAAGACATCTCAGCATTTAAATTCCATGGCAATCCAAAACTGGCTCTTAATTTACCAAATGCTGGCGATTTATTTAAATCCTCATCCTTGAAACCTCCAAAACCGATTTTTTGCTGCTCTCTGTTGAGATGAGGAATTGAGCTTAGCTCTGCAGAAATTGATATATCTCTTAAATTTACTGAGTGTGGTTGCATTTGTCCAAGATTTTGGGCAGATGAAGTCATAAATGCCATAGCCCATCCTTCTGGACTATCAATATCTACTTTTTGATTGCTGTATGCAAAGCAAGAAAAAAATAAAAGTGTAATTACTATTGTGGGTGTTAATTTCATTCTTAACATTATAAGGTTATTAATTACTCCCACTCAATAGTGGCTGGGGGTTTGCTTGAAATATCATAAACAACCCTGCTCACATCCTCTATCTCATTAACAATCCTATTTGAAACATGTTCTAAAAATTCATAAGGTAAGTG
>CATIRS010000002.1 GCA_949529985.1 Owenweeksia sp. TMED14
CTAATTCAGCTGTTATATCCGCAGATAAAATGAATGTTGTCTATCGAGGTGTCGCCAACCCAATGACAATTTCTATTCCGGGAATCCCTGACAATAAAATTAATGCAACTGCACCTGGTCTTAAAAGACTAAAAGGAAGTAAATTCATCATGAATCCTGGTAAGGGTAGAGAGATAAAGATTACCGCTAGTGGTACTTTACCAGACGGTCAAAAAGTTTCAACTTCTACTAAGTTTAGAATTAAGGATATTCCAAGACCAACAGGAACAGTCCGTGGTCAAATGGGAACCATCAAAATCCCTAAAAATAATCTTTCGATAGCAACTATTGGAGGAGTTTTAGACGATTTTGATTTTGACATTAAATTAAAAACAGTAAGCTTTAAATTTAAGGTCCCCGGGCAAGCAACTATCTCTGTTAATGGAAATAAACTAGATGCTAAAGCTAAAGGAGCTTTACGCAGAGCTAAAGCTGGACAATCCGTTCAGATATTTGATATAAAAGTTCAAAATCCTAATAATCCAAGTTACCGATTTAAGAAAGTATCTCCGGTGATTTGCGAGATTGTTAACTAATAATTAAAGTCATGAACACAAGATCTTTCTATTCTTTTATTCTTATATCATGTGCTTTCATCAGTACTGCTATTGCTCAGGCAAATTTGCTTAATGCTCGAGTCCCTCAAGAAATTGGACAACTTAACGAACAGCAAATAGAAGCTAATGATGAAACACCACTTGCGTATGGATACATAGATGATCGAGATATTTTGTGGTCAAAAACCATTTGGGAAATTGTTGATTTAGATGAAAGAATTAACTTTCCGTACTATTACCCTACGGACACGCTTAATTTAGGCCCAGACCGTAGAGCGCTATTTCATGTTTTGAAAAAGAATTTACGTAATGGAAACATCAAGGAAGTTTATGATGATGATTATTTTCAGTCGAAATTGACTTATCAAGAAATTCTAGATAAGTTAGTAGCAATCGACACATTAGAAGCAGGTATTGAACAATTAAATGCAGGTGAAGAACTCGATCCTCAGTATATAAACCGAAGAACGATCACTGCTGCAGAGATAAGACAGTACAGAGTCAAAGGCACTTGGTATGTTAATAAACGCCTTGGTGAATTGAAATACCGCCTATTAGGAATTGCTCCTGTTGCTCCAGATGTTTATACTTTAGATTTACCTGAAGATGAACAAGATTTAGTAGAGTTATTTTGGGTTTGGTTTCCTGATGCTAGAGAATCTTTAAACAAATCTCAAGTATTTAATAACCGAAATTCATCACAGCCCATTACGTTTGATCACATGCTCAATTCTAGACGTTTCAACTCTTTAATTTATAAAGAAGAGAACGTATATGAAGATCGTAAGATCCAGGAGTATATTTTTGAAGATGCATTAAAGCAACTTCTAGAGTCTGAACGTGTGAAATCAGTTATACGAGATTTTGAACAAGACCTTTGGAACAATTAAATTGTTCTTTATAGATTAAAAAAACGCTGCTTATTGCAGCGTTTTTTTTTACTTTTATTTTATATGAAACATTCTCTTATAGTAGGTTTGGGGTTAGCAGGTTTGGCATATGCCGAACATCTCAGACGTGCTGGATTATCTTTTCATATAATCGATGGAGGTGAAGGTGGCTCTTCTCAAATTGCCGCGGGAATTTATAACCCAACAGTTTTGAAACGCTTTTCTCTTTCCTGGAACGGTGATCTTTTTCATTCCTATGCATTACCTTTTTACGAGCAATTGCAATCCCGTTTGGATTCTGATTTTATTCATCCTGCACCAATTCATAAGATATTCAACAAGCTGAGTGAACACAACGATTGGGTTTCTGCATCAGATCAGCAAGGCTTAAAAATATTTTTGGATTCAAAAATTCATACAAATATTAATGATGAAATAGTGGCTACGTTAGGTCACGGAAGAGTTAATCATACGGGTCGAGTAGCTACACAAACACTCCTAAAGTCTTTTAGAGACTCTTTGCAACCAGAGGAGTTGACTACGGAGATCTTTGATTATAATAAGCTAGAAACAACTGCACTTGAGATGCAGTATAAAGAAATCAAAGCCAAACACATTGTGTTTTGTGAAGGCTATCAGATGGTCAATAATCCATTCTTTAGAAAGTTACCCTTGATTGGTCTTAAAGGCGAGATTTTGATCATTAAAGCACCTTCCTTAAAATCTAAATCTATTTTGAAAGGCCCTATTTTCATTGCCCCTATTGGAGATGACTTGTATTGGGCTGGTGCGACTTTTGAACGTAACGATAAAACATTAAGCTGCACCTCACAAGGACGTTCTTGGGTAGAAGAACGTATCCGTAAAATGATTTCTTCTGAATACGAGGTTATAAAACATATTACTCAAATTAGACCAACAGTCACGGACCGTCGTCCGC
>CATIRS010000003.1 GCA_949529985.1 Owenweeksia sp. TMED14
ATGGTAATAAAAAGTGGGATACTGGAAATTATTTGGGGAAAATACAACCAGAAAAAATAATTTATTACTGGAAAGAAATTGACTTACGTGCTAACTGGGACATGAACGAAACTTTTAATACAAGTCAAAATTATCTCGATCTTCCAGAAAGCTCAACTTCTTCCGATGTGCTTTTAACTCCTGATAATTAATAGAAGCAGAAATGTTTTTTGTCCCAGAGGAAAGGTCTCCTGATATACAATCTCCTAAAGCATCATAAATTGCTGAATGTCCGGGATAATCATTCCCTTTCGAATCTTCTCCACAGCGGTTTACTCCAACTACATAACTCATATTTTCGATAGCACGAGCTTTTAAAAGGGTATCCCATGCACTGATTCTAGGTTTGGGCCAATTTGCTACATAGATTAATAAATCATAATCTTGGGTGTTTCTAGACCACACAGGAAAGCGAAATCATAACAAATACGCAAACATATTTTCCAGCCTTTAAAAATTATAATCCCATCATCATTTCCTCTTTGATAGACTTTATATTCTCCAGCCAATTTGAATGTATGGTGCTTATCATAAAAAGAACATTTTCCAGATGGTGTTACCCACAAAAAACGGTTTAAATAAGTACCATCTTTTTCAATCACTATACTGCCACCAACAGCTGCATCTAAACTATATGCCCAGCTCTTCATCCACTTAATAGTTGGTCCATCCATTGATTCAGCTACGGTACTTGGATTCATAGTAAAGCCAGAAGTAAACATTTCCGGTAATAATAATATATCTGTGCCATGAAGTTTAGTTAAATTTTCATCAATACTTTTTCTATTTAGGGCAGGTGCCTCACAAAAAAGTGGGATTTGAAGAGCGGTAATCTGAAGTTTTATTTGCATATCACTAATTTAAAAGTGATGAATCCTGGACAAGTTTCTAAATAAATTATCTTTATTTTACAACTGTAATTTAACTAGATTCCAATTATGAAGCCAATAATAAAATATTTACTATTTGTTGTTTTTTGCTACCCTTCATTATATGGTCAATACTATTTTCCTCCCGCTCACGGAACATGGCAACAAAAGGACCCTCGTGAGTACTCTATTGACTCTGAAAAAATAGATAATGCGATTGACTTTGCTAAAGAAAATGAATACAGTGGTTCCAAAGATTTGCGCATTGCAATCTTACGCGGATTTTCTAAAGAACCTTACCACAAAATTTTGGGCCCCACAAAAAAAAGAGGAGGCCCCGCGGGGATGATTTTAAAAAATGGATATAAAATCGCTTCTTGGGGAACTGTTGAACGTGTGGATATGACCTTTAGTGTTACTAAAAGCTATCTCTCCACAATTGCAGGATTGGCGGTAGATCGGAATCTAATTTTACCAAAAGAAAAAGTAAGTAAAATGATTTGGGATAGCACTTTTGATGGAAATCATAATAGCCAGATTACCTGGGAACATTTACTTAACCAATCATCAGACTGGTCTGGAACACTCTGGGGAGGCGATGATTGGGCAGACAGGCCTCCTAGCAAAGGAAGTATTGACGATTGGAAAAATAGAGCTTTTTCCATTCCTGGAACTCAATTTGAATACAATGATGTGAGAGTTAATCTTTTGGCGTATTCTCTACTAAATGTGTGGCGAAAACCTTTACCTCA
>CATIRS010000004.1 GCA_949529985.1 Owenweeksia sp. TMED14
CATGATTGAATCCGGTTGCATCAGAGAACAATTCCGACATATTCGTCACTAATGATGTAACTATTTGACAGGAGTCATTGATAAAAGAATTATCATTCCACCCCTGACCTTTAATCTCTCGTATTAAGCTATCATTAACCAAAGTATAAGTTATCCCGTTGAGCATAGCTTGAGTCCCAACAAGAACAGAATCCTTTGCCTTTATCGTAATTCCGTTTTCCGATAAATAAAATGGAATATCCTCTACTCTATCCCCTTGATCACAAGAAGTTATATGAACACTCAAAAGCAATAATGAGAATAGTAAAAGAAAATTTTTCATACTTCCAAGATAGGCATATCTGCCTCTCTCAGTCCAACTGAATTTGATCCAAAAAAAAGCAATTAATTTTCTTCGGTGTTGTGAAACATCAATTTGAATGATACTATTTTAATAAAAATATATCCTCGATTATATTAAGATTTTCCTCAGTAAGATTTGAAGTCTTTTTCAGACTGGTAATAAAGCGTCCCAATCTCCATCCACCTGGATATCCACGCCCTTTTTCAATCAAAACTCCAGTATTGTCAAGAATAACCCAGAAGGGTAAACCTTTGTCTTCACCTTTATGTTTTCTTAGAAAATCAGTTGCTCCAGGATTTTCAAGATGCCTATTCTTCTCTGATTCGTTAACAGCCAAGGTTACAATCATATAATTGGAATCGAAGAATGATTTACAACTATCATTTTTCATTTGCTTATCCAGT
The DNA here is from genome assembly GCA_949529985.1 of Owenweeksia sp. TMED14. GTDB lineage: Bacteria > Bacteroidota > Bacteroidia > Flavobacteriales > Schleiferiaceae > TMED14. The sequence continues at coordinate 748 of CATIRS010000004.1, forward strand.
TTCTTACACCAACCACACCAAGAAGCGCTATATTTTAAAAAAACATTCTTGTTTTCAGCTTTGGCTTTAATCAATGCATTCTCTAAAATACTTGAAGCACTATTTTGTGCGTTTGAATACTCTTTGGCAATGCCATTTCCCTGAATAAAAAGGTTGCCATCTGGGCCTGTAATCTCTTGTAATGGTATAGTCATATACCGAAATTATTTGTCGTCAGTTGCCTCTTTAAGCCATCTATATTTAAATAGTTTACTCTTCTTTAGCTATTGTAGTATAATTCCATCTTGGTCATCAGCATAAGAAGTTTCTTCTCAGCCACTTGGTATTTTTCACCGTGATACCAAAACGCATACTTAGGTGATTTGAAATCCATATAGGCTGAGAATATAAATTCTGGTTGTAAAATTATATCAGCATGAATAAATAACTTACCCTTTGCCATTACATCCTTCTTAAAATGTGTATAATTAGCTCTAAGCCTAGTTAGAATGACATTAATCTCTTCCTTACTAAACTCGATATTTTGAGAACTAAAAAGAGCAAGCTTTTCACGACCGTGACCCCAAAACTCGAGAGCTTCGCCACCGGATGTAGAAGCGAACATATCAAAAAAGGCGATACTGTATTCCGTGGTTGAAATACCGTGTTTTTGATTATTGAATTTTATTGATTTTTCACTGGCTACTTTCCCACCTCCTTTATCCATTAATCCAGCGACAGATTTTAACACTTGAGAATAGGATACTGTGGTAATTGAGAGAAATAGAATGGCGAGTATTTTTTTCATTTTAATAGTTTTAAAAATTCATTTTTGTTTTACTTTTCAATGGCAGCCCATATCCGATTCTAAATCCGACTAATTCTCTGTTATTGTGAAAGGTAGCATTAAACAAAATTCCAAGCATAAAATTTTGGTAAGCCACATCCAGACTAAAATAAGCATCGGCAATTATAAAAGGAGAAGAAGAATAGACGACAGTCTGATTGTAATAGATGCTAAGTTCATTATTGTAATACAACCCGACTTCATTTCCTGAACCTGCAGAAAGCCCAACTCCTGGAATAATGCTTAAGGCGCCCAAACCAAGATTATATGAGACACCGGCATTTAAGCGAACCCCACTTAATTGATTAATATAACTCTCCGCCTGGTATGTAAAATCATCTCCCTGGTATGCTCTAACAATTGAAAACGCTTCACTCGATGTAATTCCATAATCTTCTGTAGATTCCATATTTAGAGGTGCTGATATCCCGGCATTTACATTCAATCCTTTCCAAATTGGATAATGAACTCCAACTCGAAGCCAATCACTCCATTGATTTCGAAATCCCTCAGAGCCATAGCCCCTGTCGCCCTCAAAACCTGGAGTAAAACCTAAATAAACAAAAGCCTTTTTTTTAGCAATGTTGAAAGAGGAAATCTGTGAATTTGCGGTCATAGTAAAACAAATGACAAATGCGCTTAAAAGGAATTTTTTCATAGTTATGTTTTATCAAAAGTTAGTGTAACATCTATTGTTCATAATACACTTTTAGATAATAATTTTTTAATTCCTCAAAACTAGGTTGTATGTATTAGAAATCATTAATATTTTAGTTGTATCGTATTACAACTATTATATAATCATAATTCTGGCATATCGATAATCTCCAACCTTTTAACCTCTAAGCCCCTGATGTGCATCAACGACACTTTGAGAGAACTATGTCCCATTACTTGCTGAAGCTTCGTCGAAGATCCTGCTTTCTCATCGACTTGGCATATCCTCCTCCTTTAACTCGGCTACCCAAGACCCTTCAAGTAGATTTGAATTTTACTATATTTAGAAAATGAAAAATTTATTTTATATCCTATTGATATCTGCCAATTTGATCTCGTGTGTATCTACTGATGAAAAGAAAGAAAATAACTCAAATATTAGTTTTGAAAACTCAATTATTGAACTCTCTTCTACCGATGCCTTAGGCAATGTTTTGTTTTATCCTGAAGGTGAAGTGGCTACAACTAGTACAATTATGGTTTGGAAGCCTGGATTTGAAACACCCTGGCATTTTCACCCCTTTACAGGGCCAGCTTTCATTGTACAAGGTGAACTAACAGTTGACTTTGACACCACTAGTGCTTTAAGTAATCTAGAGTCAGAAAAAACTTCAAATTTAACTAAGGTGTTTAAGGCCGGGGATTCTTTTTTAGCTATCCCAGATGTTTGGCATAAATCACATAACTATGGGTCAAAGGACCTAATATTTACAGTTTCTTGGTTGGGAGAAAAGGGAAAGCCAATAAAAGTATTAAGTAACTAACATAGCTTAGTCTTATTATTTGAATATATAAGCCTCACAGAGATTCATGGCTTTTTTATCTAAAGCTCTGGCAAGTCCTCAACTCCTAATGGCGTATCTCCTTTTTGTATCAAATGATAAGTATTTAATTTAGTCTTATTCATTTAGTATGATTCTTGAGTAATAATGTGTTATGAAAAATTCCATATACAGTTCTTTAATAACATTGGGTCTATTGTGTTTATTGTCTTGTGAAAAAAATAACCCATCTGATTTATTTTATTAC
>CATIRS010000005.1 GCA_949529985.1 Owenweeksia sp. TMED14
AGCACCCGCGATAAGATCTGCAAACAAATAAACCCTTAGAAGGATTTTAGAAAGACGTTGCGAAGGGCTCAATACAACAATTTTATATTATCAATTAATATGGTAGCAGTATCAGTAGTGGTGTTTATGGCGCCAAAGAATAAATTATAATCGATGGCATTTGGATAGCCACTGACTTCCGTAACAAGATTGATGTAAACCTTATTCCACTCCTCGTTTGAAAAGAGAGTTACAACAGGTGTTTTAATACTCTGTAGAGGCTCATTAGCAACCACGCCAAAGGTCAAGGGAATGTCGGTTTTATAATTGATTTCCATCCAAACATTAGCAGCGAATTTAGGAAGCTCAAATGCTTGAAGGGTTTTATACTCACCGAGTGAGATAGGAGCAAGAACAACTTTTCCACTCTTGTTGGGCATTTCGCCTGGGAACTCAAAGATCTCATCTGCTTGTGAGGTGATTAGTAGTGCGGTGTCACTTTGAGCGGTACGTTGATAGTTCAATCCAACTCCATCAAAATCCTCAATGACGATAACCTCATAAATATTGTTGTAGTTAAATGTCGTGGAAGCTAATTCCACTGGTTTGACTTGCCCAATAGACAAGTCCCACGTGACTGTTTTAGGCGAAAGCATCTCATATTGATTGCGCTGTGCGAAACTTCCATTAATGTTAATGCCAGGAATAATTCTAAGGGTTTGATCCTCCCCAGCGAGCAATGGAATAGTACAAGGCGGAATAAATGCACCCAATTGCTGTCCATTTTGTTCTATCCAAACTGTAGTAAGCTTAGAAGAAGAAGTACCTTGAGCTGCATTTGCATTAACCGTTAAGGTGTCTATGGTGATGTAGGCAACTTCTGGCGCCAACGTAGTGTCACAAGCGTTGAATGCGAGTAAACTTACTACAAGTCCAATAAGGAGAAAGGGCCTTTTATTCATGAGTTTAAAGGTACATCATAGACTTCAATCAATTTTGTTAAAAACATGCGCTGCCCATAGCACGTTTGATCTCAACATACCTTTACATTTCCATTGTGAAAATAGAAGACTCCGCAATATTTCAAGGCCAAAGAACCCTCATGTGCAAACACTTGTTTGACAAAGGTATAGCTGGTGAGGTTGTACTAGAAGCTATGATTAAGACCCCTCGCCACGTGTTTCTAGAAAGTACTTTTCACCAGCATGCCTATCAAGATAAGGCCTTTCCTATAGCAGCAGAGCAGACCATTTCTCATCCTTCTACGGTAGCTTGGCAAAGCGAACTACTGGAGCTTAAGCCAGGCATGAAAGTTCTGGAGATAGGTACTGGATGTGGATACCAGGCTGCAGTTTTACTTCATCTAGGGGTCAAGTTGTTTACTATTGAAAGACAAAAGGAACTCTTCGACTTCTCGAAGACCATACTAAAGGCCCTTGGACTTCGTGCTGAGCAGAAGTTTGGTGACGGTTTTAAAGGAATGCCCATTTTCGCTCCGTTTGAACGTATTATTGTAACCTGTGGAGCACCTTACGTACCAAAGGCCCTGTTGTCGCAACTCACCGTAGGCGGCATCATGATTATCCCAGTAGGAGAGGGCATACAAAAAATGGTTCGTATTAAAAAAATGCAAGATGGACAATTTGTTCAAAAAGTGTTGGGAGATGCCGCCTTTGTTCCGATGTTAAAAGACCGCGAGTAACTTATCTTTACACTGTGAAATCAGTTGAAATAAAAAATAAAAGAGCCAAATTCGATTACGAGTGGCTTGA
>CATIRS010000006.1 GCA_949529985.1 Owenweeksia sp. TMED14
AATGAAAAACATTGTATACCGTCAGCAAAAAGGGAACTAATAAGGGTTAAATTATAAGAGAGTGTTTTAAACAGAGTAAACACTTAAATTTAACTACAATGGGAAAGAAGAGAAATACAAGTTCATTAATAAGTGAACTAAAAAGGAAGACACGCAAGGCATATAATTCAGAGGAAAAAATCAGAATTGTAATTGAGGGTATCCGAGGCGAATTGAGTATTGCTGAACTCTGTCGTAGGGAAGGCATTCATCAAGCAAACTATTACAAGTGGAGTAAGGATTTCATGGAAACTGGCAAGCACAGGTTAAATGGCGATACCATGCGAGAAGCAAATACCTCAGAAGTTCAAGAATTAAAAGGTGAGAATACCTCTTTAAAGGAACTGGTAGCAGATCTTTCACTAGAAGTGAGAGACTTGAAAAAAGACCCAGCTGACCACCCAGAATACCGTGATGTAAAAGTTGTGCTTGACTATAAATAGGGAGTTTGAATTGAAGTTTTTGATATCTTACTCTAGGAATATAATAAAGATATGGGTAATTTTCATACGCAAAACACTTGTTTACATGAGTTTATAGGCATTGAACACCCCAAACAAAGCGTCAGACATGTGCATAATCCTTGGTTGAAGGATTTATGGTGCCTATCATGAATCTTCAGATTTATAATCTCGCAACTTCGGCCCATTTGGAAAACATACAGAATCCTTATGACGATTTAATTTTTTTTGTGTGTAATAGGGAAATAAACGCAATACGTATATTTCTTCGTTTGGCGCAAATATGATTTTAGAGAATGAATTCCCTCGAACTTGTGAAATTTATAAAGATAGTGTTTATAACATTGGTTTTAGTGAGTTGGCGCGGTGTCTCTACACTGACCATCTTGGATAAACCAAAAAGTATTTTTTCTAAAATGATACACATAGCTCAAGACCTGACTGCCTCGGAAAGGCCTGGATCACAAGGATTCGACCACCTGATTCAATAGCAAACAGCACACCTGATTCCCCGAATAAATTATTACCGAATAGGCTGATCTCATAAGATTTTGTTTCGAACGACCATATGTATTCTCGTACACCTAACCGAATAAGATGAAATTAATTTTTAGAATAATTTTCTTTAATAAACACTATATTGGTATTATATATTGGTATTATAATTATATTTAAGCAAAATATGCTTTATCTTATATTGCTTCTTTTGTTTTGAAGAAAAATATGCTGGATGAAGTGAATTGCATTTGCTCTGAATCGTAAAAATAAAATATGCTGGACACCATTGACCAACAAATTATTCAACTGCTACAGTTTAATGGCAAGGTTACTATTAAGGAAATAGCGAATAAATTAAACCTAACTACCTCGCCAGTATTTGAAAGGATTAAACGATTAGAGGAAGAGAAAGTAATTAAGGGATATACAGCATTGGTCGACCCTAAAAAAGTAGATAAAGGACAAATTGTCTTTTGTAATGTTAGTATGCCTGATTATACCGAAAAAAACATTAAAGAATTTGAAAATAAAGTGGACTTTATGCCAGAAGTACTAGAGTGTTATCATTTTGCAGGAGTTGTTGATTATCAGATGAAAGTTTTTGTTAAGGATATTGATGCGTATAATGAATTTTTACACAAAATCAGTTTGTTACCAATGGTACGAGTACATAGTAGTGTTGTAGTGCTAAGGCAAATAAAGCATACCACGATTGTGCCTATTTAAATTACAACAATGAGCGAAATAAGTGGTACGGCAATTATTCTGGCGGATGATTTTGTAAATGGAGATAACTGCAAGACAACACATGGCCTGATCAGAAAAAGTTTAAGGTTCGATATCCTCGGTGTTGTCGATGAAAAAAATTCAGGAAACGATGCTGGTCAACTTTTGGATGGCCATGACAAACGCATCCCTGTAAGTGCATCAGTAGAAGATTTACTAGCGCAACTGGATGAAAAACCAATGTATTGCATTGTTGGAATGGCTACAGTGGGAGGAGTGATTACGCCCTTTATTGTTAAACATGGGGTTGAGGCATTAAAATCAGGCATTTCCTTGATCAGTGGATTGCATCATTTTGTTGGTGAGCATAAGTTATTAATTGGAGCAGCGAAGGCTGGTGACGCAGATTTAATAGATATCCGAAGGTCAAAACCAAGAAGTGAATTAAACTTTTGGACAGGAAACATACTCAATGTGAAAGCACCTAGAATTGCCCTTTTAGGAAGTGACTGTAATATCGGTAAAAGAACTTCTGCACAATTTTTGGTAGATAAATGCCAAGAGATGGGCGTGAAAGCTGAAATGATTTTTACTGGTCAAAGTGGTTGGCTGCAAGGGGGCAAATATGGTTTTATTCTGGATACCACTGTGAACGATTTTGTCTCTGGTGAACTTGAGAATGCCATTATTCAATGCGATTTAGAAGCATTACCCGATATATTATTTCTAGAAGGCCAATCATCTTTAAGAAACCCATCGGGACCCTGTGGTTCGGAATTAATTGTGAGTGGAAAAGCTGAAGCCGTCATCTTGCAATATGGTCCTGGCTATAAATATTTCCAGGATTTAGAGGGAATTAGATGGAAATTAGGGGCTATACAGGATGAAATAGAACTGGTCCGACTTTACGGTTCAAGAGTAATTGCAGTAACTTTAAATATGAATGAAGTACCATCAGATAAAGAAAAAGAATTGGAGCATCGCTTGCGTAAACAACTCAATATTCCTGTAATAAATGTATTGAAGGATGGTGTGGATGAATTGATGCCACTAGTAAAGGACTTTATTGAAAAATATAAAAAGGTGTGAGGATTAAATCTGTAAAGAGTTGGAGAGAAGATTTTGGATTACTTCGTCCTTATACCATTGCTTCCAAAGGAACTACTTATGATGTTTCCAATATCATTGTGGAGGTTACCTTGGAAAATGGAGTAAAAGGATTGGGTGCCTCTGCACCTACAGAGATGGATGAAGGGGAGACTTTGGCAAAGTGTGAAGCTGTATTGCATCAAGCTAATTTAGAATGGTTGGTTGGAAGAGATATTGAATCTATAGATGAAATAAGTACAGATCTTCGCAATCGAATGTTCACGACACCTGCATCTCGTGCGGGAGCCGATATTGCGTTATATGATGCCTTGGCTTTACATAAAAATGTTCCATTAGTTGACCTTTTTGGTCGTCAATTTGAAACCTTGCCCACTTCTATCACAATTGGTATTAAATCCGTGGAAGAATCCGTGGAAGAGGCGTATGAGTATGCTGGACGAGGTTTTAAAATTATCAAGCTAAAGACGGGCGCTTCTGCCGAGGAAGATATAGCACGTATAGCTAAATTGAGAGAAAGTATCGATCAATCCATCACCATCAGGGTAGATGCCAATCAAGGTTATGATACGGAGGACTATAAAAAATTCATAAAAGGTACCCGACAGCTTAGTGTTGAATTTGTTGAGCAGCCTTTTCCAAAAGAGAATATAGACCAAATGCGCAGTTTGGACGAACAGTATAAGTCACTTATTGCGGCAGATGAAAGTTTACAAAACGAGAAAGACGCGGCCTTGATAGCAACTACTCCGAGGGCTTGTGGAATTTTTAACATCAAATTGATGAAGAGTGGCGGCATCTATTCGGCTATGAAAATTGCTGCCATAGCCAATAAAGCTAATATCGATCTGATGTGGGGCTGTATGGACGAAAGTAAGATCAGTATTGCTGCTGGACTGCATGCTGCATTCGCTTGCCCGAACACAAAGTATATTGACTTAGATGGTAGTCTAGATTTGGCCAGAGATTTGGTTTCAGGTGGTTTTGAAATCAAAGACGGAATGATGCATACCCTGAACGCTCCTGGGTTAGGAGTTCAAAGACTTTCTTAAATGAAATGAAATGTAGAGTTAAATGATCATGAATCGAGTTTTAATAATCGTTGGTTTATTTACCAGTTTAATTTCTTGTGAAAGTCCTACTAAAATCCAATATTTCGTAGTCATTGGCGGCGGTTTAATGGGAAGCTCAGCGGGATGGCAACTGTCAAAAAATGGAGCAAAGGTTTTACTGATTGAGCAACAAGATTCCATTTACACATTTGGCTCAAGTTTTGGTGAATTACGAATTTCAAGAAGTCTGGGAGCACAAGGGGATATTATGTCTTTTCTTCAACAAAGATCAGTAGTAGAAACTAAAGAGTTAATCGAGTACTTGAATGAATCAGATAGAAGAATTCGAAATTTAAAATTTAAAATAGTAAAATGAAATACCTTGTTATACTCAGTGTTACCATTTTTCTTGGCTCATGTCAGCCATCCAAAGAAGAATATGATATTCTATTTACCAATGGAACGATTGTAGATGGATTAGGAAATGCACGCTATACGGGAGATGTGGCAATCAGGGATGGCAAGATTGCACTGGTGTCAAAAATAAACATTAACGTATCAGCAGATACAGTTATTGACATTACTAACAAGATTATTTCGCCTGGGTTTATTGATCCTCATGCCCACATTCAAACGAAAATCCATCAGTTCCCAATTCCCGAAAATTTTTTAAGGCAAGGTATCACCACTATCTGTGCCAGCCTTCACAGTGGTGACCAACCTTGGCCATTAGATGAATATGCCAGCTCACTAGATGTTGCACCGAATGTTGCTTTTTTTGCAGGCCTTAATTGGACAAGAAAGAAAGTGATAGGACTTGAAAACCGACCTACTACTCCAGCAGAACTCGATAGCATGAAATACTATGTGGAAGAGACTATGAAACAAGGAGCACTGGGATTTTCTGTTGGACTGATTTATGTGCCCGGATTGTACGCATCCACAGAAGAGATTATCGAGTTGGCGAAAGTTGCCTCCAGGTATGATGGCATCTTTATCACCCACATGCGTAATGAAGGCAGCGGCTTATTGCAATCCATTCGTGAAACGATACGTATTTCAAAAGAGGCAAATATTCCAGCCCAAATAAATCATTTCAAAGCTGCTGGAGTAGCACAATTTGGTCTTGCCAGTCGGGGATTAGAGATAGTGGATTCTGCGAGACAAGCCGGTATTGACATCAAAGTTGATGTGTACCCTTACGCGGCGGCAAATACATATGGTTATATCCTTTTTCCCGCATGGGCATTGGATGGCGGTACGGAGGCATTGGCAAAAAGATTAAATGACCCCACACTTAGAAGTGAAATTATCGAAGGCATGAGAGATATCATGTTGAATGATGAAACGGGCGAAGACTTGAACCTAATCCAGTTTAACAGTATTCCCTCAGCGCCTGAGTTTAACGGAAAGACATTAGAAGACTATGTAATTGCAAAAGGTTATCCCAATACATTGGATGGTGGTATAACTGCAGTTATTGACTTACAACTTGCCGGTGGCTTTCTGGCGATCTATCACGAGATGGATGAAAATGATATAATCAATATTCTTAAGCATCCCGAATCCATGATTGAAACCGATGGAGATCTGGTAGATCCAACTAGCGATGTGTTTCCTCATCCACGCACTTTTGGAAGTTTCCCTAGGGTGCTGGCAAAATACGTAAGAGAGCAAAAAGTAATCACCCTGGAGCAGGCGATTCAAAAAATGACTTCTATGCCTGCTAATCAAATCAAGCAATATGATTTGGGTAGAATCAGTGAAGGCGCCTATGCTGATCTCGTTATCTTTGATGAAAACAAAATTCAAGATAAAGCTACTTATACCAACTCAAGAGAATTCGCTGAAGGGATTGAATACATGGTGATCAATGGGAAGTTCGTGATTCGTAATAGTGAGCTCACTGGCAATACACCAGGAAGATGGATTCGACCGGAGCATCTGCAATAAAGTATTTTATGAAAAGAAGAAAGAGACTTACAGCTTATTAGACAAGCAAAATAGTATAAAGTTACTGATGAAAACGATTTGACTAAGAGATAAAAAACGCGCCACAACAACTGAAGGTGTAGAGAATGAGGTGTCTTTAGTCTGGAGCTTTTCTTGTCGTTTACGTTTCTTGTAAGCTCGTTTAGCGCAGTTGTCCGAGCAGTACTTGGTTACAGTGGTCTTTGCGATGAAGAATTCAGCGCAATACAAACAAGTCTTTTCAATTCTGATGTTGCTACTCATTTATAGCCTGATGTAGCTTGATGTAGCATAATTTCTCCTTTACTCTATAAATCTGTTGCTAACAACAAATTCATTTTCATTAGCAACAAATTAGCAACAAATATATGAGGATAATAGGAAAACTAGCCATAAGTAAAAAGAAAATAAATGACTTAATTCACATAATAAGAAGGATTTAACTAATAAAAAGGAAAGAGATTACTTCCCGATACAATATATGAAGTAGTCTGACTATCAATAAGTTAGTTACAAATAGATACAGATAAGCAACAAAAACTATTTAGTTTAAGCTAATAAACAGCTAAATAAGAAGTGTATCCAAAGGTAGAGATTGATTCATAAGTTA
>CATIRS010000007.1 GCA_949529985.1 Owenweeksia sp. TMED14
CGTTAACATACACTTTAACATACATTTTTTTAAAGGAAGGTCAGAACTGACCTGCCAAATTACATATGATTTTCAACGCCTGGACAATAAGTCCAATCCGCCTTAGGATAGTAACGCCTTATTAATTCATAGACACCAGGATCATTTTCCTTTATCCATTCTCTTGAATAGTGAGAGCTTTTAAATCTTGGCCCTCGATTCATAATATAACCCTCTACTGAAATCGCCCAATACTCTCCAACTAAGTGAGAAATATCTTGCTCCTCTCCATCTTTAAGGTGTTGCTCAAAGTCTCCATAAATGCCCCGCTCAATTGCAGAAAGAGCGAGATCATTTATCCTTTCATAGAAGTAAGTTTCATTTGTTATTTCAAATACAATATGGTTCAGAGAGTGAACCAATTCATGAATGACTGGATTTCCTCCAATATTCCAATTCCCTGGAAAACAAAGCCAGCTTGCATTCGCAGTCATTGAGGTATCGGTCAGACCCATTGAAAAGCCTCCAGGCTCCTCTTCATTTGAGTACTCTGGCAATACAGATGTATTGCTATCAGGTCCATAGAATAGAGAAATACGTGCCTCATTCTGCTTTAATTTTTCTCTTACCCCAGGCCACTCAGAAGTCAGATACATAACAGCATCATATGAAGAATAAAAAGCTCCATCAGGGACATCACTGCCACCTACAATAATGACACCTCCAGCTGCTATATATTTCTTATAGTGACTTAACCCTTTAGGACTTGGCGACTTGATTACGTTTCTGCCAGTTTCAATATATGGAAAGCTCTCCCAGCTCCCTGCAAATCCAGACCACTCTTTCCCTCTTCCCCATAACACGTTAGATGAAATCAGCACCTCTCTTATTGTTCCAGATCCCAAATGAGCATTACACAATGCATTCTCAAAATTTTCATAATCCTTCCAATCAATTCCCTGACGAGCTACTTTTTCAAAATTCTTAGGTCGAAATTTTGTTGCTATTTGATACAACTCATCATAAAGCCATAATGAAAAAGGTCCATTTCTTGCAAGTCTGCCAGATTTTGAGACAAATGAATAAAGTCTATTATCTTTAACGTCATTATTAGCATCAGCATGAAGATTAATGTAATGCTGAATATTATTAACAACTACTTGGTTTTTAAAAAGATCGTTGCACTGTTTTTTTGATGGACTCAATTCATTATCAGCATAGGCTAAACCAATAAAACCAAAAGACAATAAAAAAAGTAGGAGTAGTTTCTTCATACTAGGATTTTATCTCAACTTGAACTAAAGTCCAATTTCGTTTGATATTTGAGAGGTTAAACAAAGGATTCTATTACACACTTATTACACACTTTTGAAGAAACCCTATTGGAGTAGTATCTGTAGGGGTACTAAATCACTCTGTCTTGATATTCACTTCCCTATTAAAACGCATAGGTACAACATATCTTCCATACAAAATCCATACAAACTCTTGTATTTTACCTTGTAAGTAGTGAGTTCAGTTTCTCGCTCATAC
>CATIRS010000008.1 GCA_949529985.1 Owenweeksia sp. TMED14
AAAAACAAAAGACAAGCCACAACAAATTTTCCAATAGTTTTTCGATCTAAGAATGAAACCAACAAAACCACTAAAAATACGGTACCAGTGGCTGATTTATTAACGAATAAGTCAAAAAGCAACATAGCAAGAAATGCAATAGCCCCTTTTCTTTGAAATGGATTAATACGCCACCACAAAATCATAAAAGCAAACATAAAATGCATTGCGTAGCTAGAATAGGCCGGCTCCGCATAAAGCCCCCCCACTCCTCTACCTCCGGCTAAAGACTCCGCGGTGAACCTGGGGACAAACAACTTGTAATAAGGCTCAATAAAATCCGGGAACCAGCCCACCAATTGGATTACAGAAACAAAGGCATTGACTCCAAAAACTACTATCATCGCTTGAATAATTTTTAGGAACTCCTCCTTAGAAGCTCCCATAATCCTAAAAAATATCAGACTACCATTGAGGATAGCGAAATAAGATCTTACCACAGCCAAGGAGTTGCCATACATAGCTAATGTGATACCAGCGCTCAGGGTAAAAGCAAGCATTAAATACACGTAAACCCTATCAATAACCAATTTCGGACTGAGGCAAAACAACAAGGCCCATGGAAAAGTCTCTATAGTCCCTAAACCTAGTGGTATATTAATATTAGGAGTAAATATCAGGTGTGCAAGAATTCCTTGGATCATGAGAACACTTTGCTTTTAATACGTCTTTTAAAAGACAAAAAACGATCTACTAAATGAACTAAGCGATACCTATATCCTGAATATGGAATTATTACTGAATTTTCATCCAAAGCTCTTCCCAATCGATGCTCAGTATCAATACACTTTATTTTTCTTTGAATATCTTCCTTTGAATCAAGTTTTCCGGATAGAGAGTAGCCGCTAAAAACTCCTCCAGATAAATATCTTTCCCGATATGTTTTGTACTCTTCGTTTATGATCAATGGCTCATCAAAATCTAAAAGAACTTCTCTTAAGGTCTTATCAAAAATATCAATCGCAACTTTTCCTTGTAACAAAAAATGCCATGAAGCCAATATTCTCAGAGGTTTTGAATCCCAGATGACCGGCTCAATTCTACCATCTCCATATATTCCATCTCTTGATGGTTTTATATTTCGGATATAATCTGCCCACATACTTGTAGCATGGTGCTCAAATAAAGTGTCATTGAAAATGAATACTTGATCTAAATTTTTAGAACCAATTTTTTCTAAACCCTCCAAATACCCTGAAAACTCAAAATAAGTGTTGCTCCCCTTTTCTGCATGAATATTATCATGGGGAGCATTATCTATTACAATGGATCTTGATTCATTTAAGCCTGAGCGATTCAGGAAAGTGTTCCATAGCTTTTGCTTACGATCATTGAAATCGTAGGCAACAAGAAAACATCCCGTCGAACCCATAATTCAGCTCTGATCTCCTTCAGGTAGTAAAGAAATAAACAGAATAAATGCAATGGAAAACCCTGATCCAAAGACAAGCATCCATTGCCATATTTTCAATCCAACTTTTGGAAGCGGAAATTGAGGGACATCGACAATCTGTATGATAGGCGTCTGCTTTCTAAGGCCTATCTCTGCCAACTTAAGATTCTTTATGATTTCCCCATAGAGAGAAACACTAATTTGAAGATCCACCAGAGATCTATTTTGATCTATCCTTAATGAAGCCCGATTCGGATTGATATTAAGATCCGAAGAATTAGCTGATGAAGCCATATTGCTTTGCATCATCATTTGGACAGAATCTGCCTCTTTTTGCAAAACATGAAGGTTCAACCTTGCTTTTTTAGTCAACAGCTCAATATAATATTTTGAAGTCTCATCGATTAACTCTGTAGTTAATGCCTTGGCGAGATATTTATCACCATGCACAGCGCTTAGCTGAATGAGACTGAGTTTCTTTTCCGGTTTTTGAGCTGAAATAACTTCATCAATCACGTATTTATATGTCAGAAAAATAGCAGAGTCTTCAAGACTATTGTAATCATCTCGATTTTTCTTAAAACTTAAATTTTCAAATACCTTTTTCTTACTATGAGGAGTCCCTCGCCAAACCCTGTTAGCCAATAAACCTTTTGTATTGTCATCAAACTCAACTTCTCGCAATAGGGTCTTCTCTACTTGATTTCTTGTTGCAAATAGCTTTAAAAGAGACTCTCCCTTGAAAATACCCCCTGGGTTATTGCCTCCAACATCAATTCCAAATTGTTGAAGAATCATTTGCCATCCATTGGAATCATCATCCTCAACAGCAATGAGTAATTCTGCCTTGTGCTTTTGTGGATGAAAGTATCCATATAAACCTCCGATAAAAAGACCTAAAATGGTTATTAAAAACCAGGATCGCCATCTTTTAATTAGTAAATCACGAATACCTAAGATCGATAAGACCCAATCTCCTAAAGTACTCTTGCCTCCAATAAAATCTTTAAATGATGCACTCATGGTTTCAAAAGTTGGACTACTGCAATGGCCATAGTGCTAATTGATGCTAATGTTCCTGTAATAGCAGCAAGCTCTGCGGGACTCACATTAGTGTTGTCATTGTATGATTTCTGGGGAACCACTATCGTTGACCCAGGCACTACTTTTGGACGAATCTTCTTAGCAAATAATTTTCTAGTAGAACGTGTTGAGCCATTCGGATAAATAACAAAAGCCTTTGAACTCTTTCCTTCTTCTGAGACACCACCAGCCATCCTCAAATACTCATTAAACCCTTTTAATAGGTCATACGAAACTGTTTTTGGGGAGTGAACTTGACCTTCAATCCTGACGATTGTGCTTCTGCCAGGAATATGGATTTCATCTAGATCTTGAACAATAAATTCTGTTTTCCCCAATATTGCCTTCGAAGAAATCGCAATGGTATCTAAGATAAAATATTTGCTATTGTTACTTTCAATATTCTTTATTGATCCATTAGAACTATCGATCGAAGACAATTCAGATCGTCGGATCAAATATGATCCGTATGTATCGGCAAACGCAGTCAAACCTCCCGCCCTGAGTATGATCTTCGAAAGACTTTGATATGGCTTTTCCAAACCGAAAGAACCTTGACTCTTCACTTCTCCACTTAAATTTATATATGCTACATTATCACGGATACGAATCTTTTTTATAGAAATTAAATCCCCAGGTTTTAGAAAAGATTTCTTTGCCTCCAAAAGAGATAATGATGAAGTAATAAACTCCCTTAAACCATTTTTTTTCGTGGTTATCTCTATATTATTCATATCAGCATCGCTGGTAAATCCATTGGACATTAATAATGCATCGTAGGCACTAAGACCTTTACCCCATTGATAAACTCCTGGAGAAACTACTTCCCCAGAAACCGTAAAAAACTCTGTTCTTTGAAAGAAACTTTTTAATGGAACCATCAATGAATCTCCCTCTTGAACTATGTGAGATGAAAATAAAGAATTTGGAACATTCTGATAGGACCTAACCCCAGAAGTGTCTTTACTTGAGACCAGTACCATATCCCTATTGGCGTCTTCTCTAAATCCTCCAGCAATATCCATCAACTCTTTAATTGTAAGGCCTTCATGTAAGCCATAGTATCCAGATATCTGAACACCACCGGTGATGGCAACCCTATTTCTGTATCGATCATTTAGAGTGTCAGCAATTATATGATCCCCCCCTCTCAAAACAAAAGAGTCAAAATCTGACCTTGGAATAGAGTACGAGACAAAACCATGTTTACCAATACGTTCTAGATATAATTTCTCCTTGAATGCCTGCTCAGAAAAACCCCCCGAAAGAGACAGTATAGAGCCTAAAAGTTCCCCTTCTACGATTTCATATATCATGGGGCTTCTAAACTCTCCATCGAGAATAACTCGACCATCGTATTTTGGAATAAAAACGACATCTCCGTCTTCTAACCTCATAGCATCAGACTTTTTCCCATTGCCTAGTAGGTCATACAAATCAATTTCACCCACAACATTTCCATTGCGTATTTGAAGTATGTTCCGATAACTGCCTTTTGCTCCTGGACCTCCAGCCAGATGCAAAACATGATAAGGAGAGGCTATTCCGGGAACAGAATACCGACCAGGAACTTTTGCCCCTATGACAGTGACATCTACATTTCGAATCTCTTTAAGGGTTATGGATAACTCTGACTTACCATTTTTTAGGGTGTTATATCCATTTCTGCTTAGGCGTTGAAATATTTTTGCCTTGGCCTCATAAAGGGTTAATCCAGAAATATTAACCACACCCGAGTAGGGAATATTTAAAGCACCATCGACTCCTACTGGTACATCAACATTTAATTCTTGATATCCGTATATAGTTAAAGATAAAACGTCACCATTTCCAACGATATAAGTAGGGGGAGTAGCAATGGTGAGATTAGGAGCGAAATCTAGCTTTCGATTTCGAAACAAGCTCGCGCCAAAAACATTTGAATCCAAGGCGTAAAGACGCTCTAGCCCTAAAAGTTGCCCTGATTCCTTTTGATGATCCCTTAATGAATCTTGAAGTCTTAATAACTTCATCGTTAACATCTGTGCCTGTTCGCCAGCATCAATCTGGCCTGCCTCAGCTAACCTCAAACGTAATTTCCTGATTTCTAACTCAGACATCCCCTTCTGCCCAAGATCTTTAAAAGCCTCAGAAGATGTCATGTTCTTTGATTCAAAGCTTTGCTTGAATAAGATTATTTCGTCTTCTCCAAGCTTGTCAACACTTACTGAGGTCAAATTCTTTCTGGCAAATACATTTTGCGCTCTAGCCAATTCCGGCAGCAATAAAAAGATTGCAAGTAAAACAATAATCTTAGTTTTCATTTTGAATTTTTTGAAGTATGCTTAAAAGATTTTGAGGTATGGATTGGTCTCTATTTCTTCTAAGTTTTGAATAAATGTAAGAATTCCATTTTACTGGCAGCCTTCTGACAACCTGTTTTCCTAAAACATGAACAATAAATTGAGCATAATTTAAGTGATCGATCTCTTTGAGGTATTTAAGAGCCTCATACTCTCCTTTTCTTGTAGCAGCACTGCTTCTCCTTACTACCAGCCCCTCACCTCCACGCATGTATGCATATATAGTCGAACTATTTGAGGCATCCAAGCCATTCACAAGGAAGAGGCTCCAAAGACAGTAGTCTTCATTTGCTCCGACCTGAGGGAATCCACCACAACCAGTAAAGGCTTCTTTTTTAAAAGCAACTGTGGGTCCGTTAAATGGATTTCTAAACTTTGAAAAATTCCGTATTTCTAAATTTCTTGTCGGAACGGATCTGATCCCAAAACTTCTTTTAAAATCATTTGAAAACTCTTGAATTTGGCCTCCGTGTATAGTGAGAGATGGATTCTTCTCGAAAGCTGCTATTGTCGACTCAACTCGGTTTACTGCACAGATATCATCTGTATCAATTTTCATGATTATGTCTCCATCACAAGAATTAACAGCCATATTTAAGGCACGAGGAAGTCCAAAACTATTGGATTGGCTCATTTGTAGCCATTTAACTTCTTTGAATTGATCACAAACAGCAGTTAACTCTAAGCTGATTTCACCCTCAATTACACCAACACATTGATCAAGTAATCTTGTTTGATTTCTTAGAATGCTTTTCAGAGCTTCATTTAAAAATGAAGGATTGTCAGCATGGTAGACAGAAAAAACACCACTTATACGCATGACGGGTTAACCTATGGCTCTAATTGTTTTCCATAGAATCCTCAGATCCAAAAGCAGATCAGCTTTGGAGACGTATTCAATATCGTAGGGTAACTTTTTTACAGTATCGTTAGGTGTAGCATCAGGAAGATTAATCTGAGCTAAACCTGTTATACCCGGTAAAGCCTGATGTCTAGATTGATAATTATCAAATTCAGTTGAAAATTTCGCAACCAAATGAGGTCTTTCAGGCCTAGGACCGACCCAACTCATATCACCTGTTAGAATATTAAAAACCTGGGGAAGCTCGTCAATTCTCCAACGCCTTAAATACCTGCCGACAAAAAATATCTGGGGATCATTCTTGGTCATCCCTGCTAAATCGCCAGTTGCATTTCTCAGTAGTGTGCGCAATTTGAAAATTTTAAATTCTACACCATCGATACCAACCCTATTTTGGCTGTAAAAAACAGCTCCACCATTAGTGATTAGAATCATCAGTGCACCTAATGCAATCAACACAATAGCTATTGGAAGGACAAGAATGGAAATAAAAAGGTCCAAGGACCGTTTCAAATTGCTTGAGAGATAGCTATTCATAGGTAACGCAAAAGTAAGCGTATGAAGGTTTATGATTGCAATGAACGAAAAAATAATTTATCGAAATGACTAAAAGCTGTAATAAATCAAGTTTTTTTAACAAGAGAAGGAAAACGTAATTTCCAATAATTAAACTTCCAAAACTTAATACTGAGATGTTTACAAGTCAAACTAAGCATTATCCCTAAGAATATTTCAGTAATAATTAAAGCCATAATTGCTCCGTTTAAACCAAACGCATCAATGAAAAAAAGATTTAACAATATTGCGAATAATGACACAATCAATGTGACATTTAAAACTTGTCTATCGTATCCTAAATTTAGTAAGAATGATGATCCAATTAAATGATTCAAAATTGAAATAAAAGGGACAAATGCAATTAATCGATAGAGTCGAGACGCTTGTAAAAATTCCGACCCAAAAAATACTTCTATCAGCCATGGAGAAGCGATCCATAACAAAGAAGAAAATACAAAAACAGCTAATAGTAAAAATGGTATAGACTCATTTAGTACCCGAGTACCCTCTTTAAGATTAGATCTTAATTGCAACCCTAAAACTGGAAAAAGAGCCTGAAGGATGGGCACAGAGACCAGGACCTGAATGACATTCATCATCCTCCACCCCAAGGAAAATAAACCTACTTGAGAATATGAAGCAAATGAGGCAAGAATAATAATACTGATTGTTTGATTAAAATTATTTAAAAGGCTGGAAATAAAAACTAACCGTTCGCTCCAAAGTCGATTCAGCATAGATTTATTGAATCGAATTCGCAAAGGAACACCAAACTTTATTTTTAGATACAAGAGACTTAAAAACGCTGAAAAAAGAGTGGATAGAGAAATGAAAAGAGGGTATAGATAACTGTCACTCTCTACACGAATTAGTAAAAAAATAAGAACCAAAAAAATAGTTTTTGGAATAATATTCAACCATACCAATTCCTTCATTCGCCGAATACCCTGAACAAACCAATTGGGCATCAATGCCCAACCCGCAGCCACTGTGAAGGTTGACCACGCAACTTTATAATGATCAATGCTATTTGGAATAATCAATAAAACAAAAGAGTAAACTATAGCTGCAAATAACAAAAGGAGCAATTTTGATGATTGAATTTCAATAAAAAAATTATTTAATCCATTAAAATCACCTTCCAATTCTGGCACTTTACGAGTCGCTGAGACATCAAATCCGTAGATGACAAATAATGTAAAATAACCAACTAAAACACTGTAAAAATTAATAACCCCAAATTCTTCAGCACCAATAATTCGACCTACAAACGGAAGAGTAATTATGGGGAATGCATAATTAAGGAATTGAAGAACCGCGTTAGCAAAGACATTGCTCACGACACCGTGACCTGAGTTTGGACTATCAGTTTCCATTGCTCAAACTTGCATTCATCCAAGCATGGATCTCATCCGATAATTGAGATCCGTCAGAGCCCCTAAAAGCACCGCCTATTGTTATGTCTACAGACCACCTAGGCATCATGAACATCCTTAATAGATGAGGAATGAACTTTTCGTCTCCAACCCAAGCCATCTTTGGATCAGAATACTCTATCGCAAATGGAACGATTGGCACTTTCATCTCGACCGCAGTATAAAACATACCAGGGTTAAATGGCAGCAGCCCGCTCATAGATGTTGTCCCTTCTGGGAATACAACTGGACTAAGACCTTTGGCAATGCTCTTAGCGAGCTCTTTCCTTGCGGCAGAGCGGGACTCTTTATTATCTCTTTGAACAAAAACTGTATCTAACGATTGACCTGCCTGATAGACAAAAGGCCACTTTTTAACTTCTGCTTTGCTTAAAAAAACAGTGGGCGTACCGCTTAGCACAAATAAGACATCTGCATAAGAGCGATGATTCCCCATTAAAATTGCAGGAAAGTCTGGTCTTTTTCCTTTTTTGATACGAATATTAATACCCATAAAAAACAAGAAGAAACTTCGCCAAAGAGAATAAATACCATGCCTTGCAGGCATAGAAGCACCTAAGATCTTAGCAAGAACCAATGCTACTATTCCAAGGAAACATGAAATTAAAAAAAAAGAAATACGATAAAAAAGACGGATAGTAGACATAGTGGAATTATACTTTACGAATCCTCGCGCGCATGTTTATCATCTCTACAAGCAACGAAAATCCGACTGCAGCATAGATATATGATTTTGAAACATGCAGTTCAAAAGCCTCAAATATTAGAATAAAGCCAATCAGAATTAAAAATGTCAATGCCAATATCTGTAAAGACGGAAATTTTTCTACCAATCTAGAGACGACACCACTGAATCTGAGCATGACAATCATAGCAACAACAATTGCAGCAATCATAATCGGAAGATTATCGGTCATACCTATCGCTGTGAGAATACTATCAAAACTAAATACAATATCTAAAAGAGCTATTTGAATGATAATACCGATTAAGCTATTGCGAACATTAAGATTTGAGCCAATTTCAGAATTTCCTTTCTCCACAAAAACAAATAGCTCCTTTAATGACTTGACCAGCAGGAAAACCCCTCCAGTAAATAGTATCAAGGCCCTTCCGGTAATCTCAAACCATAAAATTGAAATAAATGGCTCTGTCAGCCCCATTATCCATTTAATACTCAAAAGCATTAATATTCGCGTTATCAGGGCCAACCCTATTCCAAAAGACCTCGCCTTTGAACGGATTTCTTTTGGCAATTTATTGGTGAGTATGCTGATAAATATGATATTATCAATACCCAGAATAACCTCCATCAAAGAAAGAGTTAAAAAGGCAAAAAGCATATCAAGAGTTAAGAGATTTTCCATACTAAATGAAAGCAGCATTTATTTTTAGAAGTATAAAAGTAAAGCTTCCCTAGCGCTAAAACTAAGAATCCCTTTGAAAGTCAATGACATTCAAAGGGATTCAAATAATGATTTTAGTATTCTACTGAATTACTACGACATTGAAATTTTCCAATTGGTTGTTGCCCACGATCCTAATTCGGTACATACCCGCGGGTAAGTCAAACTTCGGCAATCGGACATCCCCAACACTGCTGGTCTTCAACTCACCTTGATATAAAACTCTACCAAAGCCATCTACAACACTGTATTGAGCGGAAGAATTAAATACCCAACCAGACACAGTAAATCTTTGAGAGGCATCTTTAGGGTTTGGATAAATCCATGCCTTTGAGCTAATTTGTTTTTCGTCAATGTTTGTTTCATTCAAAGAATGACTCACCGTATCGCCCAAAGCACACTGATTTGTAATCACAAGTGTTATGTTATAATTCAGAGAAGGAACAGAATAAAGGTGCTGGATAAAGTTAGCTCCAGTCGAAGAAGTTCCATCGCCCCAATACCAGGTAAATGTGTTTGCATTGACAGAAGATGTAGCATCGAATTGAACCAACATACCACTGGCAGTTGAACTGACAATAAACCATGTGAACTCCGCATTTGGTTTCGTACATATTTCTAGAGAGTCACTTGCGACCAGGGTGTCACCACAAATATTAATGGCTGACAAGCTCACAAAATAACTACCTCCGGTAGCATAAGTATTACTAGGGTTTGCTAAGCTACTTGTCTGTCCATCGCCAAAATCCCAACTGATATTTCCATAAGCAGTAGAGTCTAGACCACTATTAAAATCAACTTGAAATTGATTTAATGAATAAGTGAAAGGCGATATAATGGTATCGCAAGCTGTCACAGATTGATTTATTGAGTCCATTTGCCCACACTGATCCATTACCAACAAATTAACTGTATAAGATCCATCGGCGAAATAATTGTGATTCACTAGAGGGCCAGAACCACTATTGCCATCTCCAAAAGTCCAAATATGGGTCAATGAGGTTCCTGTACTCGCAGAGCCATCTAAATCAATATTTAAGCCATTCTGCGTCAAAACAAAAGACGCTAGCGGCGGTGGACATGAATTACTACAGACAGTACTTCCATCAAATTTATACCCTGTCGCAAGATTTCCGCCAGGCGTCTGACTGGTCACAGTATCTCCTGAAGAGTCCATCAGATACCACCCAACTTGATTGGAGGCGAATCCTGTATTTATGAACCTCACTCTTATGGTATCTCCATCGCAGACATTTAGAGAGAATGAAGCAGAAGCTCCAGTTGTCAATGTGAATGGCGTGGAGATAGAACCTACAGTTACATCTAGTTGATGATAAGTGGTCCCTTGCCAATTGCTTACCCATCCATTTGAGTTAGCATCTGTAAGTTCCAAAGTATACTGGCATCCATTAGTACATGTGAATAATTGAACACTAACGGGTCCAACAGAAGCAGAGTAATCATTTGCACCACAAGAATCTTGGATATAAATATCATAAGCAGAGCCCGCTGTTAAACCCACTAGAGTATATGGGTTTGAAGTTGTAGTAACCTTGGTTCCGGATCCAGGAGTGAATCCAGTAGTCCCGTACTCAATTATTGCCGTCCCTGTTCCACTGCTGGTCCATGTAACAAGAGCAGAAGTGGCATTTAAAGGAGTAGCTACTACATTGCTCGGATCCGGACATGTAGGTGCACTTATGATGCTAAAATCATCAATTGCAATATCACTCGATTGCGATTGATTTACATTTTGCTTTCTTGCCTTAAATCGCACCTTCATTATTGGCCCATAACTTTGAGGTATTGTTATAATAAGCTCCTGCCAGCTGTTTCCTTGAGCTCCTACAAGAGAATCTACAGATACCCAAGAGCCATTAACGTTTTGAATATCGATTCTTAATGAATTTATGGTTGTTCCATCCATATGATACCAAAAATGAAGCTCTGGAAGTGTTAATGCAGAAATATCGATCGGAGGAGAAATGAGATATGCAATTTGCTCCATTGGAGTATACGAAGCCTCAGTAAAAGCATAACCGCCAAATCCACTAGTATGATCCCCACTAGGGCCTGTATTCCCTGTAGGGGTTCCGCCTGTACCTCCACCCCAATGGTATATCGCTGTTCCTTGGGTAGTCCCTCCACTGGAAGGCGTTCTTGTCCAGCAAGAACCTATTGTAGACCCCCCATTATACCCTCCGCCATTATTGGCATTAGGACCAGGATTCCAATTGATGTCAAAGTTCTCAGTATGAGGCGCGATTATTGTTGAACACAAAGTTGTAAGTGTATCCGCCTGACTCCACGATCCAAAGGAGCTGGAAGAAGGACATGACCGTCGGATAGTAACATAATACGTTGTGCCTGGATTCAGTCCCGTCAACACGTATGGTGATGTCGTAACAGGAACTGTAGTTCCTGAGCCAGGGACACCTCCCCAAAGTCCATAATTTATCTCCACACTACCGGAAAAGCTTGAAGTCCAACTTACAGTCCCTGTAGTTGTAGTAGTAGTCGTCACCTGCAAAGAAGGTACTCCAGAACATGGAGGAGTATTGTCAATTGTAACATCATCTATCGATATATCTGCTCGATTCTGATTTCCTAGAGTTCTAAATCCAACCCAATGGATTCTGACCTCATCACCAACATAGTCAGATAGATCGATCAGCGTTTCAATCCATGCTGCATTTGCATTGGCTTGCTGCTGACCCGACACACTCCATAAATGATTAATAACACCATTTACTTCGATTTTAACAGACATAGAATCTATCAAACTTCCGTACATGTGATACCAGAAACTTAATTCTGGTGTACTTAGAGTATCCAAATCAATTGTCGGAGAGATTAATGTGGTGCTCGGTGCACCACTATAAGATTCCGTATACAAATATTTACCATTTCCAGATGTATGATCACCATTTGGTCCTGTATTGTTAGATGGAGTGGACCCTGTCCCTGGACGCCACCAATATGTACTACTTGACGATGAAATATTACTTCTATTCCAGCATGTATCGATTGAGCCATAATTGAATCCTCCTGGATTTACAACCCATTGTGAGGCATCAAAATTCTCAGAGAAAGGAGCGGTAAGAGAGCCACAAAGCGTCATTACAGACGCCGGACCTTCCCAAGTTGAAGTAGATGATGCCGAGCATGAATCTTTGACATAAAAATCATAACCTGTTTGTGGGCTTAATCCTGCTATGGTGAATGGATTTATTCCTGCAGCAATAAAAGTTCCGGCACCTTGAACAAACCCAGTTGGACCGTATTCAATCATCCAATTTGTTGCACCTCCAGTAGTCCAAGACAATTCAACAGAAGTACCGCTAAGTGGAGTACCAGAGAGTATTGTTGGAGCAGGACATGCTGGAGCACTGGCTATAGTAACATCATCTATTGCCACATCACCTCTTCCAGCGCCTCCACCTGTTGGTTTTTGGCCTCTGAAACGTAATTGTATACTGTCTCCAATAGAAGTTGTTAGAGCAACTTTTACCTGCAACCAGCTATTACCCTGGTCACCAGAAGCCGTATGTATTGTACTGTAAGCTCCACCATTTATAGATATGGCAACACTAAACGTTCCCATTTGATTCCCATACTGATGCTTCCAGAAAACAAGCTCGGGATTACTGAGCGTATCCAAGTCAATAATCGGAGTAAATAAATCCGCACTATTCCCATTGTTACCACTGGCCTCGATGTATACATAAGACCCGCTTCCTGATGTGTGATCCGCAGAAGGCCCCGTGTTCCCTGAAGGAGTTGTCGCAGTACCTCCACCCCAATGATAAGGCTGATTAAACCAAGGCGTGCCTGTACCTGTTGATGGGGTACGACTCCAACAAATATCTATTGTTGATCCCGAATTTGAAAAACCATTGCCTTCATCAAAATTCAGATCAAAATCTTCTGAGTATGGAGCAGTAATTGTTGCGCATGGCATATTGAAAGTTACCGGACCTACCCAATCAGAAACATCTCCTAGACCACAACTGTCTCTCACATAAAACTCATAAGATGTACCAGGCGTCAGTCCTGTAAGGGTAAATGGATTTGTTGCAGCAGTTGTAAACGGAACGTAAGCCACTGAACCTGCTTGACCGTAAGCGATATTCCACATCGTGGCACCTCCAGTTGTCCAAGATAATATAACAGATGTTGGAGATCCTGAATTTACGGTCAAAGCATATGGATCTGGGCAAGTAGGCGCTTCAATAATACCAATCTCATCAATTGCCAAATCACTTTGATTGGCGCTTCCTCGAATCGCTTTAAAACGGACCATTACAGTATCGGAAGTGACTGCCAGAGTGAACGTAGTATCCTTCCATGCAGCATTCGCGGCCGTTTGTTGAGCACCCGAAAACACTAGAGTTGAAGTTCCCCATCCACTGGAAGGATTCCATACCTCAAAGCTTAAAGAACCCATAGAGTTTCCAAATGCATGATAACTGAAAGTCAATGCAGGAGTAATAAGCGAGGATACATCTACAGGAGGCATTCTCAGATAAGCTACCTGCCCTGGCAGTCCGCTTGATGATTCTGTGTAAGCAAAGTTCCCAGATCCGCTTGCATCTTGCGAGGGACTTCCGTATGTGGTTGGAGCGGCGCTTCGGATATTCCAAGAATAGGGATCTGCTGAGCTTGTGCATCCCTCTGGGTCTCTAAACCAGCATGGAGCCAATGCATCACCAGTGTTGTATACGCCAGTACCGTCTGACCATGCCGTACCATCAAAATTTTCTAAGAACGGCGCCACGGGAGCACATAAAGTTTGAACAATGATTGGACCATACCATGAGCTTGTATCTCCGGGTCCACATATTGATCTTACAAAAACGTCATATGTTTGTCCCGGTGATGCTCCCGTCAATGTACCAGATGTTCCTGAAAACGGAGAACCTAGTAAAGAATTGGTACCCAAGGTTCCTTTTAATTGATAATTACTCGAAGTTCCAGTTACAGAAAAAGTAGCATCAGTAAAACCAACATTCGAAGCCATTAGCCCAGTTGGTGCTGGACATGTTGGACCATTTTCAAAAGTAATATCATCGATAGCAATATCTCCAGTATTTCCAAAAGAACGGACACCCCGAAACCTTACTCTAATAGTATCATTAGAAAGACCTGCGAGCGAGACGTTGATACTATCCCAGGCGACATTGGAAGATGTTTGTACCGCACCCGAATGAGTCCAGACATTATTTTGCCATCCACCAGAAGGAGTCCAAACATCCAGAGCAAGTGTTCCGGTATTGTTTCCATACATATGCCTCCAAAAAGTAATACTAGGGCTTGTCAAGGCACTTATATCTACAAGAGGAGAAGTTACAAGAGCATTATCTTGATAACCACCACCACTGGCTTCTGTATAAAGATATTTTCCAGCAGCAGTACCGGATGTATGATCCGTACTTGGACCTGTATTATTAGTTGGAGTTCCCCCATCTTGAGTACCCCAAGCAAATGGCTGGCCTCCACCGGTACCCGTTGGAGCCTGAGGGCTTCTTGTCCAACAAGAGTCTATTGTGTTCCCGGCATTACTCCAACCCGTTCCATCATTCCATGCCGTACCCGAGAAAGACTCCATAAATGGTGCAGTCAGCGGGGTACAGAGTGTTGTGATCGTCAAGGGGCCTGCCCACAAAGAAGAATTCCCCACACCACAACTATCACGAACATAAACATCATAGCTCGATGCCGACATCAGACCTGTAAGACTCATGGTAGGGGACGAGGATGAAAACCAAGGGGAAGAGGAATTCGTTGGACTGAATCCAACAGTATCGTAACGCACTTGCCAATTCGTTGCACCTCCTGTTGTCCATGAAATATCAGCCGAATTGGATAAAATTGGTCCCGCATTCAAATTTGTAGGAGCAAAGCATGTCGGTGCAGGGCCATAACTTACAGTTATTGTCCAACTAGCAGAATCCACCTTCGCAATTGTTGTATCACATGTTCCACCACCCCAGTCACGGAATGCGTGTAAATCAAAAACAAGCTTTCCAGTAGCGGAAAGACCATTAGCGATATTTACAGAAGGCCGGTTGTAGACCTGAGTACCTGCAGTATTACCTGTCCCTTGCGATATAGCCGATTCTGAAATTCCTGTGGTGCGACAATT
This sequence comes from Owenweeksia sp. TMED14, assembly GCA_949529985.1. Lineage (GTDB taxonomy): Bacteria > Bacteroidota > Bacteroidia > Flavobacteriales > Schleiferiaceae > TMED14. The sequence goes on from CATIRS010000008.1 coordinate 15,265, forward strand.
CACATAACTAAATTGCTCCGACATCCAACCATTTCCAGATTGAGGCGAGGTCATGGTATACGAAATATCCACTCCGTAAACCCAATTATTTGCAGGAATATTGGCGACAATAGAATCTGGACATGTTGACAAACTTGATATCGTTGGTCCAGCACCTCCAACAAAAAGGGTTGATATTGATGGGCCTACATGAGAAAATGTGGAATCAACAATTTGTCCTTTCAGTACTGAACTAAAAACGAAAATCCCTAAAACTAAAATGCTTTTAAAAAAACCTTTTGTCATCATTTGATATTTTGATATGTAAATTTACATCTACTTTACTCACTGACAGCTCAATTGGCGTGCCAAAAAGACAAAAAAATAATAATTTATTTCGATAATTATATTTTACCGCTAGCTCATGAAGTTTCCTAAACAAAATGAAATAGATGATTTTATCCTCAAAAACAATGGCTTTAAGGCTGAAGAATTAAGACTAAAACATGCCTTCAGAAGTGGGTTTCATGTGCACATAAACCAAATGGAAGTACGACAAAAAATGAGTCATAGATTTCCGCAACTGATAAATCGAAAAAATTATATTTTCCCTAAACCATCACTACTAGCTCAAGCAAGCTCGGAAGCAACATCGCTTTGGAGAGCGAATCAAATGTCTTTGATCGAGCCGCTTACAAATGTTTTAGAGGTAACTGGCGGATCAGGAATTGATACTTGGGGGCTGGAAAAAGCGGGGGCACAAAATATTGACATCTGTGAAACAAACGAAACACTCTGTGATATACTTAAATACAATGGTCAGCTCTTAGAAGGAGTTAGGAATATATTCAATACCGATGCGAATAATTTTAGTCCAAGAAAAACATACAATTGGCTTTATGCCGACCCATCAAGAATTGACTCCAATGGAAACAGAGTTTTTCATCCTAAACAATGCTCTCCCAACCCACTAGAGTCAATCTTCAATTGGGAAAAGTGGGCTACTTATGTCGCCATCAAACTTTCTCCAATGCTGGAGCCACAAGAAGTCCTCAAATGGTTTCCAAATTGTAAATTCCTGATAACTTTGAGCGTTCGAAAGGAAGTTAAAGAATTGATCATGATATCTTCTCAAACTCATGTATCTCGGACTCAGATATTAGCCGTAGATCTCAACGATAATGGAACTGAGAATTATAGAATTTTATTAGACAAATTTGAAATACAGGAGTCTAGCCCTCAACCGTTACCATACATATATGATCCAGATCCTGTAATAGTAGCTTCTAATGGCATTTCTTTTGTTTCAAACAAATGGAATCTAAAAACACTACATATCTCTAGTAGAATTCTTACTTCATCCGAATTTCATTCTGATTTCCCGGGAAGAATATTTGCAGTTATTAAAAAAGAAAAACCGTTCGAATTCGATTGGCCATCGGGTGCTTCTATTATTTCCAGGAATTTTCCAACTAAAGCAGAAGAAATAAAAAAACGTTTGAAATGCAAGGAGAGTGCGGAACACTTTTTGTTTGCTTATACTGATGCATCAAGAAAGAAGTGGTTTCTTAGATGTAAGAGAATTTCTATAAAAAAATGATTTGCAGATAAAAATGTACCGGGTTTTGAAATATTTATTATTTCTCTCAAGCTTCTGCTTGGGAGCACAACCCCTATTCATACCTAATGTAGGCCAATGGAAAGAATCATTTGTTGCAAAAATGGATCTGCGCTTTGGAGCCTATTTTTATGAGAAAAATGGTTATCGCGCTGTAATCTACGATCCTGAAGAACTTCCAAGCCATAATAATCACTCTCCCAAAAAAGCAATGTCGCAAGTCAGAGCCCACTCCTTTTCTTGCGAATATATTGGTTCAAACAAAAACCCAACATTTCAAGGCATCGATGAAAGCGGATCGAAGCGAAATTATTTCCTGGGTTCAGACCCTTCGAGATGGAAGTCGGAAGTCCCAGAATATTCTGGATTTCAATTAAAAAACATTTATGACAAGATTGATTATGAGATAAAAGATGAAAAAGGCAACGCCAAATCCCTTTGGAAGATTTATCCAGATGGTGATCCTTCCGATATAAAAATGGCCTTCAAAGGGCTAAACCCCCAAATTAATGAAGAAGGGCAATTGGTGCTGATGACAGAGTTTGGGGAAATTATAGAAACTGCTCCAATTGCATACTCAATGCCCAAAATGAAAAAAATAAAATGCTCATTTCAAATTAATGGAGATGTTGTTTCATTCAAACTAGGGAGATATAATAAAAAACTGTCGATTATAATTGATCCTACCTTGGTGTTTTCATCATTTTCTGGAAGCACGGCAGACAACTGGGGATATACCGCAACCTATGATGATTTGGGGAATCTATACGGTGCAGGCATAGTATTTAATCCAGGCTATCCAGTTACAGCTGGAGTTATCGATCCTAGTTATAATTCAGGCACATCATCAGGAGGAAACTATTCCAATATGGACATCGGCCTAACCAAATTTTCCAGCAATGGGGCCCAAAGACTTTATTCAACATACATTGGCGGAAGGTACCCAGACCAACCTCATTCCATGGTGGTTAATAGTTCGGGTGAATTATTGATTTTTGGAACAACGGGATCCGATGACTTCCCCATAAGTGGAATGACCACTCCGGGATATGATAAAACCTTCAATGGCGGAAGTGCATACGGACCAAGTCAAGGATCGATGTTACCTTTTAATTTTATTGATGGAATAGACACCTACGTCTTAAAATTAAACCCAAGCGGTACTGCGATCACTGGCGGGTCTTACATGGGTAGTAGCTCAAATGAGGGGCTCAACTTAAGTCTTGCCAAAAATTACGGAGACCAGGCTAGAGGAGAAATAGTTGTCGATAAAAATGATAATATTTTTGTAATCACAACTTCAGGGGCATCGAGCTTTCCCGGAGCTGGAACTTCAAGTGGATTATCAGAAGCAGTGGTTTACTCACTAAGTTCAAATCTTCAAAATCTCCGGTGGTCCAGGTTTCTCGGTGGAAGTGGTAAAGAAGCGGGCTATGGTATTAAAGTTGCAAATAATGGAAAAGTATATGTCACAGGAGCAACTACATCAAATGATTTTCCCAATACATCAGGAGGGAAAAACCCGAATTATTTTGGAAATGGTGATGGTTTTATTTCTCGTCTTTCAGCAACAGGAGTGATAGAGCAAAGCACTTATTTAGGAACCAATTCAAATGATCAAAGTTTTTTTATTGATATCGATAAATATGGAGGTGTGTATGTATTTGGACAGACACTGGGGCTGTGGCCTGTATTCCCCTCAAGCACATGGAGCACCATATCTGGGGGACAGTTTATTCAAAAATATAATAGCTCCCTCACTAGCACTATTTTTAGCACAAAATATGGAACCGGCAACAATAGTATTAATATAGTTCCAACAGCATTTAATGTTGATGAATGCCTCAATATATTAATGTCAGGCTGGGGAGGCGAAACAAATGCTGGAAGCGCAGGTTTAGGGGGTTCTACTAATGGTTTATTTACAACTACAGATGCAATCCAAAAAACTACAGATGGAAATGATTTCTATTTTTTAGTCATGGAGCGCAATGCATCAGCTGTACTTTACGCATCTTTTTATGGAGGGTCTGGAAATGAGCATGTAGACGGAGGCACGTCTCGATTTGCACCAGATGGCACAATTTACCAAGCAGTTTGTGCCGCGTGTTCAAATGGCAGCTTCCCTACAACTCCTGGAGTGGTATCTCCAACTAACTTATCTCCTAATTGTAATCTTGGAGTTATAAAAATTGATTTTGAAACTTCAGTGACAGCAGATGCATCAATAGATTACGAAGCTGACGTTGATACAATATGCGATAATTTGAGAGTTTCATTTACTAATAACTCCTTAAATGCAAATCAATTTTTTTGGGATTTTGGCAATGGCCAGACTTCTTTTTCAAAACAACCTACAGTGGTTTTCACCAAAGGAGTCTATACCATTAAACTGGTTGCCACAGATACTGTTTGCGATATTTCAGACAGTACATCTTTAATAATTAATCACGACCAAGGTCTATTCCCAACAGCTGATTACACAGCAGAATATTTTGCATGTGACCGTGATTTTAAAGTAACATTTTATAACGAAAGTGATGGTTCTCAGAAACATGAATGGCGTTTTATAGATGGGTCAATACAATTCGGAGATACCGTTGATTTTTATTTCAGTAACCCAGGGACTTTTGAAACTCAACTCATTGCTTATGATACAACCTGTGGCACCTCTGACACTATATTTAAAACTGTCACATTTGATCCGGATTGGCCAGGCCCAGAGGTTACTGTCTCCCCTGATTCTTGTAAAGATGGGAGGATAAGAGTTAATGTTCAATACGGCACAGACACTTCAAGCTACATATATAAATGGACCTTTGAAAATGGAATAACAGATACGGGTCGAGTTGCAACATATAGACTTCCGGCAAGTGGAACATATACTGTTCATTTGGACTTAATAGACACGATATGCAACGCTGTTTATGGATATGATTTTACCTCTTCGATCCTAAGGTTAGATCAAAGACTCTATATCCCTACTGCTTTTACTCCTAACGG
>CATIRS010000009.1 GCA_949529985.1 Owenweeksia sp. TMED14
ACACTGACACGTATCTTTACAAATGGTTCATTTGAAGAAGGTGGAAGGTTTTATAGAGGTTGGTGGCAGAATGTTCCGAGTGAGTATCGCAAGTTCATCACGATTGATGAAGGAGTGACTACAGAATACGACTTCTCACAGCTAAGCCCTCATATGCTGTACTTTGCTTACAATCATAAATTGGGTGAAGAGGATGCATATGATCGAGTGCTCGATGGAGAGCACAGAGATGTCGTCAAGCAGGCGTTCAACGCTATGGTGCAATCAGAGTCACTACTAAACCAAAAGCCTCGTAAGATTAACATGAACGGGCTGGAGATGGATTGGAAAGAACTGCGTCAGAGAATACTTGATGCGCATAAACCAATCCAAGACCTCTTCTTCGATGGGATAGGCAACAAATTACAGTTTAAGGATAGCTGCGTTGCTGAAAATGTTATGCTTCAGTTTACCAAACAGAACCAAGTTGCCCTGCCAATTCATGATAGTTTTATAATGCGAGAGGGGTTTGCGGGAGACTTAGAAGAGGCAATGCGTAGAGCTTTCTACGATGAGTTTGAAGCTGACATCCCTATCAAACGAGAAGTTATCATCGAACGTATTGCTCAGTTCGATGAGGAAGGAAACCCAAGGACTGATGCTGTTACCCGAGACGATCGCAAGCATAGTCAGTGGTATGATCGGAATACCTTGTGGTTATATTCTCGCGGTCAGAACTCGTAGTGGATTACCGGCAGGGGACTAAGTACCTGGCTGGACGATGGCTTATTGAGGTGACAGATACTTCTAATATAAAAAAATCACTTCAATACAATACTAAATCATCCAATCAGACGCCCGAGAGCGTTTAGTCAAAAATGTCTTGGATCTTTAATGACTTGCTTGGAAGTATTTTTCTTACATCATTTCTACTGTATTCACTAAGTCTTTCATAAAAAGTTTTAACACTCATATTGAAAGTCTTTTCGAAAGCTTTTTTCCAATCTCTCTGTCTTGCTTCTTCAAGCCAGAAGTCTCTAAAAACCAGTTTAAAGGCTTCTTTTTCAGAGATATTATCTTTTTGTAACTCCTTAACTAATGTAAGCAACATAAATGCAGAGCCAGCATAATTCCGATCCATGCCTCCATTTGATGTCTTTTTGGAAGATGTTTCATGTTTTTCATATAAATTTGGATCCGTAAAAACTTCATCACTCCACATAGAAGGACGTTTTAAGTCACCTTCAAGAGAGCTTCTCCCATAATATTGCTGAACAAACATTTCTTCTATGACTTTAGCACCACCTTCTGTTAGCCATTTTGTATCCATTTTGTCTTTCGACAACCCGATTTGATAAACATGAAAGTACTCATGAACAATGACAGAATAACGGTGTAGATGATGGTATTTGAATTCATCTTTATTTATTTCCAAAACCATCCATTTAGTTCTGCCATCTCCAGAAATACTAGCGCCTCCCATGTTCGGTTTCTCCGAAAAGGGATTTTTTACTTTGCTATTCCATGCATAGATGTCCATCGCTGAATTTTTAACGTCTTTATTGACACCAAAGAATCTGAAATTTTCTTCTACAGGAAGAACTTCTTGTAATATTTCCATTATATTTTTAAATTCAGAAACCCAAGATTTGTGCAAGCTCTTATCAATATTATACCTAAATGGTAATTTTTCATTTTTGATGTTCTTTATTTCGAGAAGTTCAAATTCATTGTTATCTAATGAACCATCAAATTTAAGACCTTTGGTGGATAGATATTCAATCAACGCATTTTTAGTAGTGTTTCCCCAAATGCCATCAGCAGCTCCTGCATTAAAACCCAGTTCATTTAGTTTCTTTTGAGTAGCAAGGACATTGTCAGAAGCTAAAATTATTGAGGGTATCAAAAAAGTTATAATCAAAAC
>CATIRS010000010.1 GCA_949529985.1 Owenweeksia sp. TMED14
GTAGCAGCAGTAGCACCTCAAAAGCGTAAAATCTCAGTAAACCTCAATTATATTTCCCACACGATATCAACAAAAAATGTGATGTTAAAATACTGAAATTCAATGTTTTACAATCATTCCTATTGGGCAAGGCAACCGAGTATTATTATTATTTTCACTTCTAACTGTCTAAACGTGTCTTCAACCGGTATGTTTGGTTCATATCGAAGCCGGAAGCTGGATAATCCACGCTCCGAGCCAAAGGCTTTGGTAAGTGGAATAATAAATCCATATCTAAAATGGAAAATACATTGAAAGACTTGGGATTACCCAAGCAATTAGACCTTTCTCGATTGAGCGAGGTATTAAATGACAACTTCCTATTTGAGGAAGAACGAGAAATACTTTATCTCAGAGCAGATACTCGTATTCACTCGGATGTAAACGACTTTAAGATCATTCTATCCAAACTAGGAGTAAGGATCATAGGTCAGGATACCCTAAAGACGGCTTTAAGGTCTTCTTCATTAGAAAGACGTAGTTGGATTCCACACGTAATTGACTCATTTCCAATGTGGGACAATGTGGATAGAATCAAGCAGCTGTCTGATTGCTTTGGCTTTGCTAATTCAGAACAAGCAGAGATTCATAAAAAGGTTCTTCAGTTTTGGATGGCTAATGCAGTGAAGATGGTTATGAATCCGTTGGACATCAATGCTGTGAATAGGCTAGTTCTCACTTATCAAAGTGACGAACAGGGTATTGGCAAAACTACCTTTGCACGTTGGTTAGCAGAGCCTTTTAAAAGAGGTTCAAAGCCAAGCATTAAGGAATTAGAGTATCCAAACACTTCCAAGGACACTATGATTGAGTTTAGCAAGAATATGATTGCCTTACTCGATGATGTCAACAGCTGGGATGCGCGAAGTTTAAAGAGCTATAAAAGTGTGATTTCTAGCAAGACGATAAACGCTCGACTTCCTTATGCTCCAAGAAGTTCTTTTATGCCTAGGACAGCTTCCTTTATTGCTACTACCAATGAATCAGGGTTCTTAAATGAATCTGGAAATACTAGGTGGGCGATCTTTAATCTCAAGGTAATCCATTTTGATTACACTAAGTTAGATCAAAAACAGCTATGGGCTCAGGCTAAAGAGCTAGCTGTGTCCAATGCAAGCCTCTTTGAAGAGGAGATAAGGGCATATAGTATAAAGAGTGCTGAACAACACAATGTTGTTACTGAACTTGATGAAATTGTGAGTTACTGGCTGGAGTTTGACCCAAACAGTAGTATAAGGGCAACTGAACTTTTTGAACAGTTACCTATTCAAGAGCAACAATACTTTGGTTACAAAGGCAGTGCATTACCAAAGTTCACCAAGTCAATACAAAGAGTTTTTAGTAACGAGGATGTTTACTATAAATCTGGAGGTTATGGTAAATGGAGAATCCGAATCTCTAAAGACTTACGACTGGAACAGTAGTCATTGAGTATTTTTAAGCTGGGAGGGTTATAGCTCTCCCAGCAACTACTGCTACTACAATGAAATCGTTAACTTAACAGCTGAACCAAATTAATCAAGTTATGGCCTACTTCTGGGTGAATCAAAAGCAAACATATAAGCAGGAGCGTGAAGGAGGGTATCTGTGGGCGCCTCAGTATAATAGTAAAGGCAATCAACACTGGGGTTGGAAAACTATGAGAAATGTAAGCCCCGGCGATATTATTTTAAATAACGTAAACGGAGCACTTCGTAGCTATTGTATAGCTTCAACAGCTGCTTATGATTTTTCAAAGCCGGCAGAGCTAGGTGAAGAGTGGGAACAGCTAGGCTGGAAAATCGACGCTCTTTATATTGATCTCACAAAAGACATAATTATATCCGACCATCTAGATGATATTGGTGAACTTTTCCCGGAAAGATATTCTCCCTACAGTGTTGAACACAAAAAGGCTAATCAGAGTTATTTGGCTGAACTGAGTCAAGAACTTGGTGATGCTCTAGCAATGCTAGGTGAGATAGCTGTTAAAACAATCAAGAATAAGTCATCGGCATCTAATGAATTGGATAATCCAATGACAAAAGCCGTATTACAATCTGCAGGAGATAATGATTTCATTCCAACAGCTACAGAAAAGGAGATGCTTGTAAAGCAACGACTTACTCAGGGAAGATTCAGAAAGGATCTTATGGCGCGTTACAACGAACGATGTGCAGTAATGGGGCTAGATGTACCATCTCTACTAATAGCATCGCACATTAAACCTTGGAGTGAATCTTCAGCTAATGAAAAGAATGATGTAGATAATGGTTTTCTACTGGTCGCTCACCTTGATAAATTATTTGATCAACACCTGATCTCATTTGATATCCAAGGAAAAATCATCATATCAAATACTATTTCTCACCGCCAGCGGAGCCTTTTAGGACTAAATACTTCTATGAAGATCAACAACCTCACGCCGGGTAATCAGCGATATCTGCATCATCATCGACAACAGCTAAAATAACTGGCGACGTTGTAAGTACCATAATTTTAATTAAATCACTATTTTAGACTTGAACCAAATCAAAATCTTATGAAAAATTTACTTGTACTCGTTGTAGCTTCTTTGACACTTTTTTCCTGTGTTTCCCAGCAGAGTGCTTCCAACCTGTCGTTTGTCGATGTGTCATTAAATTACGATTCCGAAGATTTTGAGATTGTAGATTTAGCACCTATCACAAAAAATGCTGGATCGCTTTTCGGAATAACATCAAATGATGTGGCTTCTGCTGTTTTAGACAGGAGTACTTTTAATGTTGGAGGTGGTAGTTCTTTTGGATCAGCGACTTTCCTTCTCGGAGGAGTAACCTCTTTTTTCGCTGCCTCTTCAGTAGCCGTTGTTAATGGGAATGATGGATTAATTGTACCTTTTGGTATTATTGGAGCTGCAATCTGGGGAATCTACAATGATTTATTGTGGTCTAATACAGTCAAAAATAAAGCAATTCAAAGGTGTAACTACGAATTGTTAGTTCGTTATCCGGATATGGACTCCTACATTAATCCCAAATATGAAATAAATTATACTAAAGGAATTATTGGAACACGATGTCGTGTAACTCTTTTTGCTCAAGGGGTACGATTGAAAAACAAATCCAGTTTAAAGGAAACGCAAAAGACATCTCAGTCTTCAGTAGAAAAAACGCCTGACATTTCAACAGAATTAAACGTATCCGAAAAGAGTTTCTCTTACAGGAGTAAAGTTGGTGAGATGAATTCTGTTGCTAAGAATATTAAAACTATCGTTCCCAATCCAGAAGATTACATTGGGTTATCAGATAGTGAAGCGAAAGAATACACTAGAAATTTTAAAATATACTTTCGTAAGTACCAGAGTATTTCTTCTAGCTATTCTTTCGCAAAAGAAGATTTATTGATAAATGGACAAGACTTAAATGACTACTATAAAATTTATTTAGAACTCTAGTCTTAATATTTACAAAGGCAAGTCATAGAGATAGTCGGAACAATCACCCCCCTGCTAGTTAATAATGAGATAACTACTCAACATTGGGTACACTCCTCAAGAAATACAGCTTAGAAATATAGAGGGAGGGTATTATATACATATACAGTCGGACGGA
>CATIRS010000011.1 GCA_949529985.1 Owenweeksia sp. TMED14
ATTACTAAAAAGCCCTTGCCAACACAAGGTGGTTACGCAGCTTCAAAGGGTGCTTTAGCCACAGCAACCAAAATACTTGCAAAAGAATTAGGGCCAAAGGGCATTAGAGTTAATTCTGTATTTATGGGCTGGATGTGGGGACCTCCGGTTGAGATGTATGTAAATTATTCAGCTGAAGCTATGGGCGTTTCACCAGAAACTGTAATAGCCGACGTTACGAAAGATATTCCTCTAGGCTTAATACCTGACGACAGTGACTGCGCAAATGCAGCTTTATTTCTAATATCTGATCTTGCAAAGGTAATTACCGGAGCAAGCTTAGATGTTAATGGTGGAGAGTTCATGTCCTGATGGGTATCGTGAAATATATATTCGTCAAGACCTAATAAACTATTTAGACTTTTTTTCACTTTACATTCTATCAATACACTTTATTGGTTAAACTTTAATCATGGGATTTAATAAAGATATTTTCACGGTCGATTTGATGCTGGGTATTCCTGAAAAGGAAGATCGATCTGATTGGTATACATTTATGGAGCCCCTTCTCAGAGACGAAGAGTCAAAGTCAATGTTTAAAATGCCCGCTCAATATATGTTTAAAGATATACCTGAAACTGGCTCACATGATGACTTTGTTCAGTACGCTCTCGGGGAAATGGATAAACATCACATCAATCAAGCCATGGTTGGATTTCATGAACAGTCAGAGGTTAAAATTTTAGCAGGGAAAAATTATCCCGACCGCTTTTTCTTTGATTTGCCTGTTAATCCAAATACTCCAAATGAAGCAGCTAATATTAAGAGGATATACGAAGAATTTGGAATAAAAGCAGTGAGCGCTTTTCCATCTGGAATGCATCCTCAGGTAGCGATCAACGATGAGAAATGGCATCCCATATATGAAATGTGTGTGGAGTTAGATTTACCATTTTTTTGTTGCGTTGGCGTCCCCGGACCAAGAATACCGATGGCGCCACAAAAAGTTGAGCTCATTGATGAGGTTTGCTGGTATTTCCCTGAGCTAAAATTTGTTATGCGTCATGGTGCTGAACCTTGGACTGCTTTAGCGTGTAAATTAATGCTTAAATATCCAAATCTTTACTATTCAACCAGTGCTTTTTCACCCAAACATTATCCCGAAGACATTGTTAACTTTGCCAACACTAGAGGCAAAGATAAAATAATGTATGCAGGTTATTTTCCAATGGGCCTAAGTCTTGATAAAATTTTTGCAGAAATGGAAAATGTTCCTTTTAAAGATGAGGTTTGGCCAAAGTTTCTTGGTGAAAATGCCAAAAAACTTTTAAAATTATAAAAACTTAGGAAAAATTATGAATACCACTAAAAGATATCCCATGCCTCTTCCATTTGGATGGTTTGTAGTTAGTTATGCCAATGAACTTAAAATTGGTGACGTGAAAGCTGTTCGATATTTTGGTCAAGAGCAAGTTCTATTTCGTGGTGAATCAGGTAAAGCTGCAATGTTAGATGCTTATTGTCCGCATTTAGGTGCGCATTTGGGTCACGGTGGATTGGTAAAGGAAGATTGCATAGAGTGCCCTTTTCATGCGTGGGAATGGGATGCAAATGGAAAAGTAGCTAACATCCCTTATGCTAAAAATATTCCTCCCAGAGCAAAAGAAGCTAAAATATTTACTTACCCAACTGTCGAAAAAAATAATCTTATCTATGCTTGGTATCATCCTAATGGAGATGAGCCATCATACGAAGTTGAAACTTATCCAGAAATTCTAGATCCAGAGTGGTCTGACCACTTTGATTCATATGAATATATTGTTGACTGCCATATTCAAGATATGGCTGAAAATGCAGTAGACGCAGCTCATTTTCAATATGTTCACGGAGTGGTGAGTTACCCTGAATTCGAAGTAACTTATGACAATCAAAAAAGAATCTCTGTCCAAGAAGCTAATATGGAAACTCCGCGAGGAACTATCAAAGGAAGAATAACAGCCTACTCAAATGGGCCTGGAGATAACTCAACTAAATTTGAAGGGATTTGTGACACTTTACTGCTTGGTTCAACCACTCCGATTGAAGGAGAAAAATGCATTGTTCGTTTTGCATTTCTTCAAAAGAAAATTAACGGTGAAGAGCCGGTTGGTGGTGTAGGCGCAGCAATTATTAAAGATATAAATAAGCAAGTTAAAGAGGATATACCTATCTGGGAAAATAAAAAATTTGCTTTAAAACCAGTGCTTTGTGACATGGATGGCCCAATTGCTAAATTTAGAAAGCAATATGCTACTTTCTACGTTGACTACGATGAAGCTCAAAGCATTGCTGCTTTGAATTTAGACTAATCTAAAGAGCCAAGTATTTTTAGAAGGTCAGCCTCGAGGCTTATCTTAGGCATTTCGACTATTCTTCCAATCTCTTTCTGATTTCTTAGGAAGACAAAAGTTGGTGTTTTTTTAACTTGAAAGTATTTTCCTCTATCTTGAGGCTCATTCTTTGAAAAATTAAGCCCAATTAAATGAATATAATTTTCTTGAATATTTAAGGTGTTGAGAAGTCTTAGAAGTCGAGGGACCTCTCTCTGACTATCATGACACCAAGTGCCAAAAAGAACATAGATTTCTATATCCCGAAATAATACAGGATCTAATAAATTACCAGGTTGATATTCCTGATAATTAGTCTGAAAATCTTCATTCGTTTCAAACAAGGTTTTAATTGAAATATCACCAATAGCATAAGAGTTCATCGCATTTGTTTCTAATGCGCTCAAGGTATAGGTGAATAGAGATAAAAAAATTAATTGATAGATTTTTTTCATATAGCTACCAATATGTTAAAAATATAAGAATTGTTAACTATTCTTCTATTAACTCAAAATCGAATTTACTAACTCCGCATTCAGGGCAGACCCAATCATCTGGTATATCTTCCCATTTAGTACCAGCTGGGATGCCATCATCTGGATCACCAAACTCTTCATCATAGATATAACCACAAATTACACATTCATACTTTAGAAATTCCACTAGGAGCCCTCCTCCATTACTAACTTAATTTTCTCATGCTCATCCCTTCCATGGGAGTGACTAAAAAGCATGTATGCAGCTATGCAGTAACTGACGATAGGAACAAAAGTATAAATATAGAAAATTGCCATCTTAGATGACTCGGTATTATCAGTACCAAGAGTTATATCAAATCCCCAGACTAG
>CATIRS010000012.1 GCA_949529985.1 Owenweeksia sp. TMED14
GGGAGTCATTGTATTTTTCATACCAATGTAAGTATTGGTGCTGATGGATTTGGATACAGACCAAGTGAAGATGGCAAAGGACTGGTAAAAATACCACAGATAGGAAATGTAATCATTGGAAACCATGTTGAAATTGGAGCCAACTCTTGTGTTGACAGAGCAAAATTTAGCGCCACCATTATTGGAGATGGTTGTAAAATTGATAACTTAGTACAAATAGCTCACAACAGTATTATGGGACGTTCTTGTATTATGGCAGGACATAGTGGACTTGCAGGTTCTGTTACTTTAGGTGATGGCGTTATTATTGGAGGAAGTGCCTCTATAAAAGACCATACCACGATTCATTCTGGCGCTAAAGTTGGTGCTGGATCTGGAGTTATAAGTGATGTGGAAGCGGGAAAAACTGTTTTAGGCTATCCCGCACAAGACGCTAGAAATATGTTAAAACAATGGGTAGCCATACGACGGTTTATGAAAAATTAATAGTTCCTATTTGTTCGGAAATTAACTACTTTTTCGAGCCTGCTTCAAGGACTATAGAGGAGTTCTAGTGAAATCTCAACCCATCCCTAATTTTTGCTATCAGCATCAAGAGTAACGAACTACATGCCCTGTTTGATCTCAAAAGACAACAGTAACCAATCCATATTATGAATGTATTAAAAGAAGAAATTATTTTACCCAATGGCTCCACTTTAAAGAATCGGATTGCAAAATCGGCCATGAGTGAAAATTTGTCAAATACAAGCAATGAGCCAACACCTCAGCTTATAGAAGTCTATAAAAAATGGGCAAAAAGTGGCGCCGGATTATTGATTACTGGAAATATTATGGTCGATTCAAAAGCTCTTGGAGAGCCAAGAAATGTAGTCGTTGAAAATCGAGAAAACTTTGAGATACTGCAAGAATGGGCCGCAAGTGTAAAAGGGACGGAAACCCAACTTTGGGCGCAAATAAATCATCCGGGAAGACAAGCAATGGAACTCATCAATAGCGATTTAAAAGCTCCCTCTGCTGTGCCTCTAAAATCAGGAGGTAGAAAAGGTGCAACAAATAAAATACCTATTGCATTAACGGACAATCAGATTTTAACAATTATTGAAGCTTTTGGAAATACCGCGCTCATTTTAAAAGATGCCGGTTTTTCAGGAATTCAAATTCACGGGGCTCATGGATATTTGGTGAGCCAATTTTTATCTCCATATGCGAATGTAAGATCAGATAAATGGGGAGGTAGTATAGCGAATAGGGCACGATTTGTTATTGAAGTTTATAGAAAAATTAGAGCACAGGTAGGAAGTAGTTTTCCTATTGGAATTAAATTAAATTCTGCAGACTTCCAAAAAGGTGGATTTTCAGAAGAAGAATCTATGGAGGTAGTTCAGTTGCTCTCAAAAGAGGGCATTGATTTAATCGAAATATCTGGAGGTACCTATGAGGCGCCAGCTATGATGGGCAAACGCAAAAAGAGTAGCGCAACTAGAGAGGTTTATTTTATGGACTATATTGAAAAAGCTAGAAAAATAACAAAGACTCCTTTAATGTTAACTGGTGGATTTCGCACAACCTCGGTAATGAAAGATGCGGTTGCTTCTAATCAATTAGATATTGTTGGGATTGCACGCCCTTTTGCAGTATATCCTACTATTGGGAATGACATCTGTAACGAAAGTAAAATAAACTTCAATACCGAAATAAGAAAGACAGGAATAAAAGGGATCGATGGAGCCATGAATATCATCTGGTATGAAGCACAGATAAAACGGCTAGGGAAAGGAAAAGCACCCAAACCTGATTTAAACCCGTGGTGGGTATTTCTGAAATATTCTTGGCTAATATTAGAACAAAAAATAACGAAACCCAAAAAATAAACTCCCTAAATTATTCTTTGCACACTCCTACTAACGAAAATTATTACGGAGCTCTTATTTGTTTTTTATTTGTTAGATTCGTACTTTATAGCGCAAAAAAAAATACAACCCCGTTATAGCAAATTAGAATATTCCAAATGATTCAATCCTATAAAAAGAAACCTTCACTGCAAGAAACGTATGATACTATTATCATTGGTTCAGGAATGGGCGGACTTACTACTGCAGCAATTTTGGCAAAAGAAGGTCAAAAAGTACTTGTTCTAGAAAAGCACTATACTCCTGGTGGATTTACAC
>CATIRS010000013.1 GCA_949529985.1 Owenweeksia sp. TMED14
CAAGAAGGGGGTTTGCCTTGTTTGTTCTTTCTGATTTTCCATTTTCCTACCACCCGATTAAAGAGTTCATAATCAAAGTTGGCTTGTATGGTTTTTGTTTCTGTAAGGGTTAGCTCTATCGGATTCTCTTCCCCCGTATGGTCTCCACTCCAAGAAATGAAATCATATCCTTCACCAGGCTCTGGAGTAAGTTTTACAACATCTCCATAGATGTAATCTGTGCTTCTAGCAGTCACTAGTTCTTCGAGTACTTCTCCTTCTCCTTCGATGTCTATTTGAAGACTCACTACGATAAGTTCAAAGACTGCTGTAATTGATTTAGCCGATGTTATAGCTACCTCTGCCGGATTAGTCGTAGAAGTTAAATCTCCTGTCCAGCCTGTAAAGGAATAGCCAACTGCTGGAACAGCTGTTAACCTGACTACACTTCCAGAATTATAGTCTGCTCTTCCCGATGAGATGAGGTCTTCACTTATCGTTCCCTCCCCTTCTTTAGAGAGCGTTAAACCATATTTTACTTTTGCAAAGTTTGCAGACACAACCAGATCCGCCATTACCGTAACAGTAAGTGGGTTTTGTGTTGATCCATTAGACCAATTTACAAACTGATATTCTGCAGCAGCAGTAGCGGTTATGGAAACCGATTTTCCTTCTGCATAATCCCCTCCTATTGAACTGACTGCTCCTCCTGTATTAGCTTTAACTGATAATAAATATCGAGGGGGTTCCTCCTTGGAACAAGAAAAAACAATTAACAAACCAAAAAGAAGTAGCTTTTTCACAATCCTAAAGATAACAATGTTTGATTAATCAAGTTTTTTCAATTTAACCACAAAAGAAATGTTGTGAATGGAATCAGGATTAAGTGAAAACTGTTTCTAAAATACCTGATTTAAAAGAAGAAGATATGCCTGCCTTTTAGTTTTGGGAACTTTGATTCTTATAAAAATGAATTCCAAAGCATAGTAATGCTGTTGCTATTGGAAGAGGATATGCTGGTGGTTTAGTCTTCATAAATACTCATATCAAGATTTTGTGAATCCAAATACTTAATTCTGTTGATATTACAGCTTAAGACTATATCTCTTAACTCGCTTGAAATTCTTTGAGGAAAATATCTAACAGCAACATATAAAGGCATCAATTCAGCTAAATCCTCTCTGTATGGAAAATCCCTTGCATAGGTTGATATATAACATCCACTATCATTTTCTACAGCTTCAATCCAATTTTCACCATTCGTTTCTCTGTCTGGATAATGATAGGCGTCTAATGATGTATGAGCAGCTTCGTGAATTAAAGTTTCTTCTACAATACCTGTGTCGAAATTTTCATAGTATTCTGTCATCCCTGTGTGCACTAATAAATTATAATTACCCCCACCATATGCCTCTTCACCTTTATGAATCCACATAGTTTGAACATCTTTTCTTAATGCGGTTGGAAGTTGACCAATTAAAAAAGCATATTTATTTGCCTCAACGGTAGCTTCATCTAATTTGAATTCTGGATTAATTTGAATTTCTGTTTTTAAGCCATCTGAAAAACTAGTGTCGAAAAGATATGGTTCAATATTTATCCAAGCTCCACCATTTCTTCTATCATACATTTGTCTTAAACCAGTTCCTCTGTATTCAATCTCACTAAATAAACTCGGGTCTGAAGATGTAATTATATCTCCTGTAATAAATATAGTGCCACTAAATGGGGGTTCATTTAAGTTAAGCTGATTGTATTCATAGTCAAAAAATGTTTCAGGTTCAGGAGTTGTAGTTTGAACAGTATTAGTTGGTGCTTCTGTTTCTTCATCTGGTGAACAGCTAAAAAGAACCAATAAAAGGATAGGTATGAATAATGCTTTTTTCAAATGA
>CATIRS010000014.1 GCA_949529985.1 Owenweeksia sp. TMED14
AAAATTTTAGTGCAAATGAATACAGCAAAAGTAGCGGGCAAAGCACCGCAAATGGAACAATTAGAAGAAGGTAAAACTTACGCATGGTGTGCTTGCGGTAAATCAGAAAATCAACCTTGGTGCAATGGTGCACATTCAGGAAGTGAATTTACTCCAAATGTCTTTAAAGCAGACGATTCAAAAACTGCTGCAATGTGTATGTGTAAACAAACTAAGAACCCTCCTTACTGTGATGGCTCACATATGAGCCTGTAAATTTCTATCAACTTACGGAAAGGAACACGATTATGAAATTATTATTTACACTATTACTTATGATGATATCCATGGTTTCGTATTCACAAGAATACGTTTCCAAGGATCAAACCATATATCTTTTTGGTAACGGTGAAATAACTACCAATATTGACTACTATTTCACGATAAAGGGTGATTATGTTCAACAAACTACCAAGAAAAAACTACGAGTAATCAATATATTCGATTTAAACGTTGATGTTGCAGATGAAAACACAATATCACGTATGGTCTTACATACCGATTCCGAAACACCTTACCTAGAGCACATTACAGTTGATTTATTCACAAAAAATATCGCAAAATTCATATACTATTTAGAAGTACCAAAATTAACTCAATGACTTTAAAGAAAAATTGGCATAAAATATTAGACAACCCCGATCAAATAGAAGAAGGAAAAATCTTAAAAGCGCAAGCAGGGAAGAAAACATTAGCTGTTTCTAAAGTGAATGGAGAAATAGGTGCCGTAGACAACGCTTGTCCTCATATGGGTGGTCCTTTGAATGAAGGCACGATAGAAAATGGCTTTATTAAATGTCCTTGGCATGGATATGAATTTCATACCTGCACAGGAAAGTCTCCAGAAGGATTTGATGATAAGGTTCAGGCCTATAAATTAGAGCTCAAAGATGATGGCGTTTATGTAGAAGTGGAAGAAGAGACTATACATGAGGCGACCATTTCTGATGTAATGATCGAAACAATGGTGAATTGGGGGGTCGATACCGTTTTCGGAATGGTAGGCCACTCTAATTTGGGCTTGGCAGACGCCATGCGGTTGCAAGAAGAAAAGGGGAACCTGAAATTCATAGGAATAAGACACGAAGGAGCTGCTGCTTTTGCTGCCTCTGCTTATGGAAAGCTTACAGGAACGCCAGCTGCCTGCTTAACCATTGCAGGACCAGGAGCAACCAATTTATTTACAGGTATGTGGGATGCAAAAGTTGACAGGGCTCCCCTATTGGCTCTAACAGGACAAGTAGCTACTCAGGTAGTAGGTACAGGTAATTTTCAGGAAGTAGACTTAGTTTCTGCCTTCAGTTCAGTTGCCGATTTTAATCATAGAGTACAAGCCGACAGTCCACATGCTGAGTTAATGGGCTTATCTATAAAACATGCCATACTCAACAAAGGTGTTTCGCACCTCACATTTCCAGACGAAATACAGGTACTTCCTGCCAATAATTCAACTGCTTCCAATAGTGAAGGAAGGATGCCAAACCTTGCTATCTCTCCTCCAATAGAAGAATTAAATAAAGCCAACGCATTAATAAAAAAAGCAAAGAAACCTACTATTATAATAGGTCATGGTGCTCGAAATGCTTCGCAAGAGATCTTAAATTTTGCTAAAAGAATAGGCGCACCAATAATGACCACTTTTAAAGCGAAAGGAGCAGTTTCGGATACTCATCCACTCGCTTGTGGTGTATTAGGTAAAAGTGGTACGCCAGTTGCGGCGCATTTTATGAGTTCTGCCGATTTACTTATTGTATTTGGCGCTTCGTTTGCGCGCCACACAGGGATTTCAGAAAGTATTCCTACCATACAAGTAGATCACGATCCGTTGGCTCTTGCCAAATTTAATGCTATATCTGTGCGTGTTTTAGGAGATATAGATACCACAGCATCACTCTTAAATGAAAGATTAGATAAAAGCACAATCGCTCAACAACCAGAAAAGGAAATTAAGACAAGATGGGCGGATTGGAGAAAAGAAAAAGAAAACAGAGCAAAAGAACCTTCTGATAACGTTACACCTTCAAAAGTTTTTCTTGAGTTAAACAAACAGGTTCCTGAGAAGGGTATAATGTGTGTAGATGTAGGAAATAATGCCTACAGTTTTGGTCGCTATTTTGAAAGTCAAGATCATCGTTTTCTATTATCAGGGTACTTAGGTTCAATAGGATTCGCATTACCTGCTTCTATAGGTGCTTGGGCCGCTACTAAAGGCAAATTACCCATAGTTGCAGTAGCTGGTGATGGTGGTTTTGGTCAATATATGGCAGAGCTAACAACATTAGTACAATACAATATTCCAGTCAAGTTAATTATCATCAACAATAACCAACTGGCAAAGATCAGTAAGGAGCAAAGATCTGGAGAATTTGATGTATGGAAAACGGATTTATCAAATCCAAAATTTAGTGACTTTGCTCAATCATGTGGCATGACAGGATTAAGAGCAGAAAATAATAAAGAAGTTGAAGCTAAAATGAAGGAATTATTTCAAACCGAAGGACCTGCATTATTAGAAGTAATTACTGATCCCGATAAATTATAGAACTATGAAAGTAAGTAACTCAGATGGAAATAGGAATAGATAGCTTTGCAGCAGCACCAATAAATAATGAAGTAAGTGCTTCACAAGCAATAGGAGAACTCCTCGAAAGAATTGAACTATCAGACAAAGTTGGTTTAGACGTATTTGGTCTTGGCGAACACCACCGAAAAGAATTTCTTGATTCGGCTTCTCCCATGCTATTGGCGGCAGCCGCTTCACGTACCAAGCGAATCATTTTGACAAGTGCTGTAACAGTACTTAGTGCGGCAGACCCAGTTCGGGTTTTTCAAAATTTTACAACCTTAGACTTAATTTCAAAAGGGAGAGCAGAAATAGTTGCTGGACGAGGTTCGTTCACTGAATCTTTTCCGCTCTTTGGTTTTAATCTGGATGATTATGATGCAATTTTCTCTGAAAAATTAGACCTCCTACTTAAAATTCGTGATAATGAATTTGTCACTTGGTCAGGTAAATTTCGGCCTTCACTAAATAATCAAGCCATTTACCCCCGGCCTCAACAAGAAAAATTACCGATATGGCTGGGTGTTGGAGGCACACCTGCTTCGTTTGAGCGCGCGGGAAGATTGGGAATGCCGCTTATGGTGGCAGTTATTGGTGGTGAAACACACCGATTCAAACCACTTGTTGATTTGTACAGGAAAGCTGGAAAAGAAGCTGGTCATGCGCCAGAACAATTAAAGATAGGATTACACTCATTGGGCTATGTAGCAAATACTAGAGAGGAAGCTATTCATGATTTTTACCCTGGTTATGAGGAAATGTTCAACAGAATTGGCAAGGAACGCGGCTTTCCTCCGGTTACAAGAGAGCGATTTGACGCACAAAATGGACCAACTGGAGCATTGCTTGTTGGAAATCCAGAGGAAGTAGCGGAAAAAATACTAAGGCACAGCGAGGCTCTTGGTGGAATCTCCAGATTCACTTTTCAAATGGATACGGGCATTACTCATGAAAAACTTATGAAATCAATAGAACTGATCGGAAGCAAAGTTTCCCCATTGGTGAAGGGAAAAATGTTGAAACATCTTTATTAATATAGGTGAATGCACAGTTTTTCTTGAGTATTTAATTGTTGCCACAAATCAATCAATGTTTATTACAAAATTTAAAATTATGAAAAAAGAATTATTATTGTTTGCCACACTTTTATTTTGTAGCCAATGGATACTTGCTCAACCTAAGTCTATTAATGTAATGACTTTTGGTGATGAAAATACGCTGTTCATTGCTGATAGTAAATCCGCAACTATCTTCGCCTATGAAATAGAAGAAGAAAAGAATCCATCCTCAAAAGATTACTATAATATCTTTAATTTAAGTGACCTTATTGCGGATTTAGACCATATTAAAGAATCGGATATTCTGATTCGTGAAATGAAAGTCCATCCTATTTCCAAAATAGTTTATGTTGCCTATGATAGGAAAACGATTAATGGTTATGATCCTAAAATTGTGACCATTAATCAAGCAGGTGAATTAGCCTTTTTTGATTTGGAGAACACGAAACATACCTCCATATCAGCTACTGATGCACCAAACTTAGACAGAACTTATTTTGAAACTTTAGATCATAGAAGCTTAACCTTTACCGATATTGACTTTTTTAAAGGCAAACTTTACGTTAGTGGTATTTCAAATGCTGAATTTTCCTCTACATTAAGAGTGTTCGATTACCCATTCCAGAAAGAAACAGCATCTTCTACTACGTTGGAAATATATCATGCCGGTCACGACCAGAATGAAAACCGAGCGCCAATTGTGTCCATGGACTTTTTTGAAATCGAAGGAAAGGACTATATCATTGCCGCATACCTTTGTACACCATTGGTTGTATTTCCACTTAACGAAATTAAAGATGGAAAATATTTGAAAGGAAAAACAATTGCAGAACTCGGGTATGGCAATTTACCCAATGAATTATTTTGGGTGGATGAAGCTAGTGTATTGGGAACAGTATTTCCAAAAGGGATTTTAATAACAAATCACCAACGTTCGGCACGGTATGTTTCTTTAGAGGATATAATTAAGGGAGCAAAGGCAACGCAAATTGAAAAAGTTCCAATATCCTTAACTGCAGGAGTTCCATTTACGGAGTTACCAATCGTTGGGCATCTTCAAACCGATAATCAAGATGATCAACTAATCGTTTCTATTACCAGAGACTTAAATACAAATAACCTACAATTGCTTTCTTATCCTAAGCCAATGTTTTTTAGGTTAGATGACGTGCACTTTTCGGAATTCGAGATGCCAACCTATGACAACCCTCAAATGGAACAAATGAGGAAAAAAATGGCCATAGATCCTCTTGGCAGAACTTATTTATCTGGTAAAGACAACAAATAATCTGAAGGGCAGAAATTTTCTTTCTGCCCTCTCTTAAGCCAAATCTATGAAGAATAAGGTATTGTTATTTGCATTGTTCCTGATTTTTGAGGGAAGTTTATATGGACAAGAGAGTCCAACAGTAGTTAATATTTTTCCGCAAAGCGATTCTTTGCCCGTCAATATTATGCGGTTTTACGTTGAGTTTTCTCATCCCATGCAAGAAATGAATATTTATGAGCACGTTCATTTGATCGATAATAAGGGACAAAAAGTCGATAGTGTTTTTTATCAGTACCCACATGAGTTTTGGAATAACACCCGAACTAAGGTATCCTTATTGGTCGATCCAGGCAGAGTGAAAAGAGGATTGATTGCTCATAACCGACTTGGCAGAGCATTCGAAGAAGGTGTGACCTATCATTTAAAAATCGATAGTCTTTTGCTGAATTTTGAAGATCAACCGCTGCAAAAATCCGTCACCAAAACCTTCGTTGCAATAACTGAAGACATACAAGCGCCCAATGTTAATGATTGGCAGTTATCTCAGCCAAGGATTGAAACAGTTGAGCCACTTATTATTAATTTAAAAGATAAAATAGATCATGTATCAGCTCAAACTCTATTAAGAATAACCCAAAACAATCAACTTGTTGAAGGCCATTTTGAGATGAAAGGTGATACTTCATTAGCCTTTATCCCAAAATCAGATTGGTCCAGGGGGAAGTACCAATTATCAATAAATTCGAAATTGGAGGATCTCACTGCAAATTCAGTAAATCAGGTGTTTGACCACAATATCGCAGACTTTCAGGCAGATATTCCACCTTATTATCATTTAACCTTTAAAGCGAAACAAAAAACGTCTGATACCCTAAAGTTTAAAGGCTCGCTTATGCTTGGTCAATAGAACCCCAGGAAGGAAAATATTTATTATAACATAAAAAATATACAATATGAACGAAGTAAAAACAGCAGTAGTAATCAACGCAATTCCAAAAATGGACAGGTTTGAAGAGGTGATAAAATACTTTGCCAAACTCTATGATATTTTTCAAAACCACGGTGCGACCAATATTCAAAAGTTAAGAACCTCTGAGCAGTTAATAGGAGATGGTGGAATTATGGCAACAGCGGTAATTGAATTTCCAAATAAGGAAGCTATCCATAGTGCTCTCTCAAGTAGTGAATTTAGTGCTTTGGATAATGCGCATGAAACGCTCTATACAGTCTTTGATATGAGCATTTGTGAATTACATTAAACAAGAAAAGAAAATGGATAAAGAATACTCGAATGGTGAGATCACTATTAAGTGGCAACCAAAAAAATGTGTGCATGCTGCAGTTTGTGTTGGTACCCTACCAAAGGTATACAACCCAAAAGCATCACCATGGATTGCAATTGAAAATGCAACCACGGAAGAACTGAAAGCACAAATTAGTAAATGTCCTTCAGGAGCTCTTTCATATTACGAACAATAATCAAATCAACTAT
>CATIRS010000015.1 GCA_949529985.1 Owenweeksia sp. TMED14
CAGCGCTTGGATTAGAAGCATCACTCACTCCTCTTTGGTAGTAAAGACTACCTGATAGAGCTGAAGAGAATGACAAAGCGGTACCCGTCTCACCTGAAAGAGTTGTTGGGCTAGCAAAACCAGAAGCTGTAGACGACTGCCAGCTGTAAGTATAGTTTCCAGATCCACCACTAGCCACAGCAGCAGATGCAATCGTGGAGGCCACTGCTCCAGTACATACATCCTGGTTACCAGAAAGACTTCCAGCATTTAATGCCGATAAATTTACCGTAACCGTTCCTGTATTGATACATCCATTGGCATCCGTACCAGTAGCTGTATAGGCAGTTTGCGTCGAGATCGTAGCCGTGACCGATTGACCAGTTGTCGCATTCAATCCTCCCGAAGGAGACCATGCATATGTAGATGCGCCACTTGCAGACAATACCGAAGACCCTCCAGAAACAATGGTGGCAGGAGATGCCGTAACTGAGACTGTCGGAAGGCTAACAACTGAAGCTGTTAATACATTAGAATATACATCAACACCCATATTTGTTGCTACTCGACGAACATATACAGTCTGAGTGATATTCGAAGAATAAGTCAATGTTGCCGAAGTGGCTCCAGCAATATTTGAGTAGCCTGAGCTATTGCTAGTTGTACTTGATTGCCATTGGTAAGTAATACCTGAACCCGAACCACCTGCGGCTGCGACATCACTGGCCATGGCGCCTGGAGCATTTCCTGTACAAAAAAGGCCTCCCGATGTAGAACCACCGACACTTATGGTTCCACCGGTAAATGTATTAACTGTAACTGTACTTGAAGCCGAAGTTTGACATGTATACTGGTCTGTGGCAGTAATAATATAAGTTGATGTAGCGCTCGGAACTACTGTCGTAGGGTTTGAAGTACTGGAGTTATTCCATGAATACGTATAATTATAGCCTGCAGGAACATTACTTAATACTGCAG
Source organism: Owenweeksia sp. TMED14 (assembly GCA_949529985.1). Classification (GTDB taxonomy): domain Bacteria; phylum Bacteroidota; class Bacteroidia; order Flavobacteriales; family Schleiferiaceae; genus TMED14. The sequence continues at coordinate 958 of CATIRS010000015.1, forward strand.
ATAAAGAAACTGAGGCATTAGGAGGCACGGTTAAACCGGGAGTTCCAGAAATAGTTATGGTTGGAGAATCGTGAATTTCAACAAGAAAGGCAGCAGATAAGACAGTTGAGCTCCCATCATTTACTGAAACCTTGTAGTATATGTCTGCTGTAATATTTCCACCAGGAGAATAACTTAAACCTGTAGCTCCGCCAATATTATTGTAGGTGGAGTTATCGGAGCTACTCTGCCATTGATAGGTATAATTTCCACTTCCTCCTGTCGCTGATGCAACAGTTAGTAAGCCATGTGTAGTCCCTGAACAAATAATTTGGTTCCCAGTAATAGAAATACTTCCCGACGTTAACTGTCCAGCAAGGCCGAAGGAAACGGCAAAAGCTAAGGTTGATAGAAGTAGACGGAAATTATTTATCATATGGAAAGCTCGATCTAAAAATTGTTAAGCCGAAAGCATTATTATATTTTAGGTTAATAATGAATAATAACATCAACCCTTCGGTTCAACGCCATATTTTCATAATTCGGGACACCAAGTGAATCGCGATTAGGTGCCAAAGGGTAACTGTCAGCATGGCCAACGGCTCTTATCGTTTTTTCAGATATGCCCCCCTCTGTAAAAACACGAACGACACTTGCAGAGCGGGAAGAAGATAGCTCCCAATTCGAAGGGAAAAATGAGCTCCTCATAGGTACATCGTCCGTATGCCCTTCAACATCGATAACTAATGAGTATTGATCACTATGAAACTTCAACTCATTTTTTAATTCATCAGCTATTTTTCTGCCAGCGCTACCTAAAGTAGCACCACCACTTGTAAACAGAGCGTGTGAACCTAATGATATAACAATTCCTCTTTGATCAAAATCGATTGTTAAATCTGGATCATCATTCTCTGGGTTATCATACTTCTCCTCAAGAATTATATACAAGTCAGCTAAAGGAGTAGGGTTTTCAACATTCATTACGTCGCTCTCTATTCCTCCTTTTAACTGCTCCCATTTTGATTGAGACGGTTCGCTCGCACTATACATAATAACGAAAAAACACATAAGCAGAGTTATCATATCAGCGTACGTTGTGATCCATCCACCCCCTGCGGCTGCGGCTGGTTCTTCCTCAGTTCTTTTCTTTGGCATCCTTATCTATTTATCATCACCACTACCCTGCCCTATAAAGGAGAATAGTTGATCTTTAATCATTAAAGCTGAACGTCCGTCCTTAACCATAGTGATTCCCTCGAGAATCAGGTGTTCTCTAGCAACGTTAAGGCCTGAATTAAAACGAATTTTCTTCGCCAATGGAGCAAAGATTAGATTCGCAAATGCTGTACCATACAAAGTCGTCAATAATGCGAGAGATAATCCTGGACCAATAGCGTTCGGATCATCAAGGTTTTGAAGCATAACAATCAAACCTAATACTGTACCAAACATTCCGAAAGCGGGGCTTGTCATCGCCATCATATCTAGGACATCTGCTCTTTTAATTTCTTCAGTTTTTCGTTTATCAATATAGACTTCTCCGATATCACGAATTTCATTAGTAGAATAGTTAGTACTCACCAATTCAAACAGATACTTTGTTATTTTATCAGCGTTGCCTTTGGTCATTCTTTCAATAAAGCCATTTTTATCAGCGACAAACTCTTCTTTGTACTTGAGTATGTTCTCAATTTCCATTTCTAGAATTTCCATTTTTCCGTTGTAGTGGCTAAACATTAGTCGAATCGCAGAAATTCCTTTGAAAACTGACCCAGCAGGATACATCACAAATAACCCGGCAAGCATACCTCCAATTACTACAAAAAGCGATGTAAAATCTAAAAATGGAATTTTTAAAAATTCCGGAATTAAATCCTTAAAGTTTACCGCACCTACAGTATCTGCTGATCCTAACATGAGGGTTCCAAAAGACAAAATGAATCCGATAAATGATGACAATGTGAATTTCATATTTTTGTTATTTTATTACATTTGATTAATTGAATCTGTTAACGAAGTTGCTAGATTCCAATATTTTTGGGCATTTGTCGTGTCTTGCTTAAGATAAAAAAGTGTGCCTCTAATATTATAGAATTCTGGAAGTTTAGTCAACTTAAGCATTTCATTGGTATGAAATTCTGCAACCTCATAATTGCCTGAACCAATATTCTCTTGAATTATTTTATAATAAGTTAAAATTCGGGTGACATCAGAATACGAATATTCTTTATCAGTTTGCATCACCATATTTCTTACTGCACCCTCAAAATTTAGGTCCAACTCAGAATCAGCCAAGTCAAAATTCATATTTACTTCAGCGCCGTTATTATTATACTTAACCTCGAGGGGGTTCGTATACTCTCTTCTAATCGTGGGTTTTGTCGCCCGGTTTAGCTCTACATATCCACTAGTAAGCTCAGACATGCCTCCGCCACAGCCCCAACAGATGGCAGCAGTACAAAATAAAAATCCAAATCGTTTCAATATTTTACTATAAGTTGACATTAATTCCAAGTCCTAAATTCAAGGTGTTTAATTGTATTTGAGTATTTTTTCCTAGGTAAGTTCCTTGAGGGTTATATTCTAATTTAAGGAAAATACCAAAATTATCCGTAGGATAAGCATAAATATTCGTGGAGGAATTCACAAAGACGCCCTGATTCAAACGTATATTGGCATCAGCAGAAAGTTTGACGCTAATCCAATTTTTAGAATTGAAACCCATGCCTTTGGGTAAAAACCCTAAATAGACATCTAATCCTGTTCTAGGACTAATTATAGTTGCAGCATTTTGAACCCCAGGGATGACACCATAAACATAGCGCACTCCACCATGAAAGCCTATCATAAAAGTATTTTTCATACTGCTCGACTGCTGCCAGGAATATTCAAGATCACCAGCGATAAAATTAACACCTGAGAAAGAAGCAGAATCAACGCCACCAGCTTGGGTTAATAATTTTACAGTGGTATTATTAAGGAAAACCATTGCAATATCTGTACGGGTAAATGGCGATGGTGATCCTAACCCTCGCTCATTTGAAATATACGTTTTGCTCCATTGGCTACTTATTGTTTTCGCATCATAGAAAGTCACTCCTATTATATAACCAAAAAAATCATCATAATCAATTCGTAAAGCAACATATTGATCGATCCGATATTTTCTTACAACTGATTGCACCGAATCAAAATTATATCTGTATTCAATACTTGGATCCCGATTTACTAACCTAAACGTAGTGTCAGTAGAATAAATTGAAGAGACCAATCTTTTTTCAAATTCAGGGATCTCAACATAATCGAATAAAGAGTTACTCAAACTTTCTTCAAAAAAACTTCTAATCATAGAAATTTCCCATGAGCTAATCTTCGGGCTTTTAATTTCTACAGACCTTATACCAACCCTTCCCTGTCGTATTGACATAAACGGAAGGTCCTGTCCAAATCGATTAAATACACCTTTGATATCTTTTACTTTTGCCTCTTTTTCAGCAATGGTTCTAAGGTTTTTCTTATCTTCTTTTCTATTTGACTTTTGACTTAGGGCCGAAAAATTCAAACAAAATATAGCAAGAAATAACAGTGAAAATTTTCCAAAAGTTTTCATCATGTTATCATGATTTTTCGAACAGATGTCAGAATATCTCTTCTTGATGCAATTTGATCTTTTTGAGAAATTGCATTTATTGCTCCAAGTTCTGATTTTATCAACTCACGCTCTCTAGGTGGTCTTGCTTTAAGTACATGATCAATAAGTTTTTCATCAAGCCCAAATAGAGTATTGATAAGGTTTTGAGTATCAACATCATTTAAAGCTGTTCGCAACACCTCTTCTTCGATATTTATCAATCCATTCATACCGATAAACATTTTTTCTAAACGCTCACCTTTTTCGAGATCACTAGCTCGCATGGTGTCAATTATAGAAATTTGCCTCTTCAAGTCGAGCTCATCTAAAGTCTCCAATAAAGCTTGAAGGCCGTCAACATTAACATCCTCGAGACCCGCTACTTCACGCGCCTTTTTAGCATAACGAATGCCGATCTCCTTAATTATACTTAAGGGAAGTTTTTTAATGTCGGATAACGCAATTAAAATATTCGTTCTAAGATCGTCATCAATGCTGTTGAGTACGTTTAACTTTCTGTCTTTATTGAGTTGCGCAAAAACTACACTAGCAATCTCAGCCTTATCGTTTCCTAGTAATGAAGCTATTTGAGAATCACTTAACTGATCAAGAAATCCAAAAACCTTTCCTCCTTTAAGTTCCATTGATGAATCAGAGCTTTTCTTGTTGGACAAGACTTTAATGGCACTATTAAATGTAACCAGGAATTTATCTACCGAGGCAGGGTCAACCTTAGTGTCATCTGGCGAATCAAGAGTGGCCAGAACAGTTAAAAATTGGTTGTAACTCATGAAAGGTTTACACATGCCGACCAGATCTGGATAAGGACGAGCTAATTGAGCAAAAACTGTCATTGCCTCTTCATTATTCTGCTCGATCATCTGAGTTAAAAAAGAAGCTACTGCCTCTGGATGCTCTAGCAAATGGACTTTAAATTCACCTTTTTTGAGATTTCCTGTACTTTCTTCAAACGTTCCTTCAGCTATTTGCTTAAGTCCAATAGAGCTCAGTTCAAGATCATCTGAATCGCTTTTTGCTTTAGCTTTTTGATCTGATCGTGCACGTTGAAGAAGAAATATTAAAAATATTATAATAATTAAAGCCATTAGACTTACAATCAAAAGCATCCATGGTGGAGAATTACTATCTCCTCCATTCATACCTCCTATTCCTGAAGATCGAGGTGCTTGAGCAATTATGGTGTCTGGCTCCTCGTCAAGGCGAGCCAATAATTCCTCTAACATATCATTGTTCTGTGATTGAACCACTTGGTCTGCTGCTGACTTGAGAGCATTGGAATCAACTACGGGTTTTGCTGTTGTCGAAAGTGGGACAGGAAGAGGAAGGCGCTTCTTTTTAATAATTATCTCCTTAACATTATTAGGAAATTCCCAGAAGTTGATATCTACAATATCTTCTTCATCTAGAGACACAACAGAAGAAACAAGATTTTTAAAAAAATTATAGTCACCAGTTGATTTTGATGTATCAACATCTAATGTTATTTCTAATTTTTGAGAAATAATTTGAGGCATATCCTTTCGGATGACATTTAAAACTCCCGGGAGACTGTTGCGAGCAGCATTAAAATCTTCGGAGTAAGCAGTTACTTTCTTTACCGAAACATTAAAATTACTTGGTTGTAAATATCGACCGATAGCATTTTCAATCCTTTTTTTCTCTTCAGGCTGAACATCTGTTCGGTACTTTATTTGAAGATCGTCAAACCCATTAAACTTTTTTGGGTAAAACTTTTTTTTTCCTTTAGACTGAATATTTACCTCTAAAGAATCCGCCAATGTATCGGCTTGAACTTCCGATAAATCATTTATAATTGTGTCTTGTAAAGTTGCGGAGTCTGAAGGTTCATTAAACAAGCTCAAAAAGCCAGGTTTTGACTTTTCAACCTTTACAAGATTAGAGTCTATCTGATTATTGTTTTGACCAATAAGTGGGAAAAACAACACCGTGAATAATAAAAACAAAAATTTCTTAAACAAACTATTCACAATTAATATCCATTAGAATTTCTCGTAGGTAAGCGAAGATAAGAGATTTAATAAGCTCCGACAAAAGTTTTCATTAATTCGCGCAAATCTACAACAGAAAGCCCGCGCGCCTTTACCCGATTATTAGCGTCTAAAATATATATTCCTGGGGTAACGGGAATGTAATACTTGCCGACAAAGTCACCTGGTTCATTCTCATATCCAAATAGCACTGATGAGCTGTTCGAATCAACTTCATCTTTGAATTCTTGTATGGTTTTTTTATTGCCGTCAACACTCATTGCAAGAAAAGACACACCTCGGTCCAAAATAGAATCATGCAATGCCTGTGCCTTAGGATAAACCTCCTTACAATGGTGGCAATCAGGGTCATAAAAAAATATTATTTTAAACAAGCCTTCTACATCATGCATGTTCTTTATAACCCCATTGCTTAAATCTTTAAACTTAAAATCCCTGGCAGTCGAGCCCATACGATTAGGATTCAAACTTTCCGCCTTACCAAGAACAGCATAACCATTGGTGTCGGTAGGTGTTAAAATAGGCTTTAGGTGATTCAAGGCTAAATCGATAAACACATTTTCAGAGCCTAAGACCTTGGATGTTTCATAGTTGTATAGCATCCAATTCAAGACATAACGATACATGTTTTCATCTTTTATTTGTCTTAAAAACATATCGCAACTAAAATAACTAGAGTCATAATCCGGAGAAACACATTTACCGTAAACAAAGTCAAGCGCTTGATTTAAAAAGGGGCTATTAAACAGTAAGTCCTCATACTTTAAGGCCCTAACTAAAGTATTATTAATCAATTTTTTATGTGTTTTAAATTGTTTTTGAGAGACTTCTATTTGAGGGTAAAACATCTTGATAATTTCTCTTGTTGAACCTGACAAATCTTCAACATAAGCAGGGCTATCCTGGACCGCTTTCAAATTATTGAAAAACTCATCATTCAAAAAATCATCATATTCAACTTTTTCAGTTTGGAAGTCATAATCAATATTCTGATTCTTATCAATTACCATAAAATCAAAAAGGATTTGACCCTTTTTTATACAAGAGTAAAAACCAGAATTTAAACTTAAATTATCACGAACAGTATCTTCAAAAAATATTTTTTCAGCGAATCGTTTTCCGATTATCGTTTCTGCTGCATCGCCATTTTCAAATTTAAAACCCACATCAAAAGACTGAGCACCCAAATAAAATGGGGAAATTATGAGCAGAAGATAAAATATAGACTTAAACATTTTTTTCTAAGAATTTTAACGTTAAATCAAACAAATCATTACCATTTAAATACCCCTTAGAGTTCCGAATTAAAATTAGCCCATCGCGTAAAAATAATCCGTACCACTGAGACGTTTTTCTTTGAGCATAATATATCGTGGCGCCACGGTATTTCATGCTTTTTAATTTCGCCCGTGGAAATATCTCTTTAAGAGATTTCTCCGCTTCTGTTTCGTTCATACCGATCCATGAAAACTTGGATAAAGAATGAACTGATACACAATTAAATCTCTCATTACTATTGTAATAAGTATATATCGTAGGCCAATAATGCTTGGACACTGAAATAGACTTAATGTAGTCTTTCATTCCTCTCTGCTCTGCGCTCGAGAAACCTTTTAAATATGGCATTGCAAAGATTTGCTTTCCTATTTGTATTTCATTTTGATGAACAACTTTCGATATATCCAATTGTTCATTTTTATAAGACGTATAAAAAACAAAAAGAGATGTAATTAAAAAAATCGCAACAAAAAAAGATGCCAAATAAAATTTGTAGAAAAGCTTTTTGTTTTTCTTGTTTATCACAACAGAGACTGGCTTTTTATGAAACGGAAATCACAAGGGCTTTGCATAAATTTTTTCGGTTATGGCTTTTAGAATTAACAGACCTTAAAACTAAAATACCCCGCTTAAAAAAGCGAGGTATTTTAGAATTAAAAAAATTATTTCTTTTTCTCTAAATCTGCAATCCGTTTTTCTAATTTACCAATCCATGTCCTCTGCAAGTTTAAAAACATAAAAAGAACAAGCACAGTCAAGGAACTTATTAAAGAAAAAACCAAAATGGTTGTATTCATGATAAAAAAATTGTGCGGATGAAGGGAATCGAACCCCCACGCCTCACGGCGCTAGATCCTAAGTCTAGTGCGTCTACCAATTTCGCCACACCCGCATTTTTAGGAACTACAAATATAAGAACAAGAACAGGAACTTAATGCGGATTTAAAGAATATTCAGCTTTTAAAGCCTTAAAAATATTTACTAAGACTGTAAATAATCCTTTTCATCAACAAAAATTGTCAATAAGTTCCTTTTTAGAACGGGAAAACGAATGACGATTCACATTCTAATTAATAACTTTGATTTTTAGTTCTTAAAATCCATGATTACGCTCAACCCTCAGGACCTGTCCACAAAAGATTTGCAAAGAACTTTGCAATTTGCCGTTGGACCTAGACCTATCGCATTAGCCTCTACTATAAATCGTAAAGGAGAGATGAATCTTAGCCCTTTCAGTTTTTACAATATCTTTAGTACAAACCCACCTATATTAGTGTTTTCACCTTCAAGAAGAGGGCGCGACGGGAGTACAAAGAATACCTTAGATAATGTTCTCAGTATTCCAGAGGTAGTTATTCATGCCGTAACCGAAAAAATGGTATACCAAACTAGCTTGGCTTCAACTGAATACGATGCAGGAGTAAATGAATTTGTAAAGGCAGGATTTGACTCCGTGCCAAGCACCACTATTCAGCCGCACAGAGTTAAGCAAGCCCCTATAGCTATGGAGTGCTCTGTGAATGAAGTAAAAGCCTTAGGCGATGGCCCAGGGTCAGGAAATCTTGTTATTTGTGAAATAAAAATGATCCATATTCACGAAGAAGTATTAGATGAAGATGGACAGCTAAATCAAGATAAACTTAATCTGGTTGGTCGGCTTGGTGGAGACTGGTATGTACATGCTGCGGGCGATGCTCTTTTTGAAGTGGAGAAACCGCTAATAAAAAAGGGAATTGGCGTTGATTTAATCCCTAAAGCGATTCAAAGCTCAACAATACTTTCAGGAAACAATTTAGGACAGTTAGGGAATATTGAGCTTCTTCCTGAAGAAGCAGATGTCCTGAATTTTTTAAACCATCATAGGATCAAAGCTATTTTTAATCAAACATCTGATGCTTTTGAACGAAGGGAGTTAATTCATCTTTATGCAAAAGAATTGCTTGAAACAGGAGAAGTTAAAAAAGCATGGAAGGCTCTTTTAGTCGATGGCCTTAACACAACCAAAAGAAAAACATAATTCAATATAATTTTAAATATCATCATGGAAATATCTGGAAATATCAAAAAAATCATGCCTGAACAACAGGTAAACCCTACATTCAAAAAACGTGAACTTGTAGTTACTACCGATGAACAATACCCACAGCATATTTTGGTTGAGTTTACTCAAGACCGATCCGACCTCTTAAATCGATATGAAGAAGGACAAAACGTCACTATTTCTATAAATATTAGAGGCAGAGAGTGGACGCCGAAAGAAGGAGGAGACACCCGTTATTTTAACACAATTCAAGGTTGGAGAATACAAGCTTCAGAATCACCCGCTGCAGGCAATGACAATTCTGGACAAATACAAGCAGGAGCTGCCCCAGTTGCTTCAACTCCTCCAGCGCCAAACACAAACTCATTTAATGACGATGACTTGCCATTCTAACAACATATCATCTCAAAACGAATATTACTTAGAGAGCTTTAACATCTAAAACATCTCTCAAAGCTGTACCGATTGCCATAAAAGCGAGAACCAGACTAGCCAAAGCAGCTCCTGGAATCAATGCCAGATGAGCTTCTCCAGTTAGAAGGTATGAGTAATGGTCACGAATCATACTTCCCCATGATGGCGTTGGCGGCTGTGCTCCAATGCCTAAAAAACTTAAGCCTGATTCAAGAAGTATAGCCGAAGCAAATTGACTTGCTGCCAAAACAATTATAGCAGAATAGACCTGAGGAAGAATATGCTTTGAAATAATTCTGAAAGAGGAAAATCCAAGAACTTGAGCTGCTTGGATATATTCTTCCTCTTTTAAGGACATCACCTGTCCACGAACTAACCTAGCCACTTCTACCCAAGCCGTTAGACCAACTGCAACAAATACTTGCCAAAACCCTTTCCCCAAGACAAATGAAATTGCAATAACCATTAGAAAGGTTGGGATACTCCAAAATATTTGAATTATTGTTTGGATAACATTGTCTATCCATCCACCAAAATATCCGGCTGCAGCGCCTAACGGAATCCCAATGCAAAGAGCTATGAAAACGGATATAATACCTACACTTAACGATACTCTGGCGCCAAGGAATAATCGGCTCATAACATCTCTTCCAAAACGGTCAGTTCCAAGAATAAATTTCATGTTTCCATCATTCGATGTGGTCCATTCGGGATAGTTTTTATCCCCAAATAAAAACCAACTAAAAGAACGAGACTCCGTTCTCTCCATCTTTTGAAGTTGAAGGGTTGTCCCCATTGGTTGAGCGCTATGCTCAATCTGCATTCGATTAGATGAAGGGGTTTTATCTAATGCAAGAGGGTATGCAAATAGAGCTACAAAAAGCCAAAAAAACATAATTATCAAACCAAATTTCCCCAGCCCATGGTTTGATAATTTAGAAACTAATTTTCTGGTCAAAATTTATAACTTTTAATCCCTTTCGATATCATTTACTACCCGAAACCCTTCTGCAAGATAAATGTCTCTAGACAAAGCCTTAAACCATTTTTCATATTCAATTACTTTACTGCTATCTGCATTCGGTGGAACTATTGAATAAACCCAATTCACATCTAACTCCGACTTCGACTTTAAGGTCTCACTAAAATCTTTAACCTCAGAATCTAGAGCTCTCTCCCTTTCAAAGTAACTATCATAATTTAATGTAAATTTTGTATTTTCTTGTTGCTTCTCAAGCCACAATGCGTAAGACTTAATTTCATCAAATTCTGGATTTGAAGATATTCGTTTTTTACTTTTAATAATTACCTCATTAAAGTTTGCTTCAGGCAAGAGTTCATAATACACTGGATCAACATTATCAACGGCCAAAGGGAATTCCATTTCTCTTTCACCGAAAGGTAAATTCTCATATGGGTGAGGCAACACTATATCACTCTTGACTCCTTCAAGCTGAGTTGTCCCTCCAGAAACACGATAATACTTCTGAATGGTCAGTTTTAGAGCTCCAAGAGGTCGTAAAGCTGCATTAAATGGCCCGGCAGCTCTATCTAAATCTAATATGTTTTGTACAGTGCCTTTACCATATGTTCTTGCGGTTCCAACAACTATTGCGCGACCATAATCCTGGAGGGCTGCAGCCACAATTTCACTGGCAGATGCTGTGCCTTCATTAACAAGAATCACCAATGGGCCATCCCAGGTTGTCCCTTCTTTTTTATCATTGTATGATCTCACTTTTTGTCCTGATGTTTTGACTTGAACCATGGGCCCTTGATTTATAAAAAGTCCTGCAATTTTTATCGCGGCAGTTAATGATCCTCCACCATTTCCTCGAAGATCAAAAATCAAACTTTCCATTCCAGCCTTTTTTAAATCAACTATCTCTTTTTTCACGTCATCAGCACAGTCTCGATTACTATCTTTATAAAAATCAACGTAAAATTTAGGAAGCCGAATATATCCTGTCGTTTTATCTTCCCCTACAATCGCAGAACGAGCAAAAGTGGCTTCAATTTCAACAATATCTCGGATAATAGAAATAATTTTTTGCGATCCATCTTTTTTTCTTACCGTTAGTCGAACTTCAGTTCCTTTTTCGCCACGAACTTTACTAACAACTTTCGTTGTGCTCATTCCAATAATATCTTCTGGGTCATTGTCACCTTGAGCGACTTTTAAAAGCTTATCGCCCACCTCTAATTCTCCTTGACGCCAGCAGGCACTTCCAGTAACAATACTTACAACTTCAGTAAATTCACCTTCTTGCCTCAATGAAGCACCTATCCCCTCTAATTGACCCGATAATTCTATTTCAAAGGCCTCCTTTTGACGCGGAGCAAAATATTGCGTGTGTGGATCAAATACTGCAGTAAAAGAATTGATGAAAAGCCCAAATAAATCTAATCTCTCTGTTTCTGACATGTTTTTAAACCATTCATCATGAATTTCAAGCTCTTTTTTTCGAGCTTTGCTCTCTTCCTCTTCAAATCCCTCACTGTTAATGATAAAATTCATTTCAGTCGAGCTATCTGATGATTCTGCTCGATCATACAGTCTATTCAAAACACGAAACTTTAAGTAATTTCTCCAAAAAGCCTCCATCTGAATTTCATCTTTTGGATAATCTCTCTTATCACTGTCTGTTTCAAAAAATTCCTTTGAGCTAAAATCAAATGGGCCTGACAATATCCTTCGATAACGAACTTTTGCATCATCAAACCTGGTCAATGCAATTTCAATAGATTTATCAAAAAATTCTGTAGATCCAGACTTTAATTCATCATCTAGTTTCAACCTGTAAGAACCTAATTTATCAATATCATTCTGATGCATGAATCTCTTTTGAGAATCCAAGGATTTCATGTACACATCGAAAACTTCAGAAGACAACTTGTCATTAAATACTCTAGGCTGATAATGAACTGATGAAAGAGCGTCATACATTAACTGCATCACTACCTTCTCTTTATCTTTTTCAACCGAACTCCAGCTGAAACTTAGAGTGACTATGACAACTAAGATTAGAAAGGATAAAGAATATTTTAGATTTTTTTTCATGAATATTAACCTTGTAAAAGCATACATGCCGTCGAAATTACATAAATCATGCCTTGATTTGATAGTTTCATACTTCTTTTAAAAAAACTTTTCAATACATGTTATATTCAAAGATGTTTTCTGGCACGAACATTGTAAAAAGAATTTTGTTTTACAAAAAATATATGCCGTCATTTAAAAATTACATAATCCTTTTAGTCCTTCTAACTGGATCCTCTATGATGAAACACAGAGCAAATCTATTCGCCCTTGTTATCGCTACATTCTTTTCATTTTCTGCACTTGCGCAGAATGTGACTGGAATTGTGTCCGATGCAAAAACGGGTGAGCCTATTCCTTCCGTATCAGTGAAGGAAAAGGGCACAAACAATGCCGCAATTACCAATTTTGATGGAAAATA
>CATIRS010000016.1 GCA_949529985.1 Owenweeksia sp. TMED14
CTGCTCTGACTCTTGATCATTTATATTTGAAATTTGTTGGTTAATTTCTTTGAGCTCTGCCTTTTCTTTTGGAGTGAGGGCGGATGAGTCATTTAACTCATACCTTTTATTGATGAGGTCTCTGTACAAAGTATTCTCTATAAGGGTTACCTGCATTGCTGTGGTAGTTCCAGATGGGCTAATAATTAGCTCTTGATAGACAGGATTATTAAGGATCTCTTCTTTGGCTGCAACCAAATCGACGCCTTCTGTTTCAACCGTCTTTAGGTTATCCATTAGATCAGCCAAAGGAACCTTGGGTTGGAAAAAAATTGGGGCATCTAAGATAGATAAAACAGATTCTACAGTCTCAAATTTCTCTAAGGAGACTTCAATAGATTTAATAGTATTAAGAGACTCATCCGAAAATAAATCTGAGTTAGGTGTAAAGGTAATAATCAAAAAGTCTGAGTTTCCAAAAACCTCTCCTGTTTCCCGGTAAACCTTAAAAGCTTCATCTCCCTCTATCACCAGCGCATCAGAAGAAGCATCCAGTTTAAAATTCTGAAGACCGCTCGCAGTACCTAGAAATATTGCAAAAATAGCAATCATCACAATCCATGGTTTAGAAACGATAAAATTAAAAATATTTTTCATAATGCAATCTATTTATTGGCGCAGTCAGGTGACTTTAGGATAATGGGATTTCTAAGATACTCATCAGGTGTAAAGGCTTGAATAGACAATGCATGTATCTTCGACATAGTATCATTCAATGCATTGTAAATAGATTGGTGACGCTTAACATTTGTTAGTTCAGTAAAATCTTTAGATACGATTACGAGTTTAAAATGAGTCTCTGAATTAGGCGGGACACTATGCATGAAGCTTTCATTCTCTAAAAAAAGATTTTTGACATCAAAGGATAGATTAAGCTGAGAAACTATCGTCTCATAAGCGCTCATAATGACTCCATCTCTAAGAGAAATTTTTTATTTTTTATTCCAAGTGCAAATTGCCCAATTGAATGATCCTGCTTTACAACCCTATGACATGGAATAAATAAAGGTATCGGATTCAGCTTACATGCTGTTCCAACAGCTCTAGAGGCATTTGGAGAGCCTATTTGCTCGGCAATGGATCGGTATGATGCGGTACTTCCTCTGGGTATGGAGCATAAAACATTCCAAACTAGTAATTGAAATTCCGTACCCTGCAGATCCATGGTTGGAACAGATTGCAAACCTTTATCAGAAAAAAAATTATCAATACTCTTTTGTAATTTATGATCCTTTGGATGCTTGGATTGACTCTGCCCGATAAAAGATAATTTATGAAGCCCTATTTGATTATAAGCAGCATCAAAAGAACCTATTGGAGATGAAACGCTTTTAGTATCCATGGTTAATATTTTAGCATTTACGTTAGAAAAAATTGAATTTAAAAAAAGAGACCTAAGAAAGTGGTGCGGCATCCGAGATTCGAACTCGGACCATCTGCTTGGAAGGCAGATATACTAGCCATTATACTAATGCCGCAATTTTAGAAAAAACATTTTACACCATCTTCCTGCGCAGAAACTATTTTATGTGGCATGAAAATTAAAA
>CATIRS010000017.1 GCA_949529985.1 Owenweeksia sp. TMED14
TTGTATCAAAGTCTAAGATGTCGGAGTATGATCCCAATGGATTTAGATACAGAGTATTACTCGAGCTTATCGAATTTCAAGGAAGTGTAGAGTAATTTTACTAGTTCAGAATAAAAAGATTTTGTTTTTCCAACGACATCTTTACTCCACATTAAAAACGCCTCTAATTAATTTAGAGGCGTTTTTTGTTTTTTATAGAATCAATTTTCTTTGAAATAACCTAGTCGAGTAGGGGGAGTTTTGATTAATTAAAACGGTTGCCCAATTTGTTAGCAAGGTTTAAAATTATTTAGATACTGGAACAAGCTGTGCGCTTAAATCGGGTTCTTCATTAAATTCATCTAAGGGGAACATGGGTCTTTTGATTCTTTTGTAACCCAATCTATTCAAATCTTGATCAACTCCACCCGGTGTTAATGCCATAATCCAACCCTTATTCATATCGTATAGCTCAGGCACTAAGTATCCTATTTTTACAATTAAAATATCAGTTTCACGTGGATTTAAATCCAAATCAGTAAAATCTTTTTCATGATGATAAGGCTTTCTTTTTTTGGTTACAATCACCGAAATACTCCCCGTTTTAACAATGATCTCTGTCTCTGCATATTGATCCCCTGTTTTAATGGATTGAATAACTCCTTTTAAATTTATTGGACCTGCGTAGCGATCATCTACAGCTGCTCCAACAAACCCTTCAACATAGGAACCAACCTCAAGGTTTGCTGCATTTTCAATTAATTTTGGCCCTGGTATAGAAGCATAAATTACCGAAGGACCGTCAGGGTTTTTAAATTCATCTCTTTGTAACAATTCATTTAGTGTCCATGTAACATCTCCAGCTCCTCCAGCAGTAGGATTATCTCCCATATCACTTATTATGTAGGGCCTTGTGACGCTGTTTATAGCTCGTTCTAGACTTTCATCTAAACTTCCAACTGGCGCGACAAATTCAAATAGATTTCTTGCTTCCCAGAAGCTATTGGCTAAGTATTCTGCAGATTTATTAACGGCCTCTTTATCATCACCCGTTACAACAACAACTCCCTGATTCCTTGGCTCATCTGCCCATGCATAACCTACCCATATGGCTGCGTCAACAACACCCTCAACTTTTGAAGCGGGTTCTACTTTAGCGTAAAGACTTTTACCGGGCTCTATTCTAGTACTGGTTTTTTCGCCAGGTAATAGTATAGGAACTTCAATTCTTGCTTTATAAAGGGGTTTTCCTTTGCCATTTTCTAGTCGCTCAAGCAAGTTGTCGACTGCTCTTTTTTTGGATGCTATTGCGTCTTCATGAGGAGCCATTCTGAAGCAGGTTATTAGATCGGTTTCTTTCGTTAAATTATAAGATACATTTCCATGCAGATCCATTGAGGTTGAAATTAATGTTTCGTAACCAATAACATCTCGAATTCTTTTGATAAAATCTCCTTCCGGATCATCAAGACCGACAACACTCATGGCACCATGAATATCAAAAAAGAGTCCATCATATGGTAAATTCTCTTCTAACATGCTTAGTGTTTTTTGCACTAAAGATTCGTAGGCTTGTCTAGTTACTATTCCCCCAGGTAGGGCATGAGCTCTCAGGGTAGGAATCCATTGAGCACGATTTCTATTGATAGAATCTTTTTGTAAAAAGGGATAAAATGAAAAAATATCCTCTCCAATTCGCGCTTTAAA
>CATIRS010000018.1 GCA_949529985.1 Owenweeksia sp. TMED14
AAAAGTAGGAATGTAGAGGTATGAATACCCACTATTGTAAGATTGTTTAAAAAAAATTACAAACAAAATGTGTGTAACAATCTCTTTGAAATCTTTTTAATTGCATCATATTACAAGCATTCGAAACACTACAATACTGGCATATCCTCAGCATCCAACTGCTTAACCTCTAAGCCTCTGAGATAAGTCAACGATACTTGGAGAGAACTATGTCCCATTACTTGCTGAAGTTTTGTTAGAGAGCCTGTTTTCAAATCAGAGACTTTTAAAACAAAAAAGCCCCGCATATAGCAGGGCTTCTCTTAGAGTGTGTTTTTTACTATTTCGTGCCAGTGTAAGACGTAGTTATTGTTTCTCCATCATCATTGATAGTCCATTCAAATGAAAATGCCGAATAGGTTTGAGTGATGGTAAAAAAGCCTGTTCCTTGAATACTAAAATCTCCATCAGGGTCTTGAATTACCTGTGGGTCAAAGGTTACATCTCCCGCGGCATTTGTTATGAGTTTTCCCTTAATTCCACCTAATCCAGTCGTGTCTCCTGGGTCTGTAATCATTAAATCGAAATGATTCACACTATCCAAAACACTTCCAATTGTTATGTCCCAAGGATTACTTTCGGTGGTACTATCAGAAAAGGTGAATACAACATTACCTGAATATGTGCCAAAAAACTTTGTTCTCTGCTCAGCTCCACAGTCTGTTCCTTCATACCAATCGGTACATAGACAAGTACCGTCACTACAAGTAGCTTCATTTAAACAAGTTATATCCTTACAAGGGTCTGTGGCACAAGAAGCCATTACAAGGGTAGAAACAACAGCTAGGAAAGTGGTTTTTAAATTCATAAAGCGTTTTATTTAAATTGTAATAAATCAAATGTATGAAAATTCTCTATTTCTCTTTAATTGTAATTAACGCAAGCTACCCATTAAATATTCTCGATATC
This sequence comes from Owenweeksia sp. TMED14, assembly GCA_949529985.1. Taxonomy (GTDB): domain Bacteria; phylum Bacteroidota; class Bacteroidia; order Flavobacteriales; family Schleiferiaceae; genus TMED14. The sequence continues at coordinate 949 of CATIRS010000018.1, forward strand.
ATCTAAGACTAGGCATATCAAAAACATCCAACTGCTTCACCTCCAAGCCTCGGAGGTAAGTCAACGATACTTGGAGAGAACTATGTCCCATTACTTGCTGAAGCTTCGTTAGAGACCCTGTCTTCTCGTATACCTGAATAGCTCCTGTATGTCTAAATGAATACAAGGTTTGGTCTTTTTCTATAAGCTTGGACTTTCTTTTGTATCTAGTCCATAGAGTCTTGAAATAGTCTGGATTATAAGGCTCTTTCTTTCCTGTAAATACATTGTCCTCATTTGTAGACAAAGGGCTCTTAAAGGCCTTTAAATAGGGCTTAATATACTCTCCAACAGGTACTATTCTATTGCGTTTGCCTTTGTTTTGATTCCCTGACAATGAAATCTGATTAAAGTCCTCAGATATGTCTGCCCAAGTAAGCAATCTAATCTCTCTGTGGGGTCTGAGTAAACATCCATATGATAGCAAACAGCAAAGGTGCAAAGCTCTATTATACTCCATAATTTCAGTAAGAATAGCTTGAACATCACGGTATGGTTTGTGAAGCTTAGCGGGGCATCTTCTATTTGACGTAAATGTTTTTATGCTTCCTTGATAACCATACATATTCAGCGTTTTCTCTAGAGCGATATAATGCCTTCTAAAGTTGTTTTTGGTAGCAATACTCCAACGGCTATTGTCCAAGAAATCCGCAACTCTTTTAGCTGTCGGTACCGTGCTTTTGAGCTCTTTTTTTAAAATAGATGCAATCCATTTGAACTGTTTATTATAATGCCTGGAGTATCCTTGACTTAGTTTTTGCTTAACAGCATCATCGAGCATTGATCTGGATGGTTTGATTTCTTTTGGTTTTTCCTCAGTCCAATAATCTGTTGGCTTCCATCCTTTATCTATAGCTATTTTGTATTCAAAAGCTAGATGCTCGAATCCAATTGGGCGTTCAGCAGGAGGGAGGGCCTGTGGTTTTGAAACAGATGCGATGGGATCTCCATTGTAAAAACGAAAACGACAGTTATTCCAAATAAGGGAAAGACAATATCTTTCTTTGGATACTTTGACAACTTTAATAGATTGAAATGAAAACATAGCGACTCAATTTGCGACTCACTTTCACATTTTTACTCTGGTAAATCCCTCTAAACGCAGTATGGCTCCGTAGCTCAGCTGAATAGAGCACCTGACTTCGGATCAGGCGGTCATAGGTTTGAATCCTATCGGAGTCACTGGAAGCCTCGTAGTAATACGGGGCTTTTCTTCGGCTAAATATTTCTAGTCTTACAAATATGTTAACTTCACTTTAAATAAAAAAAGGCCATCCGTTCTGGATGGCCTTTTTAATAAAAATCAACATTTAAACATTAAGAAATTAATTAATTTCTTATCAGTTTTGAGGTTTTAACTCCTTTGTCTGTTTCAATTCGAACGATATAAGTTCCTCTAGCCCAAGATGCAGTTTGAATCTCCGTTTGAGAACTCTGGATATTTCCCAAAGAATATACTGGACGACCGAGTACATCATAAACACTTACTGAAGTAATTACAGCTCCTTTGCTTGAGATTAAAGAACTGTAGCTAGATGGATTTGGACTAACTGAGATATTAAAGTCAGGAAGTTCATCAGCGCCAATAGAGTATCCTACAGCATTCATAGCTTTTGCTAATCTTGGAAGGGAATAAGCCATTATCGTGTCGATATAAGCCATTGATTGAGCTTTAATATTTGGATTTGTCTCATTCACCGACAAAGGGTCATTTGCATCCCACCAATCCCACGGGTTTGAATTAACTCTGAAAGGCATAGCTGAATTTGGCGGAACCATATTGAAAGTGTAAATATTTTCCACGTTTCCAATATTATAAGAATTTGAGCGAGCCTTTACTGAATGAGGGTCCATCATCATTGATGATCCTAAAACAGTATTGTTACCTAAAGTATTGGCAACTTTTGCAGCAGTATGGCTTCCAGCTACTTCAACAACAGGAAAAAATGCTCCAGCTATTGGAACATTAACCATCCCACGGTAATATGGAGCATAGAAGTCATAGCGGCTATGAAATGAAATCGATGGTGCATCACCTGCTGAAGTCCAAGCAGAATCTGCTAATGCACCGCCAAGATTTATAGTAAGATTAACATTGTCAGGAGCTCCAACATGGTTAGCAATATTTCTTCCAGGTTGGGTTAAGTCAATTATTGGCAATCCAGTTGTTGAATCTGATCCAATAATGGTTGCAAGGCCTCCAAGTCCATTCCAGTCTCCTACAATTGCAGTGTCGATATATGGGTCACCAGCACTAACTGTACCCCCATAAATTCCTGGACCTGCTGCTGTGTATTGAAATTTTGTTGGGCTAGCTACTTCAGCATAATTATCAAGAGTACCATAAGCTAAAGCTATATAACCGCCTGAACCAGACCCGAGAAGGGTAATGAAATTTGGATCCATTCGCCATGCGTTATTACCATAGGCTCTTCCACGCAATGAACGCACACACGCCTTAGTATCTTGAATTGCTCCATATACAGCGGCTAAGTTGGTTCCACGTCTAAGGTCAAGATTCGTAGAGTTGGCTAGCCAACCCACACGGTATGCCGCAGTAATTGCGACAAATCCTCTCTTAGCAAATCGCATTGCCATTTCAACCATTACAGAATCCGTTCTTTCTCCAAGTGGAGAGGCTAAGCCTTTTGGTAGAAAAGATCCTGTGTGAAGAAGGACCACAACAGGTCTTGCAGTTACTGCATCTATACTTGTGTCCGGCATATATACATCATGATACTGGGGGATCACTTGAGGCCCTCCAAAACTAGCGGGTACATACTGACTAAAGTTAACGCCATAGACGACATTTGGAATTATGGTTATCTCGGTATCTGTAAATACTTCGTCAACAAAACGCTCTTGCGCCATTGCTGTGAAGCTCATCATACTTAAAAGAATGACAAAACATTTAATGGGGTATAGGTTTTTCATTTGATATTTTTTGGTTTTAAGAAAATAAATTTACGCATTTTTTGTTAAAAAGCTAGTGTTATAATAAATTGCACGTGAGCGACAGATAACTCAATCTACCGATCGCTGGTCCTCCGTAAACCTGGATTACCTGTCGATTAAAAATATTACTACTTCCTATCTTTATAATCCAACGTTTTTCTGAAGAGGTCCACGATAGTTGTGCGTCAGTTAATCGATAGCTAGGAATTCTACCGGTAAACTGCGGAGAGCCCTCAAATAAAAATCCCTGAACGTATTTATGAGTAACCATATATCCTATTCTTCCATTTTTTATTTTCCAATCTAGATCTCTTGCTGAGAAAGATAGATTATACTTATTCTCGGGTGTATTGTATGCCGGTATTATCGGATCATCTATTGCAGAATTCAATACGTTCCAAGTATAGTTTCCTGCGATTGTATAGTTGGAGAAATAATAATTTGTTCCTACGCTAAAACCTTGAGTAGTTACTTGCTGCTCCGCATTGGAAGCGATCCTATATGCTTGGACACCTTTTAATCGGTTTGCGGCGCTCCCTCCAGGATCATCTTCAATCTTTAAGGCATAATGGTAACCAATAAAGTCTTTATACCAGCTGTAGTAGTATGTGGCATCCACATAAAACTTTCCCCACCAAGTGCTACGATAACCCACTTCAATATTTTTCACTTTTTCGGGTAGGACTCCTTTCATGTTATAGTAGTCCCAACTCCATGCTGCTCTGTCTTGCACTCCCGCCTCTAAAAAATCTCCCACCTCTGAAATGGTAATAAGTGAATCATACCCATTCAGATTTCCTATAAGAATGGCTCTTCCTACATTGTAAAATAAATACTGGTCCTGTAAAGTTGGATTTCTTATTGCAGAGGACGCTCCTGCTCGCCAAACTGTTTTTTTATTTGGACGGTATACCATCGATAGAGCCGGGGAGGTAAGCCATGAGAAATTTTGATTTTTATCTAACCGCAATGTTGCATTCATAGAGAGTTTTTCTGTTTCTTTTGAGTAGCCAGAGAATAATCCAAATTCTGAAACTTGAAGTTCTCTACCGTTTGTATCGCTGAATATTGTTCCCTTTGAATTGGGATTATAGCTTCGGTAGTTGCCACCGATAGAAATATCTCCATATTCCGAGAATTCAAAGTTTCTTTGAAATTGAACATGAGATAAAGCTGATCGATCGTAAAATCTTGACCCTCCAAGGTGAAAAGGAGTGGAAATTATAAATTGTTTTAAAGAGTTAAATGTTTGTGAACCAGGAATAAGGACGCTATCGGGATCATAAGCACCACTCATCATATTTCTGTTTTCTGCATGATACGCGGAAAATTCTGCTGGATATAAAAGCTTGAGTGCAGATATTTGTTCTTCAAACTCTTCGTTTGATAAATTATCTGCTGGATATTCTGGAAGGTTTTTGATTTTTGATTTCTGAAATATATTCCAGAATGAACGATACTGGTTTGCCCAGAAACCCTCATCAAGAATAGAATCTTGCATCTTAAGCGCTGTAAAATATGCATCATATGTTTTTCCAGCATCTTCATTTGTGGTGTACGCTCTAATAAACCATTTATCCTTTTTTCTGAGCTCCAATCTATTTTGAAGAAACAAGATGTCTTTCAAGCTTAACCTATTGTCTCCTTGGTAAACAGTTGTCCCAGACCCAAAATTCATACTGTAAATAGCTTCTAGCCCGGATCTTGTTTTATAATGTATTGCAGTTGCTACTTTTAAATTTTCAGTTTTATAGTCTACAAGTGCTGACTCTTCAATTCCTCGACGGTGATACGTTCCGATACCTGCATAGGTTTTTGCATCGCCCCCATTATCATAAATGATCTCATCCCCGTATCTATTTACCGCATCATAACCTCCTGGATTTTTTTTTCCGGATAGGGATTCATAAGTTGGATCCATATCATTTGCTTCCCAATCATTGGCTTTAAGGCCGAATACGTTTAGCTTAAAGGCCCAGCTATCTGTCCCATCATTCCTGGAAAATGAATTTGCATATCTTAAAGATGCTTCTGTTAATGCCCGTTCACCGACCTTTAATTGAAACGATGTCCCTTTGGTTCTATATGGATCTTTGGTGACCATAGATATCACACCATTAAACGCTGAAGGACCATACTGTGCTCCCACAGCTCCAGATATGATATCAACTTTCTGGATATCTAATTCACTAGCACCTAAGAAATTTCCAAGTGAAAAATTAAGGCCGGGAGCTTGATTGTCAACCCCATCAATTATTTGAAGGCTGCGCACAGGGCTAGTGCTATTGAACCCTCGAGTATTTATAATTTTAAATCCAATACTCGCAGAAGTTAAATCCACTCCTTTCATATTGCCAAGAGCTTCATAAAAATTTAGAGCTGGAGCTTCTTGAATACTTAACAGGTCTAAGGCTTCAACAGTTAAGGGTGCTTGTTTTTGTCTTTCTGTAATTCTGGATGCGACAATTTGGGCCTCTTCTAGGACCACTTGATTAGCATTTAACTGGATGATCAACGGAATGGAATTTTCAATTACGTTCTTAGAAAGTGTATTGTATCCAAAAGCATTAAATACTAGGTTGGAGGGGAGTTTGTCTACACGAATACTGAATTGACCATTTAAGTCTCCTAAAATCTTTTGATTTTCGTATTCTACAATTACATTCTCAACGGCCTCATTTGTTTTTTTATCTACAATTTTTCCGCTAATCTCAAAATAATCCAAAGTCTGGGCTCCTATACAGGGAGATAAAATCCAAAGTATAAGAAGAACTAACTTTTTTTTCCCATTATTCATCCTTGACTTTTTTTTTGAGTTCCGAATTTAAGCTTATTATTCAGGAAACTTGTTTTTTGGTCTTTTAATTCGTCAAATGTATTGCGTAAAAAAAGGATGGAGATCTATATCGAGCTATTTTAGAGACTAAAAAACAGTCCCTATCTTTTAAATAAGAACAAGCGTAATTGTTTCAATTTTCTTTTCAAATAATATTTGAATTCGATATATTCCTTTTGGATTATCCGATAGGTCAAATAATTGCTTTTTCTCTCGAATGGTTCCTTTTTTTATTATCCGTCCAGAATCATCAACAATATGAAAAGAAGACCCCAAGAAGCTTTCTTTTAGAATTAAACTAAAAAATCCTTCATTTGGATTTGGATATACTGTAATTGAAGATTGGAATTCTTCAAGACTCACATTGTCAATTACACTAAGTGTTGCTGAGTTTGAAGTATCATCGCAATAGGCGTCAATTTGGCAACGATATTCATATCCATTCATATTTGCAGTGATTCCTGTAATACCTATCGAGTCAGCATTTGCTCCATAATAAACTGCGCCATTGACTATGTCTGACCACGTTCCAGTAGTCCCTGGTGTGGTTTTAACTTGCCATTGGAAAGTTGCGCTAGTGTCTGAATGCGATGTTGTGAAATGGGCGTCACCTGGGGAAGTATAAAAAGTAGATGATAACGGTTGCTTGCTTATGGTGTCAAGGCATATAACGCTAAGTATTGCTGCACTTGACATGAGGCATGAGGAGTCGATAGTACACCTGTATAAATAGCCATTCATACTTCTCGTAATTCCTGTGAGTACCAAGGAATCTGTCATTGTCCCGGAATATATCCCAGTATCATTTAAATCATACCATGAGGAGCCTTTATTTTCTTGCCATTGGAAGTTCGCAAACGTGTTAGCATAAATAAGTTTAAAATATCCATTACCCGGCGCTGTAAATGTGGATGATAACGGCTGTTGTTGGATTGGCCTTTGAAGGACATCAATTTTTATGGTCCTAATTCCATTTGCTGGAGCGGGGCATGCGTCGTCTTGCATTTTTAATGGGAAATAATAAGAATTTGCTCCGGTGCCGCATGAATTTTGACTCGATATATGATTGCATGCAATTTCCCAGGAGAAATCAACATTTAAGGA
>CATIRS010000019.1 GCA_949529985.1 Owenweeksia sp. TMED14
TCCTTAAATGTTGATTTCTCCTGGGAAATTGCATGCAATCATATATCGAGTCAAAATTCATGCGGCACCGGAGCAAATTCTTATTATTTCCCATTAAAAATGCAAGACGACGCATGCCCAGCTCCTGCAGTAAGCGTTGCTACACTTAGAATTGATGTAGTTCCTTCAGTGCCTTCAGCCCCGGATTTGAGCAATAGCTGCTTGTCATTTGATGCATCTAACAATTCGGTTGTTGTAAACTGGGATACACCGCTAGATACAGGGACAGACTTCCAGGGTTATATAGTCTTTCACGGTACTCAGGCCGGAGTACCTTTTACCGCTATTGATACAACTTATGGAGCATTTGTGCCTACCACATATAATCATTTATCTACAAACCCTATTGCTGCACCAGTGGCCAATGGTAATAATTTTTACTATCTAAGGTGTATCGGGTCTTGTGGTTATGAGTCCGTAAATAGTGACACTCTTTCTATGATGCTTTTGGATGTGACACCCATACCACCAACAAACTCCTCTGTCGCACAGTTGGACTGGAATCCTAACGTAACTGGATCTACTGCTATGTACGAGATTTGGCGACGCCCAACGGGAACTGCAGCATCTGCATGGGCACTTGTGGATTCTACAACATCAATCACATTTAATGATACAGTGAACATATGTGGTCAGGATTTGGAGTATCAAATTCGAATTGCTGGGCTTTGTAATTCAACAACGGACAGTGGCTCATTCTCAGACACCTATAATACTGATGTTCTAAATATAGATTCCGTTTCCGTAGTAGGTGGGACAGCTATTATTTCTTGGTCGGGAAATACAAATGGAGATGTTATCGATTTTGACCTCTTAGAATATGATCCAGCGACAGGGTGGAATTCAATTGCTACGGTTCCTGTTGCCACAGCAATGCCTTTCACTATTCCTGGAGCCACACCGTTAACATCCGTTAAGAGTTATAAGGTGATATCGACTGATAGCTGCGGAAATCAAAGTAGTGATCTACTTGTTCAAAAACATAACAATATGCTCTTGACCGAGAGTCTGGATCCCTGTGAAGGAATACTCCGTCTAAAGTGGAATAGCTATAAAGGCTGGGCCGGAGGCGTCGGTGCATATAGAGTTCTAGCAGACGTCACCCCTCCAGGAGGGCCAACACAGTTAGGAGTGTTATTTGCTACCAAGTCTGCAACAGACTCCTCGTTTAATACCAAAGCGGTTATAGGGGGGTGGAGTTATTGTTTTTACATTCAAGCGGTTGATACCGGCCTGACAAAATTCAGCACTTCGAATGAAATATGCATGAATAGTTTAGCTGTTCAAAGGTCACGAATCTTATACATGGCAAAAGTATCCGTCCGTCCAGATAATGCTGTTGAATTGGTATGCTATATAGATAAAGATGCTGATATTATTCATTTTGATCTTCAACGTGCTGAGGCGCCTGGTGACGCTTACAGGTCGCTTGGAAATATTCCTAAGCCAATAATACAGCCTTCGGAAATTCGTTTCAATGATTTTTCAGCGGATCCACAAAACCACAGATATGAGTACCGTTTCGTTGCGACAGATAGTTGTGGTGGGATCGACACATCGTCTAATATTGGAGTAAATATGTTGCTTGAAGTTGAGTCAAAAGAAAATCTAACGAACGTTCTTAATTGGAATTCATATCGGGATTTCATGGGCGGCGTTAATGGGTATGAAATTTATCGATCACTAGGAGTTAGTGCCAACGGATTTGTTTTGATAGGATCTACTACAGATACTTTTTATGTTGATAACATCAGAAATGAAGGAGACAACGTTGGTATTTTCTGTTATCGAATTGTTGCTACGGAAAAAAACAATCCTTTGTTTTTTGTTGATTATAACGGTTTGGCTTTTATGAGCACTTCAAATGAAGCATGTGCCGAGCACAAGCCAAGAGTGTTTATCCCTAATAGTTTTAATCCTAAATCTACTGAATCGGCAATAAATACTGTTTGGAAGCCTGTACATCTGTACGTTGAGGCATCTAGTTACTCTTTAGAGATTTACGATCGTTGGGGCAATAAAGTATTCATGACAATGGATGAAACCAAAGGCTGGGATGGTAAGGTTTCTGGGGAGTATGCGCCACCAGGTGCTTATATCTATCAGTTAAAATATCGATCCAAACAAGGCGAACCCATCGATAGACGAGGGTCAATAACATTGATATATTGATATTATTTTCATATTGAATTAAAGGCCACCTCAATAGGGTGGCCTTTTTTATTACTTTTGTTTGCAATTTATATCTAAGTTGCAGCCTATGGATAATCCTCTTCCAAAAGTCATTGGAGAATATCTCACATACGATGACGTATTACTAATACCATCTTTCTCTGAAGTTCTTCCGCGAGATGTTGATATCGAATCTAGATTTTCAAAAAATATCATCTTAAAAACACCTATAGTAAGCTCGGCTATGGATACCGTTACTGAGGCAGGTCTTGCAATCGCTATGGCACAGGAAGGTGGCATGGGTGTGTTGCACAAAAACATGACCGCAGAAAAGCAGGCGATGGAAGTTCGGAAAGTGAAAAGAGCAGAGTCAGGAATGATTATCGATCCAATTACCTTGAGTAAGGATGCATTTTTATCCGATGCGAAGAGTTTAATGGCTGAATATAGGATTGGAGGAATACCTGTAGTTGACAGTGATAAAAAGCTAATAGGAATAGTGACTAACAGAGATCTACGTTTTGAAAAAGATGATAATAAAAGGGTGTCTGAAATAATGACATCAGGGTCATTGGTTACTGCCGAAGAGAATACAACTATGGAGGAGGCTGAACTCATTCTTCAGGAAAATAAAATAGAAAAGCTTCCTGTAGTAAACAAGAATGGAGTTTTGATTGGTCTAATCACATATAGAGATATTTCTAAAAAGCGAAATAAGCCTAATTCAAATAAGGATTTGTTTGGACGATTAAGAGTAGCTGCTGCTGTTGGTGTTACTTCGGATATCCTGGACAGGGTAAGACTTCTTGTAGCAGCCAATGCTGACGCTATTGTAATCGACACCGCCCACGGACATACCAAAGGTGTAGTGGATGCATTAAAGAATGTTAAAGCAGAATTTCCTGATTTAGACGTCGTCGTCGGTAACATAGCAACGGCAGAGGCAGCACGTTACCTCGTAGATGCTGGAGCCGATGCCGTGAAAGTAGGAATAGGACCGGGCTCCATATGTACAACGCGTATTGTTGCAGGTGTAGGCGTTCCTCAATTGTCTGCGATCATGATTGTAGCTGAAGCCATAAAGGGAACTGGCGTGCCAGTTATAGCAGATGGAGGGATTAGGTATACTGGTGACATCGTTAAGGCTATTGCTGCGGGAGCAGATTGCGTAATGTTAGGTTCTTTATTAGCTGGAACTAAAGAGGCTCCCGGTGAGTCGATCATACTTGACGGTAGACGTTTTAAGTCTTATCGGGGAATGGGTTCTATTGAAGCCATGGAGTCAGGGTCTAAAGACAGGTACTTTCAGGATGTGGAGGACGATATTAAGAAATTAGTGCCTGAAGGCATCGTAGGTAGAGTCCCTTATAAAGGAGAAGTAAATGAGGTTATGTATCAGTTCATCGGTGGGCTAAGAGCAGGGATGGGATATTGCGGAGCTAAGGATGTAGAAGATCTTAAAGTGAAAGGAACTTTTGTCAGAATTACTGCATCTGGAATTGCGGAGAGTCATCCGCATGACGTAACTATAACCAGAGAAGCTCCTAACTATAGTCGTTAAGGAATATAAATACTTTGTCTCTGAACGAAATCCTCATAACAGCTGTATAAACTCAGAAGTAATTGATAATCTGTTTTCATACGGATTGACCTCTTGTCCCACGTGCAAAACAATAGCATTTCTTCGATCTGGTTCGATGTTAACCCGGTCAGTTCAAAAAGAGCATTTCGGTTATTGTTTTCTGCTAGCTTAACTCGATAGTTTTCATTTTCTAAAATAGCCTTAAGCTCTCTTAACTGTCGGGGCCTCTTGCCAAATTGATCATATAAAAAATCTATCGGATTCGCTATAGTGGGCTTAATACTCTCTGGAGTCATGATCTCACTCCCACTTGGTCTTTGAGGCTTCTTTACAGGGATCTGCTTTGGTAGATTGCTTGTGAGCTTATAAGCTGTTATTGGCACTTCCTCCAGTAAGAAATTCTGAGGCAGAAGTTCAATTATGGCATTACTATTATTTAATGCTGAGGCATATCGGTATGAAAATCCAGGTTTAGAAAACACCAATGTGTCTCCTTTTTTTGCCTCCAATGAAAAAGAACCCTCCGAGTTCGATGTAGAGGACGATTCATCTCTAACATTAACTATTGTTACATTCGGTACTGGGTCTTTTGATTTATCTTCGAGAATAACTCCTTCAAAGAGAACGGATGACTGACCATTTGACACAAATCCCATCAAAGCAAATGCTATTGTATAAAAACTCTTCACAGATGGGGAAATTACAATAACTATGCCCGACTCAATTCCCGATATTTGCAGTGTAAAAATTTATATATGTCAGACGATAAGAAGATAATATTTTCAATGACGGGAGTCTCTAAAATACTTCCAAACAACAATAAAGCGATCCTAAAGGAAATATACCTAAGCTTTTATCATGGGGCTAAAATCGGTATCATCGGATTAAACGGATCAGGTAAATCTACATTGTTGAAGATTATTGCGGGAGTTGAAAAGAATTTTCAAGGAGACGTTGTTTTTGTACAGGGATATACTGTTGGTTATCTGGAGCAGGAGCCTTTACTTGATGAAACTAAAACGGTTAAAGACATTGTTAAAGAGGGAGTTTCTGAAACTGTGGCTCTGTTGGATGAATATAACTCAATTAATGAGCAATTTGGATTGCCTGAGGTTTATGAGAACCCTGATGCGATGGAAAAGTTAATGAATCGCCAATCTCAAGTGCAGGATCGTATTGATGCTACAAATGCTTGGGAGATGGACACTGTGTTATCTCGAGCTATGGATGCTCTCCAGTGCCCTGATGGTGACACCCCGATTTCTGTATTATCAGGAGGGGAGAGAAGACGCGTAGCTCTTTGTCGTCTTTTACTTAAAAATCCAGATGTCTTGCTACTTGACGAGCCGACGAATCACCTTGATGCAGAATCAATTTTATGGTTAGAACATCATTTACAGCAATACAAGGGGACCGTTATCGCTGTAACACATGATCGCTACTTTTTGGATAATGTGGCTGGCTGGATACTAGAATTAGATCGAGGAGAAGGGATTCCATGGAAAGGTAACTATACGGAGTGGCTAGAGCAAAAGACTAAAAGACTACAAACGGAGGAAAAACAGGCTACAAAAAGAAGAAGAACGCTGGAACGAGAACTAGATTGGGTCCGGATGAATCCAAAGGGTCGTCAAGCAAAATCTAAAGCACGTCTTTCTAATTACGATAAACTATTAAGTGAAGAGCAGAAGGACAAAGAGCAAACTTTAGAGATATTTATACCTAATGGTCCACGCTTGGGTCAGAATGTCATTGACGCTGAACACGTTAAAAAGGCATTTGGCGATAAATTATTATATGAAGATTTAAACTTTAAGCTGCCTCCCGCGGGTATAGTCGGTATAGTTGGCCCAAATGGAGCAGGGAAAACAACTATATTTCGAATGATAATGGACCAGCTAGATGCTGATTCGGGGCTCTTTAAAGTAGGTGAAACTGCAAAAATTTCATACGTCGATCAGTCGCATGAAAAAATGGACCCAGAGAAATCTATATATGAAATTATAGGTGATGGCCAAGAGCAGTTTGAAATCGGAAATCAAATAGTTAATTCTCGAGCTTATCTGGCTAGGTTTAATTTTAGTGGAGGAGATCAAAGTAAAAAAATAGGAATCCTATCTGGGGGTGAAAGAAATCGTTTGCATCTGGCAATGGCTCTAAAAGAGGGTGGTAATGTGTTACTTCTTGACGAACCAACTAATGATTTGGACATCAACACTTTGAGAGCTTTAGAAGAGGCTCTTTATAGCTTTGCTGGCTGTGCGGTGATTATTTCTCACGACAGGTGGTTTATGGATCGCGTATGTACTCACATATTGGCTTTTGAAGGTGATTCTCAGGTATACTACTTCGAAGGTTCTTTTTCAGAATATGAAGAGAACAAGAAGAAACGTTTGGGAGGCTCTAGTCTTGAGCCCAAAAAATTTAAATATAAGAAATTAGTCAAATAATGAAACCACAGTCATCCAAAGGAACTCGCGATTTTAATGCCATAGACGTACGACGTCGAAATCATATTATTGGCATTTTAAAAGATGCTTTTGAGACTTTTGCCTTTAATCCGCTTGAAACCCCAAGTTTTGAAAATATTGAAACACTAATGGGGAAATATGGTGAAGAAGGGGATCGGCTTATCTTTAAAATTCTTCGCTCAGGTGATTATATGAAGAATGTTGAAGATTCATCGAATCCAAAGATCAGAGAAATATCAGACAAGGCATTGCGTTATGATTTAACTGTTCCTTTTGCTAGATATGTATCTCAAAATGCTGGTAAGTTGTCTTTTCCTTTTAAAAGGTATCAGATTCAACCTGTTTGGAGGGCGGACAGGCCTCAAAAGGGTAGATTTAGAGAGTTTCTTCAATGCGATGCCGACGTTGTCGGATCATCAAGTCTGTGGCAAGAGGTGGAAATGATAGACCTATATTCTCATGTCTTTGATAAACTTAACCTTTCTGTCAAGATTAATTTGAATAATAGAAAAATACTGTCAGGCATCGCGACAGTATGCGGCGTCGGTAACAGGCTAATTGAATTTACAGTAGCGCTGGATAAGTTGGATAAGATTGGAGAAGTAGGCGTTATAAGCGAACTCAGAGACAAGGGTTTTTCAGAAAAAGAAATCGATGATCTAAAGCCTGCATTACGACCATTGGTCAATTTTGATGATTCAATTTTGTTTTTAAAAGATTGGTTAAATGCTAGTGATGAGGCATTAGAGGGTATCAAAGAACTCGAGTTTATAGTAAAAAACATTAGGAGTCCTGATTTGCTTAGACTAAACATAAGTCTTGCACGTGGCCTCAACTACTATACGGGTTGTATTATTGAGGTTTCCGCAGCAGATGTAGAAATTGGAAGTATTGGTGGTGGAGGAAGATATGATAATCTCACTTCGATGTTTGGTTTAGATGATATATCCGGAGTTGGAATAAGCTTTGGTCTCGACAGAATATTACTATGTTTGGAGGAATTGAACCTGCTTCCCAATGGAATTAATAAATCAGTAAATATTGTTGTGATTCGAACAAGTGAAGATTGTTCTATTTATACGTATGGATGGACCCAAGAATTACGTCAAAATGGTATTTCAGTTGATTACTATCCTGAAGTAGTAAAGCAAAAAAAACAGTACGAATACGCTGAAAAAATTGGCGCTACTTATGTTCTATTGGCGGACGAAGTAGATATGAAACAGGATCATCTTCGAGTTAAGAATTTAAAAACAGGTCACCAAGATGTCGTGAGCAGCAAGAATATTGTTTCATTTTTCCAGAATATAAAGACTATCAATTGATCAAGGATTTGGATATTTTTGGCGTATAACTCTGTTCGTTATGGAATATGCGTCAAGTCCTTGGGAACTGATTAACCCTTTTTGGGTAAGGTCCATAAAGCCATCTTCCTTAGGTTTAATATTTGAAATTACCCTGACTATTTCGGCTTCAATTAATATCGTTCCATTGCTCATTTCATGACTTTTACTTCTCTTAAGTGTAAATTGGATATCTGAATCTAAGAGCATCGGCACTTCAAAGGTTTGATCCATTTCCCATTTTATGTTTAATGAGTCGAGTTCAGAAACTTCTGTAGAGTACTTAGCGCTGCACTGATGAAGTTGTTCTTCTGAAAGAAAAGATGTTGCTGGGATGAAATTAAAATATGGATTCCTTAAAATGTTCCCATAAGTCTGATGATCATTTGTGGGAGGCCGGAACAAAAATCCCCATGTGGGTGGATTGGAACCAATATGAATAATTTGACTAAAAACTCCTGCATTGGCCTTTCCATTAATATTCTTTGAACATAACAATCCGACCGGTTTTAGACCACCAAGTGAGTTGAAAAAAACACCTCTATATCTACCTGACCATTTCTCCCAGACTTTGCTGCTAAATTCCATTCTAATCAATTTCTGATATGTCCCATACCACCATTAATACCGATTGTTTCTCCAGAAATCCATTTTGATTCTAGTAGAAGCATGGCCATTTGAGCAATTTCAATTGGATTTCCGACAGATTTCAATGGGTGTCTTTGCTCACTGGCGATTCTTCGATTTTCATTACCCAATAATTTTTTAGCCATCGGTGTGTCTGTTAGTGATGGAGCAATTATGTTTACTCTCACATTTGGAGCCCATTCAGCAGCTAGAGAACGACCAAGGCCTTCTATGGCGCCTTTGGCCATGGCGACAGAAGAATGAAATGGCATGCCTTGACCAACAGCAACTGTGCTAAATAAAACAACACTTCCCTTGCCAGCGATTAATGACTTCTCAGCCTTTTGAAGAGCCTTTGCTGCATTAAAAGCATTCACCTGAAAATCATGATTAAAGTCCTCAGATTTCATAGATTTAAAAGGTTTTAAGTTGATGCTTCCTGGGCAGAAGACAAATCCACTTAATGCAGAAGGTATATCATCTAATTCTATACTTTCAATATCCATCTCAAGGCTTGTTAGATTTTCGTGTTCAAAATCAGTCTTGTCTCGACTAATTCCAAGTACTTTATATCCGCTCTCCAATAGAGTTTGAGTTAGTGCGTGACCTATGCCGGTTCTGTGACCAACCACCAAAATTGTATGTTCCATATTCTTTTAACACAAGTAATCCTATTTTTGTTGAAAATTACAGTATGAAAAATTCTAATCAACTAGACATTCACTCAAAATGGTCCATTACTGAATGGGATTTAGTTGCTAAAGGCGAGGCAACTATTTATTTCAATGATGATATAAAAAAGAATGTTGTGAATAATCGAAATTCTCTTGAAAAAAGAATCAAAAATGGAGATGTTTTATATGGGGTAAATACTGGTTTTGGTTCATTGTGCACAACTATTGTAACTAATTCCGAACTCCGAGACTTGCAAGTTAATTTGATTAGAAGTCATGCTGCTGGCACTGGGTCATCAGTGTCGCAAGAAATAGTTAGGCTTATGCTTGTAACAAAAATTCGTGCGCTTTCTAAGGGGTATTCAGGTATTCGTTGGGTTGTAATTGAATCTTTATATAATCTGTATAAAAATGATATCCTTCCTGTGATTCCAAGTATGGGGTCTCTTGGTGCTTCTGGAGACTTGGCGCCTTTATCTCATATGGTATTAGTTTTAATGGGTGAGGGCGAAGCTATGTATGAAAATAAAATATATTCCGGTTCTGAAATCCTCCAAAAACTAAACTTAGAACCACTAAAGCTGATGGAGAAAGAAGGGTTGGCGCTTATAAACGGAACACAATTTATGCTTGCTCATGGTTTGTGGGCATCGATCCGGGCTATGCATGTTTCATATTGGTCAGACTTAATTTCCAGTGTGTCAATGATCGGTTTCGATGCATCCAGCGCTCCATTTGATTCTAGAATTCAAACTATACGGAATCAGCCAGGACAAATTTTTGTTGCTGAACGTATTCGTGACCTTTTAAATGATGCACCTAGTTTTCAAATTGAAAAGGAGCATGTTCAAGACCCGTACTCATTTAGGTGCATACCTCAAGTTCATGGAGCTTCTAATGATGCTTGGCATCATATTCTCA
The DNA here is from genome assembly GCA_949529985.1 of Owenweeksia sp. TMED14. Lineage (GTDB taxonomy): Bacteria > Bacteroidota > Bacteroidia > Flavobacteriales > Schleiferiaceae > TMED14. The sequence goes on from CATIRS010000019.1 coordinate 9,830, forward strand.
ATGTATTTTTAAACGAGGCAGATGCTGTTACGGACAACCCAACGGTCTTTACTGATGAAGGAGATGTTATTAGCGCTGGTAATTTTCATGGTCAAAAATTGGCATTGGCGTTAGATTATGGAAAAATGGCATTGGCAGAGTGGGGGAGTATTTCGGAGAGAAGAATTAATCAATTGACTTTAGGTAAGAGAGGTCTTCCTTCATTTTTAGCTCAAAAACCTGGAGTAGAAAGTGGTATTATGATTTTACAATATTCCGCGGCCTCTTTAGTTAGCAGGAACAAGCAAAGAACTGTACCTAGTAGTACTGATAGTATCGACTCCTCTGCTGGTCAAGAGGATCACGTCAGCATGGGCGCAAATGCCGCAACTGATGCAATTAAAATTTTAGACAGAGTTTGGACAATTCTATCCATGGAATGGATAGCTGCAGTAAGAGCTGTCGAGTTGAGCAAGAGGGAGTGTCCGGAGGGTTTGACAGATTTATTAGTTTCGTATCGCTCAATATATCCAAGAGTAAATGGCGATAATATAATGGCAGAGGAGATTAAAGTAGCAGAGAAGTTTTTAAAAGACATTATTGTTAATACATCCGCTCTATCTTTTTCTAAATAAGGACTCAAGCATCAATCCTGTCTCTTTGAGCGAACGCTGAGACTGCATATATTCCAGCTGTTTCAGTTCTTAATCGATGAACACCTAGCCCGATATGGATGTAGCCTTTTAATAGTGCATATTGCAGCTCTTCATCAGTAAAGTCACCTTCGGGGCCTATAGCAATTAAGACTTCGTCAGATTTTCTAATCCGTATGACTTCATTTAAGTCTATTTTATCTGAATCATGGCATGTAGCTATTGTCATGAAATTTAATTTAAATGTGTCAATGAACTCTTTAAATCCTATCGATTCATTTAACTTAGGAATTGAACTCTTTTGACTTTGTAAGCAGGCTGATCTGATTATTCTCAGTGAACGGTCATGATTTAAAAATCGCCTTTCAGATCGATGAGATAATACCGGTGTAATTTCATGAACACCTATTTCCACTGCTTTTTCCAAAAAAAAATTCCATCTATCAATATTTTTAGTAGGGGACATCGCCATGTGAAGATGTCCATTAACAAGTCCAAGGTCTGAATCAATAGTGAAATCAGATATCCGTATTGATTTCCTAGAAAGAGTATCTATACTCCCTGTATAAGTATTTCCGGATCCATCAAAAACTCTCACTAAATCCCCAAGTTCTAATCTTAATGACTTTATGGCATGTGGTATTTCTTCCTGATCCAGGAACACTTTATTATCTTTTAGCTCTCCCCAGAAATTATGCATTTATTTATGTTGTTTTACATTTGGCAACTTCCAGTTAGTTGTTACCATCCTAGCTTTAGCTGAGCTAGAAATGCTATCAAACTTCTGATTTTGAAAAGAAAATTGTCCGACAGCTCCAATCATGGCCGCGTTATCTGTAGTGTAAGACATTGGAGGTATATAAGTTTTCAAACCCATACTTTCCCCTAAGACCCTGATTTGTTCTCTTAGCAGAGAATTAGCCGAAACTCCGCCAGCGATTGAAATTCGCTTAATTCCAGTTTCTAAAATTGCTTTTTTTATATTTTTTATCAAAGGTGATATTAGACTAAGTTGGATGCTAGCGCACCAGTCTGGCAGATCGTTAATTAATGTATCTGGTCGCTTTTTTTGTTCCCTTTGCATGGTTTGTAAAATACTCGTTTTTACTCCGCTGTAGCTAAAATCAAAACCTGCAACTTTTGCTGTGTTAAATGGAAATCGTTTCGGATTTCCATTTTGTGACTTCTCATCAACAACAGGTCCGCCCGGGTATGAAAGAGATAACAGCTTGGCTGACTTGTCAAACGCTTCTCCAACAGCGTCGTCAAGTGTTTGTCCTAAAATTTCAAATTCATTCCAATTGTGAACAATGACAATTTGCGTATGCCCTCCTGAAACTGTTAAACAGAGGTAAGGGAACTCTAATCTGGAATCGACTTTTTGAATATTCTTTTCAATTAAAAATGATGAAAGCATGTGGCCTTCCATATGGTGAACATTAATAATAGGAATCCCTAAGGCAATTGACAATGATTTAGCAAAAGAATGACCTACTAGCAGACTTCCCAATAGTCCCGGGCCCTGTGTCACGGCAACAGCATCTATTTGCGAAATCTGTAATTCTGCAATTTCAAGGCTAGCCGAAATTGTTGGGACGATAGCTTGTATGTGTGCTCTGGATGCTAACTCCGGTACAACGCCTCCAAATTGACTATGAATGGCCTGATTGTGAACACAATTTGATAGAACCTCAAATCCACGCATTACAGCAACGGAAGTATCATCGCAACTTGATTCTATTGCAAGTATAATTGGTTCAGGATTAGACAAAATCTAAGTTTATAATTAAACGTGTAGTATTCATTTGGATCCGAATCTACTGAAGATTGTTCAATTAATTAAGATCAGGTTGCAATGTAATATTTTTCACAATATGAAGACCATAACCTTCAATTCCGACTCTCTTCATTGGGTGATTAGTCAGTAGAACAACATTTTTAATATTCATTTCTCTAAGTATTTGAGCTCCAACTCCGTAATCGCGTGGATCCATACCAAAAGATTTTGACGAGTTTTTGGACTGATCTTTAGGAATGAAATTCAACAAATCATCTGTATTTTCCTTGCGTTGATTTAAACAGACTAAAACTCCTGAGCCCTCATTTTGTATGGCCTTCAAGGCTCTTTTTATGTTGCTGTGTTGGAAATATTCAATTTGTAATTCGTCTAAAATTGATTCTCTAACATCTCCACTTTGCATTCTGACCAAGACATCATCGTTATCTAACCAATCTCCAATTTTAAAGGATACGTGGAGTTGGTTAGACGTAGTTTGCTCATAAATATTAACCTCAAGTTCACCATAAGGAGAATTTAGAGTGAATTGCCGTTTTAAGCGAATCAAGCTTTCACGCTCTAATCTATAAGCAATGAGCTGCTCTATTGAAATGACTTTTAAGTCAAAACGTTTTGACATTTTTATCAGCTCCGGTAAGCGGGCCATTGTTCCATCCTCATTCATGATTTCAACGATAACGCCAGCAGGTTGCTTGCCTGCTAATCGTGCCAAATCTATAGAAGCCTCAGTATGTCCAGCACGCCGCAAAACACCTCCAGGCCTAGCTCTTAACGGAAAAATGTGTCCTGGTCGCTGAAAATTTTCCGGTTTAGAACCAACATCAACTAAGCCTTGAATGGTTTTAGCCCTATCTGATGCACTTATTCCCGTTGTCACTCCATTACCAAATAAATCAACACTAACTGTAAAGGCTGTTTGATGTGGATCGGTATTGTTTATAACCATCGGGGCCAAGTCAAGCTCATCGCAGCGTTGATCTGGAAGAGGAACGCAGATAAGTCCTCTTCCATGCATTGCCATAAAATTGACTGTCTCAGCTGATATATTTTCTGCAATTGCTACTAAGTCGCCTTCATTTTCACGGTTTTCATCATCAACGACAATAACAAGTTTACCTTTTGATAAATCTTCTATAGCCTTTTCAATTGTACTAAACTCAGAACTCATTTATTATTTCTTGTTGTAGGTTGCCAAATACCTGTTTCTTTTGTGCGAAGATACCTGATTAGGCCTAAGAATAAAGCAATATTCATCCAGGCAAAATATGACAATGATTTGAGCCTTGAAGAAAATACAGCAGGAAGAATTTTAGTAGGATATAGAACTACGGTCGAAATCATTAGTAGTTCTCCTAAAGATATTGCAACAAGAGTGTAATTTCCTGCGCTAAGTCTGAATGCAACATTAACGACTAGTCCAATGATGAATAAAACCGGAGCGAGCCATCTGAGTATTTTATGACCCAGGAAAACCATACCTATTGGCACTGTATGGGTGAATACCATTGAGAAAAAGCGAGATAAATTCTGCCAATTACCTTGAGAGATTCGAATCTTTCTTCTAAACTCCATTAAGGAGTTATTACTAACATCTTCACTACACGTTGCGGAACTTGAATGAATTACTTTTTTTCCAGACTTTAAGACATTCATAGTGTGAAAAAAATCTTCCATTAAAGTGCCATTTGGTATTTTAATAAATGCTTCTCTACGAATTGCATAGCAACCTCCTTCGACCCCCATAGTGCAGCCCCACAATTCACCTTCTTTTTGTTTTAATTTATTTTCCCAATTGATGTAGAGCTCTTCATCTTTAGATATGCTATTTTTATTAATATTTTCCATTCCTCGATACACCAAATTCCCTCCTACTAGGTCGATTTTAGAATCAGATAATAAAGGACCCACAAGTTCTTTTAGGGCATCTTTTTTGAAGAATATATTCGCATCAGTGCCTACGATTATCCGGGAATCACCAATAGTTACCAACTGATTAATAATATTAGATTTCCCTGTTCTATTCTCCATTCTAACGAATTCAAGTGATTCATTATATTTTGAAAGCTCAGCGAGAATTATATCTGTGGAATCAGTAGAACAGTCTGAACCCACTCTTATTTTTAACTTCTCTCGAGGGTAATCAAGTTCTAAAATAGAATTGATCTTCTCCCTAATTACCGATTCTTCATTAAAAGCAGCAAATACAATATCAACTGTTGGCCATGATTTTATAGATTCATAATCATTTTTAGTTGGATTGCTAAGGGAGTAAATAAAGTCAATAAGCTTTGGGTAGAATAAATAAGGCAATGCTAAAAGAACTAGAGAGAGAACCGCACACTCGATTAAAAAACTATAATATGGGTAAAGCCGAATGAGTTCATCTATCATATTTAAGTCTTTATGTTTTTCATTTTATTAATATATAATTCATCTGTAAAGTTTTCTAAAGCGTGATTTCTTGCGGCCTTTCCTGTATTTAAGCGAACTTCTGAATTGTTACACAATAAGTAAATCGCTTTCGCAAAGTCATTCGCTTCATCAGCGATAAATAAGTGCTTTCCTGAGGTCACCCTAAGTCCTTCTGCTCCTATGGAAGTAGTTATTATTGCTTTCCCTCTCGACATGGCTTCAAGGAGCTTTATTCTCATACCGCTTCCAGACAATAATGGAGCAATAAAAACACCATAATCATCAAATGGTATGTCACCAGTAGATGTGTTCTTCCAAGTCACCCCTTTAGGTAATTTTAATTTACTTGGCCATATTTTTGAATAAACAGTGATGTCTACCTTGCCCTCGATTTTTTTTAAAACGTTTTTTAAAAACCATTTCATTCCTACAATATTTGGTTCCCAGTCAAGGGCACCTAAATGATAAATCTTTGAGGATTTAGAACTTGAAAATAGCCAGGACTCACTAGCGTCGAATGTGCATGGAAAAACAGAAACTTTTTTCCCGCCTAGGTATTTCATGTTTTCAGAATCCTCATCAGTTATGGCCCATATATTGCTTTCTTGCAAAAGATGAGTTTCCCATAGTTTGAGCTTCCTTGTTTGCCAAGTAATGAATAATTTTTTTAGAGATGTTTTTGAATTTAAGAGGGTCCTCTCCCAAATTTGATGTTCGATATTATGAGCCCTAATTACATAAGGTGTTTCTCCCCAGTCCTGTTTGTAAACTGACATGAATATCCCGTCTACGACAATCAAATCAGCATCCTTAGAAGCTATTTGAATTGCTTGCGCCGCATTTAATTGAAAAAATCGCGATGCAAAATATGATCGCGGATTGAAACAATGCTTGATGAAATCAAAAAAACCAGGAGACAGGTTAAGGTTATAAACCTCAAGCTTAACGCTTGGATTTGAAGATTTGGGATCTTTCACCCAATGCTTATTTGTATTAAGAGCAATGACATGAATATCATGATTAGCAAGAGCTTCTAGCCTAATAAGACTTTCCATAGCTATAGATGATCCATCACGGCCAGGAAATGGCGTCTTATTACACAAGTGAAGAATCTTCATTTGTAAAAATATTTTTTTAGAGTAAAAAACCTTAAAGGAATCTTAGTGAAACTATTAATATTGGCGTCATTGGCTGCCCAAACTGTCATCCAGGTAGATATTGGAAGTAAAATGAGATTTGGGAGCCAAATGGCCCAAAATGGGGTAATTAGCCATTCTCTCCCCATTTTTTCAAAGATTATTGATAAAATGTAGTGAAATAGAAATAACAGAACAGAGATTACAAAGGGAAGTCCAAATCCACCCTTTTGAATTATCGCTCCTAGGGGAGCGCCAATAAAAAATAAAAGTATACAGGCTACCGCAACAGAAAACTTCTTATGAAACTCTAGGTAGTGTCTGGCAATAATTTGTCTTCTCCATTGAAATTCACTTTCAACTTGATTCATGAAGTCTCTATTAGACTGAGATAAATGAATTGAATTATTAGTCGCTCTAAATAAATATTGACGTTTTATTCTGTCCTGGAGAATATATTCATCACCAACATTGGCTAATGTTAAAGAGCTATCATTACTTTTCCATCCGAAAAATTTATTTCGCATTGTGGTACTTACCTCATTTTGACGTTTTCTATACTTTTTATAAAGGTCATTTATAGCGAAATTTAACTGAGTTACATTTAGCATATTATACTCATCACTTCTACTGACTGAATAAAGATCTCCCATTGCATAAGAGCCCATGTCTAAGCGAATTATCATTTTTTTAAACGTAGTCTCAAGGAAAGGGGAACGATCTTCGCCTTTTTTACTTTCTAAATTATAGTCTTGGTAAGAATGCCCATCATACAGTTCAAATTCCATCCATTTGTTTCCCTCATTGTATTTAATCATTCCTTTTGGAGCCGTAATTAAAGCATGATTTCCCTTTCCACGTTCCTTATGATCATATATAATTACATCATTCACTTCATTATTGCTTTTTTCACCAATTTTGATGCTGTAGCCATCTATACCACCATAAAATATTCCGGGTTCCAGGTTGAAAGTGGGGCGTTGTTTCGCAATATTTATTAGTAAGTTTTCCCCTTTAAAGTTCGCGACAGGTATTAAATTATTACTCACAAAAAACATCCCTGATGATATGAAAGTCAAAGCAAGTAATATGGGTCTGATAAGACGATAAAACGATGCCCCTGAAGATTTTGCAGCTGCTAATTCTCTACTTTCAGCCAAGTCTCCAAAAACCATTATTCCCGCAAAAAGAACTGCGATTGGAACTGCCATAGGAAGAACTGAAGCACTCCAGAAAAACATAAGCTTAATAATAAAGAACCATTCAATTCCTCGGCCTGCTAAATCATCAACATATTTCCAGACCATTTGCATTAACAAAAAAAATATAGATATTCCTAGAGTTTTAATGAATATTCCTAAAAAGGAACGGAGTATATATCTATCAATTCTTTGCATGTCATTAATCTAATCACATACCATTTGGAGCGATGTAATCATAATCTTTAAAGCTGTTTCGATCAAATAAAACATTTTCTAAAAGAACTCCCTGGTTCACTTGATAGTTAGTTAAGTTTACTTTTGTTATCACATCATTTTTTCCATATTCTCGGTAGGAGCTGATTTGTTTACTATTAATATCTATACCTAAAATAACCTTGACTATATCTTCTTGGTCCTTGGGTGTCAATTCAATGAATTGGATACTCCGCCCTAATATTATTTCACTTTCTAACCATGTAAAATCAGTTCCGTTTTGATACTTGGTTAACACAGATAAAGGAGAAAAGTTAGCATCACTTGTATCTATTAAGCGCACTGTTATTTCCTTATCTTCATTATTTACTGTTATCAACTTTCCAGGTTCAAAAAATATAGTCTGTCCGTTAAAAACTAGTTTCCCGTTTTGTTCCACTAAATTTATGGACCCCTTATTTATTCTTTCAATACGTTTACCATCTCTTGCCTTAGCGTCAAGAATTAAAGTAAATTGAAATGATTGGTCCTTATATTCTAATGTTCTTTTTTCAACTTCCTTAATAAGATCTAATGGAGATCCAGATTGAGCATAAATAAAAAGAGGTGAACACCATGTTAAATTAAATACTAATATAAATATGTATTTTTTCATTTTATTCTTTGCTGTTATTATTGAGTCGTTCATTTAGTTCTTGTTCGTTAGAAACTAAAACTTGTCGAGCTTTAGATCCCTCAAATGGACCTAATAGGCCGGCGTCTTCCAATTGATCTACTAAACGACCTGCACGATTGTAACCTAATTTTAATTTTCTCTGTAGCAGAGATGCTGAACCTTGCTGATGAATTACTACTATCCTCGCGGCGTCTTCAAATAGAACGTCCCGTTCTTCTGCACTATAGTTACCTCCATTTGAACTGGATTCTTCACCGGTATATTCAGGTAAAGAGTATGCGTTTGGATAGGCTTGTTGTGATCCTATAAATTCACACACCTCTTCGACTTCTGGCGTGTCTAGGAAAGCACATTGAAGCCGAATAAGGTCGTTTCCAGCAGAAAACAACATATCTCCCTTGCCGATAAGCTGATCAGCACCACCTGAGTCTAAGATCGTTCTTGAGTCGATTTTTGCAGAAACTTTGAAAGCAATACGAGCAGGGAAATTTGCTTTAATGATACCTGTAATGACATTAACTGATGGTCTCTGAGTTGCAATTATTAAATGAATCCCTATGGCTCTGGCTAGCTGGGCAAGTCTAGCGATAGGTGTTTCTACCTCCTTTCCTGCTGTCATAATGAGATCGGCAAATTCATCGATAACAAGAACTATGTATGGCAAGAAGCGGTGTCCACTTTCTGGATTTAATTTACGCGTTGTAAATTTTTGATTGTATTCCTTGATATTTCTCACCATCGCATCTTTTAGGAGCTCATAGCGGTCATCCATTTCAATACACAATGAATTCAGGGTATTAATAACTTTTGTTGTGTCAGTAATTATTGCTTCATCTGTATCAGGAAGCTTTGCCAAGAAATGACGCTCAATTTTATTGTAGAGAGTTAATTCTACTTTCTTTGGGTCAACTAAAACGAACTTCACTTCTGATGGATGCTTTTTGTAAAGTATTGAAGTCAAAATAGCATTAAGTCCGACTGATTTACCTTGCCCCGTAGCTCCAGCCATTAGTAAGTGTGGCATCTTGGCTAAATCAGCAATAAAAACCTCATTAGATATGGTCATTCCAAGTGCTATAGGCAAGTCCATAGAAGTTTTTTTAAACTTTTCCGAATTTAAAACACTTTTCATAGAGACCATCTTCGGATTTCTATTTGGAACTTCGATACCAATTGTTCCGCGCCCTGGTATTGGTGCGATAATACGGATCCCAAGAGCACTTAAGCTTAAGGCAATATCATCCTCTAAATTCTTTATTTTTGATATTCGGACTCCTGCTTCTGGAACAATTTCATAAAGAGTAACTGTCGGACCAACAGCTGCCTTTATTTTTGCAATTTCAATTTTATAGTTTCGAAGAGTTTCAAGAATTCTCTCCTTGTTCGCCTCGAGTTCTTCTGCATCGACTAAAGTGTTTGGAGCGACCATATCTGCGAGAAGTTCGTATGTCGGATAAACATATTTTGATAATTCTAATTTCGGATCATAAAGTGTTCCTAGTTGACCTTTTTTAACATCTACTTCGGGAAGTTCTTGAAGAGCCTCACTATGAGTGTCAATAGGCTCTGAAACCTCAAGACTAATATCATTTAGAGCTTCGTCTAAATCAATATTTTGAGATTCAATATTGGAGTCTTCTTCAATGGATAACAACATGGCCTTATCTGTTCTATCAGAGGATAGCTCTTCATCTTTGTTAACTGAACTTATAACCTGAGACGTTTCGTCAAAAGAATCAGAACTCTGGATATCTTCGTTTAAATCATTACTTACGTTCTTTAGATCCTTTAATGATTTGTCACTCCAGTTCTGAGGGGATAATCGTAAGAGCCAAATAATGTGAATGGTAGTAATTCCAATCCAAAATAACCAAAGACCTGATTGACCTAGGAAGTTGACACCCCAAGAGTGAATGAAGTAACCTATGTCTCCGATCCAAGCATCATTAAATAAATTTTCTATAATATTAGAAATTATAGCCGTCAAAGAGCTTAGAAGAAGACTCCATAAAAGACCAATTCTTAGCAACTTAGAAAGTCGAACCTTTAAATTAAACGCAATTTTAACACCAGTTATAATAATCCACAAAACAGGAATAATGAATGTCCAGCCAAGACTTTTATACGTCATAAAGAAGCCAATCGCCCCTCCGATTTTTCCAAAAACATTATCTAGTTCAATGTTAGGATCCCATAATATTTGACTTAGGCCAGAATTTAGATAACTGAAATCTTTTGACCAAGTAAAAAGGGCAGATGTACTTGATATTAAAATGAATAAACCGGTAAAAACAATTCCAAGTCCAAAGACGGCATGCAAAGACTTATTTTCTCTAAGTTCAGTTATAATGGACTTTAAGACCTTAAGAGTTGGTTTTGTACTTGTGTTATGAGATTTTTTCGCCATGTTTTAATTTAACTCAAGATCAAAGGTAGCCCAATTCTTACCTTTGTTAAACCATGATACAATTGATTTCAGTAATGTCAGAATTAGGAGCAGGGACTAGGGGTTCCTCTCAAGGCTTTCATGCTATAAATAGTGCCTCGTTAGATCTACAAAAAGATCAGGGTGATGAGTCCACTAAATTTTTTGCTAAAAACAAGGTTATCCATCTAGAAATTGATCACATCAACCCACTATATAGATCAGAATATCGACATGCCATTAATATTGATGGTATAGATAGAATGTTTCAAAGGATATCAGAAGCTGTTCAGCATTCAGTTAATAAAAAAAACATTCCTGTTATTATTAGTGGCGATCATTCTAATGCTGGTGGAACATTGCGTGGACTCAAAAAAGCATATTCTGATTCTAGAATTGGAGTTGTTTGGATAGATGCTCATGCTGATCTTCATTCACCATTTACAACCCCTTCCGGAAATATTCACGGGATGCCTATGGCTACCGCTATTTCTGAGGACAATGAGGAGAGTGCGATTAATGATCCTGATGACAAAACCATCGATTTATGGAATCAACTTAAAGGAGATTCTAAAAAAATATTACCTGAAGATATAATTTACATTGGCCTTAGAAGTATTGAGGAGGCTGAAAGCTTTTTAATTAAAAAACACAATATGGCTGTTCATACCGTTAAAGACCTTAGGGATAAAGGCGTTAGTGGCATTCTATCTGAAGTTAGATCCAAATTGTCAAAATGTGACGTTATCTATATATCATTTGATGTTGACAGCATGGACCCAAAAGTTTCTAACGGGACCGGAACACCAGTTGATGAAGGATTATCAGAAAATGAAGCTTTTCAATTATTAAGAAATTTTGCGAGTGATGAAAAAGTTAAATGCGTAGAATTTACTGAGATAAATCCGCTACTTGACAGCATAGGAGATCCCATGGGGGAGGTGGCCTTTAGGTTATTAAAAGAAACAATAAGCTGTCTAAATAATAGATGTATAAATAATTTTCTATGAATACTATTTATTCTTTAAAAGCAGTCCTTTCTGAATTACTATTTGATTTATTTGGAGTTGACGACATTGCAATTGATCTTCAAGAAACAAAAAAAGAATTTAATGGAGACATTACATTGGTTGTGTTTCCTATTCTAAAAAGAAGTAGACTTTCACCAGAAGCGACGGCTGAATTAATTGGAATACGACTTTTAGAAAAGACCAATATTATTGACACATACAGCGTTGTCCATGGGTTCCTGAACTTAACTTATTCTAGAGGCATTGTAATTAAAACTTTTGATACAATAAAGGCTACTCCAGGTTTTGGTATTAGAAAAGTTGATAAGTCATTGCCTTCATCCATGATTGAATATTCTTCGCCGAATACAAATAAGCCTTTGCATTTGGGTCATATTCGAAATATTCTTCTTGGAATGTCTATTTCTAAAATATTACAAGCTTCAGGAATGAATACCATTCAAGTTCAAATAATTAATGATAGAGGTGTCCAGATTTGTAAAAGTATGTGGGCGTGGAGTCAATTTAGTAATGGAGAAACTCCAGAGAGCTCTGGAATGAAAGGTGACCATTTAGTTGGTAAATATTATGTTTTGTTTGACAAGGAATATAAAAAGCAAGTTTCTCAAAGTATCTCTTCAGGGGTTTCTGAAGAAGAAGCTAAGAAATCCGTAAAGTGTATAGTCCAAGTTCAAGAAATGTTACTTCAATGGGAATCTGGAGACTCCGAAATCGTTAAGCTTTGGTCCAAAATGAATAATTGGGTGTATTCCGGCTTTGATAAGACTTATAAGCGATTAGGTACAGATTTTGATAAAAATTACTACGAATCGGACACATATTTACTGGGTAAAATAGACATTGAGGAAGGTATTAAGAATAATGTCTTTTTTAGAAAAAAAGATAATTCTGTGTGGATTGATTTAAGCTCAGATGGGCTTGATGAGAAACTGGTTCTTAGAAAAGATGGTTCTTCAGTATATATGACTCAGGATATCGGTACAGCCATTCAAAGATTCAAAGATTTTGAAATTAATTCCCTGACTTACGTAGTCGGAAACGAACAGGATTATCATTTTAAGGTTTTATTCTTAATTCTTGAAAAGCTTGGATATAAATGGGCAAATAAATTACGTAACCTTTCTTACGGGATGGTTGACCTGCCCACAGGGAAGATGAAATCAAGGGAGGGTAATGTTGTTGATGCAGACGACTTAATGGACCAAATGGAGCTCGCTGCTATGAAATTATCTAATGAGCTTGGGAAGGCCTCATTTTATGATGAAATTGAGCATAAAGAGCTCAATATTTCTCTTGGACATGGCGCATTAAAGTACTTTATTCTTAAAGTTGATCCTAAAAAAAGAATGGTCTTTAATCCGGATGAATCAATAGATTTCAACGGAAACACAGGCCCCTTTTTGCAGTACACGCACGCCCGTATATCAAGCTTGATACGAAAGGGTAGAGGTGAGCAGTCAAAATGGAGTTGGGATGACTTTTCATTGACTGAAAAAGAGAGAGATCTAATTTTATTTCTATCTAAATTTCCTGAGATTATTGATAGTGCCGCTTTAAATTTAAATCCGAGTATTGTTGCTTCATACTTATATGATTTGGCAAAGATTTTTAATAGTTTTTATCAGCAACATTCTGTCCTCAATGCAGAAACGGCTCAAATAGTAGCGTTTCGTGTTGATCTTTGTAAGCAGATTGTCTCGGTGATGAAAACTGGACTTGGACTGTTAGGGATTAATGCTCCAGATAGAATGTAAGATGATTATTAAGCTCTAATCTATTTCTCTGTTTAGTTTTTTTGATAGACCGTCTTTATGAAGCATAATTGATATTGTTTTATATCTCACAAAAGCTTCTGAGGCATAAATGTAGCCGTTTCGATATGGGTTTTCTCGTTTTCCCCAGGAGTTCTTAACAATGTAATAAGCTGATCCAGTTTGATCCAATGCTTTTCCAACAATTTGCATTCCGTGATCATCCTGTGTTTGATAATTATCAAACGCTTTTTGACGTAATTCTTGGGTTATATCCATTTCCTTGTGTGGACTTGTAAATACATCTACTCTTTCTTGCTGAGTCATTTCTTTCCAACTTTTAGCCGGCATTATTGCCACACCATTCTTAAGGGAGAAACCTGTTTCTGAGACATCTGTAGCCCATGCTATTGTGAAACCTTTTTCTAGAGCATTATCTATAGTATTCATCATTTGATCTAAAGGAACGTTATAAGATTTTTCCCAAGTCCAATTGTCAGGGACTTCAATAGGAAACCATTGAGAAAAAGGATGATGAGTAAATGAGGTAAGCTGAATGTAGTCATTAGCATTAATTCCAAGATATTTGTCTGCAAAGCTTCTCGGGGTATATGATTTTCCCTTAAATGTAAAAACACTTGGTTCATCACCGAGGTATGCATCAAGAACACCATTAAAGCCTGATTTCCATGCGGTAGATAGTTTTCCGCCATTTTTATCTTTTACAGCATCTAAAACCCCTTTTAACGATGCCTCTAGTTCACCATGGTCATTTATAATTGTTCCATAATTCAAACCTGGATAAATAATTTCTGGAACGGCTCCATAATTTCTTATGACATAAAATATATCTGGCTCAGCACCACCTTGAGCAAAATTCAGATTTCCATGAAGTCTGATATATTTATCTGCCTTGTCTTGATAGACTTTTCTAACCGTATAAATTTCAGAAATATCGACATTTGGCCTCCCAAGTCGAATGAGTTCAGATTCTAAAAATGCTGTTGCTGAGTAGCTCCAACATGTTCCTGATCGTCCTTGATTTTTAATAGAAGTTGCCTCAATGTCATAGAGTGTTTTAAATTCAAATTTCTTATCATTTAATTCGCCATTTTTTGAGACTTTGTTAATGAGCTCAACTTGAGCAAAAATTGATATCTGTAGTGCTAAAGCAACAATAGTTGTAAAAATATATTTCATAATTAGATTTTTGTGAATGTATTGTTTAATTCTTAAAAGAAACCACAGGATTCTTCACACCGTTTGAATAATCATAAAATCCCTTCCCTGACTTGACTCCTAAGTCTCCAGAGGTAACCAAACTTATTAGCAAGGGATTTGGTGAGTACTTGGGTTGTCCGTACCCATTATGCATGACGCTTAATATACTAAGACAAACATCCAAACCAATAAAATCAGCAAGCTGCAGGGGCCCCATAGGGTGGCCCATTCCAAGTTTCATGATGCTATCAATTTCCTTTACACCTGCAACATTGTTTTGAAGACATTCTATAGCTTCGTTTATCATAGGCATTAGAATTCGATTAGCAACAAAACCAGGGTAATCATTGCACTCCACGGGGGTCTTCCCTAGCTCTTTTGATATTTTGATAATCGTTTGAGTTGTTTCGGTAGACGTCTTGTAACCTCTAATTATTTCAATTAACTTCATGACAGGTACTGGATTCATGAAATGCATTCCGATTACATTCTCCGGTTTTTTTGTGCAAGCTGCAATTTTTCCAATTGAAATAGACGATGTATTCGTTGCGAGTATTGCATTATCTAAACACAACTCACTGATCTCCTCGAATATTTGAATCTTGAGAGCTTCATTTTCTGTTGCAGCCTCAATTATTATATCTGCCGATTCAACTGCATTTTTAAGATTATTGCTAGGGCTTATTCGATCCAATGAAAGGCTAGCTTCTTCGGCGCTTAATAACCCTTTATTGACCTGCCTATCAATATTTTTCTTTATATTTTTTACTCCGCTTTCTATTGCATAATTATTTATGTCAAACAGAACTACTGGAAAACCATTGGTAGCAAAAACATGAGCGATTCCATTTCCCATGGTACCCGCGCCGATTACTGTTATTTTTTTCATAGGGGGAAAGATACGCAGAGATCACTTTCCACGGCCTTGAATAACTGTCCAAACAGTATAAATTAAAACTTTAATATCATTAAAAAATGACATATTTTCGATGTAAAGGAGATCAAATTTCATTCTTTTGATCATTTCATCGACTCCACTAGCGTAGCCATACCTTACCATTCCCCAACTTGTTATGCCAGGCCTAACCTTATAAATATGATTATATTGCGGGGCCAGTTTAATTATTTCCTGGGCAAAGAACATCCTTTCAGGTCGAGGGCCAACAATACTCATATCGCCTTTGAGAACATTCCAGAATTGAGGTAATTCGTCTAATCGGTATTTTCTTAAAACTCTACCAATGGGTGTTATTCGAGGGTCATTATCACTACTTAATTGAGGTCCTTTTTTTTCAGCATTAACATACATTGAACGAAATTTTAAAATATCAAAGGGGTCACGATTCTTACCTAAACGTTTTTGACAGTATAATATGGGTCTCCCGGAGCTCAGAACAAAAATGCTTATTATCAAGAATATTGGAAAAAACCCTATCAGTATTAATATGCTAATAACAATATCCATCAATCTCTTGGTGTTTTGCTGCCAAGGATTCATAGGGTTCAAATGCCATTCTAATAGTGGAATTCCATGTTCGTCAATTTTAACTTGGCCGGAAAGTATACCGTAGGTATCTGGAATCATGAATATTCTCACTTTAGACATCTCGAGATCTAAAATTAGCTCTGTTAGTTGGTGATGTTTCTCTGGTGATAGTGCAACTATGCAATCTTCAATTATTAACATTTTAATACAATTCGGAATGTCTTTTAAATTACCCTTCATGGGGATATTGTTTATGTGATCATAGTCTTGGTTGTCTTCAGTATTTATCCAGCCAACAAAGACTTCTCCAGATTTTTTTGAATGACGAATTAATGATTTTATATTTTTCTCAATTTCTGATCTAGATCCTATAATTAGAGTAGGGAAGGAGTATTTTTTAGATGAAATACCATGTTGTATTCGATAGCCCAAAAGAATTCGCCCTACTAGTGAGCCAAGTAATAATATTCCCGAAAAAATCCCAATAGTTTTAAAATAATCAGAATAAGAAGAGACATAATCATCTAGAAGAAAGATGAAGAAATATGCTATTGAAAAGATGAACCATACCTGAATGACATGACTGATTTCTGTAAGTCGTGACTTCCTAATAGGGTTAATATAAAGTCCAATGACACCTATTGAGAAAACCCAAAGGGTAGATGACAATGCAGCTCCAAGGCTATAGAAGTTATCCCAATACATCGTCTCCAATCCAAAACGACTGGGCTCGATAAAAGATTTACGATAAGTATAAAGAGCAGTGTATGCAAACCAAGAAATGCAAAAATCGTAGAGAAAATATATGATTCTCCATTTTTTTTCGCTGTTTTTTAAGTTGTTATTTTTGGAAATCATTCTCGGTAAAGTAATCTCAAGTTGTCAACTAAAATAGTGTCTCGAATTCCATTATTTAATTTAGCTGATCCTAAAAATATTTTAAAGGCACTGGCCTGTGGAGAGCCTGAAACTTCTGTAATTAAATTTACGTACGCGTGATTCCATTTCTTATTTGGTAAAAACGTAGCTGTTGACATCTGAATTATCTGACCCGGGTTGCTTGCTATAACTCCAATTGTTATTGGGTTTGTGACCTTGTAGTCAAATTCGACGTAGACATTTTTACCTCCCCCCGGGAGAATGAAATTTTCATTACTACTAACTTCAAACTTACAATTACCGGTGTCGAGCAAGGCCATTCCACTGTAGGTATTTGTCTCGCCCTGAGGTGCTGGGAATTTAAGATTTGGACTGGACGTTAAGGTCCAAGATATATCGCTTTGAGACGTGATTGTCATTTGTCGATTTAATGATTCAAAGTTCTCCAAACTTTTTATATACAGTTGGCCTTGAGGTGAATCATAATCGTAGTAAACAATATTACTTGATCCTACAGGGAGATTTGCCGTCTCTCCCGGAATTAAATTTATTCCAAATTCAAGAGAGCTGTAAAAGGGGTAAATTCCTCGAAAACTTGAAATTCCATTTATATCGATACCTGGTTCAATTTTAATGGCGTGAGTCCCTCCACTATCCATTAATATAGGTATCTCTATGGGTAATTCAAAAGCTCCTAGGTTAACATTGTTTGAAGAAATCCATACAGATGTAATTTTAGAACTCGTATTTCCATATGTGGAGCTAGGATCTATTGCCATTTCCAATTTTTCAATATTTAAATAAGCGGGCTTAGTGATTTTATTGTTATCGCAGCTCTTTAAGAGGAATACGAAAAAACCAAATAAAATAAAATTGAATAAATTCCTCATGGCGTAAAGGTAAAGAAGCAATAGCATTGTAATTTCGCTTAATACAGAATGGATATAGATACTCCCAAACATCAAGGCCAAAGGCAGCACCTAATTGAGGTTTTAAGAGATAAAGGCATCTTAGATGAAAATGTCCTCAAAGCAATCGGATTTGTTCCAAGGCATGCTTTTTTAGATAGCTCATTTGAGCAATTTGCTTACAGAGATGCTGCTTTCCCAATAAGAGCTAAACAGACTATCAGTCAGCCTTACACAGTAGCTTTTCAATCTCAATCATTAGAGCTCAAAAGGGGGTCTAAGGTTCTTGAGATAGGCACTGGGTCAGGATACCAATCTGCAATTCTGGCAGAGTTAGGATTTAAAGTCTTCTCTATTGAGCGTCAGAAAGACTTATTTGATTTTTCCAAAACATTATTATCTAAGTTGGGTTACAACATAACTCAAAAGTTTGGCGACGGCTTCAAAGGAATGCCAGCATTTGCTCCGTTTGATGGGATAATTGTTACAGCAGCAGCACCAAGTATCCCTTTAGATTTAATTTCACAACTCTCAGAAAACGGTTCACTCATAGTCCCTGTTGGAGATCAGAATAACGATCAGGTAATGATGCGCATAAAAAAATCAGAGTTTGACGGGTATTCGAAGGAAGAATTGGGCAATTTCAGATTTGTGCCCATGCTTAAAGATATTGAATCAGGCGATGGTTTTTAAGAGTAAAAAGATCACACGATATTTTTTAGAAAATATTGTCAATGATACCCTCAAATTTCTCTTTGCACGTCTCTATCAATATCACGCTCTTTAATACTAGCTCTTTTGTCGTGTAACTTTTTTCCTTTTCCAAGGCCTATCTCCAGCTTAGCCCAACCTTTTGAGCTAAAGTATAACTTTAAGGGTACTATGCTTATTCCCACGTTTTGAATAATTTTTTGTATTTTTTTTAATTCATTCTTCTTGAGGAGTAATTTTCGTTCTCGTAGGGGTAAATGATTGGAGTATGTACCTAAACGAAATTGTGAAACATGAAGATTCTTTACCCATAGTTCTCCATTTTCGCTCAGAAAACAATAACTATCTGATAAATTAGCATGACCTTCCCTTATGCTTTTCACCTCAGTGCCATATAGTTGTATTCCAGCAGTAAAGGTTTCTTCTATGGCATAGGAAAAACGAGCTTGACGATTTTTAACTACAGGATTCATAATGCAAATCTAACCCTACTTTTGTTGCACATGCTTTATTCAAATATTATTCGGCCGATCTTGTTTAATCTCCCAGCAGAGATTGCTCATAATATAACTATGAAGCAACTGGAGTTTCTTCAGCAGTCTGCACTTGGAAGAGGGGTAATACGTTATTTGGGAGGAGAAGTGAAATCAAGCCCAATTAATGTAATGGGATTACAGTTCAAGCATCCGGTGGGTCTTGCTGCTGGTCTAGATAAGGATGCTATGGCTATTAGAGGATTGTTTGAGCTAGGGTTTTCGCACATAGAAGTAGGTACATTAACACCAAGACCTCAGCCAGGTAATGAAAAGCCTCGATTATTCAGACTGAAAAAAGATGAAGCGCTCATAAACCGGATGGGCTTTAATAACCATGGCAGTTTAGCTGCATCAAACAGATTAATAAAACGAGATCCGTCTTGGGGTATTGTTGGAGGCAATATCGGAAGAAACAAGATGACAGATAATGAAAATGCTGTAGATGATTATCTAATCTCAATGAATCACCTTAGGGCATCTGTGGACTATTTTACAGTCAATATTTCTTCTCCTAATACACCGGGACTTAGAGATCTTCAGCATAAAAAGGCATTAAATAATTTACTTTCCGCTGTATTTGAGGAAAACAAAAAATCCGACACACCAAGACCTTTGGCGGTAAAAATATCTCCAGATCTTTCAAAGGAGGAGATTCAGTCTATCTCAAGGTTAGCCGTTGAATGTGGTTTTAGTGGTATCATTGGGACCAATACTACCATTGGGCGTGATTCTTTGAAAACGAAAACGAATAAGGTGAAAAAAGCGGGTCTTGGTGGGCTCTCAGGAAAACCATTGAACGGCCGAAGTACCGATGTTGTTCAATGGATAAAGGAAGCTGTGGATGACTCTGTTGCCATTATTGGAGTGGGTGGGGTGTTTACTGCACAAGACGTCATTGATAAAAGAAATGCTGGAGCAGACTTAGTCCAAATTTATACTGGATTTGTATATAATGGACCCAGTATGATTCATGATATTCAAGAGGCATGGCGACCATAGAGATTATAGAGTGTCCTAGAGACGCGATGCAAGGTTATGTAAAGTCGTTTTCCTTGCAGCAGAAGGTGACTTACCTAAAAAGCCTCTTAGATGTTGGTTTTCACACATTAGATATTGGGAGCTTTGTATCGCCAAAAGCTGTTCCACAAATGGCAAATACTGCTAAAGTGTTAGATGCCTTAATTCCTTTTAAAAAGAAAGATAATTTTTTAGTTATCGCAGCTAACTCCATTGGTGTTGAAATAGCCTTGAAACATTCTGCTGTGGACATAATAGGTTTCCCATTCTCCGCTAGCGAAACGTTTCAAAGGCGAAATACTAATCGATCTAGAAAACAGGCACTAAAAGATCTAAGGAGACATGCTGAAATTATTGACAATAAAGGCAAGCAACTAGTAGTTTACATATCAATGTCCTTTGGGAACCCATACTCAGAGGAGACTAATAATGAAGAAATTATTGATTTTATTGGTAAAATAAACGATGTTTCAAACCCAAAAGCTATATCTCTAAGTGATACTGTTGCAAAAGCAACTGAACACTCTATAAAGTCACTTGTGACATTGATTAAGGAGGATTTCAATGATGCTAATTTGGGCCTTCATTTACATGTGTCTAAAGAAAGACCTCTCGATGTAGGTCTGCTAAAAGAAGCGTGGAATTCAGGGATAAGAAGGTTTGATTCAGCTCTCTTAGGTTTCGGAGGATGTCCATTTGCAGAAGATTCTCTTTCTGGTAACTTACCTACGGAGTCACTTTTAACATTTGCTAAGAATGTTAAAGCAAGAAGCGATATTAATACGATGGCGTTTGAAGCGGCCCACAACGCCGCTCGTGCTCTTTTTCTTTGAATTTTAATTTTCTTTAGCCTAATTTTACCAAGTTGACGGGTTTCTTGTGAGAGAAACAATAGGGAATTCGGTTTGAATCCGAAACTGTACCCGCAGCTGTATACTTCAATGCTTCACAGTAAATGCCACTGACAAGGATCGGGAAGGCACTATGAGGGGAAGTGAGTCAGAAGACCTGCCCGCAACTATAGGCCCGTCAATGCCGGGAAGAGCGTTGAAGAGAATTATGATGCATAGACAATTACTAACCTTTTTTGGGTTTGTTATGTTTAGTCTAAAGTGCTATGGTTTCAGCAAGGACACTTCCTTGGTGCTGAAACCTGTGGATATTTCGGCATCATTTTTCTCTCAATCTAAAATTTCAAAATCTTTATCTGCCACCTGGGATAAATTGGCAATCGACCCGATTGGAGTTTGGCTACGTGGTGTGGACATAAGAGGAATTAGTCCTGGAGCATCAATAACTGTTAACCGCGATGGTTTGCCTTCGTCCTATTCAGAATTTATGTGGAATGGACAAGTATTTCAATCCCCAGATCTTGGTGTTGTTGATATTAGCCTTATCCCTAAATATGGTCATGACTTCGCTAATGAAGGAAATGGTGCCAGTGCAGTAATCGGATCTGGTCTGGGCGGAGTGGTGTTTTCAAGTAATTCAAATGAGAAGTCTACGCTTGATATACATTCTTCAAGTATCGGTAGCTTCGGGCTAGGGGGGAATTGGAGTTTTAAGAACCCGAAACTAAACCAGTTAATATCAATAGCAGCAGGAACGGACTCATGGCTACATGATTATTCATATGAGAACTATGCTAATCAAAGATTAAAAAGATTAGGAGCGCAAGGGTCAAGGTCTGAAATAAGTATTCTTAGACGAACAATTGATTCTAACACCAATTCGTGGAATGAACAATCTATAACATCTGTAACTGCAGATAGAGGAATTCCTGAGCCAAGCACTTCAGCTTATCGAATTGGTGCTAATCAGGCTGACAATAGATTTCAAGTTAACAATTCTAATGGTTGGCACATTAATAAATATATGCTTGAATTGCGTCAGAGTGTTTTTTCAAGTCAACAGATTTATAGTCACCAGACTTTTAACATTTTGGATTCAAACTTTTCTAAAGGTGCCAATGTTGAATTAATAAATAAATGGATTTCTAGTAGGTTTCTAGTTTCTAATCAGAGTCAAATTCAGGTTTTCAGAGTCTCTGGAGAGAATAAGCCAGACACTTCCGCTTCAATTTTTAGCAATTTAACAGTTCTGAAATATCATTTATTGGATAATTATGATTTAAATATTTATAATAAAATATCCTATCAATATATAGATTTCCCCAGAGGCGGATTCAGTCCTGGAGTTCAATTTTTAGGAAAATCAACTAAGGCTAATTGGAATATCCATTGGAAAAGAATTTTTAGGCTCCCAAGTATGAATGACATGTTTTGGGTGCCAGGCGGTAATGTTGCCCTTCTTCCGGAATCAGGATGGGATCTAAGAAGCTCGTTCAGTTTCAGCACTCAAAAAACTATTTTTAAAATTGAAGGATTTTCTGGTCGGCTTAAAAATGGCATAATATGGAGGCCGAGTGGTTTGTTTTGGCAACCAATAAACGAGAATTTAATAATGCGAATTGGGGTTAATTTTTCTGCTCAAGTGACAAGAGGTTCCGACATGTCTCAATTGGAGATTCAAGCTATGAATAGTGTAAATGATAAGGGATTTCCATTGCCATACGCTTCTAGGGGTAGAGTTAGGTTTAATTACTCCCATAAAACTAATTGGGGCGACTTTGGACTTAATTCCCTTGCTCAGCTAGGTGCTCCAACAGCATGGACATATGACCGATCATCTGATTTGCCCTTCAATAGCTTTATCAATCTCTACACAAATGTTCGGATAGCTCAGCTCAATAAATCATGTATTATGTCCATGAAGATTGATATTCAAAACATATTCAATCAACAGATCATCCTTCAACCAGGTTATCCGATGCCTGGTCGATATTTCAATTTATCAATTCAATTCAAATCTTAATCTAATGCAAAATAATTCAAGTGTAAATAAAACAGAAAATATGAAATTAAAAATTAAAAACCTTTCTAGAACATTCTTAATTATCACTTCTTTATTAATTTTCTATTCATGTGGAAATAATAAAAAATCATCAAATCAATCAGATCAATCTGGTCTTTTAGTCATTAGTGAAGGAGCCTTCCAGGGAGGTAATGGAAGTTTGTCTTTTGTGGTTACGAACGAATCATCGTCGATCGATACAGTTAGACAGAATTTCTTTCAAGAAGTGAATGGTAGAACCATGGGTAATCTTGCCAATCACATAAGTAAAGATGATAAGTATATATATGCTGTCATGAATGGCGCGGCGACGGTTGAAGTGATAGATGTAAATTCATTTCTCAGCCAAAAGGTAATATCAGGTTTTAAGTCCCCTAGACAATCATTGAGTATAGATAATGATATCCTACTTGTCTCTGACTGGGGCACAAACTCAATATACAAGGTGGATTTAACGCTAGGGGCCATTGTTGATTCTTTGAAAGCAGGCATAGGCCCTGAAGGTATGGTCGCCTACAGCTCAGCAAACACAATTTCTGGGAAAAAATTATTTGTTGCTAATTCTGGCGGCTACGGGGTTGATAGCACTATTTCCGTTTATGATATTGACTCTTGGACTCATGAAGTTGATATACAAGTTGGCATTAATCCAAAAGAAATCCTTATTGACTCTTTTGGTACAGTTTGGGTACTTTGTTCTGGTTTAGATACTTATGGCCAAGGAGTTGACAGATATTCTTCTTTGATTAATATAGAACCTTTAACCAAGACTATTATATCTGATTTAGTCAATCCGGTTTTAGACAATAATCCAAGTCGATTGCGAATAAACCCCGAAGGCAATAGATTATATTTTCTTCAAGACTCATATTCGGGAAGTGTTGTTGAGTTTGACATCACAAGCACATCATTTCCAACCCAAAAAATAATTAATCATTCAGCCTATGGTTTAGCTATTGATGAATCAAATGGTAATATCCTATTACTTGATGCTTTGGATTATCAGTCTCCCGGGATGGCAATTATTTATGATAAAAGTGGGGTTGCATTAGATAGCTCCAATATTGGACTTATTCCAGCAGGAGCTATTACTATTGACTAAGGGTTATACTGATAAATGATTTAAATTTAAAAAAGGCGTCGATATGTTGGCGCCTTTTTTATTTTAAACGATAGCCTTTTATCTATTTAACGGAGCAAAGGCTGCGGCTTTATACAGAACAGCTAACATCACACCTCCATATACGACTGTTCCGGCCAGAGAACTTAAGTAAAAAGGTATAGCTGCTGCGTAGACAGACAGTAAGCCAAATATGTTTTGGGGAAGGGAGGGGTTACCAAACCAAACGCCAAAATTACTTAATATAAAGAATATAAGATTAGCTCCAGCTGCATGACCCATCCATTTAAGAGCGTTTGGCTTCTTGACAATATAGAACCCCCACATGAACATGGCCAAATGACCAGCGTATACAAATCCCATTCCCGGATAAAACATACTGGATAATAATGACGAGCTCTTGTAAACTACAATATTTAAAATGATGTCAGAGAGAAATAATATTAGCAAAGGAATGATTAGAAATAGCCTCCCCCCACGCATCCAGAAACCTCCTAAAATAGCCACAGAGCCAATAGCGGTAAAATTAGGGATGTGGGGAATAAATCGAGTAGAGATTGCTAAAAGGAGTATTGCTAAAGGGATTATATATTTTGATATTCTCATAGGGTTTTTAATTATATCCGTTTAAATATGTAGATAACAAACAAAAGAACCACTATCAATAGCAAGAAGCGAATACTTTTTCCATAATGCATAGCATGAACTTCAGCATCTTTTCGGTAGCTCCAAAATAAGTAAGAAAGGAATGCAACTGTAAATACTGAAGCGAATATCCAATGACCTGTTGTTATGTTTTCCAATGTGTGTAATTTGCGACAAAATTAACTGCTATGAAGAAACAAATTGATGCCGTAACGAAATTTCATAAAATTTATCGGATTCCTTTTGAAAATAAACCAACATATAACATCAAACCGGCATTTGTTAATCTTCGTCATCGACTTATGGCGGAGGAAAACGATGAGTACTTAGAAGCGGCTAGAAACGGAGATTTAACTGAAATAGCAGACGCACTGGGCGACATGCTCTATATCTTGTGTGGAACGATTATCACGCACGGAATGCAAGATAAGATTGAAGATATTTTTAAAGAGATTCAGAGAAGCAACATGAGTAAGCTTGATGTGAACGGTGAACCAATTTACAGAGAAGATGGTAAAGTAATGAAAGGTCCAAACTACTTTCGCCCAAATATTGACTCTATTTTACGCGGTTGACTATTCCAACGATCCTCATAATTCGGTAAATGAAATGTATCTGATTCCTCATTCTGTACATTTCCTTCTGGCCCCTTTATGAAACGAATTGACGTTAATTTATTCTCTTTAAAATTTAATTCAATTTCTGAGCATTTTATGTTACTCGTTTGTTCAGTCTCAGGGTGAATCAACGCCACAGCATTACCTCTTATTGCTAATTTATCTATTCTACCCTCATTTATAAAACCTGTAAAAACTTTGCCACACATTTCATCTGATAAACCGGAACTGTCAGGAGCGCTTGATATATTGATATGACCAATTCCAAATAGTGAATCATTATTATGCTCATCACCAAAAACATATATCAGACTATCTGAAATCACTTGATAACCGCCTGACCAGGCTGTCGATTTTCCCCATATGAAAATAATAGAATCCAGCGGTTTCCATGTCAAATTTTGAGAATGGGTTACTAGATTATTTTGAAAAGTGATGACATTATTCACAGCTGTCGTGAAATTTGACTCGTGCTCAATAAATCCTGAATGGATCTCTAAACTATCCTTAGTAAAATTAGCCCATTTCGCAGGGATTGAATCATTACCATACAATCTTGTTATTTCTTTTTCATCTGATTTATAAAGGCTATCAGCTTGAAACGTTACCGTGGAGTCATATCCTTCAACACCTTTAAAGAAGCTCGAGATATTTAAATTATTATTAATTATTGCAGACCCGAATATAAGTTTCCCTGATTTACTTTTAGCTGTCCCTTTTGATGAAATTATATAAATTGACCTTTCTGGATATTGTGATATTTTTTCGCAATCAATGATATAATCTTCCGTGGTGGCATGAACTTTATTTTGAAAGATAAAAAGCTTTTCTTTTGCAATAAATCTTCCAGCAATAGATGTGAGCTGTCCATCATTCGATATCATCTTACCTCCATTATTATACCACCCTACTTCTTCTTTTGTTTGATACATGAGCTGATTTGTTTCTAGAGTTTGTCCATCTTGTCTTAGCACAACATCACCACTTAAATCAGCAAGTCCCTTTTTAAAATCTAAATTATTCGCATTGATTTTTAACCCATTATTTCCAATAAAACGTATGTTTCCAAATGCTATAAACCGATCATTTCTTCTCCACCATCTAGCAGAATCGCAGTAGAAGAGACCATCTCCATTTCTCAATGCAACATCACCACTTAAGATAGTTACCGAAGCAGTATCCATTCTCAAAACCGTAACTCTTCGGGATTTTAATATTTCTATACGGTCATTCTTTGATTCCTGCGAAATTAGGGGATTGCAAATAAATAAAATAAGACACAGCCAAAAAGCTTTCATCCTCGCCAGAGCGTTTGCTCCCTATCTGGCCCTACTGATATGAGTACAACAGGAACACCGATTTTCTCTTCTATAAAATCAGTATAATCTTGAAGAGCCTTTGGTAAGTCAGATGCCGAAGTTATACCTGTTAAATCTTCTTCCCATGATTCCATTTCCACATACACTGGCTGCAATAGTTTCTCATTCAGACTGAATGGAAGATGGTTTATGGTGGCGCCGAGGTAACGGTATTCAGTGCAAACCTTGAGCTCTTTTAATCCAGATAATACATCTGCCTTCATCATCATTAATTGAGTTACACCATTTATTTCAACAGCGTATTTAAGGGCAGGAATATCTAACCATCCTGTTCTTCTAGGCCTCCCGGTAGTACTTCCATATTCGTTTCCCTTGTCTCGCAGATTTTGACCAAGATCATCGTTCAACTCAGTTGGAAAAGGGCCAGAGCCCACACGTGTTATATATGCTTTAAAGATGCCAATCACTTCATTGATACGATTAGGAGCTAGGCCTAGGCCTGTGCATGCTCCGGCAGCAGTAGTAGTAGACGATGTCACATAAGGATAAGTTCCAAAATCTACATCTAAAAGTGTCCCTTGAGCTCCTTCTGCTAATATTTTTTTTCCTGAATGAAAAGCTTTTTGAATTAAAATATCTGTATCGGAGAGATTCATTCTTTTTATTCTAGCTATAGCCACCATCCAATCTTTTTCTGCTATCTGGAGGTCAAATGGAAATTCATACCCTTTCAAAAGGTCTAGATGCTTTTTCTTTAGAACGTTATATCTATCAATAAAATCTAAAAGCTCAATATCACCAATACGCAATCCATTCCTTCCAGTCTTATCCATGTAAGTTGGGCCAATACCTTTAAGTGTGGATCCAATTTTATTTTTCCCTTTTGATGCTTCAGATGCAGCGTCAAGTAACTTGTGAGTGGGTAGGATAAGATGCGCCTTTCGAGAAATCTTTAAACGATCTATGCAGTGGGGTTCAAGTTTAAGTAATTTATCTATTTCCCCGCAGAAAATTATCGGATCAATAACAACACCATTTCCAATTACATTTACAGCATTTTCATGAAATATCCCTGAAGGAATTGTATGAAGGACATGTTTAATATTATTAAATTCCAGCGTATGTCCAGCGTTTGGACCACCTTGAAATCTAGCGACAACATCATAGTTTTTTGTTAATACATCTACAATTTTACCTTTTCCTTCATCGCCCCATTGAAGACCTAGTAGGATATCTGCTCCCTGACTCATTTATTTTTTTGATTTTGCATATATGTATAGCTGATGACCAGTAACTTCGACGCCAAAGACCTCTTCAACACTCTCTTTTATTTTTTGAATACGAGGATCGCAAAACTCTTTAACCTCACCAGAGTCTAATAAAATTACATGATCATGCTGCCTATTGAAGTATGACTTTTCATACTGAGCTTGATTTTGGCCGAATTGATGCTTTCTTACAAGACCACAGGAAAGTAAAAGCTCAATTGTATTATAAAGCGTAGCTCTACTAACCCTGTAATTTTTCTTCTTCATTGAAGTATATAGAGCTTCTATATCGAAGTGATCTTGACTATCATAAATCTCGAAAAGTATGGCATATCTCTCAGGAGTTTTCCTGTGCCCATTTTTTATTAAAAAATCGGTAAATACCAGCTTTACTTGTTCAAAAGATGATTCGTTCATTTTTATTTACTATTCAACGCGTTGCTAAGTTACAGTTTTGAGACCGTAACTTCGTCGGTAATATATGCGGTTTATCTGGCTTCTCATTACTATTATTTTCCTAGTTACAACTCAAGACTGTCTAGGTCAAAAGAAACAGGCTGTAAAATCATACTTAAAAGGCATTTCGTTGGCTATAAGAGGTGTAGAAAACACAAGTAGAGCTGAAAAATATTTCTTAAAAGCCATTCGCATCTCCCCTGAATATTATGATGCACACATGTCCTTAGGTGATTTATATTCACAACAAGGAAAGCCTGAAAAGGCCATTATTTCGTTTTCAAAAGCTGCTAAAGGCAGCCCGAGAGAAGGGTTTTTTAAAATAGGAAATTTAGCCCTAAAAAATGGGCTTTATGAAACCTCTAATGAGGCATTTTTAAAATATCTGCTCATTCTAAACTTACCAAAAACAAAGAAAAAAACTGTGTTGAAGCTGTTAGAAAATGCGAAATTCGGAATGTCTGCTGTTCTGATTCCTCAAACTATAACTCCAAAGCTTATCAGAGATAATAATGATACTAATAGCTATCCAGAATCATATTTTTTCCCTAGTATTTCTGGAGATGACTCGACATTGTATTTTACGGGTAGAAATTTCCTCAATGCCCCATTAGATGAGAATATTTATATTGTCAATAAAATTGATAGCATTTCATGGTCAACGCCCAACAGGGTCAGCGGCAATATTAATACTCGATTAAATGAAGGAGCGGTAAGTGTTCAAGGGGATCAAAAAAAAATGTCTCTTGCAGCTTGTGGAAGAGAAGATGGTTACGGGTCTTGTGATATTTATTTGTCTTTTAATTCAAAAAGAGGTTGGTCTGATGCGCAAAACATAGGGAGTGCGATTAATACTTCTCAATGGGAGACACAGCCCTGCCTGTCTGCAGACGGGCAGTTTTTATTTTTTGTTCGTGATGCAAAAAAAAGAGGAAGTAATTCCAATATTTGGATGTCTAGATGGAATGGCAAATATTGGTCACTTGCGAAGCAACTGCCTTCTGAAATAAATGGCTCCGGTGACGAGTTCTCACCGTTTTTACACGCTGATGGAAAGAGTCTATACTTTGCCTCAAATAGTCACGTGGGCATGGGGGGGCTAGATCTTTTTAGGAGCACTTGGAAGGATGATGGTTCTTGGACAAAACCAATAAACCTTGGTTACCCAATTAATGACCATACCGATAATTTTGGTCTAGTTGTATCTCCTGACGGGAGCACGGGGTATCTGGCAGGTGGAGTCTTAAATAACTCCTTTGACTCTAGTTCTCAAAGCAAAAACCCACAGATATATCAGTTTAAAATACCCCTAAGTATTATGCCACGTGCAACAACATGGGTTGAAATATGGGCTATAAGCTCTCTGAATGGAGAGGTGGTAAAAAATGCTTCCTGGTCTATTGGGCAGAACGGCCTTGGAATGGAGGCAGTCGGAGAAGGAGGGAGTTTTCAAACAGCTATCTCACTAGGTTCTGAATTGGCTTTTAACGTTGTTGCCAACGGTTACAACATGGTTTCTAAGAGGATCGTGACTGAGATGAGAAACACAAGTTTAAAAAAAGACACAGTATTCATGATTCCTATTCATAATGGTGATCACTTTACATTAAATAATATTTTATTTGAGTTGAATCGAGCTCAGCTAATGAGCCATTCTGGATTAGAAATTTCGCGTATTGTAAAGTGGATGCAGAAAAATCCTTCTCTTCATATCGAGCTGCAAGGCCATACAGACGACACCGGAACGAAAGAGCGTAATATAGAACTAAGCAGAAAGAGAGCAGAGGCGGTATATCTTGAACTTATTAATAAGGGAATATTAGAGAGCCGGTTATCCTTTCGAGGTTTCGGCGATCGACTTCCTGTGTCCTCAAATTATAGTAAAGAAGGTAGAACGCTTAATCGCCGAACAGAGGTTTCTATCACTAAAATATAATAATCACATAAATACAATATGTCTATTTTTCATAGGTTAAATGCATTTGTTATTTCATATCACCCCAACGAAAATCTAACCAGTCTCTTATTTTTTTCTCGACTTCATTATCACCCGGACAATAAAACTTAGAATTTAATATATCATCTGGTAAATATTTTTGATTAACAAAATTACCAGGGTAATCATGAGGATGCTTATATGACTTTCCATATCCGATTTCTTTCATCATTTCACTCGGAGCATTCCTTAGATGTAAAGGGATATCCAAATCACCATATTTTTCGACAATCTCCATAGCTGCATCAATACCAATTAATGTCGAATTGCTTTTTGGACAACTAGAGAGGTATATGACACATTGAGCAAGCGGGATCCTGCCCTCAGGCATCCCTAGACATTCTACAGATTGATAGCATGCATTCGCTACATGAAGTGCGTTAGGGTTTGCTAAACCAATATCTTCTGATGCTGATATCAATAGCCTTCGAGCTATGTACGTTGGAGATTCTCCACCTTTTATCATTCTTGCAAGCCAGTACAAAGCAGCTTGAGGATGACTTCCTCTTATCGACTTTATCAATGCACTAGAAATATCATAATGCTGCTCACCAGCTCTGTCATATATTGGAGAAATCTTTGGCGCATTTTCAAGAATATAAGACGAGTCTATTATCGATATACCTTCGGAATAGCATGTGTTAGAAAGACTCTCTAGAGTATTTAAAAATCTCCTACCGTCGCCACCAACAAATCCATAAAGAGCCTCCCAATCAATAAGTTTAATTTCTAATTTTAACATTTGACTGTCCTCACTCATGGCTCTTTTTCCAATGAGTTGAAGATCTTTCAATGAAAGCTTTTTCAAGATATGAAGTTGGCATCGACTCATTAAAGCACTATTGATTTCAAAACTGGGGTTCTCTGTAGTAGCACCAATAAGGGTCACAACACCTTTTTCAACAGCTGCTAGAAGAGAATCCTGTTGAGATTTGCTAAATCGATGAATCTCATCAATGAAAAGAACTCGACCATTTGGATGAAATAACCTGTCTTTTTCTGATCTAGAAATAGTCTCTCGTATATCTTTCACACCAGAAGAAATTGCTGATAACGAAGTAATTGGCATACCTACAGCTTCTGATAATAATTTAGCTAGAGTTGTCTTCCCGACACCTGGCGGCCCCCAAAGTATTATCGAAGGCAGTCTTTTTTGCTTTAAAGAAGTCATTATTGAACTCTTAGGGCCAATTACATGTTGCTGACCAACAAAATCATCTAATTTATTTGGACGCATGCGCTCTGCGAGAGGAATATTATTCATAGTTCAGCAACATTAAGGAATGATTTTAACACTATCATTTTAATGTTGCAGATTCGCCTAAACCGAATAAGGCATAATCATATTTGACTGGATCACTAGGATCTAGTTTTCTGAGAGCTATATCTAACTCTAATAATGATTTTGAATCATTGTATGATCGTTTCAATAAACCTAGGTCTCGCGCCACGTTACCACTGTGAACATCAAGAGGGCAGGATAACTTTCTTGGATCAAGATTTTCCCAATCTCCAAAATCAACACCTCGATCATTAGATCTAACCATCCATCGCAAAAAAAGGTGAATACGTTTTGCTGCAGATCCTGCTTTTGGAGAAGCGATATGCTTTAATGTTCTTTGATACTTCCAGTCTTTTGAAATATTTAACCTAAAACGATCAATAGCTTCATTATAATAAACTTCTTTTGGATGAGTTATGAAAAGCTTTTCCATACTGCTGTGATTGCGAAAATAATCTCTTAAAGACTTAATGAACTGCCAACCATCAATATTTAAAAATGTACGATGAGACCAAATAATATCTGCTATATCATTATCAGACAGATCAACTAAATCATCAACAGGCTGGTCCCCAAAGTATGAAAACATTTTCTCGGCGCTTTTAAGAATACTCGCTCTCCTTCCCCAAGAAATGGAAGCCGTTACAAAACCAACAAATTCTCTGTCAACAGGACGTTCATAACGGTGCGGAATAGAGATAGGATCATTAGTTATGAAATTAATATTTTCATATTTGTCCACCCAATTATCCAACCAAGAATGCAAGTCCTTCGCTGGGATTAGACTCCCCATTTTCCATCAGATAAATTAAGCGTTCTGTCAACACTTGAAGCCCAGTTCTCACTATGAGTGACAACCACAATACCAACAGATTTCGATAATCTAACCTGATCAAGAAGATCAAATAATTCTTTAGATCTCTTACTGTCTAAATTTCCAGATGGCTCATCTGCAAGAAGTAACTTTGGACGAGTTACGAGCGCCCTGGCCATAGCCACCCGCTGCTGTTCACCACCACTTAGGTGACTTGGTAGGTGATTTAGGCGGTTCGTTAGGCCAAACTCTTCAGCTAACTCTTTGGCATAAATTTCAGTATCCTTATTTTTTCCTATCCATCCAGGCATGCAAATATTCTCTAGCGCTGAAAACTCAGGAAGCAGGTGGTGAAACTGAAATACGAATCCCAAATATCTATTCCTAAAAAGTTCTATCTCTTTCCCCCCCCTGGGATATAAAGCATTTTCAAATTCTATCGTACCAGAGTCAGGGTACTCTAAACCTCCTAGAATATGTAATAGGGTAGATTTCCCTGATCCAGAAGCTCCGGTTATAGCAACAAACTCACCATGAGATAATTGAAAATCTAAATGATTAAGTACAGATATTTCACCGAATGACTTTGAGATTCCTTTAGCGTTTAACAAACTTGACATAGACTTCAAAAGTAGAGAGGAATTCCGTGAGTTCATAAGTACATTTGCAGCAATAATAAAATCCATAAAAAATTATGAATCTTCACGAATACCAAGGAAAGGAAATATTGGCATCTTACGGAGTTCGTATTCAAAGGGGGATTGTTGCGTCAACTGCTGAAGAAGCTTTAAGCGCTGCAGAAAAACTGACTACTGAAACAAATACTCAATGGCATATCATTAAAGCACAAGTTCATGCAGGTGGCCGAGGTAAAGGAGGAGGAGTAAAGCTAGCAAAATCTTTAAAAGAGGTTTCGCAAATAGCTAATAACATATTGGGGATGAATTTAGTGACGCCACAAACTTCTAAAAAAGGAAAAAAAGTTCACCAAGTTCTTGTCGCTGAAGATGTTTATTATCCAGGCGAGTCCGATACGGAAGAATATTATATGAGTATCCTTCTTGATAGAAAACAAGGAAAAAATATGCTTATGTACAGCCCTGAGGGTGGTATGGACATTGAATATGTTGCCGAAAACACACCAGATAAAATTTTTACGGAAGTAATCGATCCAGCGTTAGGTCTTCAGGATTTTCAAGCGAGACGAGTGGCATTCAATCTTGGATTAACAGGATTAGCCCTCAAGGAGATGGTTTTATTTGTCAAAAACCTACTAAAAGCTTTCGAGGGTATTGATGCTTCTTTATTCGAGATTAATCCGGTTCTAAAAACAAGTGACAATAAAATCATTGCTGTTGACGCCAAAGTCTCCTTAGACGATAATGCATTATTCCGTCACAAGGAGCTGATAGAACTTAGAGACCTTAGGGAGGAAGATGAGACTGAAGTTAGGGCGGATAAAGCAGGGTTGAATTTCGTAAAGCTGGATGGAAATGTTGGTTGCATGGTTAACGGAGCTGGACTGGCTATGGCGACAATGGACATAATAAAAATGGCAGGAGGAAGCCCAGCAAACTTTTTAGACGTTGGAGGCACTGCAGATGCCAAAAGAGTTGAAAAAGCTTTTAGAATAATCCTTGAAGATTCAAGTGTTAAGGCTATTCTGGTAAATATATTTGGGGGTATAGTTAGATGTGATAGAGTTGCACAAGGAATAGTCGATGCATACAGATCAATAGGAGAGATACCTGTCCCTATAATCATAAGACTCCAAGGGACAAATGCTTCAGAAGCTAAGGCTCTTATCGATGATAGCGATTTACGAGTTTACTCCGCAGTTGGCCTAAAAGAAGCATCAGAATTAGTTAAAGAACTAATTGACTAGGAGTAATGGAAATAGGCGTTGAGCTAATTTCTGTAATTTTCAATGTCTTATACATAGTCGGAATAGCCCGTCAAAAAATATGGGCCTGGCCTTCAGGGTTTATTGGGTGTGCTCTTGCCGTGTGGATGTTTTATAGTGGAGGCCTTTATGCTGAGTCACTCTTAAATATTATTTATTCAGTTTTGGCTATCTATGGCTGGCGACAGTGGAGTCTTGTAGACGTTCCCAAATCGATCAGATTAGTCAAGAAACCAGAAGTCTATCTAATTATACTCATTGTGCTTATTTTAGGACTACTTGCCGGCTATGCAATGGCTGACTCTACAAAAAACCCCTTGCCTTACATAGATTGCATGATAGCGTCTGTATCGATACTAGCTACAATATGGCAAGCAAAAAGAGTTTTGGAGAACTGGTTACTTTGGATAATTCTCAATATTGCTACAATATTCATTTACTTAAACCGGGACTATGATATATATGCAATCTACTCTTTTTTTCTTGTCATCATGAGCTTTTGGGGGCTGAGAAAATGGAGACATATCTTGAGTCAACCGCATTCATGATTTAATTTCGTCTAAGAATTTTATGATGTCTGTAAAACACTCAGGGCTGATTGAATGGGGCATTGTGTAAGTTTTAACTTCCACGTTCATTCCATACTTTTTTATGGCTTCATTATAAGTTGGTATTGACATTGACATTGGAACAACCGCATCTTCAGTTCCTACAGCGGCTAATTGTGGAACTTTTGTTTTTCCCTGTTTTAAAAAAGACCATTCAAGAGGAAAATAGCTTGCGATAGAAATAACACAAAATACTTTCTCGGGATAATTAAAGGCCAATGCATTCGCCAAAATTCCACCTTGCGAGAAACCTAAAATAATTGGACGTTTAGCTTTAGGGAAGTTGGACTGATGCCAGTCTAATGCTTTGGCAATAAAATGCATGGACTCCTCAGCTTGATGGACATCACTTCTCTTTACTCCGTTAATGTCAAAATCTAATCCATACCAAGCAAAACCGCCACTAGAAAGGGGAAAGGTTGCACGAAGAGAACGGATCTTGTAGTTGTCTCCAAAATGAGGAGTTAAAGAATGCAAGTCAGCTTCATTACTTGCATAGCCATGCAGAAGCCAAATCTCTTGTCTATTTTCTTCATTTCCTTCGGAAATTAATGAACTATGAAATGCTTTTGGTGGAGAATTCATTTCACTATGTGCCAAGTGTGATCTCCTAATAGTCTAACTGTATTAACAAAATCTCCTAAATTTCGCTGAGAATGCATAAATTCTTCAGGACTAATAAGCGATAAGATATACTCATTCATTGAGTTTCTATAAAGATGGTAGACATGATTAATTTCTGGCTTAAATCTAATTTTAGCATTGTAAATCCATTCTGAAACGCGTTTTCTATCTTGTATTTCTTTCACTTGCGAGGCGAGCAATTCCATTTGTGACTTAATCTGTAGCAGCTGCTGGTCAGTCTGAAAATCCATTGCATTTAAAGCAACACTACGTTGTACAGCTTCATCATTTATTTTTATCGGAACACCACCTACGTGGTGAGGATATTTTAATAGGCCAGGGGCTTCAGCTATCTTATCTGAATCAATTGGGTTTTTCGTTGGTATAGTTTTCTCTTTCATTTTAAATTATTTGAGAATAACTTTTCAGCAATATCAAATCTATAATTAAAAATCTCATTTAGTTTAGGCTTTACTATAAGGGGATGAACAATACGTCCAAGAAAACCGAAAGGAAGTTTATAATGAATATGGTCTTTCATTAAAACACCATTTTCTATTTCCTCAAAAAAATGCTCATGATGCCATATGGCATAGGGACCTACACGTTGTTCGTCAACAAAGTATTTTTCATGTTCTACTTGTGTTATTTCCGTTGTCCAACTCATTGGAATTCCCAGTATGGGAGACACACGATAATGTATAAACAATCCCGGATACATTTGTTGAGGAGTGTCACCAGTTACCTCAAAACCCAAGCTGTCAGGTGTGATTTTAGATAGATTTGATGGAGAAGAGAAAAATTCCCACGCTTCCTTCAGTGATATTGGCAGAGTTTGCTCTCGATATATTGAATACATACAAATTTAAACAATAAATTAAAGAACTAGTTTAACAGAAAATTAAAATCATCTTAGAAGTTTGTTTGAATAGTCCATTCTTTGCTTAAAAGAACCTTTCCAGTAGAACTCAAAAAATCAGTGGAGAGAGTTGAATCGCCATCCCAATTGATGCGGTTAAAATGATTAAGATCGATAACTGACCCCCTTACCAAGCTATGATTGTTTTTTAGTTCATCCTTGCTCGGGCTATGTGTTGATGAGGTTAAAGGGGAGCTAGTTATCTCAATTATACGTTTGCCGTTTACCTTTTTAACATTAAGCTCACCATGGTGCCTGTCTCCAGATAAGAGAACTATCTGAGAATTTGAATTAGAACATATTTCAAGAAACCTTGACCTTTCCTGAGGGAATCTTGAGTAGTTCTCATAAACTTTAGCTTCGTTAAGTATTTGAGAACCTAGGGCAATGAAGATGATTTTTGCTTCATTATATCGGTTAATTGTTTTCTCAAGCCATTTTAATTGATTATTCCCAAGCACTTGACTTCCAGTCTGGCCACGATGACTCCTGTCGTCAAGGCCGATTATACCAATATCACCTCTAAGGAGACTCCATCGTGTATCTCCATATTTAGAAACTTCAGTTGGAGTGTCAGTCCAAACTGATTCAAATACTCTAGCGCTAATTTTTTTGCCAAAAAATGACGAATCCGCATCATTTGGTCCATAGTCATGATCATCCCATATTGCATACTGAGGCTTAACAGAATTAAACATTTTTGCTATTTCCTCTGTCGAATGTCGATCTTGATAGGCTTTTTTCATAGATTTAAAGGAGCCCCAGTGCTCTTCAGTAGAATAAATGTTATCGCCCAACCACAAAAAGAATTCTGGCTCTTGATTGGCTATTATTGTGAATATTTTTTCGTTTTTACCATTGTTCAAGTCGGCGCAACTACCAACACAAAAGCTTACAGGCTGGGAGAGTAAAATTGTAGGAACAAAAAACAATAGAGATGATATCTTTTTTCTTTTCATCACACAAACATCGACTAATTTGATTCAAATATGTAAAATTAATTCTCTTTTTGGTTTGACTAAATTGAAGTGGATGAATTTTATTCTGAATTGATAGTTATAGCTTAATATTATTAACTGAATGGTACATTTACATATGAGGTATCAGACGACTTCTAAACGTGTGCAACTACTCAAGCGGGCAGCGAAAGAGTATAGCTGGTCTACTGAGGTTATTGGTAAAAGCTCTAATGGGGTAGATATTTTTGTCTTCAGGAATAAGCCAAATAAATCAGTAGATATCTGCGCATGGTCGTTAATGCATGGAAATGAACCTACAGGTTTTGATGCTTTGCTTTATTTAATGCAAAGCATCACGCACCAATCTTGGGCGATTTGTCCAATTATAAATCCAGATGGAGCTGATTTGTTTCAGCGATTTAATTCAAATGGAGTTGACATTAATCGTGATGCTCGTGAGCTGAATACTTTAGAGGGTTTATCTCTTTCTAATTGGGTAATTAGTGAAGTGCCTAAACTTGCCCTCAACCTTCATGATCAAAGAACGTGTTTTTATCCAAAAACAGGACATACACCTGCATCTTTCTCCTTGTTGGCGCCGAAAGGGTCTCGCCAACATAAAACAAAATCTCAATTAACAGCAATGATCTATTGTAGCTGGATGGTAGATAAACTTAAAAAAGATTACGTAAATAGTTTAGCCAAATTTGATGATAGTTTTTATCCATCTGCATTTGGCGAGTATTTTCAAGAGTCTAATATTCCAACTATAACGCTTGAGACTGGAATCTCCTTGGATGATTGGAGTAGGAAAAGAGTGCATCTATCATTAGGTAAATTACTTTCAACGTTAGATAGTGAATTTGAATCATCGTTATCTTCATTGAGTTTTAGCTCGTATGAAAACCTTCCTAAAAATGCAAATGATGCTCAAGACTGGATTTGTATTACGCTTAAAGGCCCTGTTGAAATCAGATTAACCGAGACAGTTAAAGACGGTCAGTATTCTTGCTACTGGAGAGTCGTTGGGCCTGGCGATTTGAATAGAAAGTATTGGTTAATTAGTGAGGCTAATCCAGGATTATTAGAGCTAGTACCTAATCAAATTATAAGTAATCAACTTGCTTTAGCGCTAGGAGGAGAGCCTGTTTCTAATCTTGGCCTCTTTGATACACGTTAGCTATAATAATAAGATTTTAAAGGTGTAAATTAGTATAGTGACAACGTCTAAAAAAATTGCTATAATTGGAGGTGGTGCTGCCGGTGTGTTCTCAGCTATCGCAGCAGCAGAAGCATCTCCAAGCTCTAAAATTCATGTGTTTGAGAAATCCCCCAACCTATTAGGGAAGGTCTTAATATCCGGTGGCGGGAGATGTAATGTCACACATGCATGCTTCGACCCTAAGGAATTAATTGATTATTACCCAAGGGGAGCTCGCGAGCTGCTAGGACCTTTTCATAAATTTTCTTGTGGGGATACTATGGAGTGGTTTACCGATAGAGGAGTAGAATTAAAAATAGAGAATGATAATCGTGTTTTTCCTGTTTCAAATCAATCTTCTACAATTGCTGATTGTTTGCTTGATTTTGCAAATAGGGCAGGGGTTGAGTTCCATTTGAGACAAGGGTTAAAATCTATAGTTAAAGAAAAAAATGGATTTTCTCTTTATTTTGACTCTGGAGCTATTTCATCCTTTGATCGAGTACTTGTCGCTAGTGGTGGGTCTAAGAGAATTTGGTCTGATTTGGAAAAATTAGGTCACAAAATCGTATCTCCTGTTCCGTCATTATTCACCTTCAATGTCAAGGATTCGAGATTAAAAGATATGGCAGGTGTCTCCATGCCGCAAGTAAGAGCAACAATACCTATAGGCGGATTTGAAGCTGAGGGTCCGCTACTTGTAACTCACTGGGGCTTAAGTGGTCCTAGTATTCTAAAACTATCTTCTTTTGGAGCTAGGTGGATGAATCAGGTTGATCATTGTTTTTCTGTTTTTATTGATTGGGTTCCAGGTGAAAGTTCTGAGGATTTATTTGAAACTCTTAATGGGTTTAGAAAAGACTTTGATTTTCAACGTAAGCGGGTGACTTCTAATTCCATGTTTGGAATTCCTTTGCGGTTATGGAAGGCCCTTTGCTTATTTTCTAAAATCCCAGAGTCTGCAAATTGGTCTGACCTCAGCAAGCCTGTTGTTCGACGTTTTTCAGGTGCGCTATCAGAATCTATTTTTCAAGTAGCGGGTAAAAGCACTTTCAAGGAGGAGTTTGTTACTTCCGGTGGTGTTGCTCTAGAGGAAGTTAATTTTAAAACATTTGAGAGCCGTGTTGTTTCTGATTTATATTTTGCTGGTGAAGTTCTTGATATTGATGCATTGACGGGTGGCTTTAATTTTCAAGCAGCCTGGACTAGTGCTTGGCTTGCTGGTCATGCGATAGTTAATGATCCTCTCCACGTAGCTAAATAAGTATTTTTTCAATTTCTGTTTGCTTATTTCATAATTACTAATTATTTTAGCAATCTAATATAAATAGTAATATTATGAAGTTAGACATGACACTTAAATCAATTCGAAAGTTAAATAGCTGGACACAAGAGCAATTAGCTGATCGTGTTGGATTAAAACGATCTCTTATTGGAGCTTATGAAGAGGGGCGCGCCGAACCCAAAATAGAGACACTATTGGCTTTTTCTAGATTATTTAATATGAGCGTTGATGACCTACTTGCTGGTCAAATGAAAGGGATTAAATCTTCTAATGTCGAGACTGAGCGCCTCGCGGGGAAAAAGTTGCGAATTCTTGTCGTTCCAGTTGATCCGAAAACCAATAAAGAGAGCGTATCTCTCGTACCTATAAAAGCTGCAGCGGGCTATCTAGGGGGGTACGGAGATATGGATTTCATTGAAGCTCTTCCTCAATTCTCACTACCCATACCTGAAATATCATCCGAAGAGACTCGACGTGTTTTTCAAATAGAAGGAGACAGTATGCTTCCTTTTCTACCAGGATCATACTTAATATCTAGCTATATACAAGATTGGAATTATATTAAAACAGGAGAGCTTTATGTTTTTCTAACCCAGGATCGTGGAGTTGTTTTTAAGCGAGCTAAGAACTGTATAGTGGAGACTGGAGAAGTTGAGCTAATATCTGATAATCTTGCCTATGAGCCTTATAAAATACACATAGAGGACCTTCTTGAGGTGTGGAAAGTGGAAGGCAATATTCAGTTTGACCTTTCTCAAAAAGGTGTTAGTGATAGTGTTGTAAGTAGATTAGATGTTCTACAACGGGAAGTTAGAGCTCTTCGTTCAGTATTAGAAAAAAATGTAGCTTAAACATAAAGGGTTGTAATGTATAGATCTATACTCCATATGGACCTTGATAGCTTCTTTGTATCGGTAGAGAGATTACATGATAGCCGACTCAATGGAGTCCCTGTTGTCATTGGTGGAACTTCGGATAGAGGGGTTGTCGCTGCATGTAGTTATGAAGCTAGAAAACATGGAGTTAGCTCAGCTATGCCGATGCGAATGGCTAAACAGCTCTGTCCTGAAGCAGTTATTATTCGTGGAAATTCTGCAGCATATTCTGATCAATCTAAAATTGTTACTCAAATTGCTCAAGAAGCGCTTCCTGTTTTAGAAAAGACTTCAATTGATGAATTTTACGCTGACTTAACAGGAATGGATCAGTTTTTTGGATCACTTAAAGTTGCTACCGAATTACGTCAGCGAATAATGAGAGAGT
Organism: Owenweeksia sp. TMED14; assembly: GCA_949529985.1. Lineage (GTDB taxonomy): Bacteria > Bacteroidota > Bacteroidia > Flavobacteriales > Schleiferiaceae > TMED14. Next base: position 51,056 of record CATIRS010000019.1, read on the forward strand.
CAGGGCTGCCAATATCATTTGGCTTGTCTTCGAATAAAACGATTTCTAAAGTAGCTACAGGAGAAGCCAAGCCAAATAATCAAAAACACATAGAGCATGGAGCCGAGCGAAGCTTCCTGTCCCCTTTGTCCGTTAGAAAAATCCCTATGGTAGGAGTAAAGACTTATCAAACACTTCGAAGTTTAGGTATTCAAACAATTGGCACACTTCAAGAAATGCCCATAGATATGCTCTACAGTGTCTTTGGTAAGCAAGGGGGGGTCATCTGGAAAAAAGCTCAAGGACTTGATGAAACACCTGTTGTTGCTACTCGCGAGCGAAAGTCTATATCTACAGAGCGAACATTCGATAAAGACATCTTAGATATAGATAAATTAAAAAGTGTCCTAATGGCTATGGTTGAAAATCTAGCCTTCCAGCTAAGAAGAGCACAAAAACTTACAAGTTGTATTCGTATTAAAATTCGATACGCAGACTTTCAAACGAACAGTAAACAGATAAGTATCCCATACACTTCTTCTGACGCTACTCTAATGGCAAGGGGGCGAGAGCTTTTTGATCGCCTTTTTGATCGTCGAGTCAGGGTTCGTCTAATTGGGGTCAATCTAAGTGATTTAGTCGGAGGAGGGGAACAGTATCACTTATTTGAAACTTGCGATAGAAACGATCGTCTTTATGCGGCGATGGATCAAATACGAAATATTTATGGAGATAAAGCGGTGCTTAGGGCATATGGTCTTGGGGCTCAAACAGTAGGTCGCGAAAACCCATTTAATGGAGAGCTTTCACCTTTGCTCGCTAATCGAAAGCTATAATGTTTTAATATCCTAAATACACGATATAGTATTTCCCTATTGCCTTATTTAAGTTTATAATAATCAGTATTTTAAGTTAGTTATATTAAATAAAAAGACTAATTAATTAATCATCTTCTCATGTCTTAATTATATGAATAAAGACAGTTAAAAAAACTATTTAATGGTCTCGTACGTACCCATTTTTTATAAAAAACATAGGGATCGTAAAGCGGAAAAAATATCTCAAAAAAATATCATAAACTATGTTCCTTAGCCACACCGCTTATAGTTTCCGATTCGGAGTAATAAAAACGAAAGAAGTTGTTGCGCTAGCTGAAAAGCACAACTGCATACCACTTGTTTTAGCTGAAATCAATAGTACTGCAGGAATAATCGAGACACTCCAACATAGTAAGATACCAATTCAGCCTGCGCTAGATTTTCGAAATAAAGGATTAAGGCGTGCCGTTTTATTTCCAGAGTCACCTTTAGGTTTCCAGCATTTAAATACTTGGCTAAGTCAAGCTCGTACAAGTATAAACCCTAAAATCCCACAATTAGAAGACGTGAGGGTAGTTTACCCACTGAGTCAAGCTCCAAAAAGAAAGCTTCTTTCACACGAATGGATTGGCATAGAGCACGGTGAACAAATAAAACACCTTAGATACCCTTACACTGATCGCTGCCTAGCCTGGGAGACTCTCGTATTCAGAAATGATGCTGATTTTAATAGCCATAGACTATTACGCGCCATAGATCAAAACACCACATTGAGTAACCTAACAAAGATGGAGCACCTAAAAAACGATCACCGATGGGAGAGCGCTCAGGTGATTCAAGAAAGATTTTCTACGAAGCTATGGAGCGCAAGTCAACTATTTTTAAGATCAATTCCTCAATGGGACTCTAACCTAGGGAAGGGTAGTGGAGGAAAGAATCTAAAAACATATACTGGATCAAAGGATAAAGATAAAGAACTACTTAGACAGCTATGCATTGACGCCTTACCGTATCGTTACCCTGAAATAAATAAAGAAATTAAAGCTAGACTAGAAAAAGAACTATACATAATTGAAGAAAAATCTTTCCTATCTTACTTTTTAATAAACTGGGATATAGCGAGATATGCCCAAGAACAAGATTTTTTTTATGTAGGAAGAGGAAGTGGAGCAAACAGCATGGTCGCTTATTTATTGAAAATAACTAATGTAGACCCCATCGATCTAGACCTTTACTTTGAGCGCTTCATAAACCTTTATCGACAATCCCCTCCAGACTTTGACTTGGACTTTTCTTGGAAAGATAGACGGCGTGTCACCGAATATATATTTAATAGATTTCCAAACACAGCATTATTAGGGGCCTGTAATACCTTTCAGCATCGAGCAGTAATACGTGAATTAGGAAAGGTCTTTGGACTTCCCAAGTTTGAAATAGATGCTCTGGTAGACAGAAAAACAACTCAGGGCGAAAGCGTAGATCTCATATTGAAATATGCCAATAAGCTTCAAGGGCTACCCAATCAAATGAGTATACACTCTGGAGGAATACTCATCTCCCAAGAGCCACTACATGTCTTTTCAACTACATTCATGCCACCAAAAGGATTCACAACTGTAGACTTTGATATGTATACAGCGGAAGATTTAGGCTTACACAAATTTGACATTCTAGGTCAACGAGGACTAAGTAAAATATCTGAGTGCATAAGTATAATAAAGGAAACAAACCCAACAAAAGCCATGACTTTAGATATTCATAATATTAAATATCTAAAAACTGACCCCTCTAGTATTTCATTGTTACAAAACGGCGGAGCAATGGGTTGTTTTTATGTTGAATCTCCCGCTATGAGAATGCTGATGCAAAAACTACAAACGTCAAGTTACCTAGAGCTTGTGGCGGCAAGCTCAGTAATACGTCCTGGAGTTGCTAAGTCCGGAATGATGAAAGAATATATTCAGCGACACCGATATCCAGATAAACGATCTAGAGCTCACCCCATACTAATGAACATAATGCCCGAGACATATGGCGTAATGATATACCAAGAAGATGTTATACGAGTAGCACACCACTATGCGGGATTAACCCTTGCAGAATCCGATGTTTTACGCAGAGGCATGTCTGGAAAATACCGATCTAGAGAAGAGTTTAAAGCTGTAGAGAATCAATTTTTTATCAATTGTAAACACAAGGGTTATTCAGATTGCGACGCTCGTGAAGTTTGGCGGCAAATTGAAAGTTTTGCCGGTTATGCATTCGCTAAAGGACATTCAGCATCCTATGCCGTAGAAAGCTTTCAGAGTCTATACCTAAAAGCACATTTTCCTTTAGAATACATGGTCGCAACTATTAATAACGGAGGCGGATTCTATAGGCCTGAGTTTTACTTTCAGGAAGCTAGACGTCATGGAGCTAAAATTGAAGCTCCTTGCGTAAACGAAGGGGCTGTAACTACAATTTTACGAGCGGGTAAAAGAATTTTACTTGGCATGGCAAGAATTTCTGGAATAAACGAAGAGATATGTAAATCAATTGAAGCTGAGTGTAAACAGAACGGTGTTTTTGCCTCTATGGACCAGTTTATTAATAGGATGCAAGGGGTTGAGTATCAAATAACGCTAGAGTCATTATTACTACTTATTAGGTCAGGTGCTTTTCGCTTCACTCAAAAACCTAAGAGAGCCTTGCTCTGGGAAGCACATCGCCGACTGGGTAATCGGCAAAAAAAAGCAGTGTCTTTATCGCTTTTTGAAATCCCTATACACAGCTTGAAGCTACCAGACCTAATAAGTAGTAATAATGACGATAGCTATGAACAACTTGAATTATTTGGCTTTACGTTAAAGCATCCATTTAGTCTCTTTACAGGATGGCAAAACAGACCATCTATTTCGATAAATAACTGGAATAAATACATAGATAAACCAATACAAGTCATTGGATACGTTGTGACAATAAAGTATAGCGATACTTTACATGGAGAGCGGATGCAGTTTGGAACTTTTCAGGAATTTAGTGGGGAAATATTTGATACAGTACATTTTCCAAATATATTTAAGAGCAGCCCAATAAAAGAAAGAGGTTTATATATAATGAAGGGAGTTGTTAAGAGCGAGCTCGAATATCTTAGCCTTAATGTTCATTATGTTCAGCGATGCTTAGTAAGTCCAGATACAAGATATAGTGATCCGAACAACATTAATAGAACTCAAGATTTCATTTGAAAAAAAAATCTCGATATTTCTTAAAAAGTATAAATCGCATCTGAAGTTATTTTTTTATAATGCCATATGTTTTATTTCAATAACAAGTGTTAAATATTAAATTTAAACAATAACATGAAAAACGAAATAAAAGTATTCTCTAATAATTATCATTGCCCAATGAAATAGTTTGGTGCTGATGCCCATTTGCTTGAATTTTTATATAACCTATAATATATATTATGTTAACTAGATTAATAAAACACCTCACACTTTTTTTTAAACCTATGATTTATAATTTTATAATCTTAATGTGATGCTCTACCGATTCTGAGCACGCATAAACACACCTTAATCGCGTAGAACCTGAATCAAGCGACATATAATCTTTATTAGGAGCAACTATGAACTCATCTATTAAGATTTATTAATCCTTATCATAAAAAACCCGATTTTCAATTGATTTCCATAATATCAAAGAGGCTATTGTGTTATGCGGTGACCATTTTGAAATGAGATTATTAAGCTGATCATTGGACAAATCTATTATGTTATAGTTTGACTTAATACTATTAATTAAAGCTACGTCTCCTTTTGAAAACACATTTAATCGAAATAGTATAAAAATCATAAACATTTCTATCGTCCACTTCCCTATCCCTTTAATCTGAATCAGCTCATCTTCAATTTCTTTGTCGGATGCCTTTCTAAAATCAAAATTTGAACTTTCAAAATATTGGATAATATTTTTAATATATCCGACCTTTCGAAAAGAAATACCTACTGACTGAATTTTATTATTATCAAGATTTAATATTTCTTTATTTGAAAGTCCGTTTATTAGATTGAAAAACCTTTTTTTTATTGTAATCGCTGCTTTGAAGCTTATTTGCTGCTCAATAATTAGATTTGAAAACGCTCTAGCTAAATCATCGTCATTGCGATCATACAAGTCAATTTGAGACCCCAATTTTTCAATTAATATTTTCATTATTGGGTCCTTACGGAGGTGCTTGAAGGCTTCGGTATAGTTCATAATTAAAAAACGCGATCTCAACAGATCGCGTTTTTGCATTTTTTGATTAGTTCACCCTAGATTTCAGACAGCTCAGTCATTATTCGCTTAGCATCATCATATTTCTGAAGCTTGTAGTAAACCTCTTTAAGTGCTTCAAGAGTAGCCTTGTCTTTGGCATTTATAGCATACGCCTTCTCGAAATATTCTAAAGCACTTCCAAGAGCATCATTTTTCTCTTTGGTAAAGGAATTATACTTTGTCTTTTCATTTCGACCTAACTTATTTATTTTTTCAACAACTTCATTGGACTCATCGATATGCATTAAACCGAGCATGTATATTGCATCCAGATAATTTTCGTCAGCAGCCATTGCTCGAGCATAGAACTCACGACCTTTTATTTTATCCTTTTTTTTCTGATGATAGATGAAACCGGCATTGTAAAGGTATAGGGCATTTATTGGATCTGAAATAAGAGCCTCTTCTAGATTGGATAAAGCTCCATCAAAATCTTCTTTATCTAGAAAAGCTTGTAGTTGCATTTTCAATAGATCATCGTTATTTGGAAAAGAACTTCTGGCTGTTAAGAGAAGAACGTCATAGGAATCTGGATCCTTGAGCTCTCTGAGAACCCATAAAAGCTGAATGTAAATTTCATGTTGAGTGCTCTCAGACCTTTGAGGGTCAGAAGCCCTATCTGAAGTAATATATGAATCGAGAGTCTTCTTATCTGGAAAAGGGTATCGCTTACCGTCTTCTATTAAGAGACCACTCCAAGTTATATTCTTATAATTTAGACTAATAAGCTTCTCATAGATGCCTCTTGCTTTTGTGAAATCACCATTATCTTGAGATAAAAAGCCTATGTACGACAAAGTCATAGTGTCTAAAATACCCAACCCTTCACGAATTGAATATGCTGACTCATATGCTTTAACAGCGGCAGACTTATCCCCTTCATTAAAATTTAAAGACTCAGCTAACTTTACGAAATCAGAACCCACCGAAGGGATTTTATTCAACGCCTCTTTAGAATATCGTTTTTTTCCTGATATTTTTTCTAACCGAACACATTCATCATAAGATTCCCGAACAATATCTAAATAATTATTTTGACTCAGCTCTGGATTACTATACAATGCCATGTGAATATTTCCTCGATATAAGTAGTACTTGGGAAGAAGCTTTGGGATTCGACCTTCAAGAAGATCATCTTCAGAGAGTTTAGATATCTTGTCCTTAGCCTCATCAATATACTTTTTAGCCTCAACTAAGTCGCCTCTATCGAATGCAATTTTAGCACTTGATACACTTGGAGCTTGAGCTAAGCATGAAATAGATATGACTAGGGATGTTAAAAAAACTACTTTTTTCATTTTTATTTATTTATTGATGCAAATATAAACCGACATCAATAATAAAAAGCAAATTCTCTATCTATTGGCATTCATTGAGTTCTTTATTTAAAAGGACTTTCATTTCAACTCAAAATAGACAAATCAAGACTAGTTTAATTAGACAGGCATCTTGCGTAGTCGAATTAAAACCTAAAACCTAATGTCACTGCCCATGTCGGAAGCAATAGTGTGATTCCCGAAACCGTTTGACGACCAACACCGATTTCAGCAGCAGCTGATAGTTTTTGGGAAACTATTTTTCTACCAAACATGAAGTTTGTATTGGCACCGTACAAACCTTCTCCTGATCCCAATGATGGCCCTCCTGCAGGTGGCACCGAGTACCATCTAGATCTATGTCTAAAAGATAAAAAGTTACCTGATATTTGATCAGCTTCTGCACCTAAGTAATACCTAACGCCAATCATTCCTGTAACTAGTTCGGATTCATCAAACAAAGATGACCCTGCTCCAATATCAAACAAAAGGGATGTGTTTGATACGATTTTAGTCTCAAATCCAATTGTAATAACGCCTTGAAGTAAAGATATGGGCCTCGTATGAAGCTCATATATTCTCGTACTTTCATCGATCCCTGGATTTTCTAAATAACTTCCATCTAACTCTACGTATGCGTCCTGTAAATTCCTTGAAGAGGATTTAGATGCGCTAGCAACAACTGTTTGAGCGTTGATGCATGAAAAAGAAACAAAAAGAATTAGAGCTAGGCTGAACTTATTCATCTTAAAGATTTTAAATTAAACATAGATTCAAATATGAGAACCATTCACTGAATGCACAAATTGAATTTTGCGTTTTTCTTTAAATGTTTTATGAATTTCGTCTAACTCTATACAAACTTATTAATCTTCTCCTTCTTGCACTTCAGTTTTAGGTTGCTCATTTTCAGCAGATATTTCTTCTCCTTCGGAATCTATAATATCCTCAATTTCCTCTTCTGCATGCGGAACCTTGGCAACAGAGGCAATAATAACCCCAGATTTTAAGTTTATAACCCGTACGCCTTGAGTAGCTCTACCCATGACTCTTAAAGTATTGATCTCCATCCTAATCATGATTCCATTTTTGGTTGTGATCATCAAATCGTCATCATCTGTAACAATCTTCATAGCAACTAAAGCTCCAGTTTTCTCAGTTATATTTATGGTCTTAACGCCTTTACCACCACGATTAGTTACCCTGTAATCTTCTACAAGAGTTCGTTTTCCATATCCGTTCTCACTAACAACAAGGATTGTTTCTTGATCGTTTTCAGCACAAACCATACCGACAACCTCGTCGTTTTCTGTATCTAAGCTCATGGCACGAACTCCTGAGGCGTTACGACCCATTGGTCTTACTTTCTCTTCTGGAAAACGGATAGCCTTTCCGCTTTTAATGGCCATTAATATTTCCTGAGATCCATTAGTCAATCGAGCTTCAAGAAGCGTATCTCCTTCTCTAACTGTTATTGCATTAATTCCGTTTGACCTTGGTCGGCTGTATGCCTCAAGAGTCGTCTTCTTAATAACTCCCTTTTTCGTACACAAAACGATAAAATGATTATTAACATATTCTTCATCCTTAATATCTTTTGTATTCACAAAAGCACGGACTTTATCATCGGAAGGTATGTTAATCAAATTCACAATGGCCTTCCCTTTGCTTGTTCTGGAACCTTCAGGTATTTCATAAACTCTTAGCCAGAAACACCGGCCCAATTCTGTAAATAGCAGAAGGTAATTGTGATTTGATGCAACAAACACATGCTCTATGAAATCAGCATCCCTTGTTTTTGCTCCCCTACTACCTACTCCACCTCTCGCTTGAGTTCTGTATTCAACTAGTGGGGTTCGCTTTACATAGCCTAGATGTGAAATCGTAATAACAACATCTTCATCAGCAATCATGTCCTCGATTCGCATGTCTCCTCCAGCATATTCGATCACTGAGCGTCTTTCGTCGCCATACTTTTCTCGAATTTCCACTAGCTCTTCTTTAATGATCGACATCCTGAGATCTTTTTCGTCTAGTATTTTCTTGAGATAAGCGATCTTGTCCATCAACTCCGCAAACTCTGCTTTCATCTTATCCCTCTCAAGACCAGTAAGTTTCTGTAACCTCAATTCAAGTATTGCTCTAGCCTGTCTCTCTGAAAGTTTGAAGTTTTTAATCAAGCCATCACGTGCCTCGTCGACAGTCTTTGAAGCCCTTATTAACTTTATTACAGCATCTAAATTATCAATAGCAATCAATAACCCTTCTATCACATGTGCCCGCTTCTCTGCTTGATTCAGATCATATTTTGTTCTGCGCACAACGACATCATGCCGGTGATTAACGAAATGATGAATCATATCTTTAAGATTCAACATTTCCGGACGACCTTTGACTAAAGCGATATTATTTACACTAAAACTAGACTGAAGTTGAGTGTATTTAAAAAGCTTGTTGAGAACTACATTGGGAACTGCGTCTCTTTTTAGAACATAAACAATTCTCATTCCCTCTCTATCCGACTCATCTCTGATGTCAGATATACCATCTAACTTTTTATCATTCACAAGATCGGCCGTCTTCCTAATCATTTCTGACTTGTTGACTTGGTATGGAATCTCATTGACTATCACGCAATCTCTACCGTTGACCTCTTCAATAGTCGCTTTTGCTCTCATAACAACCCTTCCTCGACCAGTGTGAAAGGCGTCTCTAACGCCATCATAACCATAGATTACGCCACCAGTTGGAAAATCAGGAGCCTTGATGTGCTTCATTAAACCATCAATGTCAATGTCCTTGTCCTCGATATAGGCAATAGTAGCATTCACGGATTCTGTCAAATTATGAGGGGGCATATTTGTTGCCATACCGACAGCTATACCTGAAGCACCATTAACCAATAAGTTTGGAAATCTCGTGGGCAGTACCGTTGGTTCGTGAATTGTATCATCGAAATTCAGTTGATAATCCACAGTCTCCTTGTCTATATCACGAACCATTTCTTCCGCGATTTTTTTCATTCGGACTTCTGTATATCTCATGGCTGCAGGTGAATCCCCATCTATTGAGCCAAAGTTTCCTTGTCCATCAATCAAAGTGTATCTCAAGGACCAATCTTGAGCCATACGAACCATTGTATCATAAACTGAACTATCTCCATGAGGATGAAGCTTTCCTAGAACATCACCTACAATACGAGCAGATTTTTTGTATGCGCGAGTGGAGACATTGCCCATATCATGCATGCCAAATAAGACTCTTCGATGAACAGGCTTGAGTCCGTCTCGAACATCTGGCAAAGCACGTGAGACAATTACTGACATTGAGTAATCAATGTACGAGCTCTTCATCTCGTCCTCTATATTTATTCGAATGATACGTTCTCCGTCCGCCATTTTGTCATACTTAATTTTAATCTATCAAATGTAAGCCATCACCCCCCTAAAACACTTAAATTTAAAGGGTTTAAAAGAGGTTTTTATACACATTTTAGTGTTTATAAATGTTCTTTTAAACAACCTTATTCTAGTTGGCATTGTATTGGTTACTTTGCAGGTATGGATGAGAACTTTTCACCACGCGTCAAAGACGTGATTGGATACAGCAAAGAGGAAGCGATGAGATTATGCCACGACAGTATTGGTTCGGAGCATTTAATTCTGGGAATAATTAGAGAAGGAGACGGTTCTGCAGTAGAAATAATGCAGTCTTTAGGCCTAGATCTTGTTGATCTAAGGTCAAAAGTAGAAGGTTTGAACGCAGTCGGAAATAACGATATAAATCCCAAAAAAAACATACCCCTTACACGGCAAGCAGAAAAAGCGTTGAAAACAACTTTCCTGGAAGCAAAGCTATATTCTAGTCCGGTTATTAGAACAGCTCATCTTTTACTTTGCGTTCTAAGAAATGACAACGATCCAGTTACTGGTGTTTTCAGAAACTTAGGCATTGATTACGACAGTGTGAAAACAGAATACCAAAGTCGCTACTTGAATGAATCAACTGAAGAGTCTACTATCTACGCAAAGTCTGATCTTGACGATGATCTTCAAGATGATGAAAATGATTCAAAGGAAAGGAAAACAAGTAGTAAGAAAAACATTTCTGAATCGAAGTCTAAAAGTCCTGTTTTGGATAATTTCGGAAGAGACCTTACTAAACTTGCTGCTGAAGGAAAGCTTGACCCTGTCATTGGTCGTGAAAAGGAAATTGAACGTGTAAGCCAAGTGTTATCTCGTAGAAAAAAGAATAACCCATTATTAATAGGTGAACCTGGAGTTGGTAAATCAGCAATTGCTGAAGGCTTAGCTTTAAGGATTGTTCAAAAGAAGGTCAGTAGAGTCTTATTTAAGAAGCGGGTAGTAACCTTAGACCTAGCCTCCTTGGTGGCTGGGACAAAGTACCGCGGGCAATTTGAAGAAAGAATGAAAGCTCTAATGAATGAATTAGAGAAAAATGATGAAATTATCCTTTTCATAGATGAGCTGCATACAATAGTTGGGGCAGGCGGCGCTACTGGATCTTTAGATGCCAGCAATATGCTCAAACCAGCTCTTGCTAGAGGGGAAATTCAATGTATCGGAGCTACAACCCTGGATGAATACAGGCAGTACATAGAAAAAGATGGAGCACTAGAACGTCGTTTCCAAAAAGTAATTGTTGATCCACCGAGCGCTGAAGAGACTTTAGAAATACTGGAGAATCTTAAGTCACATTATGAAAATCATCACAATGTGATCTATACACAGGAGGCTCTTGAAGCTTGTGTTAAATTAACGATACGCTATGTTTCAGACCGTCACCTACCCGATAAGGCGATTGACGCACTCGATGAAGCCGGCAGTAGAGTTCACTTAACTAGTATTCTTGTACCTGAAGACGTGACAGAATTAGAACAGAAACTAGAAGATGTCAGGAAACTCAAAATTGAAGTTGTTAAAAGACAACGTTATGAAGAAGCAGCTAAACTTAGAGACGACGAGAAGTCATTGGAAAATGAACTCAGTGAAGCGCAGGTGAGATGGGAAGAATCTGTTCGCGAAAACCGGCAATCAGTTACTGAGGAACATATAGCTCAAGTTGTTTCCATGATTACTGGGATTCCAGTTCAAAAACTTGCGAAGCAAGAATTAGATAAGCTCGCAGGGATGGAATCGGACATAAAGTCGAAAATTATTGGTCAGGATGATGCTGTTAAAAAAGTCGTGAGAGCCATTCAAAGAAACAGAGCTGGATTAAAAGACCCCAACAAGCCCATTGGGTCTTTTATTTTCCTTGGACCAACCGGGGTAGGGAAAACTCAATTGGCAAAAGAGGTAGCTACTCAACTTTTTGACTCAGAAGATGCTTTAATACGCATGGACATGAGTGAGTATATGGAGAAGTTCGCTATATCTCGCCTTGTTGGCGCCCCTCCAGGTTACGTCGGTTACGAAGAGGGCGGTCAACTAACGGAAAAAGTCAGACGTAAGCCATATTCGGTGATACTATTAGATGAAGTCGAAAAGGCTCATCCAGATGTTTTTAATTTGCTTTTACAAGCTTTAGATGATGGACATATGACTGACAGTCTTGGAAGGAAAGTGGATTTTCGAAACACTTTAATAATAATGACTTCTAATATTGGCTCACGTAGACTCAAAGATTTCGGAACAGGTGTAGGCTTTGGCACAAAACTTTTAAATGAAAACAAGGAAGAAATATCTAAAGGAGTTTTAGAGAGCGCATTAAATAAAGCCTTCGCTCCTGAATTTTTAAACAGAATTGATGATGTTGTTATTTTCAACACTCTGACTAAAAAAGACATAGATCAAATAGTTCGAATCGAATCAGAGACCTTAATAAAAAGAATGTCATCTATAGGGTATAATGTGAAACTTAGTGAGAAAGCTATCGCATTTATTGGACAAAAAGGTTATGATCCCAAATTTGGCGCTAGGCCACTAAATCGATCTATTCAAAAGCTTATCGAAGACCCCCTTGCAGAAGAAATTGTTGCTGGCAAGGCAGCTCCAGGGGACACAATAAAATTTGATGCAAAGAAAGATTCAGAAAAGTTGGTTTTTAAAATAGTTCGAAGCAAAGAATCTAAAACTGAAGACCTACAGGGAAAGTAAGCCCGGTATTTCCTCAACTTCTGTGTATCGATCAATTACCGTTTCGGGTGAAGACATAATCTCCTTAGCTGTAACACTAACAAAATTACCCTGAGATGATTGCTTAATGATAACCTCAGATGAATCTGAATTAAAAAGACTCTGTAAATGTGCTATGTTTTCATTTTTTGCTGGGCATATAAATTTAAACATATAGACACATGGCCAACTATAACTATCGTATAAAAGTTTCTTAAATTTTATTTTATCCATGAAGGGCACTTTACTGATCAAAGATAAGACTGACTTGCAACGAATTGTTCTCACAGGAGCACCTGGAACCGGGAAAAGCTCAACCGTTAGCGCCCTTGAAAATATTGGATACGCAGTAATGAAGGAAGTATCAAGAGAATACTGGGATGAAACCGGTTATGGGACTGGAGGCGAAGACCCTTGGCGTAATTTAATTTCATTCTCAAAAGCGATTTGGAAACTTCGTTCACAGCAATACCAAGAGGCAGAAATGATAAAAGGTCCAGTATTTTATGATCGATCCGTGATTGATGTTCTGGCTTACATTGACGCCGGAAAAAAAAACATGGATGTTACCATGAATCCTGAAAAATACCCCTACAATAAAAAAGTTTTTATTTTTCCACCATGGGAAGCAATTTACAAGCAAGATGACGGAAGATGGGAGCCTTTTAGCACTTGTGAATTAGTTCATAAATCTGTCATTGAGACCTATGAAAAATATGGGTATGAAATGATAGAGGTCCCCCTATGCACGATAGAAGAGAGAGTTGAATTTATTGTAAGAAGCATCAGTGGAGTCAAATAATGCCAAAGTCGTCTTAAAGGAGGTTTGGGGTTATGATAAATTTCTTCCATTTCAAGAAGAAGTAATTAATCATCTAATCTCTGGAAATGACACAATAGCGCTGCTACCCACAGGAGGAGGTAAATCTTTATGTTTTCAAGTTCCAGGGATACTAAGTGGAGGATTGACTGTTGTCATATCTCCTCTAGTTTCTCTCATAACTGATCAAGTTAACCGACTAAATAATCTTGGATTGTCAGCGATTTCATTAACTGGAGAGTGGGATTCACAGAGTTGGGACAAGGCTCTAGATAAAGGAATAAACGGTGACTATCATTTTATATACATCTCACCAGAAAGAGCTATTAGCTCTCGTTTTAGAAGCAGAATTCCTTTTTTACCCATTCGAGTCTTAGCAATTGATGAGGCTCATTGCGCAAGTCAATGGGGTCATGACTTTAGACCCAGCTATGCTTTATTAGGACTAGTTAGAAAATCTATGCCCGAAGTGCCTTGCATAGCCTTGACAGCTTCAGCTACTCCTGAAATTTTGAAAGACTTAAAAGTAATACTATCGTTGGAAACCGCTAAGACTTTTAAAAATAGTTTTTATAGATCAAACATAGCTCTGAACATTTTAAGAGTTAAGTCGAAAGAGAGAACGTTAAAAAATATATTTAAAAACGAAGGAAAGCAAATTATCTATTGTAAAACAAGAAGTCAAACATCATTTTGGGTTAAAAAATTAGGTGAAAGCGGAATAAAATCCCTCCCATACCATGGTGGTCTAAATTCAGAAATTCGTTCTAACAACTACAAAGAATGGTCAATTGGAGAGATTTCATGCATAGTGGCTACGAATGCATTCGGTATGGGAGTTGATCAACCAAACGTGAGGCAAGTAATTCATGTTGAGATACCTGATAGTATTGAATCATATTATCAAGAAATTGGAAGGGCTGGAAGAGACGGAAAAGAAGCTTCTTCCTATTTAATAATAGAATCTAATAACATTCGATCGTTTGAAAAAAGAATATTAAATGACAGTATAAAGTGGGAAGATCTTAGAGACGTATACCATAAAATAGCAAGCGTCAACCAAATAGCCGTAGGAGATGGCCTGGGAGAACGTATACCATTAGACATAAAGAGTTTATCTGAAAAAACAGGAAAAGACAAAGCAGATATATATGTAGCACTTAAAGTATTTGAGAGAGAAAAAATATTTGTTGTTCACGAAAATTTTAAAGCAAAACCAGAAGTTATTCTTAGTTTTTCAGGATCGACTTTAGTTGAAAAACTAGATGAGCTATCATCGTCCGAAGAAATTGCATACTCGCTATTAAGGTATGTTCCTGAATGTAAGAATAGATGGGCTAAATTTTCATTAAAATCACTGGCCAAATGGTCTAGAATGTCATTGGCCGAAGTCCATGAGGGATTAGATAAGTTAAAGCAAAATGGAATTTTAGATTGGAATGAAATAGACTCTAAAGTTGTCTTAGAGTGGAGGTTTCCCAGAGAATCAGAAGGGCATTTATCAATATCTCGTTCTGACATTGAAAAACAAAACTTGTCAAAAAGCAATAGAAAAAAATTTATGGCTAATCTCCTCAACTCTAGGAATTGTATTTTTGCTGATATGCTGAGCTACTTTGGGGAATCTAAAGATGGTTTTAAATGTAAAAAGTGCTCAGTATGTAACCATGGAGATGACAACTCTGAGAGGAACATACAACACAATATTTTCATTCTTATTAGCGAAAAGTCTCTAAAAATTGGAGATATATCTAAAATACTTAATATCCCAGCTAAGCTGACACATAAAGCCTTAATTGCAGGAGTTGAGCGTAATTTGTGGAAAAGATCGGATGAAGGAAAATATCACATAATATGAGAATACCAATAGTTTTTTTCGGAACCCCAGATTTTGCGAAAGAAAGTTTATCTAGATTACTTAAGCATCCAAAAATAGAGATAAAAGGTGTTGTAAGCTCACCAAATCGTCAATCTGGAAGAGGTCTCAAGATTAAACAATCTGATGTTGTTGCTTTCGCAATAGACAACAACCTTCCCCTATCACAGCCTGAAAGCCTTAAAGATCCTCATTTTTTAAGCACTCTAAAAAATTGGGATGCGAAATTTTTTGTTGTTGTAGCATTTAGAAAATTACCTAAGGAAGTATGGGCCTCCCCAGAAATATGCACATTCAATATTCACGCTTCACTCCTACCAGAGTATAGAGGAGCAGCTCCAATACAATGGGCACTAGCCAACGGTGAGGTTGAAACCGGAGTTACGTCATTTATAATTAATGATATTATCGATTCTGGAGAAATATTATTACAAAAAAGAGTTCCTATAGGGAAAAATGACACCTTAACAACATTATATGATCGATTAAAATATAGCGGTGCTATCCTCTCTGTCGACACAATTTTATCTCTTTCAGAGAAAAATATAGCAGAAAAAGTTCAAATTCTATCAAAAAACGAAAAAAAAGCACCAAAAATATTTCCTGACTTTGGTTACTTAGAATTATTGGAAAATGTAAGTAGTATCCATAATCGAATTCGTTCTTGCGATGCCTATCCGGGCGCGAGCATCCCAATGTTAAATGGTGAAAAAGGAAGAATAAAGCTCTTCAGTTCTATTATTTTAAATAACTATATAGAAGCTAGTTACGACAGTTTAATTAAACTTATTATTTCAGATAAAAATATTGTTATTGCCCAAGATAAGATAGCTTTAGAAATAGGAGTTGTTCAGTGGCCCGGCAAACGCCGATTAGCGACTTCTGAGTTTGTCAAGGGGTTCCGAGAAAGAGGAATTTTTTTAATGAATGGAGAGAAAATAGCCTAAACCCTTGCACACGTTAGGTATTCGTGTATATTTGTTACCGACCGAAACAATTAATCTTAAATCATTTAACAATGAACAAGGCACAACTAATCGATGCACTAGCTTCTGACGCTGGTATCTCTAAAGCTCAAGCGAAAGCTGCGCTAGACTCTTTTACAAATTCTGTTGGTAAGGCTTTAGCTGGAGGCGACAAAGTTTCCCTAGTGGGATTTGGAACGTTTAGCGTTTCAAAACGTAATGCACGTGAAGGACGAAATCCTCAAACGGGTAAAACTATTCAAATTGCTGCTAAAAATGTAGCGAAGTTTAAAGCCGGTGCTGAATTAAGCGGAAAGCTTTAATTAAGCAACATCACCTAAACACAAAAAGTCGCTTCTAACGAAGCGACTTTTTTATGTGCTAAACTTTATTTCATTAACAAAGACACTTGCTAATCCCCATTTCCCAATGAGTATATTCTTTCAATAATATCAACAACCTTCAGCCCCTCTAAAGCATTCGTTGTTATTGGTGAGTCTCCAGCTAAGACTGACATCACATTTTCATATATGTAAATATGATTAGCCGCAGAACCTTTGTATGCGCCATAATTGTTTGGAGGATTACTAGGGTCCAAAACAGGCATTATATAATCTTTAATATTACAGTGAGTCACTTCATTCATATATTGACCTGCGATCTTGATAGATCCCTTTTCACCTATTATTGTCATTGAACTCTCCAGATTACTGTCCCAGACACTTGTTGAATAGTTCAAAGACCCTTTACCTCCGTTCGCAATATCAAAATGAACCATACCAGAATCCTCGAATTCTATTGATGTTTTATGGCTAAAATTCTTTAAATCCACATGAGTTGGAAATATATTACCAAAAACCCAATATAAAATATCTATAAAATGAGAGAACTGAGTAAAAAGTGTCCCTCCGTCCATAGACTTTGAACCATGCCAATCACCCTTCCGATAGTATCGTTCATCTCGATTCCAAAAGCAATCTACGTGAACCATGTAGACCTCTCCTAAAGCTCCTGAAGAAACAACTTCCTTTAACCATTTTGAGGGTGGAGAATAACGATTCTGCATAACACCAAAGACATATTTACCCTTTTGTAGAGCCTCATGAAGAACATTCTCAGCGTCAGAACTTTTAAGCGCCATAGGCTTCTCTATTATTGGATGCGCTCCGGCCTTAATCGCTTGCAATGCATGTTCCGCATGGCATCCGTTTGGTGTAGCGATAGCCACCACATCTATTTGACCCACTGAATCGAATAAAGTTTTAGTAGTAGTATAGTGGGCACAGTCACTTTCAATGCCGAGCTTTTCTGTACTCTTTAAATCACACGTTGCCACTAGGACAGCACCCTTTGTCGCCCTTATCATTTCGATATGCCGCTTACCTATCCTCCCGCAGCCTATGACTACAAACCGAACTTCATTTTTCATTTTCACTATGGTTGTACTCGAAATGAACTCCATTTCGAATTTGATTCTATCTCAAAAACTATTCTATCATGCATTCGGCTCCTTCTACCCTGCCAAAACTCAATTTCTTTAAAAGACAAACAATAACCACCCCAATTATCAGGACAATTGTAATCACTCATGTCACTTGATTTGAATGAATCAAATTTTAACTCTAAATCTGAGCGAGAGGATATTTTTTCAGACTGATCTGAAGATAATGCGCCAAGTTGAGATAATATAGGGCGCGAAGAAAAATATTGCTCACTTTCGACTCTTGATATTTTACTCACATGTCCCTTTATGCGAATTTGCCGCTCCATTTCAGGCCAAAAAAACAAAGCATGAACCAGTGGATTACCGCTAATATCATTACCCTTTTTTGAATTATAGTTCGTGTAAAATACAAATCCGTCATCACGAATTTCTTTTAAAAGAACTATTCGGCAATCTGGAGCGCCATCTTTCCCAACGGTACTAAGAGCAAAGGCTGTTGAGTCAACTTTAACTAAAGCTCTATAACTATCAAGCCAGGCGACAAACATTTCCTTCGGGTCAGCAGAAAGAAACTCATCTCCAAGCTCTCCATTTAGATATTCTTTTCTATCGTCTTGTAAACTCATTGTATTTGCTAAATTAGATGACATGAGCGCGACACCAATCAATTATATTGAAAGAGGAGATCTTTTATTATCACACCCTTTAATTTCTGATTTAGATTTCAAAAACACTGTAGTCTTATTGGTTAATAAAGATAAAGTTGCAGTAACTGGATTTATCCTGAATAACAAATCTAATTTCACACTAAAAGATGCTTTTGGAGAGGAATGGCCAGACTTACCCCTTTTAATTGGTGGACCCGTGGAGCAAGAATCGCTATTTTACATTCATAGATCCTCAAATTTAATTCCAAAATCGGAGCATATTTGTGGAGATCTCTATTGGGGCGGAGATTTTAGAAAAATGCGTGAGGCTCTTTTTAATAATAAACTCAAGGAACAGGACATTTTATTCTTCATCGGTTACAGCGGATGGTCACTGGATCAAATAATGGATGAGATTAAAGAAGAATCCTGGGCGTTGGTTAAAAATTATAATCTAAGAAACCTAGAATACAAAAATAATTTTTACAATGAACTTAGAGGTCATCTCCCTGAGACCTTCAAAATCTGGAGCAACACCCCTAAAGAAATTAACTGGAACTAGTATGAGTGGCAGCTAGCCAGTAATATGTTCTGCATTTCATTTGCAATATTGGATTCAAAAGTAGATTTCCTATAATGAGAAACTGCCATAATACCGTTAATGGCATTCGTTATCCAAATCTCTTTAGCACTTAATAAATCAAACGGACTTATCCTACCTTCTTTTACATTTAGACCCAAAGCCTTTGATGATTTTAAAACCTGTTCTCTGATAACTCCCCTTAGGACTCCATCATCTAAAGGAGGGGTTAAAATATCATTTCCGGATAGAACAAATACGTTACCTCTACTTGTCTCAAGAACACGATTATCCTCAGATAATAAAATAGCATCATCAACATTCTGTTCCTTCGCAAACTTAGCAGTTAAAACATAGAGAGCACTTTGACTCATCTTTAAATTAGAGAGCAAACCCTTTGATTTCTTGTGCTCTTGGAAAAGCGCTAGAGTTTGAGACTTTACTGGATTTGGGTAGCCAAGACCATCTATACTCATAACATGTAGAGACCAATCAATACTAGAATTCACTGGTGCATAACCAATCCCCCCATTTCTCCATACACTTAAACGAACACGATAATCAATTTTTGGATCTGGATCGAAAGAAAGGATCTCAGAACTCAACTCTTCTGGAGACCATGTTAGAGGAATATCCATCCGTAATATCCTCATTGAGGACATTAACCTAAAGTAATGACTTTCCCAAAAACATATTTTACCATTATGAACCCTGACCGTTTCAAATAAACCATCTCCATATAAATGCGAACGTCGATAAAATGGTGCTGATTCATCATCATTTAATTGTCGACCATCATGCCAAACAAAATCTAAGGTCACGCTTTAGAATTAATTATATCAGCCATTTTAGAACCAATATCTGCTGGGGAATCTACGACATGTACACCACAATCACGAAGTATCATTTTTTTTGCCTGAGCAGTATCTTCGGCTCCTCCTACTATAGCTCCAGCGTGCCCCATCGTTCTACCGACCGGAGCCGTTTCTCCAGCAATAAAACCTACAACGGGCTTCGTTCCGTTAGCTCTTATCCATTCTCCAGCTTCCGCTTCCAATTGACCTCCAATTTCGCCAATCATAACTATACCATCAGTTTCGTCATCATTCATTAAGAGTGCTACCGCATCTTTTGTAGTTGTTCCGATTATCGGATCACCACCGATACCAATTGCCGTTGAAATACCCATTCCAGACTTAACTACTTGATCAGCTGCTTCATATGTCAATGTTCCGGATTTAGAAACAATACCAATTCTACCTTTTTTAAAGATAAATCCAGGCATTATTCCAACTTTTGCTTCATCTGCAGTTATGACACCTGGACAATTTGGACCAATTAATATTGCACCATACTGTGTTACGTATGGCTTTGCTTTAATCATATCTGCAACAGGAATACCTTCGGTAATACAAACGATAACTCTTATTCCTGAGTCGGCAGCTTCCATTATAGAGTCAGCAGCAAAAGCTGGTGGAACAAATAAAATTGAAACATCAGCACCTGTTTGGCTTACCGCTTCCTTTACAGTGTTAAATACAGGCAAACCGAGGTGAGTCATACCCCCTTTTCCCGGGGTTACTCCGCCAACAACTTTAGTTCCGTAGGATATCATTTGTTCAGCATGAAATGTACCTTCCTTACCAGTAAAGCCTTGAACTATAATTTTTGAATACTTATTTACGAGTACACTCATGAATTTTAATATTGAAGATTGTTCTTAAAAATGCAAAAGTAGGCTCCTATTACCCAAAGTTTTTAATTAATTAGCAAAATTAATCTCTGATATTAGACGGTCAGCACCAGCATATTTATCAACCACCCACATTATATATCTTACGTCTACCATAATGTTTCTACATCTTTCGGGAGCAAAATAAAAATCACTCATAGTCCCTTCCCAGACTCTATCAAAATTTAAACCGATGAGATGGCCTTTAGAATTAAGAGCTGGACTTCCTGAATTCCCACCGGTAGTATGATTAGCAGCCAAGAAACACACCGGTAGTTCACCATCCTCGTCCGCATACTTACCATAGTCCATAGATTCAAGTTTCATTCTAAAATCTGAAGGAAGATCAAACTCATAATCTCCTGGGATATATTTTTCTAAAATCCCTTTTGCTGTAGTTTTGTAATTGTATCTTTTTCCATCTTTTGGAGAGAATCCACCGATTTCCCCCCAAGAAACCCTCATACTTGAATTCGCATCTGGCGCAACATCCCTTCCGCGACTATTATTCGCAATCATATATAAACGCATCCATTCTTTCATTCCAGATTTAAATTTAATTTCTTTTTGACGTGTTTTAGCAATCAATTCTCTATACTGAGAAAGTAAATCGGGCCATAGATTAAAAGCAAGATGATTTCTACATTGCTCAACAAAAATGCTATCAAGTTTATCATGTGATTTTATTGGAAGGCTGTCGTACAAGTCTTTATTAAAAAGACCCTGCATAAAGGCGCTTGTCTCCATCAAATACTTTACCGGCACATTCAAAAGAGTGTCTTTTAAACCAGCCTCAATCCAGGAATTAATTAGTCCTTTTGAGGCGCGACGATCTAACTCTGGATTATAATTTCTCTCAAAATCCTTCAATACTTTAATGGATTTGACTAAGTCTACCTTGTTATCTGAATCATTAACGATATCATTTGCTAGTCGGCTCCACCTTAAGAGCCCCCATCTAGGTAATATCTCTTGATAGTAAAGAACACTTTGACGCTCCTTTTCTAAGAAAGAAATCTGATTATTGAATTCTTCAACTAAATCTAAGGCTCTAAAGGCATCATCATGATTTGCAGAGTGATATTTTACGACTTGCTCTTGTCTATATCTCAATGTATCCAAACCATACGAAGCTGACATCCCTTCCATTTGCCCTATCCATTTCTTCCAACCATTCGATACAGAAGCATATTTTGATGCATATTGAATCTTAATCATTGGATCTAATCGCATGGCAGAATCCCATGTACTGAGAACTATATCTCTCAGCTTCACTCTTATCGGCAACATAGTGTTTATCTGCTGAGCAACTTCATTTACAGGTAAGTAACTAGTTGTTCGGCCTGGAAATCCATAAATCATAGAAAAATCACCTTCATTGACACCAGAGAGACTTATCGTTAGAGGGTTTTTAGAAACCATTGGAATATTCTTATTGGAATATTCTGACGGACTTCCATCGGGAGCAGTGTATATTCTGAACATTGAAAAATCACCAGTATGCCTAGGCCAGACCCAATTATCAGTATCAGCACCAAATTTCCCAACAGCACTTGGTGGCGCACCCACTAAGCGCACATCAGAAAATCTTTGAGACACAATTAATATAAACTGATTTCCATAATAAATAGATCTCACTTCTGAACGCATTGCTAAACCCTGAGTCTGATGAGAATTTAGAACTGCTTTAAACGCTTCTTTTTCAGTCATTCCTGAATCTAAGTAAACAAGAACCTCATTCGAGACATCTTCAATAGAAACAATAAAATCTACATAAAGTCCATCATTCGGTTTCTCCATTTCTTCGGAAAGTGCCCAAAATCCATCTTTTAAATAATCATCATCAATAGAAGAGTGACTTTGAATGGCACTGTAACCACAGTGATGATTGGTTAAAACAAGGCCTTTAGAGGATATAACTTCGCCTGTGCAGAAGCCTCCGAAATGAACTATTGCATCTTTTAAACTACCATTATTAACAGAATAGATATCGGAAGCAGACATCTTCATCCCTTTAGCCACCATGTTAGACTCTTGCCCCTCAAGGTTAATGGGTAACCACATGCCCTGAGACATTAGACAGAAAGGGGAAAATGTAATTAGTAGAAAGTATATAAGTTTTAAATGCATAACTCAAAGGTAATATCTTAGCATTATGAAAATATTCAAATTATTCCTCCCATTAGTATTCCTTTCTGTTTTTAATTCATGTGAACCTAACTCGCTAAACATCGAAGTTAATCTTGAAAACCTCAATTCTGTTGATAGCGATGGGTGGGCAAAAATAATGGTCAGAGATTCGATCAAGTGGAATGTTATGGATTCTGTATTGTTAAAAGAAGGAATGGGAAAGCTTTCTTTTTCACCCGAGAGTCCGACATCATTTTATCTTTCCATTGGAGGAACCGACGCAATTGCTGGTTTTGGTTTTAGAGGAAATTTAGAATTAACTGGCGATGCATCCATTGTTCCATTCCAAGGAAAGCTAGAAGGAATGAAAGATCAAGACGACCTCAATTCCTTTATGAAAGAGTCGGATGATTTCAGAGAATTCAGAATGAGCTTAAACGACACATGGACCGTTGCGTCAGCTGCAAATGATTCTTTAACGCTTGATTCATTGAGTTTCTTAATGGACGATAGGTATGCCCAACTTCAGAAGAAGACCAAAGTATTTGCTTTAAGCCACCAAGAGCTCGGGGTTTACATTGCAATTCGCTATTTAGGAATGGAAAGTGTTGATTTTATAGACTCCGTATTAGCAATGGTAGAAGGCCGAAAGTCTGCAGACATAGATATTCTTCAGAAACGATCTGAAGCCCTACACCGTGTCGCCATAGGCCAGCCATACACTGATCTTATTCAACAAGACACTTCGGGGACTCCAATGGCTATATCATCTATAAAATCTGATTATATACTCGTAGACTTTTGGGCATCATGGTGCGGCCCATGTCGAGCTCAGAATCCTTCTTTAGTGAAATTATATTCTAAATGGAATAATAGTCTTGAAATTATTGGAGTCGCATTTGACCAAGATGAAAACAGATGGAAAAAAGCCATTATCGAGGACGGACTACTCTGGCATCAAATGTCAGATCTTAAAGGCTGGGGTAATGCGGCAGCTGACGCATACTCAATACGAGCGATACCTCAAAATATTTTAATTGGACCCGAAGGAACCATTATAAAAAGAAATATCGAACCTGAACAACTAGATGAATATCTGAAAAATGAGATTGCTCGATAAATAATTCTCAAACAAGAGTTGCTCTTACTTTTTTTGTTTTTAGTTTAGCTCGATCAAGTTTTTCTATCAGTTGATTTGCGAAGTCAGAACTAACAGCGACGAAAGAGTTTTTTTGCTGTAATTCAATTAAGCCAAGCTGACTTAAATCTGCTCCACCTTGTTTTAAGCAAAACCCAGCAACATCACCTTTTGAAATTCGATCTCTACGTCCTCCTGAAATCATAATAGTCTTCATATTAACAGGTTTAACTTGACCCCTTTTTTCTAGCTCTGCCAATTGCATTTTTGGAATGAAATCCGGTAATTTATCATCAGAATGATGAAGTATATAGACGGTTCCATCATTGTGCATTCTAGCTGTCCTTCCGTTTCTATGAAGAAACTCGTGCTCTTTCGCAGGAAGATGATAATGCATTATGTAGTCCAATTCATGGATGTCAAGACCACGGGCAGCTAAATCTGTTGCGATAATTAATCGATGTGATCCATTTCTAAATTTAATCAACGATAATTCCCTATCGTTCTGCTCTAGTCCTCCGTAAAAACATCCATGTTCAATTCCTCTATCTGATAAAAAATCGCTTACACGATTAATACTATCCTTATAATTACAAAATAGTATACCCGTTTCACCATCCAACTTAAGGAGCGACTCCGCTAAAGATTCTAACTTATCCTTCTTAGAAGAAACTATGGCTCGAATATCCATCGTTCCCTTTCCCTTTTTTAAATTATTTATAATTTTTGGAGTCTCAAGGTTTACAAATCTTGGAATATCTACTTTATTAGTGGCAGATGTGAGTATTCTTTTTTTCACATGGTATAATGAGCTACAAATAATTTTTAACTCTTCTTCAAAACCAATCTCAAGGGATTTGTCAAACTCATCAAGAACAATGGTTTTAATAGACTCTAAGGAAAATGTATTTCTACTTAAATGATCAGCCAATCTCCCCGGTGTTCCGACTACTATTGATGGGACATGTTTTAAGTTGATTCGATCCTGATTAAATGATTGACCACCATAAACGGAGTTACATTTAAAACCTGTACCCATCTCTCTTATGACCTGTTCTATTTGGATAGCAAGCTCTCGAGATGGAACAACTATCAAAGTTTGTACGGCTTCAATTTCATGATTCATTTTTTCAATCACAGGGAGTAAAAAAGCAAGAGTCTTTCCCGTTCCTGTAGGAGATAATAAAATCACATTATCATTATTTAAAATGGCGTCATCAGCTAAGACTTGCATATCATTCAACGACTCGATACCAAGCTTTAACAATATTTCTTTTTGACTCTTCATCTTCTGTAAGATTTATTTTCTATTTAATTTGGAATGATTAAGTCAGAGAAAATAATCCTAAAGGACTCTAAAATCTGAACTCTTTTAATGTGTTTTTTACAATCAGCAATATTAAAAATCAAATCATACAATTTGATAGACTAAAGGATAACAGCCTTTACTGTTTCAGATAAAAGAATCTGACAAACTTACATGACTGCAATTACAACTAAGTCAGCAATCCTCCGTCAACCTGCAAAACTTGACCGGAAACATAAGAGGACAAATCACTACCCAAGAAAACACAAGCATTTGCAACATCCTCAGGCCTGCCTCCTCGTTTTAACGGGATTGCATCCCGATAACTTTGCACAACTTTTTCATCTAAAATAGCAGTCATTTCTGTCTCAATGAAACCTGGTGCAACAGCATTACAGCGGATCCCTCTAGATCCAAGTTCAAGAGCTACAGATTTAGTGAGTCCTATAATACCAGCTTTAGATGCAGCATAGTTAGCTTGACCTGCATTCCCTTTCAATCCAACAATTGATGAAATGTTAATTATACTTCCACTACGCTGCTTTAACATTGATCTCTGGGCATGCTTGGTTGTGTTAAAAACAGACTTTAAGTTGGTATTAATAACAGAATCAAAATCTTGCTCGCTCATTCGCAACAATAAAGTGTCCTTTGTGATTCCAGCATTATTAACAATAATGTCAATATGTCCGAAATGCGAAATAACATCACTTATAAGTTTCTCAGCCTGGTCAGAACTAGAAGCATCAGATTGAAAACCTTTAGCCTCTCCTCCTGAAGAGCAAAGCTCCTCTTCAAGAGACTTACCACGTTCAACACTGGATAAAAATGTAAAAGCAACTTTAGCACCTTCTTCTACAAACCTTTGGGCGATAGAACGACCAATACCCTTAGATGCTCCTGTTATTAGAGCGACTTTATTTTCTAGAAGTTTCATAGGCAGTTTAATTAAGCTCTAAAATTACGACGTTTTATTAAAGCCTCCTGCCCAAAGACCGATATATGCGCTTAAAAATCCTAAAAAACCTCCAACGATAACATCATGGAGCCAATGCATATTTAAGTAAACCCTCGATAAAGCAACGATCAAGGCAACTATAGCCATCATTAAAGGTTGTCTCCATTGAGGGTAAGCTAATCGCGACCACAAAGCCACCCACGCTACTGTTATACTAGTATGTCCCGAAGGGAAGCTTTTTCTAAAATTTGAAACTAAACCTTCAATTGGAGTTAGATTATCAATTATTGCCAAAGGACGAGGAGCGTCCGACCAAATCATTTTTCCAACCTGTGGAAATATTCCTCCTAATGACAACCCAATGAATAAAGCAAGTAATACTTTTAATCTAAGAGATCTTTCTTGATTTCTGGGAATGAGGTAGGCCAAAATGAATATTACCGGAACGAGGGCATACCATTCACCTAATCTTGTCACATACTTTAAGAAAACATCTAAAGACGTCGACCGAAGTTCCTGGAGGGAAATATGAAAACTCTCACTTCCATTCAATCCATAAAAAAATATGAGTAAAGACCAGAAAAATAGAAAAAAATAGGAAAATTTTTTGTTCACGAGCCAATCGTGCGGAGCAAAGTTTTGATTTGACTTTCCCAGAGAAGCTTCATTTCTTCTTCTTCTTCAGCTTCTGCAAAATCTGTCACCACAAGTAATCCTGCACCAGTAAGTTCATCAAACTGAATGCGAAACTCAAAGCTAAATTTCTCTTTGCTGTCATCATGATCCCATTTAAACTGAATGAACTGATTTAATTTTTTTCGGACTAGATGAGCAATTTCTTCAGAATCATTCCAGAAGAAAGTAAACGTATCACCCCGAGAGTTAACGTCATCACAAAACCATTCCGAAAGACCGCTAGGTGTGCTTAAAAAGCCATAAATCATAGAAGCTGAGCTACGTATGGGGAATTCTAATGATATTTTAACGCGTTCTGACATAGTTCTTAATGAGGAGTATTTAAAACTTTATACGATACCGCAATATAATAGCATAATCTCTGCGGCAAAAATTAAATACTAAAAGATTACACAGATTTTCAACATTATTCGATTTATACTGAAATATCAAAAAATAAAGGTTGTTGTAAACACTATTCCACTCTATTTTTGCTCGATCTAATCGGCGAGGTAGCTCAGAAGGTTAGAGCGCAGGATTCATAACCCTGAGGTCGGGAGTTCAATTCTCCCTCTCGCTACAGGCCCTTCAGTTGATTCTGAGGGGCTTTTTTGTTGGGTAGGTTATGAGTATTGTTTTTTGCCAATGCTCTTGTTTCCAATTACTTAATTGTCAAAAAGCCTTCCAGCGCTCTAACCCTTATCAATATTAAAGAACCTTTTTTATCAGTTAGTGACTGATTATTAATAGTCTAATGTAATGGTAAAATATTAAAGAAATAACCCCATTTCTGTCACCAATTTCTGTCACCATTTGAATCACATATTTAATATGGATTACCAGTTTCCATTTTTACTTGCTTGAATATCATCCGTTGTTTTGCATATATGAATATGTATTAATCCACATTCCGGGAAGTAGACTTGCGTTAAA
>CATIRS010000020.1 GCA_949529985.1 Owenweeksia sp. TMED14
TCAAGTCGAGACTCACAATCTACGTCAAGAAGTGGAGGAGGCTATTCCAACGAAGGAAGACCTGCAAGACCCTATAGCGACCGGAATTCTGACCATCCCCAGAGAAACTTTAATGACAGAAGTCAGGGAGGGCGGTCAGAAAAGCCAAATAGAACAAACTCATCATATCAAAGAAAAGACACATTTAATTCCTTCAAACCAGCTGGAAAGCTAAATTTTAGGACGGCAGAAGAATACGCTCCTGACAACGGAGCAATGAGACTTAATCGTTTTCTCGCTCATGCTGGAGTTTGCTCAAGAAGGGAAGCCGATAATCGAATAGCCGATGGGTTAGTGACAGTTAACGGTTCTGTGATTATCGAAATGGGACATAAAGTAAGTGCAACTGATGAAGTTCGTTACGGTGGTGAAGTATTGAAGTCGGAAAAAAAAGTATATGTATTACTTAATAAGCCAAAGGGATTCATTACTACAGTTGACGATGAAAGAGCCAGAAAAACAGTAATGGATCTCGTTTCAAATGCCTGTTCTGAAAGAATATACCCAGTAGGACGTCTTGATAGATCTACCACTGGAGTGTTGCTTTTAACAAATGATGGATCTCTCGCTAAAAAACTGACACATCCTAGTCATGGTGCCAAGAAAATATATATGGTGACTTTAGACAAGCCTTTTCACACTGGAGATCTAGCTAAGCTGAGAAATGGAATTGAGCTCGAAGATGGAATTGCTCAAGTTGATCATGTTGAATTTGTCAAAGAAAATGACCAATACACTCTAGGTGTTGAAATACACATTGGTAAAAACCGAATCGTCCGAAGAATGTTTGAGTCATTGGGCTATGAAGTAACGAAATTAGATCGTAGCTCTTTTGCTGGATTAACTAAAAAAAGCTTAAACCGCGGTCAATATAGAATTCTAAACTCTAAGGATCTATCCTTCTTAAAAATGCTATAAAAATGCGTAAGCCTATTTTTATTCTCGGCGTAATTCTTGGTGCGGTGCTGGTAGGAATTCTGATACTATTTACATATTTAAAAATAAATTCAAACTCAATTCAAGACAGACTTCTTTCTGTAGTCAACGAACGTCTAAATGTTCCTATTTCTGTCCAAAGCCTTGAAATAGATGTGGTTAAAAATTTTCCTAACATTTCATTGAGACTCGAGAATGTATTAATTGAAGACCCGTTAAAATCCGAAAATAGCGATACACTTTTATTCTGTGAAAAACTTTATGCTGAATTTGGTCTCTTTTCAGTTTTAAAAGGAGAGACAATATTGCGAAGCATATCAGCTTTTGAGGGAGAATTAAATCTTAGATGGGATAAAAATGGGGTAAATAATTATTCTATTTTAAAAAAAGACTCAAGTAATTCTAATTCCTATATTAACTTGAAGGAATTGACCCTAATGAATACTGCTATCACAATTAATGGTCTTAAAGAGTCTGAATTGCACCACCATTTCATAGCAAAAAGGATCAAAATATCTGGAGTTCTTGACAAGAGTGATATCAATGCCAAAGCAAGCTGGGAAGTTTTTGTTCCAGACTGGAATGATCAAAAAGTCTTTATTTCCGGCTCGACTGAATTTTATTCTAATTCTAATACAGATAGTATTGAAATTAAGAATGGTGAACTTGAATTAAATGATTGGAAACTAAAATTGGACGGGTCAATAGCAAATCAAAAAGGAGTTTGGTCGGTGTCAGGGTCGGGGCTAGACATGTCTCAATTGATTGGTTTATTGCCAAAAGAACTAATGCCATCACCTGAAACCTTCAGAGCAGATGGTGATCTTGATTTAGAATTGAGAATCAATACTAATATTTCAGGAACTCACTTAAAAGCTGAAGGCCATTGGACTAATGGATTTATAAATGCGGATAATTCATATTTCATCGGAGATGATATAAAAGCAGATATTATTTATGACAATGGACGTCTTTCATCAAAAGAGTCTTCATCTCTAATTATTAAAAATATAACATGTAAATCTCGAGGTTCTAGCCTAGGCGGGAATCTTCGCTTAGATAATTTCATATCACCCGAATGTAAAGCCTCTATAAAATTTGATTCAAAATTTATGGATCTTATACATTGGCTCGAATACCCAACTTGGAAAGGAAGCTCCGGAAGTCTCAATGGTCAAATTGAATGGCAACAAAATTTTAAAGATTTTAAAGAATTAGTTAATAATGGTCTTTGGGGAGGTAAGTGGTCAGGTACTGTCTCAATTCCAAATGCCACTTTGGAAATAGAAGGAGCTGAAACGTCAACAGAAATATCAGAGGTATCGACTTTACTCAATGGCCATGACATGGATATTTTAGATGGAACAATTCAAACGGGAACAACAAAAGCAAGAGTAAGAGGGGTAATACAAAATTTATTTAACGATAAACATGAGCACTATGAATTGCAGATAACAGGTTCGGAATGGAATATCGAAGATATTTTGGATTGGACAATATGGAATGCAAATTTCACAGGAAGAAACTCTGAGTCTTTTGAATCAGGTTATGATGTAATTGTTGCAGCGGATAGATTAACATATGAGAAATTCATTGGGACAGACTGTAGCTTCAGAGTGAAAGGAAAAGGTCTTGATGCTAAAACAAATGACTTTTTTATAAGACATTCTGGAGGAACTGTATCTAGTATAATAGAATGGCGTCCATTAAAAAAGAATTACAGTCAACTTCGTTTTAATAATGTCCTAAAAAAAATAAACCTGAAAAACATATTGCAGTCATTTGATAATTTTGACCAAAATTATATTACCGACAAAAATATTTCAGGGATTTTAAACGCGCAAATGAAGCTTCGATTAGATCTAGATTCTAATATGGAAATACTAAATGAAAAGATCATTGCAGACGTTGATTTCAGTATTAAAAAAGGCCGTATTGTAGGATTTGAACCCCTAAAAGAATTATGGCGATTCTCAGAAATAGATGAATTAAATGATGTTCAATTTGGGACAGTTAGAAATCGAATACGCATCTCCGACAAGGTTATTATAATCCCTGAAATGACACTAGAGAACAACGCAGTCACTCTCAAAATTAATGGAAAACATGGATTTGACAATTACATAGACTTCTTGATAAAAATGCAGCTAAAAGATATTGTGGGAGGCAAGAAGCGAAACAGATCTAAAGCATTAGATCAATTTATAATGGAAGAAAAAACTAACGAAAAAGTATGGATTCCAATCAAAGTAATTGGTCCGTCTGGAAATTTGAAATTTAATATAGACACAAAAAAAATTGGTGAGGAGGTGAAATCGACTTTAAAAAATGACTGGAAACAACAAGGAGAAGATTTGAAAAATATTTTTCAAAAGACGGAAGAGATAAAAAAAGAAACGCAAGGATATGAATTTGAATGGGAAGAAGAGCCAGATACAAATCGTTTATTCAATCGATCTGATCGTTCGATCAATAATTTGTAAAGTCCTTGAATAAGGTTGAGTTGAAGACATTTTAAAACATACATTTGATCTATGCGAAAGTTACTTCTTTTATTTTCGATGCTACTTTTTAGCATTTCATCAAAATCACAAACCAACCCCAACCCTTTCAATGATTGTGGTATTTATGCTGCAGATGCTTTTACACCAAACCAAGATGGTGTTAATGATCAATTTCAGGTAATCATTCAAGGCGACTGTAATCCGATATCATATCATTTGAGGATTTTTGATCGTTACGGTCGAAGAGTCTTTGAAAGTATTCAACCTACTGAATCTTGGGACGGGAAATACGATGTATCTGGAAGACAATTATCAGAAGGTGTTTACATGTGGCACCTTTTAGCCAACTACATGGTTCCAAATGAGACTGAATCAATGCGAATAGAAGAAAAGGGGAGCATAGTCCTGTATAGATAAAAACCTTTCAACCCGACAAAGTTTCTTTTTCATTTTTAAGCTGAACAATTAAATGTCTCATATTTTTAAATTTGGTCTTTTGTTGTTTTTAACCATTTATTGTTGCAATTCAATTAATGGTCAGCCTTACAATATTGAATTTAAACTTGAGATCTCTGAACGAAACGCCCAAAGTTTGACTTCTTGTGCTAAATGGATGATTTCTTTGAGAGATGAAAACGGAACAGTACTAGATCAAGAGGCCTTTCCTTTCAGGGAAAGAAAACAAATATGTCCAATTCAAGTATCCAACTATGGAGTTTACACGGCATATTTTTTTTTGGACTTAAATAATAATGGCAAGTTAGATCAAGGTGTTTTTGGTCAGCCAAAAGAGCCATACGCTTTCTCGAACAATGCAAGAAATTATTTCGGAAAGCCATCTATCACTTCTCAAAAATTCAATTTTTTTAACAAGGACGTTGAAATTTATGTGTTATTAAATTATCACTTTACAGGTCTATATGATTAAGAACCCTTTCAAGGAGTCTAGAAAAGCTATTGGCTTCTCGGCGTGAACCCAGTGCCCCGCATCCGGTATACTCTCAAGTTGAGCCAGTGGAAAATGATGCATTATACCTGCCCAATCTTGATCAAGAATATACTCGCTTTGCATTCCTCGAATAAACAAAACTGAACCAACAAAACATTTATCAACAGCTAACCCCTTCCCTATTCTGCCTATCTGTGCTTCAATAATGGGTAAATTAAATCTCCATCCCAATTTTTTGTCATTTTTCCATTTTATATTCTTTAAAATGAATTGTCGCAAACCCCATTCTGGAATCAGCATTTCTAAAGCCCTGTCCGCTTCAGCTCTGCTCGTTATCCTTTCAAAGTTTAAAGTATGCATTGCCTCTATTATATGACCATGCTGAACTGGATAAGACTTAGGCCCTATATCTACAATCACCATTTTCTCTATATAGTCCGGGTATTTAACCGAAAACTCCATTAAAGCCTTCCCTCCCATGCTATGACCAATCCACATAATTGAACGATGCTTTCTGAGATTACTTTCCACATATAGTTTAATATCCTCTGCCATGTCTTCATAGGTATGTGAACTAGTATGAGGTGAACTACCATGATTCCGCATGTCCAGAAGATGGACCTCAAATCCTAATTTTGCCCATACTCTAGCATGAGACCCCCAGTTATCTCCCATTCCAAATAAACCATGTAAAATCACAAGGGGAGCCCCACCTTTACCGATAATTTTAGAGTTTAGGTCGACTATCATTATTGTCTTCTAATCTTATTGATATGTGCTAATTCAAGTTTATAAATATATCGTTGAATAGTATTTTCAAGTCCTAAGTAAATAGCATCTGAGATTATCGAATGACCTATACTAACCTCTTGAAGACCATCGAGAGAAGCCGCAAAGAATTCTAAATTATCTAAATTAAGATCATGTCCAGCATTTATTCCTAAACCATTTTGCCTGGCGATATTACCAGCTAACACATATGGCTTTACAGCCTCATCTTTATTTAAAGTGAAATTCTTAGCATAGTCCTCAGTGTATAACTCAACCCTATCAGCACCGAGCCTTCCCGCAGATTCAATCATTGATTTATCACATCCAATAAAAATGGAGGATCTGATGTGATTGTTTTTTAATTCTTTTAGAACATCCTTCAAGAAGTCGAAATTATCAATGGTATCCCAACCAGCATTACTAGTCAAAATGTTTGGACCATCTGGAACCAAAGTAACCTGATCAGGATTACACTCAATAACTAAGTCCATAAATTCCTTGTTAGGGAATCCTTCAATATTAAATTCTGTTTTGACTATATTTCTCAATGCACGAGCATCATCATAACGAATATGACGTTCATCTGGGCGTGGGTGAACTGTAATGCCTTGAGCTCCAAACTCTTCACAGTATTTAGACGCTAGGAGAACATCAGGAATATTGCCTCCTCTTGCATTTCTAAGTGTAGCAATCTTGTTAATATTAACGGAAAGACGAGCCTGTTTATCGATCATAAACCAATATTATTTAAAGCATAAAACATAGTCTGGATACCAGACTGTAAAGTTATTCATAATTCATTCTCCGTCCCCTCTTTTGGCTAACTTAGCTGTAACTATGAAATGGCACCAACTCATCAGTAAAGAAGTCAATAATATTGAATTAAAAAGTCTAAAAAATTCAAATATTAGAATTGAAAACGAGATGGCATTTTACCCTATAACTGAAGATGGACATTACATTGGGATGTTAGGGCAGGATGATAAAATCATTCATGTTCCTGCTCTGCAAATCAAACAGCATCCTCTTGAAGCATTAAATATCGCTTGTAAATGGGATATAGATTGTATTCCTGTTTGTC
Organism: Owenweeksia sp. TMED14; assembly: GCA_949529985.1. Lineage (GTDB taxonomy): Bacteria > Bacteroidota > Bacteroidia > Flavobacteriales > Schleiferiaceae > TMED14. The sequence goes on from CATIRS010000020.1 coordinate 6,281, forward strand.
ATAATGATCTATTTAAAGGGGTATTAACTTTAAAAAACTTAATCAATATTATTGGACAAGACTGGTCTTTTACCACTCCAGGATCGAGTATTTTTTTCGAAAGCCCATCGAATAATCCTTTTTCTTCAGATTTAATGAGTTCAATCGAATCAGAGGGAATTCGTGTGCTTTCTTTTTCATCAAATTATAGCGAGGAAAAAGAAAAGTTTATGAATTTCATAAGAGTTGATAGTATCGATCCATATCTAGCAATAAAGACATTAGAGCGTCACGGATATAAATTAATTGATCACTATCCAAAAGGAACCAGAGAAGCTGAAATAGAAGAAAATTTAGAGCATTTGACACATTTTTTGAACATCAAATAATATGAAACGAATTGCAATATTTGGAAAGCGAATCCCTGACGAAGTTCAAACTTTTGTAGAAAGGACGATCGAGTCTTTAATGGAGGAAGGGTGTTCAATTCTAATTTACCGTGGATTTCAACGCCGAATAAATGAAAATTGGAATCTTGATTGGAACTTTCATGAATTTAAAAGCCGAGAGGACATTCTAGAATTAAAGCCTGATTTCTTATTAGTGGTTGGAGGTGACGGGACCCTCCTTGATGCAACAACACTAGTCGAAGGGACTGAAATCCCGATAATAGGACTAAATACTGGAAGATTAGGATTTTTGGCGAATATCACAAGGGATGAAGCTCCACTTGCTTTAAAATCAATTTTAAATGGCGAATATAGTTTAGATGAGCGAAATGTTCTTGAAGCAAGTACGAGTTCTGATGGAGCAATACAACCAAATTTTGCCTTAAATGAAATTGCTGTTAGTCGCAAAGGGACAACTAGTATGATATCCGTACATGTTTATTTAAATGGATTGTTTTTAAATACATACTGGGCTGACGGCCTTTTAATTTCTACTCCAACAGGATCCACCGGCTATAACTTAAGCTGTGGTGGCCCCATTCTTCTTCCCGGATCCAATAATTTTATTATAACACCTATAGCTCCGCACAACCTTACAGTCCGGCCTTTGGTTATACCTAACACCGACACTATAACGTTAAAAATAGAGGCAAGAGAAGGAAATTACTTGGCATCTTTAGACTCTCGCGTTTTTACTTTAGAGTGTGATACAGAATTGACAATAAAAAAGTCTAATTATCGTTTTAAGTTAGTGAAAACTGAATACTCTGACTTTGCCTCAACGTTGAGAAATAAACTGCTTTGGGGACAAGACAGGCGTAACTAAACTCTGCAATTTGTATCTTCACAAATCTTAAAATTATGTGTAAGAATAAGCTCTTTTTATTGTTTTCAATTTTTGTCTTTAGCCAAAATATTAAAGGACAAATGTCTCAAGAACTTTCCTTGGGTTTTGGACTTAATCAACTCATTGGAGACGTAGGAATAAATAAGCTTCAACTAATTGACGGCTCTAGAAATTTAAATTATAGGAATCAAAGTCATTCACATTATGCCTTTCATATTGGACTTAGTCAAGGAGGTCTGTATGCAGATGATAGACTTTCGAATTACAAGGAGCGAATAGAAAAAAATATTGTTGTCAGATCACTATTTCAAAGCATCAATACTCGATTAGAGATTGATTATTTTCCTCAATTAATACCTTCTTATAAATTTCAACAAACACCTTATATTTTCGGGGGTGTAGGACTAATGTCATTTACTCCTCAAGGAAAGTTTGGATTGGATTGGATAGATTTACAGCCACTAGGAACAGAGGGTCAAGGGACAATTTTAAGTGACGAATCACCTTATAGCACCAGAGCATGGACATTGCCCTTTGGAGTTGGCTGGAGAGCTCAATTAAATAATGTTTGGGTAGTAAGTGTCGAGGCCAATTGGAATCTAACAACATCTGACTATTTAGATGACACCCATAACCTCTATGTAGACCAGATAGTCCTCGAGAATGAACGCGGGAGTCTATCTAGCTATTTCTCAAACCCAAGTGATAACATATTTATCCCGGGAACTCCACGTGGAAATCCTCAAAATAATGATTCCTATTTCACTTTAAATTTTAGTTTTGGCATCCATTTAGAAGCATTTATGGAACAATGCAGTGACTTTATTCACCGATGAGTAATGTTGTGCCGAAACATATTGCCATAATAATGGATGGAAATGGACGCTGGGCTAAACTTCAAGGTTTCTCTACGCGAATTCGAGGTCACGAAATTGGAGTAACTGCACTTAGAAATTCCGCAACATATGCATCCGAAATTGGAGTTAAATTTTTGACAGTCTATGCCTTTTCTGAAGAAAACTGGGGCCGGCCAAAATCAGAAATTGATGCATTAATGAGCATTTTAGTGAGAAGTCTAAATAAGGAGCTTGACACCCTTCAAAAAAATGGGATCAGGCTGAATTCAATTGGAAATATAGATAGCCTTCCGAAAAAATGCAGGAAAGAGTTGAAAGAGACGATTCAAGCTACTTCGTCAAATAAATCGATGACTCTAACATTGGCTCTGAGCTACGGAGGAAGGCAAGAAATCATTCATGCGGCAAAAAAAATTGCGAAAAAAGTACTTGATGGAAATTTACAAATAGAAGATATATCTGACGATGTTTTTTCACAAGAATTAAGTACTTATAACTTGCCCGATCCCGATTTAATGATTCGAACAAGTGGTGAACAAAGAATTTCAAATTTTCTTATTTGGCAAAGTAGTTATACGGAATTAGTATTCCTTCCCGTACTTTGGCCTGATTTTTCAAGTATACACATGGAAGCTGCAATAACAGAATATCACGAAAGACAACGAAGATGGGGAAAGACAACAGAACAATTAAAAGACAGCAAGTCGTAATATGAAAAAAATTACACATTTAATCTTAGCATTTTTACTTTTTGTGTCCACAAATCTAATTTTTGGTCAGATTCAAATTACTGGTATTATAAAAAATTCCTCTACTAATGACGTGATACCTTTTGCGGCAGTTAAAGTAAAAGAATCTACAAATTCTACAGTTTCAAATATCAAAGGAAGATTCGATATTAATGTTGAAGCAAACTCCATTATTGTATTTTCATCGAAAGGATTCAATACGCAAGAAATATTAATTGCAAATGACTCTCAAGAAATAATAGTTCTGTTAGAAAAAAAGAACTTAATATTTCAAAATAACATTTCAAAAGAGAAGGAATATTCCAAAGCAGATAATGAAAAAAAAGATCTAAAGAATCAGTTACCTCAATCTACTGGAATACAATTGGGATCTCCAATCGAACTTAATTCAGATTCAGAATATGAGATAGGTGGAATTCAAGTCACAGGAGCAGATCAACTAGACCCAACAATGGTTGGGCTCCTTTCTGGTTTAAATGTTGGAGATAAAGTTCGATTCCCATCAGATAAAATCGCCAGTGCAGTGCGCAATCTATGGGATCAGGAATTATTTGATGATGTTCAACTTTTTGTTGTTCAAAAGATTGAACGCGTCATTTATTTAGAATTCCGCTTAAAAACATTACCTAAATTGAGCAAATTTTATTTTACTGGAGTTTCCAAAGGAAAACAGGATGCTCTGCGTGAATTACTTAATCTTAAAAGAGGAGTATTTATCTCCAAGAATATTCAAATAACCTCTGTTAATGCCATTGAAAAGTACTTTACAGAAAAAGGATTTATTGATGTAAAAGCGAATATCACCTCATCACAAGACAGTCAACTTCTTGATGGGATTATTTTAAAAATCGATGTAATCCCTGGACCCCGTTTAAAAATTGAAGAAATAAACTTTATTGGCAACAACTCAGTCTCTGACAAGAAATTGAGAAAAGCCATGGATGACACACATCGATTCAGATGGTGGAATATTTTTGGCACATCTAAGCTTCTTGAAGATAAATTTGACAGCGACAAACGTCTTTTAATAGAGGCATATAATGAAGCTGGATTCAGGGATATGCGAATAACTTCTGATACTGTTTATAGGACTATTGAAGATAAACTTATTATCGAAATTCGAATTGATGAAGGTCATCCTTATTTTTATAAATCAGTATCATTCTATGGCAATAGTAAATATGACACTGAAGTGCTACAAAGTATTTTAAAAATTGAATCTGGAGATCAATTTAATTCCAAAGCCCTTTATACAAAAGTTAATGGTGACCCTAACGGAAACGATATTTCTTCACTTTATCTTAATAATGGCTATCTATTCGCAAATATTATTCCTGTTGAAGTTAAAGTAGAAAATGATTCCATTGATCTAGAGATTCGCATTAGAGAAGGTAAACAGGCCAGAGTCAGAAAGGTAATTGTAAATGGGAATGAGCGTACCAACGACCACGTTGTTTACAGAGAAATAAGGACAAAACCGGGTGATTTATTTTCAAAGTCAGACATAATGCGTACGGTCCGTGAACTTGGTCAATTGGGTTATTTCGACCCAAGACAAATCACTCCTGTTCCAATCCCAGATCCTGTTACCGGAACTGTTGATCTCGAATATACAGTCGTTGAACAATCAACTAGTCAGTTGGAGCTTCAAGGAGGTTGGGGGGCGTATACTGTCGTTGGCACTTTGGGGCTGAACTTCAATAACTTTTCAGCGAGAAATATTTTTAATAAAAAGGCATGGCAGCCTCTTCCTACTGGAGACGGACAAACCATCTCCATTCGAGCCCAGACTAACGGGACATATTACAGCTCATACAATTTAAGCTTTACAGAACCTTGGTGGGGTGGGAAAAAGCCAAATTCCCTAACATTTTCGGCCTATCATAATTCGATGAACTATAATGGTCAAGTAATTGATTCTCTAGCTCAAAAAATAGGAATTACCGGAATTACTTTGGGTCAGGGGAAAAGATTACAATGGCCTGATGACTATTTCACTCTCTTTCAGTCAATAGAATACAAGAGATACAACATAAACAACTACCCCCTTGCCGGGATTGATTTTAAGAAAGGAATTGCTAATTCCGTAGCTTACTCTTTTGCTGTTCGCAGAGACAATCGAGATCTACCAATATTTCCTACACGAGGATCAAGTATTGCTTTTACCGTTGAAGCCACTCCTCCAGTATCCCTAGTTGACGGAAGAGATTACACGAAGTTATCCGCAACAGATAAATTCAAATTCATCGAATACCATAAATGGAAATTTACTGGAGATTATTATACTCAAATTGCCAAGAATTTCGTTATAAAATCATATTCAGAATTTGGCTTTTTAGGCTCATACAATAAAGACTATGGCCTACCACCATTTGAAAGATTTTATCTAGGTGGTGATGGATTGCAAAATTTTGTTCTAGATGGTCGCGAAATTATAGGGTTAAGGGGTTACACTAATTTCAGCTTAACACCAGATGGGGGGGGGGCACTTTACAACAAATTCACTGCAGAATTTCGATATCTCTTATCGCCAAACCCTCAAGCACAAATATTCGTGCTTGCCTTTGCTGAGGCTGGTAATAACTATGATAATTTTGCAGATTACAGACCATTTGAACTCAAACGTTCTAATGGTGTAGGCCTTAGAATATTTATGCCGATGTTCGGTTTATTAGGAGTAGACCTTGCATATGGATATGATAATATACCAGGATCCAACGGGCCATCAGGATGGCAAACACACTTTGTTCTTGGGCAACAATTCTAATTTAGAAATGATGAAGAAATACTTTTTGTTTGGCGCTTTGTTATTGTCTATTTCAACTTTTGGACAAAGGCTAGGGTATGTCGATACCCATATGATATTAAATTCAATCCCAGAATACAACCAAGCGCAAAGAGAAGTGGATAGATTAAGTAAAAATTGGGAAAATGAAGTTTCCGCACTGTTTGAAGATGCTAATGCTCTTAAATTTCAACTTGAGGCAGAAAAAGTTTTATTAACTCCAGAAATGATCATTGAACGAAATTCTTTAATTAATTCAACCAAAGATTCCGCCCGAGCTCGGCAAATTAAGTATTTTGGCCCTAAAGGTTCTTTGTTTTCGAGAAGAGAAGAATTAATAGCGCCTTTACAAGCTCTCATAGCAGGAGCGATTAAAGAAATAGCTAGAAAAAAAAAGCTAGATTTTGTATTTGATAAAGGCTCGTCTGTCAGTGTGGTGTACGCCAACGAGTCCAATAATATTACTTCAGACGTACTCCGACAACTTGGTTATTGAATTCACTACTTTTACATTATGAAAAAAACAATTACTCTATTCGTCATTGCGGCGATCACCTCTATACCTTCTTTTGCTCAGAACACGGTAGGACACATTAATGTTGACAGTCTTTTGGTAGAAATGCCAGATTACAAATCAGTAATGACAACTCTTCAAGCTGATCAAGCAAAGTTTGAATCAGAAGCTAAAGAAATGAATGCAGAATTAGAAAAAGGCGCGCAGACTCTGCAAGCCAATGCAGGAACATGGACTGAACTTCGCCAACGTCAAGAGCAATCTAGATTGCAAGAGGCGTACAATAATATTCAGGAATACATGAAAGGAGCACAACAGCAGCTGCAATCAAAAGAAATTGAGCTTATAACACCGGTTTTGGAAAAGTTGCAAAATGCAATTGATGAAGTAGCCAAAAGCTTAAACCTTGCATATGTATTAGATGCTTCTCAAAGCAAAGGAATAGTAATATATTCAAAAGGTGGAGTGAACTTAAAGTCCGCAGTAAAGAATAAATTAGATTTTTAATGAACAACTTAAATGGTCCAATTGGACTGTTTGACTCTGGAGTTGGTGGATTAACAGTTGCGAGAGCAATTGCCCGCAGACTGCCTAACGAAAGGATAATATATTTTGGCGACACCGCTCATCTTCCATATGGTGAAAAATCTCCAGAGGCAATTAAATCATTTTCATTAAAAATTTCAAATCATTTAATAAAAAACGGAGCTAAAGCAATTGTAATTGCTTGTAATTCTGCTTCTTCTGTCGGATTTGAATATCTCGAAAGTAAATTAAGTGTCCCTGTTTTCAATGTCATCGATCCTTTAATTGAGGAACTAAAGAAAGTTAAATCTAGTGGGATCGGAGTTTGGGGGACTCGTGCTACGATTAATTCAAAAGTGTACGCTACAAAATTGAAAAAAGCCTTGCCCGAAACTTATGTTCATTGTCTGCCAACCCCTCTACTTGTGCCTCTGATAGAAGAGAATCATCTAAGTGGGGAAATAATAGACTCCGTTATTCAATATTATCTAAAAAAATCTAATATTAATCATCTAGAGCATCTTGTACTTGCATGCACTCACTACCCATTGATTTCGACTCAAATATCAAAACATTTGAATGCTAAAGTCACTTTAATGCGTACACCGAATATTGTTGCGGATTCAATCGCAATTAAACTTAAAGAGCGAGGACTTCTTCAAAAAGAAAAAAATTATTTTAATCACGATTTTTCAGTTTCAGACTATACTGACACATTTAAAAAGATATCTCAAGTTTTCTTTGGAGATGGAATTCAACTAAAAGAGAATAATATTTGGGCATCAACTAACGGCATCTGATACAATCTTAGCACTTAATAAGCATAAGGGAATACCGCCCCCAGGATGAGCCGATCCCCCGCAAAAATATAAGTTATTTAATGCTCTTTCATTTGGATGCCTTAGAAAGGCGGAAAAAATGGAATTACTACTAGACCCATACAAAGAACCTCTATCACTGCTTGTTTTAGATTCAATAAGCCTCGGGTCAAGGTAATCCTCACATTCAATAAAAGAGCTTATATCTTTGCCAAGTACTTGGAAAATTTTATCAATTATTAACTGTCTCGCTTTTAATCTAATTGAGTCCCAATCCTGGCCGCTATTACTAGGTACATTAATCATGACAAACCAATTTTCTGATTTTTCTGGCGCATCATTGGGTATATCTTTCGATGTAATATTTATATAAACAGTAGGGTCGGAAGAGAGTGTTCTAGTCTCAAATAGACAATCAAATTCAGCTTTGTAGTCTTTACTGAATAAAATATTATGCAAGTTTAGTTCTGGAAATTCTGCATTAACACCCCAGTAAAATATTAATGCTGAAGAACTTCGCTCTTGAGATAATATTTTCAAAGGTTCCTTCAAATATGGAAGAAGTTTGCGATATGTTGGGGTCACGTCCATATTACTAATCACTAGGTCTGAAGGCAAAAAAACTTCTTTATTATTTCGAGTTACAGTTAATCCATTTGCTTTTTTTTTCTCTGAACTTATTCTACTAACCCGTTCATTAAAATGAAAATTCACACCTTGTCGTTCAGCCAGAGCTTTAAGACTATTTGTAATATCAACCATTCCTTTTAGCGGTAAAAATGTACCGATTCCAAATTCCAAATGCGGAATCATACATAAAGTGCCAGGTGCTTTATAAGGACTCGAACCATTGAAAGTAGCGTACCTATCAAAAAGTTGAATCATATATTTAGTTCGAAAGCGTCTACTGTGAACGGAATGCATTGTTGTGAATAATTTCAAAGAGGGAAGGAATGTTATCGTTTTAAAAATAGAAAACCTTAGATAGGTCTTTAATTTATGCAGAGATCGCTCTAAAAAAAATTCAGACGTTGAACGATACTGATTTTGAGCCATTAATAAGTGCATACGTATAGCCATGGGGGATTCTCCCAAGTTAACTTCAGCCTCTGTTACAAATTTATCTATTGAAGCATGTGCAATTATCTTTTTCCCATCTTCCCAAAAATATCTACAGGACTCTTTTTTCTTTAAATAATTAAAATGATCCCTAGGTTCCTCATTACAAATTTTAAATAATTCATCTACTTTCTCCGGCAGAGTGAATAAACTTGGTCCCGCGTCGAATCGATAATCTCCCAATCGAATCTCACTTAACTTCCCTCCTGGATATGAATTTGCTTCATGAACATGAACTTCATATCCTTTTCTAGAAATCCTAATGGCTGCAGCAATTCCAGCGATTCCAGACCCGATAATCCTAGCTACTTTTTTTCTTTTCTCCATGCTTCTAATCCTTTACGTACACTCCCGTTTTTTAACAATAGTTCAGTAGCTTGATCTTCATTTAAACCAGATAATGATTGAAGCATTTGAGAACCACGAACTAATAGCTTCTCATTGCTTAATTGCATATCGATCATTAGGTTGCCCTTTATATGTCCTAATTTTATCATCAAAGCTGTCGAAATCATGTTTAAAACAAGCTTTTGAGCAGTACCCGATTTCATCCGCGTACTTCCAGTAATAAATTCTGGTCCGACCAAAACCTCAACAGGGTAGGATGAACAATCAGCTATCGGTGAATTTAGATTACACACGATAGATCCAGTTACACAACCATTTGACTTCGCGGACTTTAATCCGCCTTCAACATAGGGAGTCGTTCCACTCGCCGCAATACCGATAATTGAATCTAGCTCAGTTATTTCATATGATTCAAGATCCTTCCAGGCCTGACGTGAGTCGTCTTCTGCAAATTCCACCGCACGACGAATTGCAAGATCACCTCCAGCTATTATTCCGTTAACCAGTCCATACCTTACTCCAAAAGTTGGAGGACATTCTGATGCATCCACTATTCCTATGCGACCTGAAGTTCCCGCCCCGATATAAAATAAGCGGCCACCTTGGATCATATTCTTAAATATTGCGTCAACTAATAATTTAATTTTCGGTATAGCTTTTTCAACAGCAAATGCAACTTTATGATCTTCAGAATTTATACCTTCCAATAAGGACAGGGTGCTCTTTGATTCTAACTCGCTAAATAAAGATTCAGATTCTGTAATCATAATTCTTGATACTATTTTATTTTTTTTAAAACAGCAACATAGTATCCATCAGAATGAACATTCGAAGGAGATATTCTTTCTTCATGTTTTAATTCAAATAAATCACCCTTTGATTTGAGGAATTCTCTAATTTGCAATTCATTTTCAGCTTCTAGAATACTGCAGGTAGCATAAACTAATAGTCCACCGGGCTTTAAACAAGGTGAAAAGGAACTGATAATTTCTTGTTGTAATTTTAATGTCTTTTCCAAATGTTCAGGTTTTAATTTCCACTTAACATCAACATCTCTGCGAATAACTCCTGTGCCAGAGCACGGCACATCAAGCAGTATTTTATCAGCCCATTCAAAATGCGTTTTTAAATACCCAGATCCACGAATTAATTTCGTGCGAATGCATTTTGCCCCAGAGCGTTTTGCTCGCAATTCTAGCTCCGTAAGCTTGCTTTTCTCAGTCTCGAGGCACAAAATTTCACCAATATTTTTAATCTTTGAAGCTAAAGACAAAGCTTTTCCACCAGCACCAGCGCAACAATCTAGTATTCTATCACCGGGAACCGCTTCAAGAAAATTAGAAATAAGCTGAGAACCTCCATCTTGGACTTCATATAATCCCGATTTAAAACTTTGTAAGTTTTTTAATTGCTGTCTTTTAATTAAAACGATTGCTTCTGGCGTAATCTCAGAAATTTGAGCTTCTACATTCTCTTCAGCTAGTTGTAATAATACTTCATCTCTGCTAGCTCTAAGTGTATTAACTCTCAAAATTACATGAGCTTTTTTATTTAGTGCATTAGCCATAAATGGCCATTTTTTTTTAAATTGATTTGATCCAAGTTCATCTAGCCAAGCTGGGAAACTCTCAAAAACCCCAACTGGCGTATCAGATGGAATCAGCAAAGATTTATGGATTGCCCAATCCCAATAAACCTCGAATAATTCATTTAACTTTTCTCTTTTTAAAATAGGGGTTTCACCCTTCAAAAACCAGAGTAATCTCCACCATCTAATAATCTCATAAGAATGATGAGCTACAAATGCCCTATCACGAGACCCCCATTTTTTATTCGCCCGCAATGATTTATCGATAATTTTATCTGCATAAATAGTGCTGCTAAAAGACAAATGTAATATTTCCAGCACACCATTAACTAAGTTTTGATGTCTTTTCATTGTTTCCAATTTTCGGGGTTCTGAAGCCGATAAAGGTCTTTATAAATTCCTATTTTATCCATAAGTTCAATGTGTGATCCTTGTTGAACGAGATGTCCGTTATCAAAAACTAAAATTCTATCAGCTAAATGAACAGCACTCAGACGCTGAGTAACAATCAATGTAGTAACAGTATTTAGCTGACTTTTCAAGGCTGATAGAATTTTAACCTCTGTGTCAGTATCCACAGAGCTTAGAGCATCATCAAATATAACGAGCTGAGGTCGCTTTAATAATGCCCGAGCTATGCTTAGCCGTTGCTTTTGACCCCCCGAAAGAGTAATTCCTCTCTCACCAACAATAGTATTGAAACCATCAGAGAAACTTTCAATATCTCCAGTTAAATTAGCTATTTCAGCAAAGAATTTAACATCCTTAAAAGAACTTCCAGACGCCCCAAAAGATATATTATCAGATATACTGTCACTGAATAAAAATGGATCCTGAGGCACTGTACCGATTGCTAAACGAAGTCTTTCTAAAGGCCAACTTTTTACATCAATACCATCGATAGAAATACTTCCATTTTGAGGATCCATAAGACGATTAATCAAAGATACCAATGTGCTTTTACCTGACCCTGTTTTACCAACAATTACGACTGTTTCTCCCGCTTTTATCTTTATCGATAAATCTATAATTGCTTTTTTCCCACTTTGAGGATATGTGAACGAAACACATTTAAACTCTATCAATCCTTTTATCTCATTTGGAACTAAAGTGTTTTTAGCATTAATTATTTCAGGATCAATTTTAAGGAAATCATTTACTCTCTCCATCGATGCCTCTGCTCTTTGCACCATACTCATTATCCATCCGATACTTGCTATTGGCCATGTTAATAAATTTACATAGTAAATAAACTCTGCAATAACACCAGGACTCAGTCTTCCGGCAATTACTCCTTCCCCACCAATCCAGACAGCAATAAGAGTACTGGTGCCAACTAGTAATAGAAGTAAAGGCATAAATAATGCATTTACTCGGTAAAGTTTTTCATTTTTTTCAAAAGAAGTCAATGCACTACTAGCATAACGTTTTGTTTGTTCTTTCTCCAATCCAAATGCCTTAAGAACTCTTAATCCAGAAAATGTTTCCTGTGCCAAAGTGCTAATTGCAGACTGTTGTCTTTGAACAGCGTGACTTCGCAAATTAATTAAGCCAGAAACCTTATAAATACACCATACAAGTACTGGCATAGGGGCTAGAGTTAACAATGAAAGTTTAAAGTCCACAGAAAACATGAAAACTAGCGTAAGAATAGTGGCAAATGCTGTATTAATAGTGTACATCAAAGAAGGTCCTAAATACATACGGACCTTACTGACATCCTCTGAAATCCGATTCATTAAGTCTCCCGTACTATTTTTACGATAAAATGCATTATCTAATCTCTGATATTGATCATATATATCATTTTTTAGATCATATTCAATATGACGAGACATAACAATTAATGTTTGACGCATAAGAAATGTGAACAGACCCTTTAAAACACTCATCCCTAAAATCAGCAAACTATAGAGTATAAGAGAGTCTCGCAAGGCCTTATTTGCTATTTCTGTATTAGCACTTTCTGAAATAGAAATCGCTACTTTATCAAATGCTTCTCGTACATATATAGCAGGGTAAACAGCAAACCCCGCAGAGAGTATAACAAAAAAAATACCGCTAAATAAAAGCCACTTATATTTCCAGAAATAAGGGTTTAGAGTCCATAAGGCTTTCATAAATCAAAGGTAGTGTATGCCTCCATGCAAGTGCCAACTAGTAGCGCAGACTTATTAAAAATGATATTAATCTCATGTTGCTCAAAAAGAAATTTAAGTTTGTAAGACTCCTGGGTTATAAGCTCGTTCAATAGGTGAGTTATTTGAAGCCTCTATACCTGTAGAAATTAAAGATCTGGTGTCCTTAGGATCTATTACCGCATCAACCCATAATCTTGAAGCAGCATAGTACGGCGACATTTGATCATCGTATTTATCATGAATAGCATTGAGAAGGTTTTTTTCCTCGTCTTGAGTTATCCCTTTAGATCGAGATTTTTCAATTTGCAGAAGAACTTTAGCAGCTTGATCGCCTCCCATTACTGCGATTTTAGCTGTAGGCCATGCAACGATTAAACGCGGATCATAAGCTTTGCCGCACATTGCATAATTTCCTGCCCCAAATGAGTGTCCAACAATAATTGTGAATTTAGGAACTACAGAATTAGCGACTGCATTTACAAGCTTCGCTCCATCCTTTATTATCCCACCATGTTCCGCTTTTGATCCAACCATAAATCCTGTTACATCTTGAAAGAACACCAAAGGGATATTTTTCTGATTACAATTTGCTATAAAACGAGCACCCTTATCAGCAGATTCTGAGTATATAACTCCTCCTATCTGCATTTCTCCTTTTGCGTTTTTAACAATTTTTCGATCATTTGCAACTATTCCCACTGACCATCCATCGATACGTGCATAGGCGGTGATTAATGTTTTCCCATAATCCTTCTTGTATTCAACTAAAGAATCTGCATCAATAATGCATTCCAATAAAGAATGCATGGAATATTGTTGGGCATCTATCGGCATGCGTTCATATAACTTATCAGCAGATAAAGGATTAATAGGATTTTCCCTATTGAATCCAGCTTTTGATGTATCTCCTAATTTATCTACCAGACTACGCATCAATGATATCGCTTCATCGTCAGTCTTAACTTTGTAATCAATAACCCCTGATATCTCCGCATGAGCCTTAGCACCTCCAAGACTTTCATTATCAATATCCTCGCCTATTGCTGCTTTAACTAAATAACTACCCGCTAAAAAGATACTACCTGTTCCTTCAACTATTATTGATTCATCGCTCATAATGGGCAAATAGGCGCCACCTGCGACACAAGATCCCATTACGGCAGATATTTGAGGAATTCCCTTGCTACTCATTACTGCATTATTTCGAAATATTCTTCCAAAATGTTCTTTATCAGGGAAAATTTCATCTTGTAAAGGCAAATAAACTCCTGCAGAATCAACTAAATAAAGAATTGGCAAACGATTTTCCATCGCAATCTCTTGCGCACGGAGGTTTTTCTTAGCAGACATTGGAAACCACGCCCCAGCTTTAACAGAAGCATCATTTGCAACAATTAAACAAATACGCCCTTTTACTTTTCCCATTATAACTACAACCCCAGCAGCAGGTGCACCGCCATGATCAGCGTACATTCCATCAGCAGCAAATGCACCAATTTCAATATGATCACTTTTAGGATCTAAAAGCAACTTTACTCTTTCTCGTGCAGTCAACTTACCCTGTGAATGGATTTTTTCTATTTTTTTTTCTCCACCACCTTTATAAATAATTTCTAAACGTCGGCTAGTTTCAGTTATTAAAGTTTTCATTCGTGAAGAATTTTTAATTTTATCAAGAGTTTAAGTATGCTAATATGAGACAGATTAATCTTCTCTAGGTTGATTAAGTAAAATCCATTCTGCTGATTTGATCCAAATTTGATCAAGCGGTGAGGGATCAGATAAGAAAAGAACCAACCTTAAGCCACCACTTATATTCTGTAAAAAAAGTGCGTCAGGTATGTCGTCACCCATTAGGTCTCCAGACCAAAAAAGCTCAGGAACGCAATTATTTAAAGAGTCCACAATTTGATCTCCAATATCTTGGGTGATTTTAAATTCATTATTTAAGCCACTGTGATACGTCACCAGCAAAGAATAATCTTTCAACCCTCCGCATGACCCTGGACCTGTTACTGAACCCATCGCATTTAAAGAAAATTTAACACCAATATTGTCTCTGGATAAATTTAGAGTCTTCCCAGGATTAAGAGAAGTGATTTTATTTTTGAAATCATCTATAAATCCAGTATCTAGAGACACAGGGCATCCAAAAAGAAAATGACTCCCTAAATCTCTATTGTGCTGAATATCAAATTCCATTTCGCTTTCTTCAGATTGAAATTGACTCAATACAACCTTAGGGTTTACATTTTCTAATTTCCAAACCCTCTCATCTTCTCTAAGCACTATAGCATACCACCTTAGAGACAGATCTATTTTTCTAATATCCCCAAAATAATTATACGCCTCGGTGATAATCTGGTATTTATTAGCCTCGATCATTTTTATTCGTTTGAGCTCATCTCCAACCAGCCCTCCTTCCTCGAGCCAAAGAATATTTGAATCTCTTGAGTATCCTTGTCTTAGACTATAAATTACATTAACAAGGCTATCACGGGATAAATTATATGTCGAAGAGACCCATAATATTCGAATTAACTGATTATTAGAAAGACGATGCCAGCGCTCGTCAATATCCCTCAGCACATTACGATTGTAAATAGAATCTTGTCTCAACTTCAATAGACTATCAATTTGACTTATTGATAATTTGCTTTCAGCATTATTATCTATTTTAATGTCACTTAAATGCTCTGAAATATTCTGACCAAAAATAAGTGGAGAATAAAATAATAATATTAGAAGAACTCGAAGCATTAATTATTAGTCTTTTTTCGCTTACGATACTTCTCCCATCCATAGTATCCTGCAACAAATAGAAGAAATGGATACAAGTAACTTTTTGGTTCACCTTTTCCATGAATAACAGTAAATAACCTTTCCATTCGGATCGAACTTAAAAACCCTTTCACAAAACTATCCTTTGACATAAAAATGAAAACAGGCTTTCCCAGTATGTGATCCTCGGGCACCATACCCCAATATCTACTATCCCACGAATTATGACGATTATCGCCCATCATCCAATAATAATCTAATGAAAAAGTATAAGTTGATGCTGCCTCACCATCAATATAATACTGGTCATCTTTAAATATCAAATCACGCCCCTCATAAACATTTATTGCTCTTCCATATTTTAATACAGTCTCATAATTTAAATCAACACTCTGCCCATGAGAAGGAAGCCAAAATGGGCCATAGTTATCGCGAGACCAGTTGAATATTATACTGTCAGAATGACCATCTGGATTGGGATAAGTAAGCATTGGCTTGATGTAATTCTCATTGTACCATATTAATGCCTCCGGAGTATCTTCCTTGAATAAGTTATTACCAGGAGTGTTCATACAAATAACAGTATCAATATTATTCTGTGTTTCGAAACGAGACAAAGCATCATTTGAAATTGTAATGATATATTCAGAGTTTGTAATCTGAATAACATCACTTAAATTTTGATTTGAAACAATTCTATTATCTAGATAATTAATATCGAAATCTCGCTTTAATTGCCTCGGATTAAATCCTTTACCCTTAGTTCTAACATAATAACTCCATTGCGGATTTGCTCGATCAGGAAAATTCTGTTGGTCATTATTAATAAACACTTGACGATCTACAATTGAAATAGTATCCCCCGGAGTTCCAATGCATCTTTTAACATAGTTATCTTTTTTATCCACAGGCCTTCCTGGGTCGACAGGGACGTTAAATACTACAGCGTCACCTCTTTTGATTGATGCAAAAGCAGGTAATCTTAAATATGGGAACTTTATCCAATTTAAATAGCTGGGTATACCAGTATATGGGATCAAATTATGCATCAAAGGAATACTGATTGGAGTATTTGGTATTCTAAGTCCATAATGCAATTTGCTGACAAATAAGTAATCGCCAACCATTAGTGACTTCTCCATAGATCCCGTCGGAATATTGTATGCCTCAAAAGTTGTCATACGAACAGCTCCTGCGGCGACTACGGCAAAAAATATATGGTTTATAACTAAGGGTAGCTTCCGACGTATGATAGCATTATCCCTGGGGACTAATACTAATTCCGACGTGTAGTTTAAATAACCTAGATAACATCCACCCGTAAAACATGTAAAAAAAATATGCTTATTATCTCGAAATCCAAAAACATGTAATAATTCATATGAAACTATAATAGACATTACATTATCTATAACCGGCACATAACAGAGTATTGACCACCAACGAGGCCTATCAGATATTCTTAGCATAATCACGGTTCGATAAACAGGAACCCAAGCCTCCCAATTAGCGCGCCCTGCGGCCTTAAAGAATCTCCATGTCAATAGTGAACTCCATAGATTAAGAAGAAGATAATAAGCGAATAAATCAATCATATATGCATATTTAATGGAAAATCGTTGACCATACAAAAATAGTATCAATATTCTATGCAATTAGCAAAGCATTCGATACCTTTAAACTATGGAAATTGATCGTGTCCCCGTTAGTGTTTATGCTGAAATGACTCCAAACCCAGCTGTCATGAAATTTGTTTCTAACAAACGAATGATCGAATTAGAGCATGTTGAATATCAAAATATTGAAGAAGCGAGCAACTCACCATTAGCAATCCAACTATTTCATTTCCCATTTGTAAAAGAAGTTTTCATCTCAAGCAATTTTGTAGCAGTTCAAAAATATAATGTTGTTGAATGGGAAACTGTAACACTTGAAATTCGTGAATTAGTTTTAGAATTTCTACAAAGTGGAAAGTCAGTACTTAATCCTGGAGATTCCATAGAAGCTAAAGATGCTCCTGAAAAACCTGCTCCTGATGTGATTCTAGCGGAATTGAGTGAAATTGAAGAAAGAATCATAGATGTTCTTGAAGAATATGTCAAGCCCGCTGTCCAGCAGGATGGAGGAAATATAGCATTTGTAAGCTATGAAAATAAAATAGTGAAAGTCCAGCTTCAGGGAGCTTGCTCAGGATGCCCGAGCAGCACTCTAACTTTGCAATCTGGAATAAAAAGCATTCTGCAGCGAATGCTCCCATCATTGATAGAAGACGTTGTTCCGGTCTGATAAAATTAAAGTACCGTAGAAATAAAATCAATTAAAAATGCCAACAATTCTACCTTTGAATGGCAATATACCGAGTGTACCGAAAAGCTGTTTTATAGCATCGACGGCTACTATAATTGGCGATGTATCTCTAGATGAAGAATGCTCCGTTTGGTTCAATGCGGTAATTCGAGGAGATGTGAACTCTATTAAAATTGGCAAACGAGTTAACATTCAGGATAATGTCGTCATCCATTGCACATACATGAAGTTTCCTACTGTAATTGGAAATAATGTTAGTATTGGCCATAATGCTATCGTCCATGGCTGTACTCTTCACGATAATATTCTAATTGGAATGGGAAGTATATTAATGGATGGATGCGTTGTGGAGTCTAACAGTATTATCGCGGCCGGGGCAGTTGTAACCGCAGGAACTCATGTTCAAAGTGGATATGTTTATGGAGGAATACCTGCAAAAAAAATAAAAAAAACAAGTTTAGATCTTTCAAAAAACGAAATTGAACGAATCGCAAATAACTATCTTTTATACAGTTCCTGGTATGAAGAATCATCTCACGATAAAAATAAAAAAAGTAAAGACTCAAAATAATAATTATCATATTTTTTCATGTATTCGATTAACCCAACAAAAACAAAATCATGGAAGGCCTTGATAGCTCATGCTGAAACTTCCAAAGGTTTACACTTAAGAGATTTACTCAAAGAGAAAAATCGTTTTGAATCGATGCATATAAAAGTTGACGATCTCTTAATTTTTGATTTTGCCAAACATCGTATTGATGAAACAACATTAAAGCTGCTTGAAGATTTATTTGATGAATGTAAAGTTCAAGAATCACTAGAAAAGCAATTTTCCGGGGTTCCAATTAATAGAACTGAAAATCGATCGGTTTTACACACTGCCTTAAGAGATCCGAGTACAGATCCATTAATTATTGACGGCAAAGACATTCGTGAAATTTCCAAAATAGAGTTACACAGGATGTATGACTTTGCAGAAAGTATTCGTGTCGGAAAAATTCGAGGTCACACGGGTAAAATATTTAAAAATGTAGTAAATATTGGTATTGGCGGATCAGACCTGGGGCCTCATATGGCTGTCGAAGCCCTCAAACCATTTTCAAATAGAAATTTGAAATTTCACTTTGTTTCTAATGTTGATGGGTCTGATTTACATGAATGCTTACTACAAATTGATCCAGAGGAATCACTATTCATTATTGCATCTAAGACATTTACAACCCAAGAGACAATGGCCAATGCTCAGGTAGCTCAGAGCTGGTTGATTCAAAAATTAGGAGTCCATGATTGTATTGAAAAACACTTTGTAGCTATCAGTTCAAATTCCAAAAAAGTACTTCAGTTTGGAATAAAAAAAGAAAATACATTTGGCTTTTGGGATTGGGTTGGAGGAAGATATTCTCTTTGGAGCACAATCGGTATGTCTCTTTGCATTTCAATTGGATCTGATAATTATCAAAAATTTTTAAATGGAGCACATTTTATAGACAATCATGTAAAAGAAAAACCTTTTCGAGAAAATATTGCAAAAATAATGGCGGCTTTAGGTATCTGGTATCGAAATTTTATGAATGCTACCACGCATGCAGTATTACCTTATGACCAAAACCTTAACAGATTTCCGGCCTACCTTCAGCAAGCTGACATGGAAAGTAATGGAAAGTCGACGGATAGAAACGGTGTTGTTGTGAACTATTCAACAGGGCCAATTATTTGGGGAGAACCTGGCACAAATGGTCAACATGCTTTTTACCAATTAATTCATCAAGGGACTGAACTCATTCCCGCAGATTTTATAGCAAGTGTAGCTCCTCAACATCCACTTTATGCTCATCACTCAAAGCTTCTAAGTAATTACTTGGCTCAGACAGAGGCCCTTGCCGTCGGAAAACCTATAGCTACATCTCCTCATAAGGAGTTTCAGGGAAACCAACCAACCTCTACTCTTCTGTTCGATAGAATGAATCCTTTTTCTCTAGGAGCGCTGATCGCACTTTATGAGCATAAAATATTTTTCCAAGGAGTCGTTTGGAATATTTACAGTTTCGACCAATGGGGAGTGGAACTTGGAAAGGATATGGCGAAAACTATTTTGCCAGAAATCGAGGGAGATGATTCTGAACATATACATGATTCATCAACAAAAGGGCTAATAAATCACATACGAGTTTTATCTAACAAGACAGACAATAATTGAGCCTCTTCATCAGTCAATTTGATAGGCATTTTTTCTTTGTAAAAGTTATCTATAGCTCTTATCTGTCCTAAGATCTCAAGCCCGCGAAGAGTTAAGAATATTTCTGAAATTCGTTTATCCTTTTTATTCTGTCGACGTTCAATTAATCCCAATTTTTGAATTCTATTAATTAGTCGTGAAACATCGCTTTTTCGGTCTATTAATTTCTCACATATACTAGCAGATGACAGACCCATAGGATGCGCACCCCTCAATATTCGCAATACATTATATTGCTGAAAACTTATCTTATATGGTTTTAGAAGAGAGCTCATATTCTCCTTTAAGACATGGTAAGTATAAAAAATATTAATGACTGCCTTATGATGATCATTATGCCATTTTTTTTGTTGAATTTCCTCTTCAATACTCTTCATAAGACGAATAATTTCACACTTTCATAATGTCAGATTCTTTGAGGGAGACTTTTTTGTCAATAGTTGAATTAAAAGACTCAACAACCTTTTGAATATCTTCTTCGAGAGTTTTTCTATTGTCTTCACTTAGCCCGTCTTTTTCCATTCTTTTAGCTTCATCCATGGCTATTTTTCGAATAGAACGAATTCCGACTTTAGCATCTTCACCTTCAGCCTTGGAGACTCGAACTAATTCCCTTCGACGTTCCTCAGTTAATGGAGGAATGTTAAGTATAACTATTTCCCCATTATTCTGGGGATTTAAACCTAAATTACATTTTAAAATTGCTTTTTCAATATCTGTAATCATTTGTTTTTCAAATGGTTGAACAAAAATTGTTCGAGCATCAGGTGTAGATATATTAGCTACTTGACTAAGTTTCACTACACTGCCATAATAATCTATATTAACCCCTTCAAGCATAGAAGGATTAGCTCGCCCTGCGCGAAGCTTCAATAGCGCCTTATCCAGAAAATATATAGGTTTATCCATATCTTCTTCAAGTGTCAACAAAAGAATTTCAACTTCTTCTTCCATAGTATTAATTAGCTAGATTACTGCGTTACTAGAGTTCCGACATTATTACCCTTGACCAAACTAAGAAGATTGCCTGGCTTATTCATGTCAAATACAACTATTGGTAATTTATTTTCATTACTTAAGGTAAATGCTGTGAGATCCATAACGTTTAAACCCTTTTTAAAAACTTCCTGAAAAGAAATAGTGTCATACTTCGTTGCAGTTGAATTTTTTTCTGGATCGGAATCATATATGCCATCAACTCTAGTTCCTTTTAAGATAACATCAGCTTGGATTTCGATCGCTCGCAGTGTCGCCCCTGTGTCTGTCGTGAAATAGGGATTTCCCGTTCCAGCAGCAAATATAACCACCCTACCTTTCTCTAAATGTCTAATTGCACGTCGTCTTATAAATGGCTCACAAATTTTATCCATCTCAATCGCTGATAACAATCTTGTTTCAACTCCTAAAGATTCAAGTGATGACTGAAGTGCCAGGCCATTTATAACCGTAGCTAGCATTCCCATATGGTCTGCCTGAACACGGTCCATACCTTCGCTGGCTCCTTTAAGACCGCGAAAAATATTTCCTCCACCAATGACAATACCCAGCTCTACGCCAGTTTCTACTGCTGTTTTTATTTCCTTAGCATACTCTGCTAGACGGCCAGTGTCAAAACCAAATGATTTATCACCCATCAAAGCTTCACCACTAAGTTTAAGAAGTATTCGTTTGTATTTCATAATCTCATATTCACCCAAAGATAGGATTCAAATGCGATGATATGAGATCAAAAAAAACCGCGCAATGGATTTTATACATGCGCGGTTTTTAGTAAACTTTTTATTGAAGCAAATTTAAACTCCTAATCCTACCCGACGGTAACCGGTAACCTGGGCACCTTCTTGTATGCTACCAATGTAGCTTTCAACAGTTTGCTTACTATCTTTAATGTAAGATTGACCCACCAATGTGTTTTCTTTGAAAAATTTTCCGAGTTTACCTTGAGCAATACGGTCTACCATTTCTTCTGGCTTACCTTCCTGTCGGATCTGATCTCGTGCAACTTCCAACTCACGCTCGATAACATCAGAAGAAACAGATTCTTTATTCAGAGCAACCGGATTCATAGCAGCAACTTGCATTGCAATATTCTTAGCAGCTTCTTTTGAATCAACATTTAAAGCCGCCAGCGTAGCTAATTTGTTTCCAGCATGGATATAGCTAGATACACAATTCCCTTTGAGACTCTCATAATAAGCTATTTCTAATTTCTCCCCAATGACTCCTGTCTGTTCAATCAGCTTATCAGCCACAGTTAGGCCCGTCTCAAACTCAAGAGCAAGCAAAGAATCACGGTTTGACGGAAGTCCAGATAGTGCTACCTCTGCCAATTTATTTGCCAAACTAACGAAGCCTTCATTCTTTGCAACAAAGTCCGTTTCGCAGTTTAAACTAACAATTACTCCATTAGTACCATCAGAGCTAGTAATAGATATAACTGCTCCTTCAGTAGCATCTCGATCTGCTCGTTTTGCTGCAACTTTTTGACCACGTTTACGAAGTACATCGATTGCTTGTTCAAAATCACCATTGGATTCAGTTAATGCCTTTTTACAGTCCATCATACCCGCTCCAGTCATTTTTCTAAGCTTATTTACATCTGCAGCAGTAATTGCCATGATCTGAAATTTTTAATTTTTTGACTTTAGAGAAAAGCACATCACTTTCCAATTTTATTATTCAGCAACTTTAGCGCTAGCTTTTTCAAGCTTTTCTTGACCAGCCTTTTCTTTTTCGATCTTTCTGTTAGACAGAGCATCTTTGATTCCTACTGACAAGTAATCCATAATTAAGGATATAGATTTTTGAGCATCATCATTTGAAGGAATGACATAATCGACAAGTTGGGGATTAGAGTTAGTATCTACCAATGCGAAAACTGGAATACCTAGGTTCCGCGCTTCTTCAACTGCAATGTGCTCTCTTAGTATATCTACAACAAAAAGGGCTGCAGGAAGCCGGCTCATATCTGATATTGACCCTAAGTTTTTCTCCAATTTTGCCCTCTGACGATCAACTTGAAGTCGCTCACGCTTTGAAAGAGTCATAAACCTTCCATCTTCCTTCATCTTGTCAATGTTAGTCATCTTTTTGATAGCCTTACGAATGGTCACAAAGTTTGTTAACATCCCTCCAGGCCAGCGCTCTGTGATGTAGGGCATGTTCAAAGCCTTGGCGACTTCTGCAACGATATCTTTTCCTTGCTTCTTTGTTGCTACAAAAAGTATTTTTCTGCCAGATCCAGCAATTTTTGCCATCGCATCAGCTGCCAATTGCATCTTACTTTGTGTTTTTTGAAGATCTATAATGTGGATACCATTTCGCTCCATAAAAATATACGGGGCCATGTTAGGGTTCCACTTGCGAGTCAGGTGACCGAAATGGACTCCTGCGTCAAGTAATTGTTGAATATCGGGTGTGTTTGCCATTTGAATTGGGTTTACATTCTCTAAATACAACTATGAAGTAGCGCACTTTGCGGTCTAAATAGTTTGGATACTAAACCAAATACTCCTCGTGAATTAACGCTTGGAGAATTGGAACTTCTTACGAGCTTTCTTTTGGCCAAACTTCTTACGTTCGACCATACGAGGATCTCTAGTCATTAAGCCATCTGGTTTAAGAGTTGCTCTAAAATCTGGATTAATTTCCACCAAAGCTCTTGAAATGCCCAAGCGAATTGCTTCAGCTTGGCCCGTTACACCACCTCCTATGACAGTAACTTTAACATCATACTTTCCAGTAGTTTCAGTTAGAGCAAAAGGCTGATTAATTTTGTACTGCAACATAGATGTTGCAAAATAATTGTTTAAATCACGATTATTAACTGAGACCGTTCCTTTACCTTCTTTCAAGTAAACGCGAGCAATGGAAGTTTTTCGGCGGCCTATGGCGTGTGTTGTGGACATAAAATAAACTTATGCGTTAATTGAAGTTGGTTGCTGTGCTGCATGGGTATGCTCGTTTTCAGAGAAAACATGCATATTTCTGAATAACGCTCTTCCAAGTCTATTCTTCGGTAGCATGCCTCGCACAGCTTTCTCTAAGACACGCTCTCCACCTTTCACCATTTCCTGAGCAGGAGTACTGAAACGTTGCCCTGAAGGATAACCGGTGTAACGAACATATTGCTTTGTCTCCATATTTGAGCCGGACAATGTTACTTTTGAAGCATTAATAACAACAACGTTATCCCCACAATCAGCGTGAGGAGTAAAATTTGTTTTGTGCTTACCACGCAGTCGTGAAGCTATCAATGAGGCCACGCGGCCTAAAGATTTACCATTGGCATCAATTATGATCCATGATTTTTCAGCAGTTGCCTTATTGGCAGAGATTGTTTTATAACTAAGCGTATCCACTATTGAGCGATATTTTTGGGTTTGCAAAGATAGACATAATTATATCAATAAGCCAAGCTTAAAACAATGACATATATTAAATAACTTGCAAACCCAATAGAAACAAGACTTATGCATTTTTCAAAATTCTTTATTTCCACAGTATATACAGTTATTACAGCACTGAATTTTTCTCTTTCAGCTCAAACAACATTGCCTTGTGGCACCGATGAAAATTTAGCAAATGAAATTGCCCGGAATGCGAAAAGAGAGGATAAATTATTTGAAACAGATAATTTAATCCAAACGTATTTAAACTCCAAAAATAGCTCAAGTACAGAGCAGCTTCAAATAATTCCAGTTGTTTTCCATGTGATTTATTCTAATAACAAAGACAATATAAGTGATGCCCAAATTCAAGACGCACTGAATATTTTGAATGAAGACATGAGAAGAAATAATCCGGACACTTCGAATTTACGGAGCATATTTAAGCCTGTTGCAGCAGATCTTGAAATTGAATTTAGGTTAGCGCAAAAGGACCCAAACGGAAACTGTACAAATGGCATAACGCGGACCCAGAGCAATTTATCCTTAACAGCCAACAATAATGTCAAAGCAATCTTAAACTGGGATAATAAAAAGTATCTCAATATCTGGGTGGTAAAAAATATAAGCTTGAGTGGAACTGCACCAGGGACTAGAACTTTAGGCTACTCTGCCTTCCCGTTTAATAATATACCCGGTACATCAGATGGCGTTGTAATAAGGCATGATAATTTTGGAAGTATAGGGACTTCTCAAGGAGAAAGATATAGAACGCTAACCCATGAGGTTGGACACTATTTAAACCTTTATCACACATTTCAAGGGGGCTGTAACGGTGGGGATAATTGCCCAGACACTCCACCAGTAAGTAGCGCCAGTAATGGCTGCAACAACTCCACGCAGAACAGCTGCAACTTCGATAGCCCGGATCTCCCTGATATGGTAGAAAACTATATGGATTACAGCGACAATGATTGCATGAATACATTTACTCAAAATCAAAAACAAAGAGCCAAGGCCGTCTTAAATATCTTTAATCTTCGAGGGAGCTTAACAACTTCATCTAATCACTTTTTTACAGGAATAAATCAAACGTCGTCAATCATTTGCTATCCAAAAGCCGACTTTAGTATCGATAAAAATTTGATTTGCTCTGGTGAGCAAATTCAAATCACTGAAAATTGTCAATATCAAGCGCCTCCAAGTTTTCACTATACAATTTCTGATCAGAATAATGGCAACCAAAAACATATTACAACTGGAAGTCCAATTTTAACCTTTAACAACCCTGGGATATATGATATTAAGCTAGAGATACAAAATAGTGATGGTCAAAGCACAAAACAATATGCTAAACTGCTAACTGTTCGTCCAGCCGGAGGAGTGCAATACTCTCCGTTTTTTTCCGCAACTATGGAAAACATAATTCCAAATGAAATCTGGACTCACCTTAATAATGGAGACAACTTCCAATGGGAAAGAACCTCAATAGCAGCAAAAAATGGACTCTACTCTTATTTCTTAAATAACTTCAATATCTCAACTAATGGCGGAGGAGATTGTCTTATTGCTGGTCCAATATCATTAAACAATCCTAGTGCACTTCTTTTAAAATTTAATCATGCATTTGCAAAAAGATATTCAAGCAACAGCGATCAGCTAAAAATATTCACGAGCATAGACTGTGGAAATAGTTGGGTTCTTAAAAGGATAATCCCAGCATTTCAGTTAGGCACTGCGACTCTTTATGCGAACAGCCCTTACATTCCTTCAAACGGCGATTGGAAAGAAACTACAATAAATTTAAATGGCTTGTCTGCCGAAACTTCTTTGATGATAAAGTTCGAAATGTTCAGCGGAGGGGGCAATAATATTTACCTGGATAATCTAAACATCAGCTTTACAGCTAATAATGTTCAATTAACAAAAAGTAATGAAATATTTATTTATCCAAACCCTAGTAATAATAATGCCTTAATAGAAATTTCAGAAAATGGCGATATCTACATTATTGATGCAATTGGAAGAGTCGTTCAAATAAATAAAAACGCTTCAAAAAAGACTAGAATACTTGATCTACCTGCTGGCTCATACACAGCAGTTTTTATTAACAACGAAGGAGAAAGAAAACAATTGCGCTGGACAAACCTTCCTTGAGTAATAGGACTGTATTTATTTAATCTCGTGGAATAAATTCAAGCAAGTAAGTATCAGGATTCGGCAATTGTAAAATAAGGTTGAAACGTTCTGGAAATTCTTGTATCGCAGGCAATAAATACCGCCCCACAGAAGAATATCCAAGTTGATCCACCACGACGTGTGTAATGCCTAATTCTTCCAATCTGAGAATAAAATCATTCTTATCGATTAATGATGGAATTCTAGAGCTCGTCCTGGAAGAATGTAAATAGAAAAGTGATGGCTTTACAGTACAGACTATCGAGCTTTCTGGTATACTATTACCAGCATATCGACCAATATTAAAATAATTTGCATATTCTAACTCAACTGGATATTGGCTTTCAATTCTAAGTGTCTTTAGTGAGGATAATGGTAATAATCCAATTATTACCAATATATAAATTGATTTGGGCGTGAAGGCGCCAAAATATTTAATCTGTATCCATTTTAGTGATACAGATAAACCTATAACCAAGGAGAGTAATAAAAACGGAATCAATGGTTGCATAAATCGAACACCAAACCAGACTGAGGGCCATAAAAGAAAAATAAATGCTGAAGCCAGCAAATACCCTAGCCACATCATTTTAAGTTTTGGCATTTTAATAGATCCTATTATGATAAAAAAAAGAATTATTAAGCCATAAAGCAAGTATCCTTTTGGCTCCTCAGTACTATAAAAGACCTCAAAATTGGGAAATAAACCATTGGGTATTTCTTGATTCACGTATCTAAAAAGATTATCTAAAATCCTATCCCCCCAACCAGAAATTGTTAACACTCCATCTTCAGGTCTATATGGATTATTTTGAATCAATTGAGTTAGATAAGAATTACCACCCAGGCGCTTACCTCGCAAGAACCAAGGAAGAGATAATAAAACCACTCCAGATGCAAATGAAACAACTACTTTCCATTTCTTTCGGGATGCCAAGTAAAAAATTACACCCGCTATTAATGCCAACCCAGCCGTCCGAATATGGTATGAGATAGCACATAAAACAATCAGAGACCAGAACCATTTAGATCTCCAAAAAGGAAATTCTTCATCAGTGTATTTTATTAAACAGCTTAAAGCTGCCAGAGAAAAAAAAAGAAAAGGAATTTCGCTCATTATTATTGTTGATGAACGCAACAAATGACTATTTAACAGAGTGAAAAGTAAAGCTATCCATGCTATGGATTTTTGTTGTGTCATCCGTTCAAATATTCGCTGAAGGATTAAGAGCGAAAAAAGAAAAAGAAGACCGTTGATTATCTTTAAGAATATAAAATTATCAGAAATTGTCATCATTAAGGAAAGGATAACCGGATAACCAGGTGGAAAATGATTCGCCGCGTTAGCCCCAGGAAGATGCAGGTCGGTATAACCCTGGCCAGTAATAATTGACTTGCCTAAGATATAATATCCCGCATTATCGCCTCCAAAGTCTAGTTTAGCGTCAAAAATCGTAACATAAACAATCATAAATCCTAAAACTATCCAAAGGTCAGTTTTACGAAAAAGTGTTTTGATCATAGTGTGAAATTAATCGTTTTTTTTTCAAAGGATCAAGTGACATAATTATTGTTCGAAAATTAAATCATACCAAATTAGTGGGATTTAATATATTTGCAAATAATGGAAACAGAGAGTGTAATATTATTTAGCACATATCTTTTATTGATAACAGGGCTTTTATCATAACGTAATTATCATTTCACATGACGTCATCAGAACATATTGTTAAACAAAATTATCAGATTAATGCATCTGCTCGAGAAAAATCCATGAAACAAAAAGGAATTGTACTCTGGTTTACAGGTCTCAGCGGAAGTGGGAAAAGTACTCTAGCAGATGAAGTCGAAACTCATTTACATAAAAATGGAAAACACACCTTTCTTTTAGATGGTGACAATTTACGTCATGGTCTCAATAGTGACCTTGGTTTTAGCGATGAGGATCGTAAAGAAAATATACGTCGAGTAGCTCATATAGGTAATCTAATGGCGGACTCTGGACTCATAGTTCTATCTGCGTTTGTTAGTCCATTTAGGACTGATCGAGAAGAAGCACGTCAAATAATTGGCCAAGCAAGATTTGTGGAAATATTTGTGGATTGCCCACTAAATATTTGCGAATCTAGAGACGTTAAGGGTCTTTATAGTAAGGCTAGAAAAGGATTGATTGACAACTTCACTGGGATTTCTTCACCCTTTCAAGAACCAGAAAATCCAATGATTAGAGTTGAAACTAATAAAATGGATTTAAAAAACTGCACAAAAAAAATCATTTCTTTTATATCTCAAAACTATGTATGATCATTTGGATGAATTGGAATCGGAGGCAATATTTATTATCCGAGAGGTTTATGCTCAATTTGAAAATCCAGGAATTCTATTTTCTGGAGGAAAAGACTCCATCGTAATGAGTCATTTGGCACGAAAAGCATTTTTTCCAGCCAGCCTTCCATTTCCCTTGGTCCATGTAGATACCGGTCACAATTTTCCAGAAGCAATAAAATTTCGTGATGAGTTTGTAAAAAAAATGAATACTCAACTTGTTATAGGTTTAGTTCAAGACTCTATAGATAAAGGAAGTGTCCAGGAAGAATCAGGATCCATGGCAAACCGAAACCGATTGCAAACCGTGACCCTTCTTGAGACTATCGATAAAAACAAATTTGATTGCTTGATGGGTGGTGCGAGACGTGACGAAGAGAAAGCTAGAGCTAAAGAACGTTTTTTCAGTCACCGAGATGATTTTGGACAATGGGATCCTAAAAATCAACGTCCAGAACTTTGGAATTTATTTAATGGAAAGAAGCTTCCTGGTGAACATTTCAGAGTGTTTCCCATTTCAAATTGGACTGAAATGGATATTTGGCATTATATCCGGCGTGAAAAAATTGAATTACCAGAACTTTACTTCGCACGAAAACGGAGCGTTATATGGCGAAGTGAATCATGGCTCCCAGTAAGTTCTTTTATAAAACTAAAACCAACAGAAAAACCACAAGAAAAGATGGTGAGATTCAGAACCTTGGGCGATATTACGATAACAGGGGGTATAGAATCTAATGCAATAGAGCTAGATGATGTGATTCATGAAATTGAAACTTCAAGGCAAACAGAGCGAGGAAATCGAGAAGATGATAAACGCAGTGAGAACGCCATGGAGGATAGAAAGAAAGAAGGATATTTCTAATAATTACATCAATAAAATAACTGTTACTATTAAGTATGAATTTATTAAGATTTACAACAGCAGGATCTGTAGATGATGGAAAATCCACCCTCATAGGACGATTATTATATGATTCTAAAAGCGTTTATATAGACCAGATGGAGTCCGTTGAAAGAACTAGCAGACGAAAAGGGCTAGACAATATAGACTTTAGCCTTCTTACTGATGGTCTAAAAGACGAAAGAGAACAGGGAATAACAATTGACGTTGCTTACAGGTATTTTTCAACCCCAGCTCGCAAGTTCATTATAGCGGATACTCCAGGGCACATCCAATACACGCGAAATATGGTAACGGGAGCATCTACTGCTGATGCCGCACTTATCCTCATTGATGCACGTCAAGGAGTTGTTGAACAGACCCGAAGACATAGTTTTATAGCTGGACTTTTAGGGATCCCTTCTGTTATGGTTTGTATCAATAAGATGGATCTAGTTGATTTCGATCAATCTTGCTATGATAAAATAGTATCCGACTTTAATAATGTAAAATTATCGTCCAATCTAAAGTCTGTTGATTTCTTGCCAATATCCGCTCTTCTTGGAGATAATATTGTTGACCAAAGCAAAAATATGCCTTGGCACAAAGGGCCAACATTACTTCGGCACCTAGAAACAGTTGATATTGAAAAAATTGAATTAAATCAATCATTTCGCATGCCAGTACAAACTGTGATTCGCCCTCACTCAACAGACTATCATGACTTCAGAGGTTATGCTGGAAGAATTGCATCAGGAGACATTTCTATTGGAGACTTGATTACTGCCTACCCATCAGAAAATTCTAGTAAGGTAGAGAGCATACATCATGGAGACCGTTCTGTGAATAAAGCAGAAGCAGGAGACAGTATAGTAATAACGCTTGAAAATGATATTGATATTAGTAGAGGTGACATTTTAGGTGGTGGGAAAAAGCCCACCATTAAATCAACTGCAAATGCTACCATATGTTGGCTGGATAATAATGACCAAAGATTAGGCTCTAAATACATCCTAAGGCAAGGAACCAATGAAACCAAAGCTATGATTTCAGAAGTTGAAGGTATACTGAATATTCATTCCCTAGTTTTTGAAAGTGATCCTTCTCCATTAAGCTCAAATGAAATAGCTGAGATAATCCTGAAAACAACAAAAAAAATAGTCTATGATCCTTACTTATCAAACCGAATAACAGGATCTTTCATACTCATCGATGATATTTCAGGATCAACAGTTGCTGCTGGTATGATTCGATAAACGCTCTGTTTACTTAAATTTCAGTCTTCATTATAACAGAAGTATTTAGTTATCAATTGTTTTGTGTTTTAGACCATTAGTTAAACAAATTTCCTAACTTTATTAAGCTTCAATTTATAATTGGTATAAATTATCTTGTCTGAATCTTTATGTTCGAAAAACAAATAGAATACCTAAAACTAGTCCAAGATCGGATTCCCGAGCATTTGAATGCTGTCGAGACTTTGAGTACTGTTCTTGGTATCGGTAATGATTCAACATACCGTCGCTTAAGAGGGGAGACGGCATTGACTTATGAAGAAGCCTTCAAGTTAGCTGACAACTTTGGGCTTTCGCTCGACAGCGTTGGTATAGACGTCCTAAAACGAGTGGATTTCGACGCAGGGGCACCTATTGAAGGAATAAAGGACTATGAAGCCTATTCCAAAAGGATAATGGATCGAATGCTACGCTTTGAAAACGAGAGCCAAAAGGCTCACATGTTTTATTTCGCATTGGACTTCCCTTTGTTTTATATATATCAATACCCTGCGCTTGCGCGTCTTAAATCATATTATTGGGGGAAAAGTATATTAGGGCTTCCAGAAATGTCTTCAATTAGCTTTGAGGAATTTAAATTATCTAAGGATCGGCAAGAAAAAGATTTAGAGGTCATGAGAAGTTATGCGCGAATACCATCAACAGAGATATGGACGAACTCAAGCTTTGTAGCAACATTAAAACAATTGCAATATTGCTGGCAAACAGGAGTCATAAGTAGAAAAGAAGATGCTTTGACAATCCTCAATGAGCTTGAGGATTTATTAGGCGTGATGAGACTCCAATCAGACACTGGAAAAAAACTAAACCCATTAAGTGGAGAGCCTACAGGTGCAGAATTCAATTGGTATATAAGCGAATTGTCCGTTGGTAACAATGCTGTCCACATAAGAACACATACAGACTCCCATACTTTTTTGAGCTTTAACACATTCAATTTCATAGAGACAAGTAATTCAGCATTTAATAAACAGACAAAAAACTGGCTAGATAATTTTCTTAAAAGATCACTACTTGTGGGACCATGTGCGATAGGTCAACGAGATGAATATATAAAAAAATTAACAGGACAGATCGACTCTATTCGACGCGTCATCCTTAGTGAGGAAGAGACTCTTCTTTAAAACCCGTTAAAACTTCCTTTATTTGCGTAGAAAAAGGGAATCAAGCGAAATTTTCCCATTCCCCAAAGCGGTTATTAGCAATGCGCAAAACAGATAAAGCTGCGCGCTATTCATTTCCAATAAAAATGTTGTGTCATGCTTGATAAAAGCAGCAACAATCATTATTATTACTAACACAATTCCACCTGTTCTTCCAAATAACCCAAGAGCAACAAGTGCTCCTCCAATAACCTCTCCCCAACCGGCAATTATCGCTAAAAATTCAGGGAAAATCCAGCCTGCTTCAGTCAAGCTGTCTATGAATTTTTGTGAAACAGGAAACTCTTTTATTTTTCCCAACCCAGCATGAATTGCCATGGTGTAGCCGACATGAAAACGAAATAAAAAAAACAACAATTCTTGGATTGCATTTTTTCCAACAGGAATAGGTTTGGGAAATAAAAAGTTTTTCATTCTTTGAACGGGGTACAATATTGAATTGCTAAGCTATGAAAAGCAGATGTTAAAGTTGAAGTAATCTTATTCTGTCTACGATCATAAATTAATCGTCCATCAACCTCCACTATTGGGGTAAGCTCACCCATAGATCCCGTGCCAAACGCCTCGTCTGCAGCATAAAGCTCTGTCAAGCTAACATTCCTTTCTTGAACCGCCAGGGCTTGCTCCTTTGCTATCTCCAAAACAAGAGCGCGAGTGACTCCATGAAGACAAGCATCAGGCTGGGGCGTTATTAAAATTCCATCTTTAACTATGAAGATATTTGTGCCATTCATCTCTGCGATGAATCCAGAATTGTCTAACATTAAAGCATCATCTGCACCTGCATGATTTGCCTGAATTTTAGCTAGAATATTGTTAATAAGGTTATTATGGTGAATTTTTGAATCCAAATTCATTGGACTATTTCTGCGAATTGAAGATGTTATTATTTTAACACCACTAATATTATCATACACTGGAGGCTTCCATTCTGCCAAAACAATTAGTACCGGACCAAAGATGTTGAGTCGAGGATCCATACCAGACGTTACTTTCTCTCCTCTTGATAAAGTTAGCCTAATATGGCAATCGTGAGTCATGCCATTGGCAAGCAATGTTTTAAAAATAGCATCACATATAAATTCTCGCGAAGGAACATCAACAAAGGCCATGGCCCTAGCTGAATCCTCAAGACGATCTAGATGCCTGTCAAGACAAAATATTCCTTCCTTATAAACACGCATACCCTCCCAAACTGCATCGCCACCTTGAACAGAAGAGTCAAAAACAGAAATTCGTGCATCTTCTCGTGCCACTAGTTTATCCTTAATCCAAACTTTAATTGAAGCATTACGCTCATCATATTTTTGCAACATGTGAATTTATTTTATTTATGAAAATTTAAGGCGACTTCTATAAAGCTCGAGATAATATGGCATCGCATCCAATTCTATTTTAGAATATTTTGTATTTAAAGGAGTCCCCAATTGTGAACCCGATTCAAAACTTGAAGTTTTGTGAACATTAGAATACCAATGAGGCCACCAGGTACCATCAAATGGCTTCAATCCTTTTGACCAAGAAAGCATCTGAGTATAAAACGGTATTCCTAATGAATCACAAATTGCAGGGAAGGTCTTTTCAGGATTAAGAAGCATCTCATCGCTATCAACGATGATTTTTCTTCCATGAAATTGCTGGACCTTTCTCCACTGGTTGGCCTGTTCTACAATTCCAATATCTGAAAGACTTAGATTTGGAAGAACTTTAGAAAACGAACGAATCACTTTTCTTGGGTGCCTAATCCAAAAAATATGAGCAGCGTTTTTTGTCCAATCCCAAGGAACATCTACCATGTGATGAGCCATATTTTTTAAATAAATCTCCTTATTCTCTGATGAACGAATGAACATATTTATCCTCTCAATAGATCCTTCTGAGCTGTTTGGGTAAGAATCCAATGTTTCTTTTTTTCCTGGGTGATTTAAATCTGTTCTTTTTAAAAAAGGAGCATAAAATGGCTCATCTATAACCATACAATTCGGCCTTTGCGCAAAAGAATACATTAATGCCGTACTTATATTTCTTGGTCCCGATATGGCGTGAATTACTTTAGGCTCATACATCTAACAATGATACAAAGTACTGTTATGATTTAAATGAAATTTAATAAAAATCTAAAAAAATTCAATTTCAAGAAAACCTATTACTTGGAGATCAGATTTTCGTTCTGCGCTTAATACGTCTACCCTATAGACATAGGAATTTCCATTAGAAGGATTTTAGACCCTTTGGAAGCAGATATTTTTATATTTTCAATATCCCAAATCCCAAATCCATCTCTCTTATCCAATAATTCTGTCTCCACCAATGCTTGGCCTTCAATCATAAAAAAATAAACACCATTTGAGTTTGAATTCAGTTTATAATCTAGCTTTTTATCCTTGTCAAAATCGGCCATACTAAACCACGCATTTTGATGGATCCAAACACCTTGATCATTCTCATTTGGCGATAATATTTGATAAAATTCATTTTTACACGCTATAGAATCCAAAGAGATTTGATCATATCGAGGGGTGACATCTCTCATATTGGGAAATAGCCAAATTTGTAACACTTTAACAGGATCATCTGCATTTGAATTAGATTCGCTGTGAGTAATTCCTGTGCCTGCGCTCATCACTTGTACATCGCCTTTTCTAATCACCGCACCATTTCCCATATTGTCTTTATGTGCCAAATCGCCCTCAAGAGGAATAGTGATAATTTCCATATTATCATGAGGATGAGTTCCAAATCCTTTACCTCCAGCTATTGTATCATCATTTAACACCCTTAAGGCTCCAAAATGCATCCTTTCCTGATTATGGTAGTTAGCAAAACTAAATGTATGATTAACCTTTAACCAACCGTGATCTTGGCTGCCTCGTGTGTTTGCTTTGTGTAAAACTGAATGATCACTCATTTTTTTAATATTTGGAATGTGATTGAATCCTAATCTCTTTCTCGACAGATCAAAGGTGGGATTGTTGTTACTTCTTGCCGTCAAAATTAAAGGAGTTGCCGACAAAGCGACTTCATAAATGATTATTTTTTTAAAAACTCCTTAACAGTCATGAATTCTATACAAATTTTATTTTTTTATTTTTTTTTGACGCACGTGAATTCGCAAAAGTCTTTTTGACTCTTTTTTCACCAAATCATCTTTTCTCAGCTCCCAAAGTTGTTTTTTAACAGGAGTGGTAGATAATTTAAAAGAGATAACCGGTACTCTATAAATCTCTGGAATACTTATACCTATCAGGTCAATATCTGTAAGCTTCCAAGGTTCATGAATGAATGCGCTATTAATTTTTGATAATTCTGGAATCCATTTCTTTATAAATTTTCCATCTACATCTTTCTCCTTAGATTGTTTAACGGGATTGTATACCCTGATTGCATTTATCCCCGTAACACCGGCTTGCATTTGAAATTGCGGATAATGGATACCTGGCTCGTAATCTAAAAACAGTTGAGCCAAATGATACACCCCTCGCCTCCAATCTTGCTCTAGGTAATGACATAGAAACGAGACTAACATAGCGCGCATTCTAAAATTAAGCCACCCAGTATCAATTAGACAACGCATACATGCATCAACCAATGGAAACCCCGTTTGGCCTTTTTTCCATTGATCAAGTAAAAAATTATTATTGGGATAATTCATTTGCTCGTAACCTCTATTGATAGAAATTTTCTCGTAGGAACAATCCACTTCAAACTTTTGAATAAAATGAGATCGCCATTTTAATCTCGTAAGAAATGAATCAAAATTCCTCTTATTCATTTGATATTCTTGGGACTTTTTGACCCGTTGAAATATTTGCCTTGCCGTTATATTTCCCCAAGAGAGATATGTTGAAATTCTACCACAAGAATATCTACTTCTTTCTGGTTGAGATATGTACTTATTATAATCCTTAACTCGATTTTGAATAAAGGAGTCTAAATATTTCAATGCATATTCTTCTCCTGCAGGTTGAAATTTGGTGGGATACGATTTTAGGAATGAAAACTTTTCTATGTTAAAATCAAATGGAGTTTCATCAAGATTAAAATCATTTTTTGTAAAATTATTCGATGTTATTTTGGAATTAGCATATTCAAACCAGAGCTTGTCCCATCCTTTTCGATTGGCAAGCCCTCTTTTTACTGACTGATTTTCGAACTCTTTCCACTTTATTGATTTCAGTTGAAATAACTTGGCGATTTTTTGATCTCGATCCCAACTATTTTTTATTCCACTTTCCTGATAAGAAAAAACTGAATTGACTTTATATTTTTCTGATAAATAATTAAAAAAAACATCAGCATCAGCATGAAAAATATGAACCTGCCTATTGAATAAGGACAGATTCTTATTCATTTCAAGAATTGAATTAAATATAAAATTCTGATGCCGATAACTGTAGTCAGAGTAGTTTATTTGTTTAGGTTCAAACAAATAAACTACTATATAGTCGTCACATAGTTTTTCTGCATGATAAAAACTTTCGTGATCATCAGTCCGGAGATCTCTTTTTAACCAAACAACATTTAAACTTTTTTTCATGCAAGGAATTTCCAATTCTATTAAGCGAAAAAACCAATGAAAGTTCAATATAAAAAGATCATTATTGAATAAATAAAAAACCCACTCAAAAGAGTGGGTTTTTTATTTTTAGTGGGCAATACAGGATTCGAACCTGTGACCCCCGCCCTGTCAAGGCGATGCTCTAAACCAACTGAGCTAATTGCCCTAAGGGCTGCAAATGTACATTTAAAGCGGGGAATGGTATTAATAGTTAGATCTAAAAGTCATTGAAGGGTGAGAATCAATGATTCGCTAATCCAGAGCCTGACTTTTTATTAACCTACGGTAGATATTTTCTCTGATATTAAACCAAAATAAATTGTAATCTGCTCTGTGATAATCATCCCAAATAAAGAACCAACCTAAAGGGCCTCGGAGATTTTGAATTCTCAGTATCCCTTTGTCAATTTGAGCACTCAATCCCTTTACTAAAATCTTTTTCCCATTGGGGTACATCGCTCCTTTATGAAGATTACGCTTCGCGCTGTCATCATTTAAACTCCATGTTAAAGGATTTACAACACCTATATAATCGCCAAAAGGATCTGCATTAAATTTCCTCCCACAGCTCCTCCATGACATCCAACATTGGGAATCTTCAGGACTATCGCAAATGGGGAAGTCCACCATTTCTTGATTGCCCACCCAATGCCCCAGTAAGTATGCCGCTAAAACCCTACTTTGAAGATCTTTAACCCCAATTATATTCTCTTTAATTAGCCTCTTTAAATGCCCAGTACCTTGACTATGGCCTGCGAGAATAAATGAACCTTCTGGATTCTTATCCAAAAACAGCTTAAAAGCTCTTAACACATCGGAATAAGCAATATCGTAAGCTTTTCTGGCCTCCGCTGAGTCTTTCCTGGAAGTAACAAAGTATCCATCATACATCATCTGCCGATAATGAGGTGCCCAAACCGGGCCAACATCATTAAACACTGCTGCTTGAAAAGCTAATGGCAAGTCGATGTCGTTTCTATAGGAACCACTTAAGGCATCGGCGTTCCAAGTCTCCCCCTGAAAATAAACTGTAGGATGGACAAAAAATGTAGGGACAGAGCGTTTCAGCTCACCATACTTTCTTCTATTTTTTTTGTCCCTTCGATTTCCACTTTTATAACGAATATCGCTGGCATCAGAAATTTCTGGGTGGGCCGCCCAAAATGAAATCTTATTATAATCGGGTTCACTTGGCAGTTCTTTAAAGCTCTCTATCTTTTGCGCAAAAGATAGAAATGCGGAAAAGGAAAAAAGGAAAAATAATAAATGTTTAAAACTCACTTTTGATATTTTTACTGGCTCCATAAAGAACCTATTTGAGCGGTATGATGTTCACCGTGCCATGAAAAATATTGCAAGACCTCTGTCAATGGAACTTTTCGTTCAAAATCTGGATGAAAGTATTCCTTTTTAAAATCTTTAAGGTCAATAGATTCCCAAAATCGATTCCATCGATAATGAATGCCGTGCAAGATATCCACGGAAGCTCCAATATTGACATCACCCGCATCTGGCAATTCACTCCATAGATTTTGATCATATGGAGTGACGGCAGGGGTTTTGTCGGTATAGGCCATTTTACAACGCGAATAGGCATTTATATGAGTGTCTGCCAAATGATGAACCACTTGGTTTCGTGTCCATGCGCCAGTCCTGTACGGCGATTGCATAAGCTCGTCACTAACCCCATCGATGGCCAACTGTAATTTATTTGGTAAATCTGACAATGAGACTAAGCATGAATCAATATCCTCCTCGGAGAATTCGGTATTTAGGGAAAATCTACCAATAGGAAATTTTAATTTTTCTAAGTCCATAATCTCATTAATTTTTCTCAAAGCTAAGATTAGGATTTGCAACAAGAACAAAAAGTATTATTCTGTCACATTTGAAGTGAATCGCTTGCCCATCATAGCTCCAATAATATCTATTGTAAATGTGCCTTCAGCAAAAAATCGGATTATCAAAGCAAAAGCTACGATTCCAATAATTTCCCAATAATGAACCTTGATGATTTTCAAGTAGGCCATCGCAAGAAGAACCTTGAATACTTCATAAACAAGGTGAAGCCAATAATATGTTTCAAGAAGGTTATTAACTCCAGATTCATAGCTCTTGCTTAACAGCATCCTCAGCATAAGATACCCTATACCATAGGCCCAAAACCGTTGCGGTATTGTAAGCCCCTGAGGTGTTAGTATACAAAGACTTATATCCTATTGCGGTGTTGTAACTCCCTAAGGTGTTAGCATGCAAAAACGAATTACCAAATGCGCTGTTGTAATCCCCGGCATTACTTGTGTTTAATGCATCAGTACCATATTCAGTGTTGCCCGTCTGCGCTAGGGCTAAAACTGGGATTGAGAACAAAAGGTAAAAGAAATATTTTTTCATGGCAATATTGTTAATTTTTTATGCAAAAGTTTAAGACGCAAAAAAAAATATTTTTCGAGAAATAATACCATAGGGCCTGAAAAGCAAATCATTACTTATTTTTAAACACCTCATTACTAATGATATAATAAAATTCTATAAAATAGAAAAAAACAATTTTAGCAAAAAAAACCCCGCCATTATATGACGGGGTTTTGGTGGGCCCGGAGGGATTTGAACCCCCGACCAAGGGATTATGAGTCCCCTGCTCTAACCACTGAGCTACGGGCCCTAAAATCTTAAACAGATTTAAGGATTGCAAAAGTAAGATATAGAAGTCAACTAGACTAGCTGTATAGTATCAAAAGAATAATTCATAGCCTCCGAAGAGCAAAAACAACCAGAGCAAGCCTTTTAGTAAAAAAAAAACAAATAAGCCAAACGCAACTGGCATGCCTGATTTTTTTACCAAACCTAGCCACCCTTCTTCTTTTAAAACAGCTCTATAAAACTTCAAACTCTTCATGTTCGAACAAAAGTATAATCAATAAGTCCGAGCCAATGCCCTTAAAAGAAAAATCAAAATATATCATTCAAAGATTAAATAACCGAACAATAGGTTAAATTTGACAACTTTCTTAATCGAAACAAAATGCAGGAATTAGATAAAAATACCCCAATAAGGTTCACGGAAATTTTCGACGGAATTGGGTTATTGGTTATTAAAACACGCGAAAACGCTAAGCCCATATCCATCGAATTGAAAGCCAATGATATTTTCCTTCTTTTCGGTATAGATGGAGAAATTGCTTTCCAATTTGGCCCTATGTACATGCGGCCGCTGCCTCACGGGGAAAGCTTTTTTATATTCAACCCCAATAGTCGGCTGATCGCTCAAGCTGACTTTCCATTAAACCACCGACTAGCGTGTATCCGTATTTCTATAAATCGCATGCATTCTCTTTTTATGCAAGAAGGGGCTGTGAATTCTGAGCTTCCGTTCCTTGGAGGTATGCCTTTAACACGGCCGATTTATGATCAGAAATCTGTGGATTCCAATATGCGGATTTTACTCGAGAGACTTTTTCAAAATAGACTTAGCACAAGCGCTCAAAGAGTAGCACACCTTGGTCAAGTTCTCGAAATACTAGGACTTTATTTTCATGTTTCAGAGCCAAATACCTTAGCGTGCCCGTTCTTAAAAGACGAAGAAACAGTGCGAAAAATCCATCAGGCAAAATCTATTATGACCAGTGAATGGAAAAACCCTCCTACGATTAAAAAACTCTCAGAGAAGACAGGACTGAACGCATATCGGCTCAAAGCAGGATTCAAAGAAGTTTATGGATCTACAGTTTACAGTTACGCTATGGACACCCGACTGAACCACGCAAGAAGGCTACTTGATCAGGGAGATCAGACAGTGAATGATGTCGCTTTTAATATTGGCTATACCAACCCAAGTCATTTTATAGCGGCATTCAAGAAAAAGTTTGGAACAACACCAAGGAAGTATCGCGTCTCACAATAATTATAGTATTACCATAACTTTACGCTCATGAAAAAACATCGCATTTTATCATTATTGCTTATCACTTTTCCGTATTTTCTTTCAGCACAAATAAGTGAAAAAGTGCTTGAAGATTTGTCATTTCGAAATATCGGACCTGCTGGGATGTCCGGAAGGGTGACTTCGATAGATGTTGACCCCACTAACAGTGACATGATTTATGCGGGAACGGCATCTGGAGGGGTATGGCGAAGTGAAAATGCAGGGCAAAGTTGGAATTCCATATGGGATAATCAACCTACTTCAGGAATAGGAGTTGTTAAGCTTGACCCCAACAATTCGGACATCATATGGGTAGGAACAGGAGAGGGCAATCCAAGAAATTCTCAATCAAGTGGTGGCGGGTTATTTAAGAGTATTGATGGAGGAAAAAGCTTTGAATTGCTTGGCCTGGAAAAAACAAAACACATACATAAAATTGTCATTGACCCAAGAAACTCTGACATCGTATATATCGCTGCCTTTGGCGTCGCCTGGGGAGACACCAAAGAAAGAGGAGTTTATAAGACAATCGACGGAGGGAAAACATGGAAAAAAATACTATACAACAATGAGCGTACTGGAGCGGCAGATTTAATAATTGACCCTTCGAATCCGAACAAGTTATTTTGTGCAATGTGGGAATATCGTCGCTGGCCATGGTTCTTTAAAAGTGGCGGAAAAGGATCTGGACTTTATGTCACATTAGATGGTGGTGAGAACTGGAAAAAAATATCTGAAGAAGATGGATTGCCCAAAGGCGAACTAGGAAGAATTGGATTGGCTATTGCTAAAAGCAATTCCAAAGTAGTCTACGCCCTTGTTGAAAACAAAGAGAAGAATGGACTTTATAAGAGTATCGACGGAGGGTTTAAATGGGAAATGGTTAGTGAGGATGAAAAAATAGGCAATCGTCCTTTTTATTATTCAGACTTGCACGTAGACCCATTTAACGAAAACACCATTTACTCTCTGTGGACCTTGGTGACAAGAAGTGATGATGGAGGAAAATCGTGGCGTGTAATTACTCCATATTCTAAGGTACATCCAGATCATCACGCCTTGTGGATGGATCCCAAAAAACCGGGGCATTTAATTGAAGGAAATGATGGCGGAATCAATATTACGTGGGATGGAGGATCGTCATGGAGATTCATTGAAAACTTACCAATAGCTCAATTTTACCATATCAGCGTTGACAACCAAAAGCCATATAACGTATACGGCGGCATGCAAGACAATGGCAGCTGGAAAGGGCCGGCATACTCCTGGAAAGGGACAGGAATTGGAAATAGTGAGTGGCAGGAGCTTTACTTTGGTGATGGGTTTGACGTTGTTCCTCATCCAAGCGATCCGCGAATTGTTTATGCTATGGCGCAAGAAGGGTATCTGGGGCGAATAGACACGCGCACAGGAGGAGCAGAACTCATAAAGCCTGTTCACCCAGAGGGAGATGCTTTACGTTGGCATTGGAATTCTGCAATAGCTCAAGATCCATTCAATGAAGATGCCATATTTTACGGGTCTCAATATGTTCATTATAGCAAAGATCAGGGACGAAACTGGAGTATACTTTCTCCAGATCTAACCACAAATAATCCAGAGAAACAGAAGTCATTGGAATCTGGCGGGTTGACATTTGACGTGACCGGTGCAGAAAATCATACCTGCATCATCAGTATCGCGCCATCTCCAATAAAATCAGGGTTGATATGGGTTGGCACCGACGATGGAAATATTCAGCTATCCAAAGATTTTGGGGATTCTTGGACAAACTTCAGCTCCAATATAAAAGGCTTCCCTGAGGGTGCTTGGGTCGCCCAGATTCAGGCCTCTAAACACAATGAAGGGGAAGCATTTATAGTCGTGAATAATTACAGGCAGAATGATTGGAAACCCTACCTGTATCATACGAATAACTATGGAAAATCATGGAAAAATATTGTTGGTAAATCGTCAGTTAAGGGACATAGTTTAAGCGTAATTCAGGATCCTACTTTACCCAACCTACTTTACCTAGGGACTGAAACAGGACTTTACATAAGTGGAGATTATGGTAGTAATTGGCAAAAATGGAAAGGGCTCCCAACAATGCCTGTCCAGGACATGGCCATTCAAGAACGGGAATCAGATCTAATATTAGGTACGTTCGGAAGAGCTGCATGGGTGCTGGATGACTTGAGATCGCTACGCGCAATAGTCTCTGAAAAAAATAAAGGCAGAGCGCTCACAGCTTTTAAGAGTCCTGAAGCGGTGCATGCGGAGTATATGGTAAGCGATGGAATTAGGTTTCAAGGAGATGCCTCATTTAAAGGCGATAACCGAAGAAGAGGTGCAAGGATGCGTATTTACCTTGATAGTATCCCGGAAGAAACGAAAGACCCTTTAAAAATAGATATTTATGATTCTTCAGGAATTCTAATTCGGCATATTGAACGAAAACTAAAGAACGAGAACTCTGGTCTATATTCTTTCGTTTGGGACATGTGCGAAAAGGGTGTTCGAGGTCCAAGATTTGGGAAAACAAAAGCAGACAGAAAGAAGAGTGACCCCAGTGGATCATCCGTTAAACCCGGTATATATAAGGTTGTTTTTAGTTTCAAAGACCATTCAGATTCTACTCTAGTTTCTGTGATCGATGATCCCAGAATAAATATGGATCTACAAGAGTGGGAAGCGCAATTAACCTTCCAAAGGAGCCTGCATGCTCCAACAAAAGAACTAGCCACCGCGGTTGAAAGACTCTATGATGTGAAAGAATCCCTTGATGCCTTTGAAAAGCTATTGAAATTGAGGACAGCCAATGATAGCAACCTATTTAAGCCTATTTTAAGTGAGATTAAAGCATTCAAAAAGAAAATCGAAGAGGAGCGCTTGGCACTATTTGGGAAGGAGAACGTTAAAGGGTACTTTGAACAACCTGAAACCTGGGCTCATATCAATGGGAAATTTGGATCTTACTTATGGCAGATGAGAGGAAAGCCAACAACTAACCTACTTGCAATACATAATTTGTGGCTAGAAAAAACAACCGAAGCCACAATTAGAGTACAAGAAATGTTAAACAA
Organism: Owenweeksia sp. TMED14; assembly: GCA_949529985.1. Classification (GTDB taxonomy): domain Bacteria; phylum Bacteroidota; class Bacteroidia; order Flavobacteriales; family Schleiferiaceae; genus TMED14. The sequence goes on from CATIRS010000020.1 coordinate 50,107, forward strand.
TGATTGGTTGGCTTTATCTGAACAGTTTAAAACCGAATTGCCGGTACAGATATTCCCTGAATAAAAAGTTATACTATATTTATTAAACTACTGATTCACAGAGCTCCACCAAAGATCCACCCGTGCTTTTTGGGTGGATGAATGCGACGAGCATATTGTCAGCGCCCTGCATAGGCTCGGTGTCAATTAACAGATATCCAGCGTCAGACAAGCGCTTCATCTCTTTTCGAATATCCGATACTAAATATGCGATATGATGAATTCCTTCGCCTCGTTTTAATATATGTTTCGCTATGGCCGAATCAGGACTAATTGCCTGAAGAAGTTCGATTTTATTGTCACCAACCTTGAAAAACGAGGTGATGACCCCTTGGCTGAAAATCTTCTCTCTTTTGTATGGCTCCACACCTAACATCTTAGAGTAAGTAATCTCTGCTGAAGCAATATCACTAACGGCTATTCCAATATGTTCGATTTTTTCAAAGGAGCTTGTCATATAAATATAATTAATCCGCAAAAGTTTGAGTCTTTACAAGCTGCGAATAAAGACCCGAGCGAGAGATCAATTCACTGTGCTTTCCTGACTCTACCAGTTTTCCTTGATCGACAACTAAAATACGATCAGCCTTCTGAATTGTTGCCAATCGATGGGCAACAATGATCGTGGTGCGATTAATAGCAGCAGCATCCAAAGCCTTTTGAATGCGTGCTTCGTTTTCAGTGTCTAAGGCGCTAGTAGCTTCATCTAATAACAGAACATCAGAATCCCTATACATTGCCCTTGCTAAAGCTATTCTTTGCTTCTGTCCTCCAGACAAAGAAGTGCCGCCCTCCTTTAAAATGCAGCTCAACCCTCCAGGAAGGACATCTATAAATTCCATTGCCTGCGCTGCTGCTGCTGCCATTGCAATCTTTTTCTTATCCGGATTAGAGTCCCCCAATGAGATATTATCAGATACACTTGCCTGAAAAATGACCGGATCTTGAGTGACCAGCGAAAACATCGAACGCACTTCGGATATTTTCCATGACGCTTCATCTTTATGCCAAATCGGAACATTATTCAAACGGACAGAGCCTGAACTTGGATCAATAGCACGAATTAATAAATTTATCAGGCTCGTTTTTCCACCACCGGAAGGACCAACAATAGCGATGGTCTCACCACGATTAACTTTTGCGGAAAAGTTCTCTAATGCAAAACCACTTGCATCTGGATATTTCAAGCTAACGCAATCCCATTGTATTGAATCAATTCCTGATTTTAAATTCTGGCCTTTTATAATATTGGATGAATCCTTTAAATCCTCATCTTTATCAAGTATCTCAAATAGCCTATCGGCGGCGGCACTGCCTTTTTGAACATTATAAAGACCGTTAGATATGGACTTAAAAGAAGGGATTAGCTGATAGAAAAATAAAGCGAAACCAATTAGGGCAGCTCCAGACATACCTTGACCGTCAAGTGACTGCATGCCTCCGTACAGCAGTATTAACAAAAGGGTGGATACCCCTATTATTTCGCTGATAGGACTCGCTAAGTCGCGACGTCTAAATACACTTACTTGGATGCGCTCAGCGGCATTATTGCTCTTCTCAAAATGATAACGTTGACGGCTCTCCGCCTGATAAGCTTGAATCACCCTGAGTCCGGAAATACTTTCTTCCAATGCGCTAAGAACCATCCCTAACTTCCCTTGGGCAATATTCGATTTTCTCTTTAATCTCTTACTCACCAATTGAAGCAAGAAGGCCGCAATAGAAGCAATACACAAAACAAAAATTGTCAACGGGACACTCATGGAGAATAAAATGGCCAACGAACCTAAAATAACTAAAGGCTCACGAACTATGATTTCGAGACCCGCAAGGACCGCATATTCTATTTCCGTTACGTCTGATGAAGCCCTTGCCAATAAATCTCCCTTTCTGTTTTCAGATAATTTGCCAGGAGATATTTTAAGTATTTTATGATGAAGAGCCTCTCTTAATTTAGCTGTAATACCGCCGCGCAAACTTGCCATTTGCCAAAGCGCTGAATATCTAAATATATTCTTAGCAAGAAAAAGACCAAAAGATATTAGACAAGTGCGCCAGAGCACGCCGAATGAACCAAAACGTAAAATCCCTTGGTTTACGATACTATTAATCCAATCTTGAAGCCCTTTGAGCTCTAGTGATGTGTCTTGCTGTATTTCAAACTGAGATCCGTTATTAAGAATAATATCCATTACAGGTATAATCATCCCTATGCCTGCCAGCTGAAACAGTGTATAGATAATGTAACAGAGCACCGCAGCCCATGCTGCAGAGCTATTACTCTTGCCAAAACGCAGTATCCGATAGAAGGATTCCATATGACGAAAGTACGAAGTACCTCGATTCGGTTAACCATCAAGGTACTTCGTACTTTTACATAATGGAAAGTAAACGCCAAAAAAAGATCGCCAGCGTTCTACAACGCGATTTAGCGGAAATATTCAGAAGGCAAGCAGCCAGTCACTTCCCTGGAACGCTTATTACCGTAAGTAAGGTAAGAGTCAGTGCTGACTTGGGATTAGTTCGAAGCTACCTCAGCGTATTTCCTATAGAAAAAGGGGACGATGTAATAGAATTTGTTTCGAAGAACGCACCTCGCATCAGGGCAGAATTAGCAAAACAAGTTCGGAATCAGTTGCGAATAATTCCAGCGCTATTTTATCACTTAGATGATTCTATGGAGTATGAGGCGAACATTGAAAAAATACTTCGTGACGGCGGTGAGAATCCGATTTTGTAAATCATCATGAACGCATCGAACCCTGCAAAATTAGGCTGGCGTTACCTTCTTGGCCATAAACTATCCAATGGAGTGACACGAGCTGCGGCCGCAGGAATTTCTGTAGGGACTGCGGCAATGATTATAGTCCTTTCTGCGTTTAACGGATTAGAGAGCCTTGTGAAGTCTTCATTTGATGATGTTCATCCCATCGCCGAAATATTTTCTAAAAAAGAAGGAAGGTTTTTCCCCGATAGCCTACTCATTTCAAATTTGAACACTTCAGAGCATCATTGGTTTCCAATTTTAGAACAAAAGGCTCTCATACGGTCCAATCAAAAAGAAATTCTAGTAGACGTCATAGGCATTCCCTTTGACGAGCTTGAGTCATTTGTGTGGCTCGACTCTTTAACCTCAGAACTATCAATCGAGCCTTACGATAGATCTATTTGGCTCGGCTCAGAAGTGGCCCTGAAATTGGGATTCATTGAATTGAATGGATTAAGCTCCGTACAATTACTATGGCCAAGAAATAATCAAATAGGTATTTTAAATGGCAGTGACCCCTTCTTTAAAGAAACGCTAAATCCACAAGCTATATTTCGTATTCATTCAAAAATCGATAGTAAGAATGTCTTAGTGCCATTAAATAGTTTGAAAACGTGGGGGCAGGACCAGCGCTGGTCTTCCATTCAAATTTGGGAGACACAGATGAATGAACGTTCTCCAAATTCAATAATTAAAGAACTGGAAATACTTTTAAAAGACTCCCCTTATGAAGTTAGAAGTGCGGAAAGTCAAGAGGCAGCGATATTTAGCGTCATGAAGAGTGAAGGACTAATGACATCAGCAATATTGGCACTGATCGTTTTATTAGCCTCTCTGGGTCTTTATTCTTCGACGATATTAACTGGTATGGAGCGCGAATCACAGTCGGCAATTTTATCAGCACTTGGATTTTCGAAATCCAAAATCCGAAAAAGCTTTTTTTGGACTGGAACATGGGTTAGTGCTTTTGGATCTCTTTTAGGACTTCTTGTCGCTAGCGTCGCTATTTGGGGACAGAGCACGTATGGATTAATCTCATTAGGAGAGGGATACATAGTGAAAGCCTACCCAGTAGAATTCTCGTTAATTCAGAGCATTCAAGTTTGTGTGTATGTAATCGTTATCGGTATGACATTGAGTGCACTGGCAGCCGGAAGAGTATCCATAAGCACCTCACGACTCAGGGAGAAGCCTTAAAGACTACAAGGCAAAAGCTGGAGCGTATTCATTTAGAATATCATCAAATGTGACCATTATCTCTTCAACATGATTTGATGTCACCAACTTCATTCGATAATCCTTGAAATTTGGAAAATTTCGAAAATAATTCGCATAATGTCTTCTGGTTTCAACGATGGCCAGGGATTCCCCCTTCCATTGAACAGCTAACTTTAAGTGCTCCCTTGCAGCGTCTACGCGATCTAACAAAGAAGGAGGATCAAGATGGTCCCCTGTCTTCATGAAATGCTTTATTTCATTAAATACCCATGGGTAACCAATAGCAGCACGACCAATCATAACGCCGTCGATACCAAATTTATCACGAACAGATAAAACTTTTTCGGGACTATCGATATCTCCATTTCCAAAAACGGGAATGTGCATACGGGGATTGTTCTTAACATCTCCAATAAGTGACCAATCAGCCTCTCCCTTATACATTTGCTTGCGCGTCCTGCCATGTATACTTATAGCTTTAATTCCGACATCCTGAAGCCTTTCCGCCACCTCTACAATATATTTAGTATCCGAGTCCCATCCCAATCGGGTTTTTACTGTTACTGGCTTATCTACTGATTTCACGATCTCAGCTGTCATACTTACCATCTTTGGAATATTCTGCAGAATACCTGCGCCAGCACCTTTACATGCTACCTTTTTAACAGGACAGCCATAATTAATATCGATTATATCAGGGTTTGCTTTTTCGCATATGGCTGCAGCCTCACGCATACTCTGAATATCTGCTCCAAAAATTTGAATTCCCACTGGACGTTCATATTCAAAAATATCTAGCTTGGCAACTGACTTGGCAGCATCACGAATCAAGCCTTCAGAAGAGATGAATTCTGTATACATCAAGTCTGCGCCGTTTTTCTTGCACAAGGCGCGAAAAGGGGGATCACTCACATCCTCCATGGGCGCAAGTAAAAGTGGAAATTCTCCTAACTCAATGTCGGCTATCCGAATCATTATTCCGATTTTTGGCAAAAATACCTCTTTCCTATGAATGCGAACAATTCAAGACGAGAAGCTTTGTTATTTTTAATGGCGATTATTTGTGGGGCAGTCACAGCAATTATTTTTGCTCCAAGCGCCTTGAAACTATTTGGGTTTTCGAATATGACAATCCAAGAAATAATAACTAGGCCAGAAGAAAGCGTTGGAAGGTCTTTACTCCTATATCAGGCTACAGGAACCGTTTTAATGTTCCTGCTCCCAGGTGTTTTTATTATTAACAGATGGAGCCAGGGTAACAACATTCCTCAACTGAAAAAACATAAATGGGGATTTGTTGATACTCTTTTAGCCCTTGCATTACTCCCCTTGCTCCTGCCTCTTATGGACTGGTTATCATCCTTATGGAATACCTTGGGGCAAAAAATACCTCTATTGAGTGACCTTTTTGACCAATACGACGCCAATACAGCTCTCATCGAAAAAATGATTTTCCTACCCTCTATTGGTGACAGTATATTTTCAGTATTGGTTTTTGTCATTATTGCAGCGATCTCAGAGGAAATATTTTTTAGAGGTGCAATACAGCGCATGCTTCACAACAATCGAAAGCCCTATGCTGCCATACTCCTTGGTGCAACGGCATTTGCCATTGGTCATATGAATATAGTTCAGCTTCCATTTCTAATTATTGCAGGAAGCTCATTAGGATTCATTTATTGGATCTCCGGAAGGATTTGGGTGTCAATTAGTGCACATGTTCTGCACAATGGATTAACCTATTTCTGGACACTTTCATCCGGCCCAGGATCGTACGGTGAGCCTTCTGAAGCGACATTAGACACTTGGCAAATATTACTATGTACAATACTTGCGCTTTCTGCGGGATTTGCACTGATGAAAATGCAGAAAAGAGTGTTGCTTGACCGATAAAACCAACTTGAAGGTTTTGTTCAATAGGTCTTGAACAATTCCTCAGGAGAAGCTGCAGGATTTGTAGAATAACTTATTTTAAGTGCTTGGGCTTTTCTCAACTCCTGTTTTAAATCAGAAATAAGGCCCATTTTGACGTCAATATCTGCTTTGATTGAAACAGTGAATTTTGGTCTTTCTGCTTCGTTTATTTCTTCACGCTTCAAAATTACAAATGACTGGATATCGCCAATATTACCCAGTTGATCGTCCAGCTGGATACGAGGTTCAGATCCATAAAGTTCTGGATTCTTTGGGGAACCCATATAGATGTAAGTTGTTAGATCCTTACGGTCTAACTTCTGCATCTCTGTGGCCTTAGGTTTTTTCAGACGGACCAACAATGTGACTTCTCGCATCGTGGTAGTTACCATAAAAAAGAAGAGCAACATAAAAACAATATCCGGTAACGAAGCTGTCGATACAGGCGGTGTCTCTTTGGATTTTTTCTTACGTATTAATGACATTATTTACCAACACTTACAGGTTCTGCTTCAGAGATAAATTGGGGATAAACTCCAACAATCACAGATCGGTCCTCATCATTGAGAGTAGGGAAAGACCGGCCATATTTTCTTTCAGACAAGTCGTTACGTAATTCAGAATAAGCTCCTAATATTTCATTACGGACTTTCACGAACATCTGGTAACTAGTTCCCCGATCATTTTGAAGGGATATGACAGCTTTTTGAGGGTTGTCTGAGCTAGCTGGATTCCTCAAGCCATTACATTCAGAGCAGGTTCCATCACCATTGTTATTAATGAAATCCTTTGCCGCTAGTCTTAACTGATCGATTGAAAAGTAATCGTCCTCAACAAGTAACTGATCGTTAGAATTGATGAGAACAACAAAAATATTTTTTTCTTTTTTTAGATTATCCTCAGGTGGCGGCTCATCTGTCCATGGCGCAAGCTTAACCATCAAGCCTTTATCAACATCCATTGTTGTAGTCACCAAAAAGAAAATTAAAAGCAGAAAAGCAATGTCGGCCATTGATCCTGCATTAATTTCTGGAGTTGAACGTTTTCTTCTGCCCATTTGGCACGAACTTATTTACTAATTCGAGATAAAGATGAATAAATTACCGATGCAATAGCTAAGGCAAAAGCAATATAGAATGCATTTAAACCTGTAGCAACCCACTTGGTTGTCGATTCATCTACATCATCATATAACATATAATCAGAGCCATCAGCGAGTAGATAACTCAAAACAAATATGAATAAAAGGCCACCTAAACCAATAGCCGTACCTCGTATGCCTTTCGGATTAATCAGCATGCCATTAATGGAGCTTGCTACTGCAAGCACTGCGGCTGTTATGATTAGTATAATTGTAATAATTATAGCAGCGTTAATAAGGCCTTCGCTAGCGGAAATCCATATTCCGAGAGTAGGTATACCACCAGCTAATCCTGCCAAGCCAGCAGCTCCCAAAGCTATCATTCGAGAATTCTTCATAGCAGAAATTAGATTACTTGTTTTTTGCTTTATAGTCAGCTACCATATCTAGAAAATGTATTGAAGCATCTTCCATTTTATTTACGATGTTATCCATCATCGCAATGATTAGATTGTAGAAAACTTGAAGAATCATCGCAACGATCAAACCAAACACTGTAGTTAAAAGAGCAACTTTAATACCTCCGGCAACCAAAGAAGGAGATATATCCCCAGCTGCTTCAATTGCATCAAAAGCTCCGATCATACCAATTACTGTACCCATAAAACCTAACATGGGAGCCAAAGCAATGAACAAGGAAATCCAAGACACGTTCCTTTCAAGCTTTCCGTTTTCAACGGACCCAACTGAAACAATTGCTTTATCAACCATTTCAAGACCTTCATCCATTTTATCTAAGCCTTCATAGAAAATAGTCGCTACAGGGCCGGTTACATTTTTACAAACTTCTTTGGCGGCATCTACACCGTTTGAATTTAAAGCGGCTTCCACTTCTGATAAAAGTTTCTCATTATTAGTTGTGGATAGAGCCAAGTAAATGATTCTCTCGATAACCAATGCCAACCCGAGGATTAAGGCAAGTAAAACAAATGACATGAAAAAGGGACCCCCATTAATGAAGTATTTTTTCAAAACTTGAGTGAAGCTAGGATCATTGGACATTAAATCCTCTTCAGGCATGACTTGATCAAGTGAATCAGCAATAACAGCATTGGAGTCAGCAGCAACAGCGGTAGAATCTACCGCGGCAACAGCATTGGAGTCATCATCAAGCATTGATCCCGCTGATACTTCTTCAGTTATTACGGTTTCTGTTGATTCTTGAGCAACAGCATCTGTGGAAAATAAGAATCCAGCAATTAGGAGAAAAGTGAGAACCTTTTTCATGGGTTTCAAACTAAATTAGTTAAACGTTGAGAATATATAGTGGACAAAAGTAATGTAATACTAAGAACATCACAAACACTTGTGAAAAGTTGTCAAACATCATGCCGTTATCTTTTAAATCGAACAAGAAATAGGCCTTATATTAAGCGTTGCGTGATTAGAGAAGAATAGTATCCTAGTTTTTATAAGTCGCTTTTAATAGAGCATCAGGCTCTAAATCATTTGTAGATTCAATGGCATCGAGAGCATCTTTTGCCTGATCAACTACTGTCCATAGATTTCTATGTTCTGGACGCATGAAATTCTCTTGAATCATTCTCTCGAGCATTTCTAACTGAGGATCATAAAAACCCCCTTGGTTAACGATAATAATGGGCTTCAGATATTGCCCAAGTCGCTTTAGAGTAATTGCTTCTAATAACTCTTCTAAAGTTCCGCAACCTCCAGGAAGGGCTATTAATCCAACAGTATCCTTAAGCAATAGCTGTTTACGCTCCGACATGGTTTCCACAAAAATAAAATCCTTTACAAGAGGGTGATCTAATTCGATATTCTTTAAAAAATTGGGCATGACGCCCTGAACCTCTCCACCTCCATTTATTACATGAGAAGCGATATGACCCATTAAACCTGTTTTACCTCCTCCAAAAACTAATTTTACATTTTTTTTAATGAATTCACGGGCCAATTCAGCCGCCTGGTCTAAATACTTAGGATTCGTTTTTGCTGACGAAGCGCAGTAAACAGCAACTCTAGCTCCGGATATACTTTTCATATAATAACGTGGTGATAATTATTTGCTTTTTCGGAGTTCGTCTAATTTTTTACCGATAACCTCTGCCTCCGCTTGTTTTGCATCTGAAGCAGTGCGGTCAATAGTCGATAATTTATAGGCCTGTTCTAGCAAATCTTTGTATGCAAGAGCTAATTTTTCTTCTTCGGTCTTACCTTTTATCCATCCAAACATATGAGCAAAGTTAGCTCGTAATCAATTAGGCGCACAGAGTTTGTTAAGGTTTTTCAACGTGACTGATATTTTAGATAAATATCAATTATCTATACTGCCCAATACCCGTTTCATAAACTCTGAAGATGCCGTTCTTGCATCTTTCTCTCCATTGCTCTCGCGAATAATACTGATCACTTCAACCGCACCTAGAGTATTTGAAATCAATTCCCCTATCACTTCAAGTTCACTTTCTTTCAAACTAGGAATCTCAGCTAATGCTTCAAGAACTTCTATGGTTTCAAGAAGATAATCCTCATCAAACCTTTCGGAAAGAGTTTTAATTATTGGCAATTTCATCTACTAGGTCTTTTAGCACGTCGGCCTTATTCGTTTGAACTTGCTTAAACAAACGCCCTAGCTTAAATGCAGCGAAAGTGGGTAGATTACTTACATCTGCAAATTTTCTCGAGTTTGGATATTTCTCAGCGTCAACATAGTAAAAAGAAATTGCTTCATTTTCATTAGCAAATTTCTTGAATTTAGGCTTCATTATGCGACAATTCCCACACCATCCAGCGCCATATTGAACCATAACTTTTTCGTGCTGAGATAAAATCTCACCAAGATTGTCCTCATTCAGCTCTAGCATATAAATCTAATGTTTAGCCAAATAAGATGCCACACTATCTCGAGACTCACTCAAAGTATCTTTTCCTTCTTCCCAATTCGCAGGGCATACTTCTCCGTGAACTTGATTGTGAGTGTATCCATCGATCAGACGGAGATATTCGTCGACATTCCGTCCCAAAGGCATAACATTCACAGACTCGTGAAAAATTGTTCCCTTCTCATCAATCAGATAAGTAGCGCGATACGTGACATTGTCTCCTTCGATAACGTAATCATCTTCGGTTCCTATAAACTGAGTGTCAAGAATATCCAATGTCTCAGCAAGTTGACGATTAGAGTCCGCAAGTAATGGGAATGTGACTCCTTCAATTCCGCCATTGTCTTTAGCCGTGCTCAACCAAGCAAAATGCACTTCTGCGGTATCACAGCTAGCACCGATAACCATAGTGTTTCGCTTTTCAAATTCAGAAGCTTTTGCCTGAAATGCATGGATCTCTGTCGGACACACAAAAGTAAAATCTTTGGGATACCAAAAGAGGATAATCTTCTTTTTGTTGTCTAATGCCTCATGTAAAACATTCAACTTAAATGTATCGCCCATTTCATTCATTGCATTTACAGAAATATTGGGGAATTTTTTACCAACTTGACTCATTGATTTGTATTTTTAATAACTGATTTATTCTACAAAACTAAGTAGTAAAAATCATGCCAAGCCAACTCATTAAATAATTTTCATAACAGCCGCTCGTTGACTTACTATTTCAAACCTTATCAAAATGTACTTCAAACTATGCTATGAGCGTTTATGAGTAACTGGTTGGAAATACTAAATAGAAACTGATTACCGCTCTTTTTTTTAAGTATGCAGAGCAATTAACTTACCTTTGGTCTCTTGAAAGCATTTACAGACCTTGGTCTCGCATCTCCTCTCGTGGATGCCCTGACCCGCCAGGGGTACGAAACCCCCACTCCAATTCAAGCTCAAGCGATACCCTCAGCTTTAAAAGGGCACGACATACTTGGCACTGCTCAAACAGGCACAGGTAAAACTGCAGCCTTCACATTACCAATTCTTCAGCAGCTGATGCGCTACATGGATAAGTCTGGGAAGCGTCCAGTTCGGGTACTTATCCTAACACCCACCCGAGAATTGGCAATTCAGATAGGTGAAAGCATAACATCATATGGTACAAATATTAAGCTACATCATACAGTAATATTTGGAGGTGTTGGGCAGCGTCCGCAAACTGACGCTTTAAAACGTGGTGTGGATATAATAACAGCAACGCCAGGAAGGCTTTTAGACCTGATGAACCAGGGATTTATAGACCTTAAAAATATAGAGCATTTTGTCCTAGACGAAGCGGACAGGATGCTAGACATGGGCTTTATTCATGATGTGAAAAAAGTGATTGCGAAAATCCCTAAGAAGCGACAAACTCTTTTCTTTTCAGCAACAATGCCAAATGAAGTTGTTAAGCTCAGTGACTCCCTACTTAACAATCCGATTCGTGTTTCCGTAGCTCCAGTTTCGACTACTGCTGAAAAAGTGCAACAAAAAGTTTTCAAAGTAGACCAAAAAGCAAAACGTTTTTTGTTGAGATCGTTACTAAAAGACAATTCAATTGAAATACCTTCTGTTTTAGTATTTACACGAACAAAGCATGGTGCCGATAAGGTTGTCAAGGACTTAGTGAAAAATGGAATAACTGCTCAAGCAATTCATGGAAACAAAAGTCAGAATGCTCGTCAAAATGCTTTGAGAAACTTCAAAAGCAGAGAGACAAGAGTTCTTGTCGCTACTGATATAGCAGCACGAGGGATAGATATAGATGAACTAACGCACGTAATAAATTATGAAATTCCAAATATTCCTGAAACATATGTTCATCGAATTGGACGCACAGGTCGCGCAGGGAATAGCGGGATTGCATGGTCTTTTGTAGATAAAGAGGAGAGTAAATTTCTCAAGGATATTCAAAGGCTAATTAAAAAGGAGATTCCGGTTCAGTTGGACCATGAATTTTTACCAGGTGCAGTTCTTCCTGAGACTGAAAAATCAGCTTCTCCAAGAGAGGGAAATAGAGATAGAGAGGATCGAAATTTCAGAAAGAAAACTGATACTCAGAAAGTAAGAACTACTCAACATAGCCGAAGAAGTCAAAGTACAGATCGCTCTGGAAGATCTTTAGGAAGTAACGCTCGACCAAATGAAAAAGAAAGAGATACCTCATATTGGGGAAATGACTCCTCTGGATCTGGAGGAGCCTTTACCAAACCAAAAAAGAGCGAACAATCAAAACAAAATCCTGAAAAAGATAAAAGTCAAAATCCCTTTTGGTCAAAAAATAAACGTTAAAAATTTAAAATGAGAATAATTGCTTTTGGGGCCTCATACTCCTCTGGATCGATAAATAGAGAGTGGGCTAGATATGTCTCGTCACAAATTTCAGAGACTCAATTAGAAGTTTTAAATTTAAATGATTACGATCTTCCTGTCTATACTGTTGAAAGAGAAAAAAAAGGGATTCCACCAGCTGTAAATTCTTTTATCTCAAAACTAAAATCAGCAGATTTATTAGTTATTTCATTCGCTGAATACAATGGGTCGTATACAGCTGGATTTAAAAATTTATTTGACTGGGCGTCGGTTCATACCTTAAAAATGTTCGAAGGAAAAAAATTAATACTTCTTTCTACAGCTCCAGGCCCTCGCGGCGGAAAAACAGTTTTAAGCGCAGCAATCGATCGTTTCCCTCAACACGGTGCGGATATAATCGGAACCATGTCGCTACCAAGATTTAATCAAAACTTTGATCCCACAAAAGGCATATTGGATGTTGAATTAAAAAAGGACTTTGAAAAACTCCTTAAAAATGTCAAGCAAAAGATTAATGAATGAATATCTAGTCCAGTTAAGGTTTCGTATTATTGATATCATTATTTGTAGCTGACCTTTCATCTTAACATTTCATGAGATTTTTTTTTATCGGGTTCTTCTTTATTTTTCATCAGGCCTTCTCTCAAGATTTAAAATCACAATTAAATTTTGAAGTTTTATTCAACAATAAAGTTGTTGTGCTAGGAAATACATATTTTGATTCGATTCAAAATGACAGTATTAAAATAAATACATTAAAATTTTATATTTCAGAATTGAGTTTAGAATACAATGATGATGTCAAACGACTTGAAAATATTCCTATTCGGCAGCTTATAAATTTAGAAGACCCGAAAACATTGAAAGTAAAAAATATTGGATTTAATGTTAATGATATCGAAAGAATATTCTTTACTCTTGGTCTAGATAGTTTAGTCAATGTTTCAGGTGCCCTAGGCGGAGATCTCGACCCAACAAACGGGATGTATTGGTCATGGCAAAGCGGGTATATAAATTTCAAAATGGAAGGAGTATCAAGAAATTGCAAAAACAGAAAAAAAGCATTCCATTTTCATCTAGGAGGATATAAAAGCCCATTTATCTCCAATAAAAAAGTGACTTTGGATTTTCCTAAAAAAGACGTTGTTACCGTCCAACTTGATTTATATGATTTTTTCAATAAAACAGACCTCTCCAAGGATTTTAAAATAATGAGTCCTAGCAAATTATCTAATAAAAAGTCTGAAATTTTGTCAAAATCATTTTCTATCAATTGAAGAAGAAAATCCCAGTTATAATTTTCTTGTTAGGAGTTATTACTATGGCTTTCAAAAGTATTGATGATTTAAATTTTCGCTCACCCAATCATTTCCCTAACCCCGTTTATACATTCGAAAGTAATCCTGTGAGTTTATCTAAAATAGAACTAGGTAGAGCTCTATTTTATGATCCAATTTTGTCTTTAAATAACAGCATTTCTTGTGCTTCATGCCACTCCCCTTTTAATGCCTTTTCACATACAGACCATTCGTTAAGTCATGGTATATACGATAGTGTAGGCACGAGGAATTCTCCAGCACTTTTTAATTTAGCCTGGCAAAAAAACTTCATGTGGGATGGTGCAATAAACCATTTAGATGTTCAATCATTGTCACCAATTCATCATCCGAAAGAGATGGCTTCAAGTATAAATAAAGTCGTGGAGAAATTAAAAAAAGATAGATTTTATAAAAAACAATTTTATAAATCATTCTCTGATAGCACAATTACCGGCCAGCATGTTTTACAATCATTGTCGCAATTTCAGCTATCCTTGGTTTCTGCAGATTCAAAATATGATAAAGTAAAAAATAAAAAAGAATATTTTTCAAAAAAAGAAGAAAGAGGGTACCAACTTTTTAAGGCAAATTGTAATAACTGTCATTTAGAACCTCTATTTTCGACCTACGACTTTGCTTCAAATGGAATCCCCATCGACAAGAGCCTTCAAGATTATGGGAGAATAAAGGTTACAAATCTCAAGAAAGACAGTAACCTCTTTAAAATTCCATCTTTGAGGAATTTAAGCTTTTCCTATCCTTACATGCACGATGGCAGGTTTTCAAGTCTTAGGCAAGTTTTAAATCATTATTCCGATGGCATAAAAAATAACGAACAAAGTTTAAATCATGCTAAGTCAATGTCCTTTTCCAGTAATGAGAAAACTGATTTAATTTCATTTTTAATGACTTTGAATGATACAAGTTTTGTATTCAATACAAAACACCAGTTCCCAAAAGTTCTTCTTTCAAAATGAAAGTTTGAATTTACTTATTCACCCTATCCTGAAACTTTTTGAAGTAAATGCGATGGCATGAAAATTGTGTTTAGAGTTTAAAGTTTATAATCAAAAAGATAAAAAATGTTTAAAAAAATTATAACTACCTTTTTTCTTCCCTATTCAATTATTTGCTCAGCCCAGCCCAGCCCATCTATAACATCATGGCTGCAGAACACTACGCAGATGGGCACTTATTACATGTCTGGAAATTCAACAGCCTTGAGCAATAACATTCTGGCAAACTGCCAAAAGGTCGAGTATTCGACCAACTTTGTTTATGTGACAGCTACTGGAGTGCCCTCATACCCTACCGGCCCGTTTAATGATTTTAATCCCAGTAATGCGCAAAATCAAAATGCAATTTTTCAGTTTCCTTTATCTCCTTCGCCCAATTCTGGAACTTTAATTCCAACCAATGGAGGGAATATCGGAGTATTTATTAATGGTGTTGCTGTGTTTGACTACCGCGATGGAGTGGCTTGGAATCCAAATACAAATTCTCTTTGTGGTGGCCCTGGGAAGCCTCCTTGTCCAGGCGGACCAATGGCCTCTATGGACTGGAATCGAGATGCAATACCAGCTGAAATGGCTGGGTTTGACTGTTCAAAAGGACATCCAGCAATGGGGAATTACCACCATCATCAGAATCCATCAGCATTTAAAATTGACTTAAGTATTTTATCGAATATCTGTAACTTATATGATGCAGATGGATTATATACTCCAGATAGTAATTCACACTCTCCGTTAATAGGCTTTGCCTATGATGGCTATCCTATTTATGGAGCTTATGGATTTAAGAATTCTGATGGAACTGGTGGAATAGAAAGAATTAAATCCGGATATCAATTAAGGACTATTACCTCTCGATTAAATGGCCCAGCTGTCGGAACAGTGGTCACTGCGGGAGGGCCTGGAGGAGCCACTCAGGAGACTCTCTTCCTGGGGTATTTTAGAGAAGACTACGAACATATTACCCATGCTAGCCAAGACGATTATCTAGATCAGCACAATGGCCGATTCGCAGTGACACCAGAATATCCCAATGGTACATATGCTTATTATGCTACAGTAGATGGAAATTGGAATTCTTCATATCCCTATCTAATAGGCCCTACGTTTTATGGTAATGCGTCAAACAGAAAAGTATCTTCAATTTCCCAGTCCACAACTATTTATTCGAGCTCTGTTGGGGAATATGAAATAAAAGATATCGATATATCTATCTATCCAAATCCTTCTTCTGAATTAATTGCAATACAATACAATGGACTTGTTGAGTATGACATTGAAATAGAACTGATTGATGAAGTCGGTCGTACTGTAAAATCCAAGAGAATAGGAAAGGGAAGCACTATCGCTTATTTTGACTTAAAGTCAATTTACCAAGGGTTTTACACCGTGAGACTAACAACCAATTCGAACCAAATAATTAAAAAGATTCAAATTGTTAAATAAGTATAACGGGTTAAATTAAAATTTATAATTTAACCCGTTGTGAATAACATAAAAATCTCTCTTTTCATAATTGCGTTTTCATGGAGCTTTTTGCGTCTGGAAGCTCAAAGTAGTACTAATAATATTTGGTCTGACTTAAATTTAAGTTATAGGATATTCAAAAATTTTGATGTTAAATATGAACTGGGCAATAGAATAAATAACAATCAGGCTCGTACAAATTATAATGACTTTGTTGTCAAATATTCTTTCAATAATTTTTTCAAGATCGCTTTGGGAACAAGGCGCTCTGAACTTTCACTTCTAGATTCATCAATCTTTATAACTCAAATAGAGGATCACTTTGAAGAAATTTCTGATAGATTTCATTTTGATATTTCTGGAAGAGTTTTTAAGCTAAACGGCTTCAGATTGAAATATCGCTTAAGATCCCAGAGGAAAATCATCGATTTTTATTCGGATGCACCCGTTACTTACAAAAGAACGTACATCCGAACCAGAGGGATAATTGAGTACGACCTGACAAAAAAATTAAAGACTAGTGGTGGTTCAGAATTGTTTTTTTCTTTTGAAGATGATTCGCCAGTTTATATTAGAAAACATAGATATATGGCTGCATTAGAATACGATTTTAATAAGATTTACAGTGCGCGAATCCAGTATCTATATCAAAAAAAAGTAAAGCCTTTATCGGAAGAATTTTTCAATATTCTGGCATTTCACTTAAAAATAGACCTGAATGAATTAACACAAAAATTCAAATCAAAGAATTAACTTTCAATAGATGATCTTAGATAATATCTTAAAAGAATTTGATTCGATTTCCCTAACAGAAATTGCTGGTGTCTCTTTAATGAATAGAGTAGACACTAAATTTATTTTTCACATAGATCAATTAAATAGCATCCTATTAGATCTTAAGAATCATTATCATATATTGATTGTAGAAAAGAGTTTTACTCCTTTATACAACAGTCTATATCTGGATGATTCAAATGATTATTTTTATCACGAACATCACCGTGGCCGAAATAATAGGTTTAAAATTAGATATAGACATTATGTGGATTCGGAAAAATTATATTTCGAAATAAAACACAAGAAACACGGGAGAACATTAAAGCAAAGAATACTGAGTGATACTCTAGATATGAAGTTATCTAATAAGCAGCTTGAATTCATTCGAAACTCTAGCGCTCCGAATCTTAAATTACAAGATTCCTTGAGCGTATCATACAATAGAATAACTTTAGTATCAAAGAAATCGATAGAGCGCGTTACCATTGATGTGAATTTAAGTTTCACTTCCCGAAAGAATAGTAAAAAGATATCTGATATTGCAATTGCTGAACTCAAGCAGGAAAAAATATCACGAGATAGCCCGTATTATAATGTGATGAAAGAAAGATATTTACGACCTTTTAATTTGAGTAAATATGTATTAGGACGTATTACATTAAGTGGAGAAACACCAATTAAGCACAACAGATTCAAAAAGAAATTATTGCAGTTAAATAAAATCCGAAATAATGAATATAACTTGGTTCGATCCTGATTTTTACACCCTTGCACTTCGCATGTCTATTAATTTGCTATTTCTTGTAATAGTAATTCGTTATCTCTACTACCCAATAGCCCAAAGGAAAGACTACTTATTTACGTATTTTCTAATCGGTTTCATTACATTTTTTCTATGTTTTGGACTTAAAAAACTAGATATCGATACTGGAATGGGACTTGGATTATTTGCCATTTTCGGCATTATCAGGTACCGAACGAGTCAGATTGAAATTAAAGAAATGACTTACCTGTTTATTGTTATTGGGTTAAGTGTTTTAAACTCATTGGCTTCAAATAAAATATCTATCGCAGAGCTTGCATTAATAAATGTTTCGATCTGTTTTTTAACTTATTTCATCGAATATGTTTTTCTCTTGAGAAATGAAATTCAAAAAACTATTTTGTTTGAACGCATAGAACTTATCAAATCATTCAATACCGAAGAGCTAAAATCTAATTTAGAAGAACGAACTGGGCTAAAAATAAATAGATTAGAGGTCGGGAGAATTAATTATCTCAATGATACAGCGGATGTCAAAATTTATTATTTCGAGGACGAGCAAAAATAATTAAATCAAAAAAAGGGCCTCATACTTGGAATACAAGGCCCTGAAAAAAGGTATATTTTAATCGTTTAACATTCAAATAACACCTCTTTTAAATCTTGAAGAGGATATAAAACCTTGAGGAACAAATGTACTATCTAGATTGTTTCTAAACAATAGTTTTTTCAATTATTTGCTTGACTTAAATATTTCCAATAGGATATTTTAATGGCAGCAAGTAAACGTCTATTGAGTTTAATAATTTATTCTGGGTTCTGAAATGCATGCGCTTTATTCGCAAGGAACATCTGCACCATTTGTGTCAATTTCAAATGGGCCTAAATTTTTCATATAATCTTTTATAAATTGATAATCCTTTGATATACTAACTGGATTCACCGTGGGTATGTACAAATTCCAAGCATTTATACTTTCAAGCCTATGGCAACTTAAACAAGCATTATCTTGAATATCAATATGCTTTATCTCCCAACTAGAGAATTCATTTCCGATCACACAGTATTTATTAATTCTAATCGATGATTTTTTTTAAATAATTTATACAAAATATCTATAAAAAATAATATCAATTCCGTCTAATAATATATCGTTATTACCTGTAAATTTGACTTTAAGAATCATGAACACTCAGCCTAATAATCCATTGCATGGAGTCAAACTTCAATATATTGTTGAATTTCTTGAACAGAGGTATGGTTGGGAGATCCTAGGGTCTCAGATTCCACTGCGCTGCTTCCTTTATGACCCCTCCGTCAAGTCAAGCCTTAAATTTCTTCGAAAGACACCTTGGGCTCGGGAAAAAGTAGAAAATTTATTTCTTAAGGCTATATCAGATCAACATTCGGTTTAATATTCAACTTAGAGTATCTTTCGAAATGAAATATCTCACCTGCTAAACAACAGGTAGCAAAGAACTTTACATGAACTTATTCAAAAAAAATGAAAAATATAATATTAATGGGAAGCGTAGCAAGCCTTCTAATAATTAGTTCTTGTCAAGAGAATACTGAGATGAAGGTAACAGATAATGAAAACAATTTCCAATGGCAAATAGATCGCTTTGAGGATGTTAAGATTTTGCGCTACAAGGTGCCTTCTTGGAGCGGGTTAAGCCCAAAGCAGCGCATCTATGCCTATCACCTCACCCAAGCGGGATTGGCAGGTAGAGATATTATGTGGGATTGCAACTACAGACACAATCTAGAAATTAGACGAGCTTTAGAATCAATAATTTCAAATGAGAATGTAGACCATTCAACAAAAGAGTATAAAGATTTTGAAGTATATGCAAAACGCGTCTTTTTTGCGAATGGAATTCATCATCATTACAGCAATATGAAATTTGATCCTAAGTTTGATGTGGATTGGTTTTTTAAAACACTCAGAACCCTAGATTTTCAACTTTCAAGCGAAGCACAACGTGCAATTTTTGATCCCGATTTTGATGTGAAAAAGGTCAACCGTGCGGATGGTGTTGATCTATTACTAACATCAGCAGTTAATTTTTATGGGCCAGATGTAAGTCAAATTGAAGCAGAAAAGTTTTATTCTTTAAAAACCAATTTTGATCCTAAAAGGCCAATAAGCCATGGCTTGAACAGTCGACTTTCTCGCGATACCGATGGAAACATCTATGAAGACGTATTCAGTGCAAAAGGACGATATGGCCAAAGTATTCAACAAATAATAAAACACCTAGAAAAGGCCATGTTTACTGCCGAAAACGATGGACAAGCAGAGGCGCTAGCATTATTAATCGAATATTACCGAACAGGCGATTTGTCTAAGTGGGATGATTATAATATAGCCTGGGTAAGCATGACTGACGGAGATGTTGATTATATAAATGGCTTCGTAGAGGTTTATAATGACCCCATGGGGTACCGTGGATCTTATGAAACTGTCGTTCAAATCAAAGACTTTGATGCTAGCGAGCGAATGGGTGTAGTAGCAGATAACGTTCAATGGTTTGAAGACAATAGCCCAATAGACGAGACGCATAAAAAAGATAGTGTCGTCGGCGTTAGTTATAAAATTGTTTCGGTCGTTGGCGAAGCGGGTGATTCATCCCCATCAACTCCTATTGGAGTAAATCTTCCAAATGCCAATTGGATAAGAGCAGAGCATGGCTCAAAAAGTGTTTCATTAGGGAATATTGAAGATGCTTACCACCAAAGCTCAGGTAAAGGCATGGCAAATGAATTCAGTTTCTCAAAAATGCACAGAGAACGCGCCGAAAAGTTCGGAGAACTTGGATCAAAAATGCATACTGCGCTCCATGAAGTCGTTGGTCACGCCTCAGGAATAATAAATCCAGGAGTTGGAACACCTAAAGAAACACTGAAAAATTATAGTTCAACATTAGAGGAAGCGCGTGCGGATCTTGTGGCATTGTATTTCATCTTAGATGATAAAATGCAAGAACTGGGTCTCATGAAGAATAAAGAAGCTGGATACGCTGAGTATGACAGTTACATCAGTAATGGCATGATGTTACAGCTTCGTCGAATACTACCTGGCGATAATATTGAAGAAGACCATATGAGAAACCGACAACTAGTGGCATCATGGGCCTTTGAACGAGGGATGGAAGAGAAGGCAATAGAGCGTAAAATTATTGATAATAAGACTTATTTCGTAATTAATAATTACGATAAACTTCGAGAATACTTTGGAGAGCTCCTAAATGAAATCCAACGTATTAAAAGCGAAGGAGATTACGAAGCAGGGCGGATTCTAGTCGAGAATTATGGCGTTAAAGTTGACTCAGAAATTCATGAAGAAGTTTTGCGACGCTCAAAGCCTTTAAATCTAGCTGCCTACAGTGGTTTTGTTAATCCTGAAATGATTCCAATAATGAATAATGATTCTGTTATTGACATAAAAATTATTTATCCAAAAGAATTTCTCGGTCAAATGCTGCATTACGGAACCCATTACAGTTTTGAATAAAACCATCTGAATATTCTATAATTTCAAAAATATCCTTAACCGGATTCAATGGCAGTATCTCCCGGCTATTTTAATACCAAATTGTTCTAATATCAACAATAGTGACCCGAGAATTTGACATAGAAAAGCTCAATAATATTCAAAAGGCAATATTAAACGTGCTTCAATATTTTGACTTTTTTAATCATCCCTTGTATGAGGAGGAAGTTCACCGCTATTTAAGCCTGAAAACAGCTCAAGAAGAGGTGATGATAAATCTAGAAGAACTAAATAAGTCGGAATTTATTATTGGTAGAGATGGTCTTTGGGGATTGAAGAATAAAGCAATAGATATTAGACTCAATAATTTAAAAAGGAATTCCAGATTACTCAGAATTTCAAAAAGAATGGGATGGTTAATTAGCAATTTTCCTTTTGTAAAAGGAGTCTATCTCTCGGGGTCATTATCAAAACTTGGAGCCAATAATGATGATGATGATATCGACTATTTTATAATCACAAAAAATAATAGAGCTTGGTCTGCAAGATTATTTCTAACTGTATTTAAAAAGATATTTTTACTCAACAATAAGCGATACTTCTGTACCAATTTTTTTATTGATGAAAATCATTTAGAATTAAATAAAAAAAATATCTATACTGCTGTTGAATCGGCTTCACTAATGATTCTTCATAATAAAGGTCTACTGGGTGAGTTCTATGAGAAAAATACATTTATTCAGGATTACTTTCCAAACTTTATTCCTGAAAAAGCCTGTACATTTAATTCCAGTACATTTTCTATCTGGCGTTTATATGATCCTTTATCTTTATATGGAACCAGAAATGAAGTGACAGATAATTTTATTGGGAACTGGATAGAGAAAAAAGCACAAGATATTTTTAAAAAAAAATTCTATAAAAACTTTCGAGGAAAAAATAGTGATTCAGAAATCTCTGAGCATACCAGTGGCTTTTGGCCAGATAGTATCCAAAATAGAGTTATCGATAATTACAGCGAGAAAAAACTAGTATAATCATGAAAAAAAACTTCATATTTCTTAGTGGAATCGCAGGTGTAATTATTACTTTTTTAATGCTTTTAAAGCCACCAAATTATAAAGCAGAGGCTACATTTTTTGTCCCCTTAACTTTAATGGAAAAACAAATCAATCAAAATGGAATAGGCTTTGGATCAGCTATTGAAATAGATGCGCATATTGAAATATTAAATAGTAATATTCTTAGACGAGAAGTTGAGAATTCCTTTGGTGAAGAATTAGATTTTGATATCAGTCGAACCCGAAATGGAGCTGTCAAGGTTGAAGTCAAAGCGTCCGAAGCAACAATGGCAGCAAATGCAGCGAATATGATTATTCGATGGGGTGATTCGATCAAAGAAGAAATGCTTCGACAAAATGTAGAGCAAAGTCTAGAGTTTACAAGAAGTAATCTATTGAGATTATCAAATGAGACAAAATCTTTGAGACAAACATTGGATTCATTGCGCATGGAAGCGCAAAAAGACTCTTTGGCATTAGCGTCTCTAATATTTCAGAAAGAGAATCAATTTGGAACAGCTGTAAAAGAATTAACAACTCTCCAAAGAAAAAACAAAACACTTGAGGGCTATAAAAAAGCACCAACACCAAAGTCATATATTATCTCAAATGCTCAAATTCCTCTATCGCCATCTGGATTGCCATTCTGGTTCTATGGATTGCTTGGTTCATTTCTAGCCTATATCGCTCTCTGGGGATTTTCGAATATAAAAACCTAAACCCTTGATGTTAAATTTTAAAAATTTAATAGGGCCTCTATTTTTATTAATTGTTTATTTCATTTCCATTTGGTCAATCGATAAATGGGAATTAATTACCGCTGGGTTATTTGCTATTTCTGCAGCATTTTTGATCGTTAAAAAAAATTGGATACAAAGTCTATTTTCATTACTCGCATTATCCCTCCCCTTAAGTTTAAATTTAAGTTTGGGTGGACTTGATTTAATGTTGCCAGCAGAGTGGCTAATAGGGGTCTTAGCTTTAGTATTATTATTCGACCTATTATATAAAAAAAATTATCGGTTAATATTAAAAACTCCAATTCCTGCATTATGGGTTATTTCTTTTGCATTACCTCTGATTATGAGTTCAGTGTTTGAGATATCAATGAAATTTTCATTGTTGAATGGGTGTTTTGTATTTGTATTTTTTTACGGTACTCTTCGATATGGAAAAGGTGAGGTATTCAAATGGCTGAAACTATATTCTGTATCATTCTCTGCTGTAATTCTTTGGGGTGTATATCAATTTTTTGATTTTAATTTTAACCCGATTACGATTACAGGCATATTTAAACCATTTTACTATTCAAGTACATATGTCGGAGCTGTTGCAGCTATACTGGGTGGATTTGCACTAGGGAATGGGCGAACGGACAAGAAGTATTTTGTTCTTGCCATAATAGCCATGGCAATCGTGATATTTTCCGAATCCCGAGCTGCTTTGATAAGTTTCACATTTATGTTAATAGCCTATCTATTTTCATTTTTGCCTATAAAAATGAGATTAATTGGACCGATTTTAATCATTTTATTCCTTGTAACTATTGGATTTGAAAATATTCGTGAAGCTTTTGCTTTTAATAAAATTGAAAGTCATAATCCAGATGCGAATATTTTTCAAGAAACACTCTCCGTTACAAATATCCAATCAGATGATAGCAATATTGAAAGGTTGAACCGGTGGCTCAGTGCACTCAAAATGTTTCAAGAGAGGCCACATTGGGGATTTGGTCCTGGTACATATCAATTTAAATATATCCCATTCCAAGAATCCACTTTAATGAATCGATTAAGTGTTAGAAATCCTGATGATATTCCAAAAGGGTCCGGAGGTTCTGCGCATAGCGAATTATTACTACAACTTAGCGAAAACGGATGGCCATCAACTATTCTATTTATGATAATATTTATAGTTTGGATTTATCGTGGGTATTCAAGTACGGGCCAAGCGCAAATAAAGTCATTGCCTTTTTTTCTTGGTATGGTAACCTATGCATTTCATATGAACGTAAATAATTTTCTGAACCAACCAGGATTTGCCTTTTTATTTTGGACTTTTGGTGCAGTATTAATGAGTCCTGACCTAATTTCAAAAAAAGTAAAAGATGAAAACGAACTATTACCATAGTGTAGGGACTTATTATGATAAAGATGCCATTGATTTTGAACATCGATATTGGGAAAATGATACACTTCAACGTATTCGTCAATCTTTTCGTGAGCATATAAGGAAATATAATTTCACTAAAGCTTTAGAAATTGGATTTGGTCCGGGTTTTGACATGGTACATTTTGCCCAAACATTTCCTAACGCTCAAATCAACGGGGTAGATGTTTCTGCAGAGATGGTTCGCATCGCAAACGAAAAAATTATTCAATCAAATCTTCAAAATGCCATAGTGAAAGAGGGAAGTGTGGAGGATATCGAGAGCCAATTTCCTGGAGAGCGATACGACATGATATATGTCTTCTTCGGGGCCTTAAATACTGTGAATGATTTAAATGCTTCAATAAAGGAACTGGAAAGACTTCTTCTTCCGGGAGGCAACTTGGTACTAACCTTTGTAAATAAATGGTATGTTGGTGGGATTATTATTGAGTCTCTGAAAGGGAAGTTTGGTCGGGCTTTTAGCCGCCTAAAAAAAATTTGGGGCGGTTATTCCCCGACTAATTTTTTAGCTTCAAAATGTTACTCAACCTCGGAAGTTAAATCAAGTTCAACATTATCTTGTGAATATCAACGTGGCTATAGTATTTTTTTCCCTGCCTGGTATTACAGAGGAATTCACAAAAGGCTTCCCAGCAAAATCAGACTTTTTCTTTGGCATCTAGACTCAAAAATATCTAGGACAAAACTTGGGACTCTCGGTGAATATATGCTTTACGACTTTCAAAAAAAGCATTAATACTGGGCAATTACTCCGATAACCTCTGCTACCATTTTTCGCCAATTAGGAAATTTGAACTTATAGCTTGCTCGCCAATTTACATGTTGAGTCTTAATAGGCATCGAAGAGGTTAAGGCCTCGTGAACTGTTTTTCCATATTTAGTTTCAATTTCATCTGAGCTCAAAATCTCTGTTTCAAGATCAATTTCATTAGCGACAGTCTTTGCGAAATTCTCTTGTGTAATTACTTCTGAACCATAAATATTATAGTGATTACTTTTTGTTCCTTGTTCAGCGACGTGAATTAGTTGACCTGCGACATCACGAACATGAATTAAACTCATTTGTTGATTCCCATCCCCATAGATAGGAACTTTTTTAAGAGCTTTCGCAGGCTTTAGGTAAAAGTTCATAAACCAAGAGTCTCCTCCAAAAATCCATGCAGGGAAAGCCATGCGAATATGCATTTTTTTTGACTTTATATACCAAGGCCTTTCTGCCCTTTCGTATTTGCGGGCATATGAAATAGGTCTTATTGGAGCACTTTCATCCACAGCCACCTTATTGTTTCCGTACATTAAAGTTCCGCTGCAATAGACAACAATAGGAGGGCTAGGTAAATCCTCTAAGATTTTCTTCAAACGCATATTCGCACGAAAACCTCTAGCCGAGGCAATAGATCGAAAAAAATCGTTGCTACCTGCCATTCGCGCGCAATGATAAAGGTGAGTAGGAGGAAATCTAATAAACCATCTCTTTTCTATTCTATCCAATGGCATCATTAAAAAATGAGTTTTTTCCATTACAATAGGTTCTATCCGTTGATGACCCACAGCAACAATTTGAACCAAAGGATCGTTCTGATACCGCTCTAAAAGCTCACGAACTAAATGCTTCCCAACAAATCCTGTGGCACCAATTACCCAATGATATTGAATAATCGATTTTTTAAATGGATCCATCACTATTAAAATGTTGATTTATAAATTTCTATTCCAATATAGTCGCAAATAAGAAAAGTAATAGAAATTTAGTTTCAAAATTAACATTGGGTTTAAAGTTTGCAGACTATATTTGACAATTATTTAGAATTAATCTAAATACTAATTTAAAATGGTTCGTCTTCAATTCACTCTAATCATTTATTCCATTCTTTTACTAGAAATTGAAGCTCAAATTGATTCAAGTAATAGGATTAA
>CATIRS010000021.1 GCA_949529985.1 Owenweeksia sp. TMED14
ACTAGGCGCTTTAGCTATAAGCTCTAATCCCAGAAATATAGATAACAATAAAACAAACCCTAGTAAAATATACATTTCCATTATGCAAACCTCTCGTTCTTAATTTCGCCACCAAAAACTAATACACTACTTTGAATAACCTCGTCTTCAAAATCGAAATTAAGCGACTTTGACTCTTGATCATAAAAGTCGGTAATCCAATTAAGAATATTATTTGATAGAGCAAAAGATGCGTGATTAGCAACTCGGGAGGATAGATTGGAGACTCCAACTACCTTAACTCCGTTAATTTCAACCACTTCATCAACTGCAGATCCCTCGACATTGCCTCCAGTTTCGACTGCCATATCCAGAATGACACTTCCAGGTTTCATTTGTTTGATGGTTGCTTCATCAATAATTCTAGGTGCTGGCCTCCCAAAGATTTGAGCTGTAGTGATAACAATGTCAGATCGTGCGCACACCAAACTTTGTAATTCCTTTTGTTTGGCTATTTGCTCTTCTGTTAATTCTTTTGCATATCCTTGATCGGTTTGACCAGTTTCACCTAAGTCAATTTTTACAAATTTTGCACCCAGGGATTTAACCTGCTCTTCAACCACATCTCTTGTATCAAAAGCTTCGACTCGAGCACCTAGTCTTTTGGCCGTTGCAATGGCTTGAAGTCCAGCCACTCCGACACCTATTACAAATACTCTGGCAGGTTTAAGAGTTCCTGCTGCAGTCATCATCATTGGTAAAGCAGAATTAAGATATTGTGCAGCCTCAAGAACAGCAGCATAGCCTGCAAGGTTTGCTTGGGAGCTAAGTACATCCATCTTTTGGGCTCTAGTAATGCGTGGAATAAATTCCATGCTGACAGCATTTAATTTTGCTTCAGCCAAAGCTTTAAGCTCATCCAGAGCGTAAAATGGATTTAACATTCCAATAACGGAGGTGCCAGATTGAATTTGATCAACTTCATCTCTAGGCAGTGGCGATGGTGTAATAATTAGATTGCCCTTCGCAATACAATCTTCTCGACTAAAAACTGATAGGCCTAGCGCTGTTAAATCTTCATCGGAAACATTAATACCCTTCCCTATGCCTGACTCAAAGATTACAGAAGAACCTTCTAGTTCTAGTAACTTACCAATTGTTTCTGGGTGAATGACAGAACGAAGGTCTTTGGCATCTGGAGATTTTAATGCAGCGATAATCATAAATTTTTTTGGACCTTATTCTTTGTAGTTCATTTCAGTTGATTTACATAACATTGTCAACAATTTCAGCAAAAGCTTTAATTTAGACTTTTATAGGGCGTATAAAATGTAGCTAAGCTCCAAATAAATATATTGATCTTGAGTTTTTTTTAAGATTAGGTATTTACAAATTTAAGCTTGCGCCTCCATCTGCAATAATAAACTGACCTGTAACTAACTCACTTTTATCGATTAAATTGTAAATAACTTCTGCAATAGATTCTGGTGAAGCGGTTTTTCCAAGAGGTGCTGTATTTTCAATATGCTTTTTTGCTGATTCATACAAATTATCACCCAGTCCCTTTTTTAGCCACTCTCCT
>CATIRS010000022.1 GCA_949529985.1 Owenweeksia sp. TMED14
ACTGTTCATTTGGACTTAATAGACACGATATGCAACGCTGTTTATGGATATGATTTTACCTCTTCGATCCTAAGGTTAGATCAAAGACTCTATATCCCTACTGCTTTTACTCCTAACGGAGATGGTACAAATGAGGAGTTAAGGATTGGCGGAAATGACTGCTTTTCAAACGATAGATTTGTCATTTTAAATTCCATTGGAAATATTGTCTTCGAAACATTAGAACCCTTTAAAGAATTCTGGGATGGTAAAATAGATGGGAAGTTTGCCCAACAAGACACTTATGTCTATCGTTTTGAAACCGAGGATGGTTGGATTTATGGTTACGTAAGTTTAGTTTACTAAAAAATCGCAATAAAACCTTCAGATATCTGACTTTATTTTTTGAAGGATTTGAACAAATAAATCAACCTCACTTTTTGTTGTATAACGAGAAAAAGAAATACGAGTTCCTCCCGAAGAGTTGAGAGCATTTAGAACATGAGATCCACCTACAGCGCCACTACTGCAGGCACTTCCACCCGAACAATGAACACCATTAATGTCTAATTGAAAGTTTAGCATTCCATTCTCATGAAGTTTATGATGATAGAAATTGAGAACAGTATAAAGACTCTTTTCGACATCTCCGGAAAGCCCATTAAATTTAATTTCCGGAAATTCTGACTTTAGTTTTAAAATGGCATAATTTTTAACCCCAGTTACTTTTAAAATATCATTAGCCATATCATCCACGCACATATTAAAAGCAGCGCCTAGTCCAGCTATGCCAATAACGTTTTCAGTACCTGCCCTAGCCCCACGCTCTTGAGCACCACCCCGTATCAAAGGCTTACTCAAAACACCTTGGCGTACAAATGCAAATCCAACTCCTTTTGGGCCATGAAATTTATGGCCACTACATGCAGCAAAATCAACTCTAATCTTAGAAAAATCAAGAGGTAAATGAGCCATGGTTTGAACTGTATCACTATGAAGATATGCTCCATGACTTTGACACAACTCAGATAAATTTTGCAAGTCAATAATATTCCCTATTTCATTATTTGCATGCATTAGAGAGACCATAGCCTTCTCACCAAGAAGAGCTTTTGACTTCAATTCCAATTCTAACCATTTGAGGTCATGAATTCCATGATCATCATGAGGAATATATTGCACTTTGCACATCCCGTTTTGATCAAGATATTCTACCACATGAGAAACCGCATGATGCTCAATTACTGAAGTATAAAGGTGTTTCACGCCGCAATCTTTGACGGCAGAGATCAAAGCCCAATTATCAGCCTCGGTTCCTCCACCGGTAAAAGTTATTTCTGAAGGAGAACAATTTAACCTTGAAGCTATACCCTTTCGAACTGTTTCAACAATGGCTTTTGCTTTCCTGCCCTCTGCATGCGTGCTACTAGGATTACCGAAATTCTCCATAGCTGCCACCATGGCAGTTTTTGCTTCTTGCGAAATAGGCGTAGTTGCCGCGTTGTCAAAATATATACTCATTATCTAAAATTAGGCTTGTTAAAAGTAAAGTATACCATCTAGGTTCTTATATTAAATTGTTAATCTAAATCATTGAGTCGATCGACAAAACTCTTCGCCAAATCTTCAGCTTCCTCTTTACTCTTTGCTTCTGCATAAATTCGGACAATTGGCTCTGTATTTGACTTTCTCAAATGCACCCAACTATCCTCAAAATCTATTTTAACACCGTCAATTCTACTTAAATTCTCATTTGAATATTTATCAGCAATAATGTTTAAAATATTTTCTAAATCAACCGATGGAGAAAGTGTTACTTTTTCCTTTGACATATGATAATCCGGATAGGAAGAACGTAAATCAGAAGTAGTAATATTTAAATCCTTCTTTTTCAAATAAGCCAAATGAGTTAGAAATAATGCTATACCAACGAGAGAATCACGGCCATAATGTAGTGGTGGATAAATTATCCCTCCATTACCTTCTCCACCAATGATCGCATTACAATCCTTCATTTTATCTACTACGTTCACCTCACCTACAGCAGAAGCAAAATATTTTGAATCATGTTTGATTGCTATGTCGTTTAAAGCGCGAGAACTAGATAGGTTACTAACACAATTGCCTTTTTTTCGCGAGAGAAGGTAATCCGCAACAGCTACTAAAGTATATTCTTCACCAAAGAGATCACCATTCTCAGAAACAAAAACAAGGCGATCAACATCAGGGTCTACTACTACTCCTAAATCAGATCCTGACTTAGGGACTAAAGAGCATATATCATCAAGGTGTTTGCGCAAGGGTTCAGGATTATGCGGGAATTGACCATTAGGTTCGCAAAAAAGTAGCTCCTGACGTTTAACACCCAAAGCAGAAAGAAGAATGGGGACTGCGATTCCTCCAGTCGAATTCACAGCATCTACTGCTATTTTAAAATCAGCATTTCGAATAGCCTTTGGGTCTACATCAGGAAGACTCAAAATGGCTTCCACATGCCTCTCTATGGCATTATTTGATGGGATTATTTTACCAATTTGATTGATTTCAGAGAATTGATAGTCTTGTAAACTTGCATACTCAAGTATTTTTTCACCATCTTTTGCTGAAAGAAATTCACCGTTTGAATTTAATAATTTCAAAGCATTCCATTCCACTGGGTTGTGAGATGCCGTTATTACAATTCCTCCATCACAAGCGTCCATTATAACAATCATCTCTACAGTGGGCGTCGTTGACAAATCCAAATCTAAAACGTCAATACCCATTGAGACTAGCGTAGAGACGACTAAATCGTAAATGCTTTTTCCAGATGGTCGAGCATCTCTACCGACAGCAACGGTGAGTTGACTCTTATCAGAATCATTTTTTTGACCTTTCAACCATGTTCCATAGGCAGAACTAAATGAAACTACATCAATAGGCGTCAAATTGTCACCCGGCTTACCTCCTATAGTTCCTCGAATTCCAGATATAGATGTGATTAATGGCATATGGCCTTGTTTTTGTTTTAAAGTGTAAAATTAAGATATAATCCAATCAATAATATTGTTTGAATTAAATGTTAAAAACTGATTGAAAACGAAAAATAGAAAGATGCTGATTAAAAGAAGTTTCTGCATAGCTTGGAGTCGTATAAATTAAATATGGAACATTTAGAATTTGATCACTTAATCCGGAAATTTGAAAAAGCATTAAAATCGAAGTCTTCGTTATTTTTTGATGTTGACGAATTTGAAGAAATTGCCGATCATTATCTTGAGACTGGTCAATTAAACCAAGCACTTATTGCCATTGAAATGGGTGGCGAACAACACCCTAATGCAATAACATTTGCGGTAAAACGGGCAAGGTATTTCGTAGCTAATCACCAATTAGACTTGGCGGCAGAAGCTATCGAAACAGCAGAAAGTATATCACCAAATCACCCTGACCTTGATTGGGCACGTGGTCAACTTTTCATGAGACAAGGAAAACATCAAGAAGCCATCAAGTCTTTAAAGAATGCTCTACAAAATAGCGATGATTTATTTCCCATACAAGGTCATCTAGCAAGCCTATATACTGCTATAGGCGAATTCAAACATGCCATTAAAGTTCTCAAAGCTATGCTACGTGAAGAGCCAAAAGATGACCACTTATTGTACATGCTGGCAGCAAATTTCGACATGGATAGTAAAGACGAGAAAGCTGTTGAATGGTTTAAGTCATATTTAGATCAATATCCCTACAGTGAAACTGCGTGGTATCATCTTGGGGCAGCCCTTTTTCGATTGCAATACTATAATAAGGCATTGGAATCATTTGATTATGCTCTTCTTATTGACGCTGACTTCACAGCTGCTCATTTCGATACAGGTAGAATTTTAGAAGAATTAAACCAATATCCAGAGGCAATTAAGTCTTATAAAAATGCACTAAAAAGCGAACCTAATGGTTATACCCTCTACCGTCTGGGGATTTGTTACCAAAGCAACAAACAAATTCCTGAAGCAATTGAAGCTCTAAAGCTATCGATAAAACATGATGAGGACTTAGATGAGGCATGGATAGAGTTAGCAATATTATATGGCGAAGGTCATCGATTGTTTGAAGCAATTGACCATGTAAAAAAGGCATTATCCTTAGATCCAGAAAATCCAGATTATTATCTAATCGCTTATGACCTCTATCAAAGACTTGGCCTGTTCATTGAAGGCGAAAAAATGCTTAAGTTGGTTTTAAAATCATTGCGGACCGAAGATCCAAAAGGTCTATTCGAGTATGTAAAAACTCTTGAGAAAATCAATCAATACAAAGCCGCTTTAGCCGTAATCAGGATGGGATTAGAACGACATCCTGAAAACGCCGAAATGGAAGCGATAAATTGCGGTTACATAATGGGCTTAGAAAATGAAGAAGAGCTTGCACTTCTTCATCTTAGAGAAGGGCTATCTAGATTTGGGGGAAAATTTAAAGATGCATTGATATTTTTTTATCCAGAACTATCCTCTGATATACGCTTAAATAATATCTTATGAATGAATCACAACCAGATTCATTTTTTTCGACTCTTCTCAAAGGTATAGCTATGGGGTCAGCAGATGTGGTCCCTGGGGTTTCTGGAGGAACCGTTGCATATATAACAGGTATTTACACGCGACTTTTAAATGCCATTCATTCCATAGGAATGAATTCATTTATTATACTAAAAAATGATGGAATTTATCCTTTTTGGAAAAAAATTGATGGTAAATTTTTATCAACGCTTTTTTTAGGAATTGGAACCTCAATACTAAGTTTATCAAAAGTTGTTTTGTGGGGACTTGAGAACTACGCTGAAATTGTATGGAGTTTTTTCTTTG
This sequence comes from Owenweeksia sp. TMED14, assembly GCA_949529985.1. GTDB lineage: Bacteria > Bacteroidota > Bacteroidia > Flavobacteriales > Schleiferiaceae > TMED14. The sequence goes on from CATIRS010000022.1 coordinate 4,821, forward strand.
GCCTAATAATAGCAAGTATTCCTCTAATATTCTCTCAAATATCAAGAAATATTAGGCTAAAACAATGGCTTCCTTTCGGCATAATTGGATTTTGTATTGGTTCATTGATAACATTTTTACCAACAGCCAACCAAGAATTAACCTTATCGTATGTTTTACTATCCGGATTTATCGCCATTTGCGCTATGATCTTGCCAGGATTAAGTGGGTCTTTCATTCTTATCCTTTTAGGGTCTTATAAAGGCATTTTAGAAGGACTGCACAATCTTGATTGGATGCTTATTATAACATTCATCTCTGGCGCACTTATGGGCTTGATTATATTTGGCCGCAGTCTTCGTTATTTATTTCAAAAATTCCCAAACCCTATGACGGGAATAATGGGAGGATTTATAATAGGGTCTTTGATTAAAATATATCCTTTTAAATATATCCAATCTAATGGAATTGAGTATCCAAGATTAATGACCTTAGAAGACCCTATAATTTTATGTTTTACGGCTAGTTTAATCGGCTTTATTTTTCTCACTGGACTGAATAAATTTGCTGTAAATAAAACTCAAAAGTTATAGGACTAACTATTATGAGGTACGATTTCGCTGTCATTGGCGACCCCATTGAGCATTCTAAGTCGCCGTTCCTGTTTAATAAAATATGGAGTGAACATATCATGAATAAACAATTCACATATTGTCGAATAAATGTTAATAAGGATCAATTAGAGGATTTTCTCAAAAAAACTCATTTAATTGGTTTTAACGTTACAGCGCCACTCAAAGAATTTATTATTCCATATTTATCAAAACTCACTCCTGCAGCAGAAAAAATAAAAGCAGTGAATACTGTGGTTAAAGTTGGAAATCAATGGCATGGTCACAATACAGATGGAGATGGATTTTGGGATATGTTTAGTGCCAATATTTCAGGTCCTAAAAAAAACTCAGATATATGCATCTTAGGAAATGGCGGCGCAGCGAGAGCGGTGACATATAGTCTTAATGAGAGAGGTTATAAGGGTGTTGTTCTTTGTCGAAGCAAAAAAGGAAACTTTGTCTGGCCGGAAATACTGTTTAGGTCCATAAAAAAGATGAAGGCTTCTGCAGTTATCCAGTGTACAACTTTAGGGATGCATCCAGCAACTGAAAATCGCCCTCTATGTCCGATATGGAAAGGCGAAGACATGCCTTTAGCAATCGATCTGATATACAATCCAAATAAAACAAAATTCTTACTTGAAATGGAGTCACTTGGATGCAAAACTTTAGGAGGATCACAAATGTTAACATTTCAAGCAAAAAAAGCTTGGGAATATTGGGCAAATGTCCTCAATATTCCTCACATTTGAACTGAAATTCACTTAATACAACCAGCTATGGCTGAGAAAGACTTACTTCCCGAAGATGGGAATACAACTGGAGAAACACCAGGAGAAATTGAATCAACTGAAAATCAGAGGACTTCGAATTCATCGGAAGAAGAATTAGAAGAAAAACCTAGTGATGTTTCTAGTTCTGTAGGTAACCATCAACCTTCTTCAGTTTCGAAAAATTTAGATGAAAAAATTGCATCATTAGAAGAACTAGAGGAAAAAACTAAAATGGAGCAAATTGCACCATCTGAGGAAGTAGAGGAGAAAACTAAAGATGAAAAAGATGAGCATGATGATCACAAATCTGATTACAACGGAAAATCAGAAGAAGACCTGTTAGCAGAGTCAAAACGGATTTTAAAGGATGTTCCCATCGAAAATATGAGAATTCCTATGCTTGCTATTAAATCTATTCTTTCCCCCAGATGGGATATTGAAAGAAGTGAAGCTCAAGAAAAATTTATTGAAAGCGGCGGAAATATAATAGACTTTCACTTTGAACAAAAAAATAAAGAAGCTTTTTTTCAAGAATTTAACGAATTCAAAAAGCTTCGCGCAGAATATCGCGTAAAACTTCAAGGGAAAATGGCCATTAACCTTGAGCTGAAAAAAAGTCTCTTGAATGAAATAAAAAAGCTGGCAGAAAGCGATGACCTTCCAACTGGGCATACCTACAAAGAATTCAAGCGCATTAATGATAAATGGAAAGAAGTTGGACATGTGCCAAATGACGCCACTAGAGACCTTTACGCTTCTTACAGATTTTTTGTCGATCGGTTTTATGACAACCTTAGACTTTCTCAAGATTTAAGAGATTTAGATTACAAGCATAATAAAGAAATCAAGCTCGGTCTAATCGAAGAAATAAAGCTCTTATCTCAAAAAGATTGGGTCGCTGCCCTTGGTGGAGACCTGCAAAGGTTACACAGCTCATGGAAAGAAGTTGGGCCTGTTGCATTAGAAGACAAGGATGCCCTCTGGGCCTCATTTCAAGAAGCATCTAATATTCTGCACGAAAAACGAAGAATAAAGCAAGAGTCTGCAAACGAAGAAAATAAAGAACGCCTTTTGGGTAAAGAGAAAATCGTGGAAGAATTAGAAGCCCTTGCATCTTCTGAACTATCTGATCACAAACATTGGCAAGTATCTACCGAAAGAGCAAAAGAACTTCGAGATTCTATGTCCAAGATTGGAAGAACATTTAGCAGTTTTAGTGATAAGCTTTGGGATAAATTCAAAAAAGCGGAAAAACTATTTTTTAAAAATAGAAACGAATTTTACAAAGGACGAAAAGCGGCTCTTAAAGTTGCTCTTGACGCCAAGTATAATCTCGTAACAAAGGCTGAGGAAATGTCTACAAGAACAGATTGGTCAGTTGCAGTTAACGAAATAAAAAAGCTTCAAGCAGACTGGAAGGATACTGGATTTGTTCCTCGAAAAGAATCTGATAAAATATGGGCTAAATTTAAAGCAGCTTGCAATCTATTTTTTGATTCAATGCGATCTGCAAATGGAGAAATGAGAACAGCACAACGAGCAGAAAATACTCGGAACAATAAACTTTCTAATGCATTATCTGCAGTAGAAAAGGCAAAAAGAGATTTATCACAACTGGAAAATAACATGGGATTTTTTCAATTTGCTAATGAAGAAAGTCCAATTGTTAAAGACGCTCAAAAGAAAGTTGATGCATCCAAAATATTGTTGGAGTTAGCAGAAAAAGAGTTAAAAAAAGTACGAGTAGCTCAAAGAAAAGAGGAGAATGAAAAATTAATGGCCGAGAATCCTCCTGAAGCTAAAGAAAACATCAACGAAGAATAATATATGGATTTTCAAATTGAAAGTCCTTTTAAGCCAACTGGCGACCAACCTCAAGCAATAGAAGCGCTAACTGAAGGCATATTGCAAGGAGAGGCCCATCAATCACTTTTGGGAGTCACCGGTTCGGGTAAAACATTTACTGTTGCAAATGTTATCAATAAAGTTCAGCGTCCCACGTTAGTTCTATCTCATAACAAAACTTTAGCAGCGCAATTATACCAAGAGTTCAAATCCTTTTTCCCCAATAATGCTGTTGAATATTTTGTTTCATATTATGACTATTATCAGCCTGAGGCTTTTATGCCCAGTAGCGGAACTTATATCGAAAAAGATTTAAGCATTAATGACGAAATAGAGAAAATGAGGCTAAGTGCCACATCATCTCTTCTTAGTGGACGAAAAGACGTAATTGTTGTAGCTTCTGTTTCTTGCCTCTATGGAATGGGTAATCCTGATGCATTTAACTCACAAACAATCTATATAAATTCTGGACAACAAATATCACGTCAAAAACTTTTACTCCAGTTTGTAAATGCTTTGTATAGTCGAACAACAGGTGATTTCAAAAGAGGCACGTTCAGAGTAAAAGGAGATACTGTTGACTTATTTCCTGCATATGGAGATCTATTTCACAGAATTTCTTTCTGGGGTGATGAGATTGAGAGAATAGAGGTTTGGGATCCCGTAACTATGGAAAAAAAAGAAGTTATTGAAAACTTAAGAATTTTCCCTGCAAATCTATTTGTCACTACACCAGATCAGCTCAAGAATGCGATAAAACATATTGAATTGGACCTAGGCTTGCAAGTTGAGCATTTTAATAATACAGATAGACCACTGGAAGCTAAACGATTAAAAGAGCGAACTACTTTTGACTTAGAAATGATAAGAGAACTAGGTTATTGTTCTGGAATAGAAAATTATAGTCGTTATCTAGATGGAAGAGAGCCTAATACCCGACCATATTGTCTTGTGGATTATTTTCCAAAAGATTTTTTACTTGTTGTCGATGAGAGCCATGTCAGCCTACCTCAGGTTAGAGCAATGTATGGCGGTGACCGATCCCGCAAAGAAAATTTAGTGGAGTATGGCTTTCGTCTCCCAGCTGCTATGGACAATCGGCCATTAAAATTTGAAGAATTTGAAACACTTCAAAACCAAGTGATCTATGTCTCAGCGACTCCAGCAGATTATGAATTAGAAAAATCAGATGGTGTAATTGTTGAACAGCTTATTAGGCCCACCGGATTACTTGATCCTAAAATCGAAGTTAGACCAAGCGAAAATCAGGTAGATGATTTAATGGAAGAAATTCGGATCAGGTCGGAAAAAGATGAACGGACATTAGTTACTACTCTTACAAAGAGAATGGCTGAGGAACTCACTAAGTATTTTTTACGGTTTGGAATTCGCTGTAGGTACATTCACTCTGATGTTGAAACACTTGATCGAATTCAAATTATGGAGGACTTAAGACGTGGGCTTTTTGATGTGTTAGTTGGCGTTAATCTCCTAAGAGAGGGCCTGGATTTCCCACAAGTTTCTCTAGTTGCAATTATTGACGCAGATAAAGAAGGGTTCTTGAGATCTGAACGTTCACTTGTTCAAACTATAGGGCGGGCCGCAAGAAATATCAACGGAATGGCTATTTTATATGCTGATAAAATAACCAACTCAATGGAAAAAACAATGTCAGAGACATCGAGACGACGGAAATTACAAACTGAATATAACATCGTTAATGGAATAACACCGACAGCAATAGTAAAACAGGAATCAAATGCTTTTCAAGACAAAAACGAGGAAAGCGCACGCCTAGATACCGCGAAAAGAAAATTAGATGACACAAAAGTCAGCTTATTAACATCCAGTCAATTAGACGATCGAATTTTAAAAACTCGAAAAAATATGGAAAAATCTGCAAAAAATCTTGATTTTATAGAAGCCGCTCGATACAGAGATATTCTATCGCAACTTCAAAAAGTGAAAAAGAAATAAAAAATATTCTATCCATTACGAATTTTTGCAATTAAAATAATCAAAGCAAGAGCTAATGTGACTAGATTCGCTATTAACATAGGACCGTTTTTCATCATGGCCCCATAAACAAGCCAACATGAAATACCCAGAGTAAATAAAAAATACATAGATAGGCTTATCGATGAGGTGTCTCGAGTACGAATAACTTTAATTGCCTGAGGTACAAATGAAAATGTAGTCAGAAAAGCCGCCAACCAACCTATGATCTCCATATTTAGCCTAAACCACTTTTACTAACTCCACATCAAAAATGAGTGTTGCATTAGGAGGAATGACTCCACCAGCTCCTTGTGATCCATAACCTAAATCAGAAGGAATTACAAAACGAGCCTTACTGCCTTCCTTGAGTAGCATTATACCTTCATCCCATCCTGGAATCACACTACCTACGCCAATAGGAATATCAATAGGCTCTCCGCGGTCGATACTTGAATCGAATACTGTTCCGTCTGCAAGACTTCCTCGATAGTGGACTTTAACAGTTTGCCCTGAAGCTGGCATTGAACCTGTACCTTCTAAATCTATTCTATAGTATAAACCTGAATCTCTCCGAATCATTCCGTGAGTAAGAGATTTCATAGCTTCTTGCTGCGTCTCTTTGGCTGCATTTTCAACCTCTAATTGACTAGTCATCCCTTTTTCAAAAGAAAATTGAGCATCAAAAGCTTCCGCATCAGCACCTATTGCAATAATTTCCACAGTATTAAGTTTGTCATTTTCAGCAATCAAATCAACAACATCCTGTCCCTCTGTAACCTTTCCGAAAACGGTATGCTTTCCATCTAGCCAACTGGTCTCAACATGTGTAATAAAAAACTGCGACCCATTTGTTCCGGGACCCGAATTTGCCATTGATAAAACTCCAGGTTCAGAGTGCTTTAAGTCAGCCACAATTTCATCAGGAAAGCTATACCCTGGCCCACCTGTGCCTTTGCCTTGTGGACAGCCGCCTTGAATCATGAAATCAGGAATAACACGATGAAAAGAAAGACCATCATAATATTTATGCCCATCGGTAAATGCCGAATTCTTTTGAGAACCATTTGTCAAACCAACGAAGTTCCCAACGGTCATGGGTGTTTTCTGATAGTGCAAACAAGCGGTAACGACACCTTTTGAAGTATTAAAACGAGCATACAAGCCGTCAGTCATAATGATTTTTATTTAAAATGAATAAGAAGAAAAATAAGAGTTGTTTAGCAGAGGGCATTAGGTAATTATTTGGCCTGGACTATATCTTCAATCCAAACGTCAAAAACTAAAGAGCTATTGGGAGGGATAACATCACCAGCGCCATTTTCTCCATAGCCGAGGGCAGAGGGAATTAACAATTTAACATGTCCACCTTTTTTGAGACCAATCAAACCACGTTTCCATCCTTCAATAACTCGACCTGCTGGCCCGGCAGTTACTGGAAACGGGCCGTAAGGCTCTCGTTGAGGGTTATAATTATTCATTTTCATTGCCACTTCTTTAATACTGCTATCAAATGGCTTTCCAGATGATAAATAACCCGCATAATGAACAAGGACTTGATCTCCTTCTTTAATCGGTTCCCCTTTTCCAACCATTACATCAAAAACTTTTAACCCGTCAGCTAGCTCAAGAGCTTTGGCATTCCATAATTTATATTCCGGCTCATATAAATCTGAATCGACCATTCCTCCATCCATTAACCAAGGGAATTGCGTAGATCTCTCAAAACCCTTTTTGGCACTTTCTTTTTCATTTGATTCTTTTATTAGCTCAATATCTTTTTTCATTGAAGCAAATACTCCAGGGGCATTAAAAACCTTTGCTTTTTTACCAACTCGAATAATTTCAATTGTCATTGTTATATCCTCATTTGGCACGTTAGATGAGCTTTTCTCAACTCCCGAGATCTGAATAATTTTCTCCAAACCATTGATCGTTTTACCAAAAACTGAATGTTTATTATCCAACCATCCCGTAGGCACTTCAGTAATGAAAAATTGAGAACCATTGGTATTTGGGCCACTATTAGCCATGGATAATATTCCAGGAACAGAATGCTTGAGGTCTGGATGAAATTCGTCAGGAAAACTATAACCAGGACCACCCTGCCCAGTACCTTCGGGATCTCCACCTTGACACATGAATTGCGGTATGACGCGATGAAATTTAAGCCCGTCAAAAAACGGTCCACTCTTTGAAGAGCTCTCAGGGTGATTTCCTTCTGCGAGAGCAACAAAATTTGCTACTGTCATTGGAGCTTTTTCCATTTCTAACTCAATAAGCAAATCTCCTTTAGTTGATTTTATTAAGGCGAAAAGACCATCTTGGAGTTTTACTTTTTCACCATTTACGACAACACCACTGGGCTTTGCCGCGCAAGACATTATAAAAATTGCTACTAGAGCAAGAGCTGAAAATCGTTTCATAATTCTATAATTGAATAATTTAACATTTGAGTTATAAGATGCGAAGGTAATAAACAAGGGGTGTAAGAGGAGGTATTGTATTTAAATCTCCTGCGAGTCCGTGAGCAAGGTGGGCAGGAATTATTAATATCAGACTATCTCCACGTTTAGATCCCAAAGAAGCTTCCTGTACTCCCCAAATCATTTTATTATCTCGTAGAACAGTGAATTCTGAAAAAATTGATCGAGAGTATTCATATCCGTCGAGCCCAGTAATTCTTGAGTGTATGTTCGCTCGATCACCAGTATCCAAGACTACACCTTGACCCTGTTCAATTCGAGCAATCTGCATTCCAAGGCCATTATTTTGAAAAGAGAAATTTGTCGAATCAATAAATAATTGAATATCAATTCGTTCAGCCTCTAAAACAGCGCGATTTTGGGCAATCATTCTATCCCTTTTCTCTGATGCACTGGGCTTTGTTTCTTGAGAAACTATTGTAGGACCTGAGCACGAGACAAATAAAACAGAAAGAAAAAAAGTCAACAACTTTTTTTGAAAGTGAAAGTTATATTTAGGCATTAATTAAGGTCTCATTAAAGGTTGATTTAAATCTATTAATTGTATCCTCCACACTCAAATCACTTGAGCCTCCAGAAGCATTCTTGTGACCACCTCCACTCCAATGGGAGCGAGAATATTTGTTGACATCGACATTGCCCTTACTTCTGAAAGACAACTTCACTTTTCCCGGACCGTCTTCTCGTATAAAAACTGAAATGAGGACTCCCACAACTCCAAGACCCTGGTTAACAATACCTTCAGTGTCCCCAGAGACATAATTAAATTCATTTAGATCAGCTTTTCTAAGAAAAATAATTGCTGCAAACCCATCTTTTGAAATCTCAAGATTAGATAGCGCGCGACCCCATAAAAGAAGACGACTTTTAGGATTGCTATCGAATAACCTGTCATGGATGACATGAGGAACCCCTCCCGCCTCTATCAATTTTCCAGCAATTTGCATAGTTCGATTTGAAGTTTTAGGAAACCTGAACGAACCGGTATCTGTTATCAAACCAGTAAGAAGATTATCAGCACAAGCATGATCAATATTCCCACCGTCCTTTTCAATTAACTCATACACCATTTCACATGTGGAACTTTTTGAAGTCATTGAAAAAACAAAATCGTATGTGAGGTCAGGACCTTCATGATGATCAACAATAATTTTATGTCCTGAGAAATTCTCTATTAATAATGACATCTTCTCTCCTACTCGGCTTGACACATTGTAATCTAAAGAGAAAAGAACATCTGCAGTTTCAATTACAGCCTCACTATGCTCAGTACTAAGACTGTGAACATGAACAAAGTCGGAAGAATAACCTAAACAGGCTTGAAGCGGTATCGATGGTAGGTTTGGAAAAACAACATCAACGTGATATCCCTGACCATGTAAATAATGCGCGAATCCTAGGGCACTACCTATAGCGTCGCCATCAGGATTCCAGTGGCTTGTTAAAACTATCCGCCTAGGTGTTTCTCTGAGAAATCTTAATATTTTATCTATCATTCTATAGTATTCAACTGAGCGCAAATTTCGTAAATTTGCGCTCAAAAACTAGAATTAAATATTTCAATATGAATCGCACCTTTACAATGATCAAGCCAGACGCCGTGGGAAATGGCCATATTGGCGCAATATTAGAAAAAATCAATGCCTCTGGATTTAACATTGTGGCAATGAAATTGACAAAACTCAGCAAAAGTGACGCTGAAAAGTTTTACCAAGTTCATTCAGAACGAAGTTTTTATGGAGATCTTGTAAATTACATGACAGAAGGTCCGATTGTGGCCGCTATTCTTCAAAAAACGAATGCAGTAGATGACTTTAGGGTTCTGATTGGCGCAACAAACCCTGCAGAAGCAGCTGAGGGAACGATTAGAAAACTATTTGCCACGTCAATATCTGCCAATGCCGTTCACGGTTCAGATAGTGATGAAAATGCAAAAATAGAATCTAACTTTTTTTTTAAAAACGATGAAAGGTTTTAACCAACTAAAAAATAGAAAATGAGAGAGTTTTTTCTCAGTTTAAAACTAAGCTGTCAATCTCAGTTTAAAACTAAACTTTCAATTTGAGGTTCATCCTGCAATTTCTCATTTAAAGCATCAAGAAGACGTCTTTTTTGCATACTTAATTCGTGTCTCAATGAGTTTGATTCGCAAGTCACATATAAAGTTTGATCTTTAATTGAGAATTTGCGAACTTTTTGGTGTGCTTGCTCTCCAAGTATTTCCTTCCAGGCATTCTCCACTAAGGCTATCTTATATTCTTTTTTATTTTTAAATGGTTTCGTGAAAGTATTTAAAACTTCAGATAAAGATTTCAATTTAGGTATTGACATCAGCTAGTTAAATCTATTACTTTGGCCTCTTCATTTACTGATTTAATCATGAGTTCCGTTCTCTCGGGATGGGTGTCCGTAATTAATATTTGGCCAAAATGATGCTCATTAACTAAACGAATCAACCCTTCCACTCGCAGCGAATCCAGCTTATCAAAGATATCATCTAAAAGTAAAATCGGCTTTACCCCAAGGGCCTTTTTTAGTAAATCAAAAACTGCCAACTTTAAGGCAACCACATAAGATTTCTGCTGGCCTTGCGAGCCGACTCTCTGAAGCTTTTCATTATGTAATTTAAAAACCAAGTCCTCTCTATGAATCCCTTTTGAAGTATATTGTAATACGCGATCTTTGTCGATGTTTTCTTTCAACAAGAGGTCTAACGGCTTTTCATGTAAAGAGGATTTATATTCAATACCCACTATTTCGTGATCACCAGCCATGCAGGCATAGTGTTTTTTTAGTACTGGCTCAAAAGCTTCAACAAAAGAACGCCTTGCTGAATATATTATTTCGCTATTTATAGAAAGCTGTTCGTCGTATAGGACTATCATAGATTCGTCAAACGTCCTGTTTGCTGCAAAATATTTCAACAAAGCATTTCTCTGAGACAAAGCACGATTATATGTCATTAAAGCTTCTAGATACTTCTTGTCTGTTTGAGCAATAGCCGAATTCATGAATTTACGCCTTGTATCGCTTCCATCAGTTATCAGATCACGATCATGAGGACTTATCATTACCACAGGGAATCGCCCTAGATGATCTGAAAGTTTAATGTATTCTGAATCATCTGTCTTGAAGACTTTTTTCTCGCCTTTTTTTAAACCACAATAAATAGGAGTTTCTATATCATTTGCTTCCATTTTTCCCTCAATGACAAAAAAAGGAGCATCAAATTGGATATTATGAAAATCTGAATTATGAAAATAGCTCTTTGTCATGCATAGAACATGAACAGCATCGAGAACTGATGTCTTTCCAGCGCCATTTATACCAACGATAGCATTCAGTTTCGGTGAGAAAGAAAAATCAATTGAAGCGTGGTTTTTAAAATGAACCAACCGTAATTCTTTTAATATCAAATCATGCATCTGTCAAAAGTAGCTCCAATCAACGGTTTTGGCTATCTTTGCGGACCTTATTATTTAGATTTTGTACCGAAAGAAGTTATGGCAAAAAAAAATGAATTCGATTTTATAGAAAATCCTGAAGCAGCTGTTGAAGCTGGATTAAGTAAGGCTGAAAGGTTCATACAGAAAAATAAACAGACGATAATGACGGCTGGAATTGCTGTAGTTGCTATTGTTGCTTTGTTTTGGGCCTACAATCAATTTTATAGTATTCCAAACGAAGAAAAGGCTCAAGTTGCCATATATCCGGCTCAGCAGGCCTTTTCGAAAGATTCACTTAAACTAGCTTTGAACGGGAATGATGAAACTTCAGGGTTCCTTGATATTCTCGATGAATATGGCTCGTCTAAAGCAGCAAACCTCGCCAATTATTATGCAGGATTATGCTATTTAAATCTTGGGCAACCTGAAGATGCAATTCCTTATTTAGATGCTTTTAAAGGAAACGATCCAGTTTTGAGCATTGTTGCAAAAGGAGCTATTGGAGATGCGTTTTCAGATTTAGGACAACCAGAGGAAGCAATGGAGTACTATTTCAAAGCTGCCAATGGTGAAATTAACAACTTCCTTACGCCGATTTTTTTAAACAAAGCGGGCATAGCCGCAGAAATGGTTGAAGATTATAAAATGGCTCTAAAAGCGTATTTGCGCCTAAAGTCTGATTTTCCTTTGTCCAATGAAGCGGAAGCTGCAGATGCACTCATAGCATATTGCCAAGCAAAAATGAGTAATTAAATGTCGACCAAGCAACGCGATGATTTTGATTTAGATGATATTCCATCATCAAAAGGAAAACGTTTTGCATTAGTGACCTCAGAATGGAATCCGAAGATCACTAACCGTCTATGTGAAGGGGCTAAAAATATTTTATTAAAATCAGGAGTAGAATCTAACGACATCGAGGAATTTTATGTGCCAGGAAGTTTTGAATTAATACATGGTTGTAAGATAGTTGCGGAATCACTTGAATTTGATGCTATAATTTCTATTGGATCGATTATTCGTGGAGAAACGGCTCATTTTGAATTTGTATCCCAAGGAGTGACTCACGGAATTTCTCAATTAAATTCTTCCGGCAAAACACCGATAATTTTTTGTGTTTTAACAGATGATAGAATACAGCAATCAATTGATCGTTCAGGCGGAAAATTAGGAAATAAGGGAGAAGAAGCTGCGGTTGCGGCAATCAAAATGTCAAATTTTTAGGAGAAAAATAAGTAATTAAATACAATATACGGATAGAGGTATTTCTCAATTTATAAATTCCCTTTATTTTTATAATTTTCAAATGATTAGTGAAATGCTTGATTTAAATGCATATCAAAAAGCTTTAAATTGGATTAAAGGACCAATTGAAGACCGTGATAAATCAATAATTAAAGACTGGATTAAAAATGACCTGAATATTCTTAATGAGTCGTTTTATAAAGATTTAGAATTTGGAACTGGAGGACTTAGAGGAATAATGCGGCTAGGTTCAAACGGCATAAACAAATATACTCTTGGTTTAGCCACTCAAGGTTTAGCGAATTATCTCAAACTTAAAATACCAAAAAAGTCAAGAGTTGTGATTGCCTATGACTCCCGAAATAATAGTTCTTTTTTCGCAAAAACAGTAGCAGATATTTTAAAAGCAAATAATATAGATGTTTTTTTGTTTTCTGAACTACGACCAACTCCACAATTAAGCTATGCGGTTAGGAGTCTTTCGTGCGATGCAGGAATAGTTATAACAGCAAGTCATAATCCAAAAGAATACAATGGCCTTAAGTTCTATTGGTCAGATGGCGGGCAATTAGTTCCTCCCCAAGATAAAGGAATTCTCTCTTCGGTAAGGAAAGTGGATTTATCAGATATTAAATGGACAAAGGGAAATGGAATCATTAATTATTTAGATTCAAAAATAGATGGAAGCTATCTCGAAAAGGTTGCTGAACTTTCATTTAACTCAAAAATAAATTCTAATTTAAAACTCGTATTTACATCTCTTCATGGAACTGCAATAACATTGTTACCGAAAGCCCTAGAATCCTTTGGGTTCAAAAATGTGCATATTCTAGAATCTCAAGCTATCATCGATGGCGATTTCCCAACAATTAAATCACCTAACCCCGAAGAGGCTGAGGCTTTAATGCTTGCTGTAGAAAAAGCTGAAGAAATAAATGCAGATATGGTTATTGGTTGCGATCCAGATGCCGATCGTGTTGGAATCGCAGTTAGAAATAACAAAAATAAATTAATCTTACTTAATGGAAATCAAACTGCTGCAGTTTTATTTGACTATGTATTAAGCCAGAAAAAGACTAATAAAACACTATATGAAAATAGCTATGTAGCAACAACAGTAGTTACTTCAACACTATTGGAAGACATCGCGAATTCATATGACGTATCTACTTATATCACTCTTACTGGATTTAAATGGATAGGAGATTTAATTGCTCGTCTGGAGGCCGATAAACAATTTATAATTGGGGGAGAAGAGTCTTACGGGTATCTGATCGGAGACTTCGTCCGTGATAAGGACGCTATATCTGCATCGGCTTTAATAGCAGAATCTGCAGCTTGGTACCTAAGCAAAGGAAGTAGCTTCTATAAGCAATTGTTGAATATTTATGCAAAACACAAGTTACACCATGAGTCTCTTTATAGTGTGACAAAAAAAGGACGAGTAGGAGCTGAGGAGATTGAACAGATAATGAATCGACTCCGAAATAATCCGCCAAAAAAAATAGGAAACACTGTAATTGAAAAAATATTAGATTTCCAAACCAGGTCATCTACTATTTTAGCAACTGGATTGGTTGAGAAAATTGAGCTCCCCAGGTCCAACGTAATACAATTTCAAATGCTAAACGGAGACAGAATAACAGCTCGCCCTAGCGGAACAGAACCGAAAATTAAATACTATTTTAGTGCAAAAGGAGACTACTTAAATCTTGAAGAAGTCGACAGCTATGATCGCATGTGCGACACATTAAAAGAAAGAATAGAATCCTATAAAACAATTGTCACCAATTTTTAAAAAAATTAAATGCATACCTCGAATATGAGTCGAAATTATTTTCTAGTAGGATTCTCATTTCTTATAACGGTATGCATAATATTCTACCTCTTTAATATGCATAAATCAACTTCGAAGACTCAACCAAAAACATGGAATGCAGAGATCAAATTCAGTAGTAATCATAGTTTGTATTTCCAGCTTAAAACAAAATCAAATGATGAAAGACCTTCAGAGATATCAGAATTAAGTATTCTTAATGGAGATGAGTCTATAAAATTACAATACACTGGTTTTGACGAAGAAAATAAAATTAGAATATGGCAATTCCCATTCCAATCTGAACTGCATTTAAATCAAGGAAATAAAACTGGATATTTTATAAAGTCAGAGACCGGAGAAAGCTTCCCATTTAACGCCAAACCATCATACACGGGATTAGATAACAAAGAAAGATCCAACCGGTTTCCATTTAAAAAACTTGACATACCCTCCTCTAAAATCGAATATGAATTATCAAATCGATTTGCCCTCACAATGAAATCTAATTCGGAGAATCCTAAATTTGCAATCGGTGAATTTTATATCGACTCCAATTCAAATGAATATCGTGGCTCGATACTTACCGAAACCGGTGATTATCGTTATCTCGCTGGAAACAGATACGGAAATGAACTCTATTTAAGCACCTTTGATGGCGTTCATGGTTACACTTTTAATATTCACATTAACGAAGATGGAAGTATCTCAGGACAACATTATAGCGGATCCAATTATTCAGAACAATTTGAAGGAGTTCCTGATTCATTAGGAGCTCTAAGAAACCCATACTTTATAACATCACCGGGCAAAGACGCTTCAATAAGTCTAAAATTGCCCGAATATGAAACAGGTATTATAAAAACAATCCTGACCGGAAAAGGCAAGGTGACGCTGATTCAAATTATGGGATCATGGTGCCCTAATTGTCTTGATGAGTCTATTTTTTTTAAAGAACTTTCAGCATATGAAAATTTAGAGATTTATGCGCTGGCATTTGAACGAAGTTCAGATCGTAAATCCTCAATTTCGGCCATCAAGCGTGTAGTAGATTATTTAGATCTACCCTACCCTGTTCTTTTCGCAGGAAAAGCAGAAAAGGGTGCTGTAGAGAGATTATTGCCAATTAAAGATTTTATTTCATACCCAACCTATCTATTATATGACAAAGAAGGGGGGCTAGTGGAAATTCATGCTGGGTTTTCTGGACCAGCCACCAGAGGTTACAAAGAATTTACTCAAAAAACACATCATAAAATTCAAAATTTATTAAATCAAAAATTTGTCCAAACAAGTAATGTTAAGAAATAAACTCTTTCAAAAACTAAAAAACCGGACACCTAAAAACCTAGATAAGGTTATTCACGAATTTCACGATGACGCTTTTAAAAAAATTAGCTGTCTAGATTGTGCTAACTGTTGCAAAACTACTGGACCACTTTGGACAAAAAGAGATAGGGAAAGAGTTGCAAAGCATTTGAGACTAGAGACTTCTATTTTTGAAAATTCTTACCTAAGAATAGATGAAGACAGAGACTACGTATTGAAGGAGCTTCCATGCCCGTTTTTAGAAAATGACAACCAATGTTCAATATATGACGTTCGGCCAAAAGCATGTGCTGAATATCCCCATACAAACCGGCCAAAACAGCATAAAATCCTTCATTTAACTCAAGTTAACGCAGATATTTGTCCAGCAGTGGAAAACATAGTTGAAAGAATGGAGTCTATATATTCAAAAAACGCAAAGAAAGGACCCAAGAAAGAATTAAGACAATAAGACAACCAATAAGGTTGTACCATAAATATCCTAATTGTATAAAATCAAATACATTTAGAAAATGTAAGCCCAAAACAAATACTTGAGAAACTAAGCCGCCTATGAACACGGCATTTCTCCTTAGTTTAGGAAATAACCATGCACAAGAAAACAATCCCAGCATAGGACCATAAAATAGAGAACCAATAATATTAACTAATTGAATTAGATTTTCTGACAGGGATGCACTAAGAGCAACGACTAATGCAACAACTCCCCAAAGAGAAGTCAATAATCTTGAAGCAAAAACTGTCGTTTCCTGTGTCCAGCCAAAAGCTTCCTTAAAGTCAACGATAGAGGTTGCAGATAGAGCATTCAATTCAGCACTACAACTAGACATTGCACCGGAAAGAATAACTGCTAGCAGTAAACCTAAAACCCCAACTGGGAGACTTTTTATTGCCCACCCTAGAAAAACATAATCGGTGTCCTTAGTCTCTAGACCAGGAAAATTATTTAAGATCAATGAAGTGGCCTGGCTCTTCAAAGAATCACGCTTATGATCTAGTATTTGCAATTGAGACCTATAGCTATGTTGAGACATAGAAGTATTTGAAGAAAAAGCAAGCGCAGATATTCTTCTTTTGATTATCATACTATCCCATGATTTCTTAAGTTGGTTTGACTCTGATGAATTAATTTTTTCCCACTTCGAGTTAACGGATGGATTATGCCATAATGGCTCATCTTTAAAATGCATAGTGGTAAATAATAATAAACCCAGTCCAAGTATAAATAATTGCATTGGAATCTTTATTAAAGCTGTGAATCCCATACCAATTCTAATTTCCCGCATACTTTTCCCGCCAAGGTATCGACCTACTTGACTTTGATCAGTTCCAAAGTAAGCCATTGCTAAAAAGAACCCACCCGCAAGCCCAGACCAAACGGTATACCTACTAGAAGGATCTATCGACCAATCGAGTATCTGCGTTCGGTTATAAACGTCCATCAAAGCCCAAGATTGAGTCAAACCGACATTTGTCGGCAGCTCGTAAAGCAAAACAAAACCTGACGCAAAAAGCCCACAGAAAACGACTAACATTTGAAAAGATTGCGTAACCCCTACAGCCTTGTATCCTCCAAAAACAGTATAAATAATAACAACTGCTCCAGTAATGAGAATTGTCAAATTTAGATTCCATCCAAAAACTGCTGAAAGAACAATAGCAGGCGCGTACAATGTGATACCAGCAGATAAACTTCTTGAAAGCAAGAATAAGCTGGCTGCCAACCAACGGACTTTACTACCGAATATTCTGTAGAGAAATGAATAAGCAGTCAAAACGCCTGAATTTATATATCTAGGAACTATAAATAATGCAATAATTAATAAAGCTACAGGCATGCCAAAATAAAATTGGACAAACCTTAGGCCATCTGAAAAGCCCTGACCAGGTGTCGATATAAATGTAATTGCAGAGGCTTGTGTAGCTATTATTCCTAGACCTATTGTTATCCAATGGCTGTCTTTTTTACCAATAAGAAATTCGTTCCCAGAAGTCTTTTTACGTGTTTTCCAGATACCAACGCCAACTATAGTGCCTAGAGTTCCGAGAAGTGTAACCCAATCAATAGATGACAAATTACTTCCCATGCCCGACAAGATTTGCTAAAATTCGATATGCACCAGGAACTCCTTCTCTCCATTGCCGAAAAAGTGATAGACTGCAATATGTAACTGTTCCTTTACCATAATTCGCAGCAAGCCAAACACCTTTTTTCTCATCCTCACCAGGGTCATTCCAAGAAATTAATGGCACGAATGATGAGTCCCATGAATCAGCAAAATAAAGTCCCCTTTCTTGAACCCAACCAGCAAAATCTTTTTCACTCAAGCGATTTGGAGAATTCATTTGTATATGATCTGTTGAAAGAAACTTAGGAGACACCTCTTCAACTGTTACTCTATTTCGACTTAAGTGAAACTGAATTGGACCAAATTCTTCCATCACCTTATCTCTACTAGCAGTGTTGTACTGCATTACTAAACGACCTCCTGATTTGACATAATCACTAATTATTGAATGAGCAGATGACAATCCTTTATTTACATTAAATCCACGAATTCCGATGACTATTGCGTCTAAATCAGTCAATTGATTTGCTGTTAAAATGTCAGTATCAAGTTCAATCACATCAATACCCATCTGCTCCATTGCCATAGGCGTATCATCTCCGACCCCCTTAATATACCCAACTTTTAGAGATGGCAATTTCATTGGAATGTATCTTATTTGTAAAGCTCCATCTAGCCAGACTTCCTGATGAGGAATATGGTCATAACGAAGCTTAACAGCTCTTTTTAATTTCAATCCGTTAGATTCATCTAGCACGACAAGCTCTCCAAGCTGAGCATTTTGATTCGGTCTGAGATACATTTTGAGATGCGAAACATTTTGACCAGGTGAAAAATTTAAAATATTATCTTTCAAGTTTTCGATCTTTATATCCCATCCCTTTGGAGCTTCAAATCTCAATTTTACCGTCTTTTCGATACCCCAGCGGAAGACCGAAATATCTAACTCCCGTTTGACTTTATCTACAAAAACAAGACAAGGCATTTCATAATCAACACTGAATGAATTTGCCTTTTGAACTGGTCTACGGACTTCCCCTTTCACACGATCAGAAGTGACATGATTTGGCCACAATGTTAAAATATTCTCGACACCTGAATCTTCATTAAGAAATAAAATATTCTTTTTTTCAAGAGTTATTAATTCGATAGGAATAATTATTTTTTTTCCAATTTCTAATTTCGTTTTTTCAAATAAATACCCGCCATCGGAATCCATAATGGCAAAGCTGAAATTTATATCTGATTCAAGACAAATATGAATTTCAGAATCAAGAGTCTCTCCATCAATAAAATAGGGGCTATCTGCCCTAAAATCAACATAAACACCCTCTAAATTTACCAAATCTGATTGTGCTGTTTTTTTAACATCTTTTGACCAGTTAATCGGCTCGCCAGCCAATAATTGAAGATATTCATTCCGAAACCCTCGGTCTATAAAACCAGCAAATCCCTGGGATTTATGCATCCCTCTGGCGCGTGTTCCTATTTCCAGAGAAGATTTACCGATTTCAGGTATAAATCCACCGATTTTTATCATTTTCATAGAATCATTAGATAAACTTCTATCGAGATCATCCATCCACCAAGAGGATGTATTCCAATAGACAGCTTTTGGGAAATAACCATTCGTGTTTGACTTTGACCTAATTCTGTCGAATGCTTTAATGGCTAAAATTGCAGAAGCAGTATGATGGCCGTGACCAGCGCGCTCATCAGGAGGAAAGCGCGTAACAATAATATCTGGCTGAAATTCAGATATAACAAATTCAATCCGATTTAATACTTTCTCTTCATCCCACTTTTCTAAAGTTTCATTTACAGACTTTGAATAGCCAAAATCGATAGCTCCTCCAAAATACTGTTTAGCCCCATCAAGTTTCCTTGCGGCAAGAAGTTCATTTGAACGAATAACACCCAGTGACTTTCCCAATTCAGGACCAATCATGTTTTGTCCACCTTCACCCCTAGTTAAGCTCAGGTATGCAACTTCATACCCGTCATACTTAGACCAATGAGCTATTAATCTTGTATTCTCGTCATCGGGATGTGCTGCTAAATATAAAATTTTTAGGCCCGAAGATCTTTTCGACAATTGGAACTCACCATCTGATGGAGAAAAATATTGTCCCGGTATTTGACAAAATATTGATTGAGAAAAAATAATGAATGTTAAAAGATTCAAAGCAGTTCGTATCATATCTTAGTACTTCATTAATTTTTTTGAAAAATTGCTACTGTGAATAAAATAATTACATTCCTTTTTTTTGGCCTAACATTTTCCATTCAAGCTCAAAACTCTTCAATTGAACCATTAAATATTAATAACTCCCGAGTTCTTTTTCAATCTGGAAAATACTCATTGCCTTCACTGTCCGAAATTACAATTAAGACAGTCAATAAATCAGAAAGAAATTTAGATTTTGTAGTCAGGGTCATCTCCACTTTAAATCCATTAAACAAGCAGTCATGGTTTAAACTTGAAAAATTAGGAATCACTAATCTTGGCTACTTACCTATCAATTCATACTTAATATTGATGCCGAGAATGAATAGCCAAATTTATCAAGAACTAGAAAAAAATGGCATCACAGGTTTCGGTCCTCTTTTACCTGAAATGAAACTATCTGAGCAGTTAGCAAGTGGAAATGTTCCGGAATACATTTGGGTAGGAACCAAGTGGGAAATATACATAGAAGGTGTTCCATTAATAGACTGGTCTAGTCTTAACAATATTTTCGAAGAACTAAAAATAAATGTTCTTGGCCAAGAGTTTGAAGGGTTGCGGTTACTCATTTCACCTGAAAAATTAAATGAGTTGGCAAAGCATCCGTTGATTACATATATACAGCAAAAAGAAGCACCTGCTGAAACAGAGAACAAAATCGGAATTAAAAACCATCGATCAAACTCACTAAGAGTGCCATATTCTGGAGGACGTAATTATGACGGGAATGGTATAGTGATTGGCCATGGTGATGACGGCGATATTCAACCGCACATCGATTTCACGGGCAGAGTTCTTGCAAATAAATCAAGCCCTTCATACGGCGCGCATGGTGATCATGTTGCCGGAACGATAATGGGTGGCGGAAACTTAGATCCAGATGGTGAAGGGCAAGCTCCAGGTTCTCAATTAGTTTATTATGATTATCCAGATAATCTTAATGATATCGATACTGACTACAACTTATATGGAATAAGAGTTACTGCATCATCATACTCCAATGGTTGTAACGCTGGCTATACAGCTTTTACTAGGCAGGTAGACCAAGATGCATTTCAGAACCCAAGCCTGACCCATGTATTTTCAGCCGGAAACAACGGAAATTCCGATTGCAATTATGGAGCAGGGTCAGGATGGGGCAATATTACAGGTGGCCATAAGCAAGGTAAAAATGTTATTGCAACCGCTAATGTTACGGGCTCCGATCTCATTGCTGGCTCAAGCAGTCGAGGACCGGCATACGATGGACGTATTAAGCCAGACATCGCAGCACTCGGAACGAATGTATTCTCTTGTCTCGCTCCTAACGATTACCGATCTATTACTGGAACTTCCATGGCGTGTCCAGGAATTGCAGGAGTAATGGCACAACTTTATGATGCTTATCGTCAAAATAATAACGGGGCAGACCCTCATGGTGGATTGATGCGTTCTTTGTTGACTAACAATGCAGACGACCTCGGGAATCCAGGTCCTGATTTTAAATATGGTTACGGAAGAGTAAATGGCCTGAGATCTGTAAAAGCAATTGAAAATGGATGGCATATTCAAGACAGTGTAGCTCAAGGAGAAGTTGATACAATTAATATTATAGTTCCAGCAGGTATAGCGCAGCTGAGAGTAATGCTACATTGGACAGACCCTCAGGCTACAGTAAATGCAGGACGTGCATTGGTGAATGACCTCAACGGAACCCTCAAGCTAGATGCCTCAATATGGCTGCCATGGGTTCTGGACCCTACTCCAAATTCTACAGCTCTAAATTCCAACGCTGTTAGAGCTATTGATAGTTTGAATAATTCAGAACAATTCACTATTTCTCAACCGAATAATGGGACATACAAATTAATCGTAAATGGAAATTCTATTCCCGTTGGGCCTCAGAAATATTGGGTAACATGGACATTAGTAAATAACGAAATAGAACTAACATATCCCATAGGCGGAGAAGTCATTCCTCCTCTTACAACAATACCCGTTCGGTGGGATGCTCCTGAAGGAACTGGAACATTCAACCTAGAGTATAGTAACAACGGCGGTAATTCATTTACTCAATTTGCAACTGCTGCTGCTTCTAGCCGTCAAGCAAATTTTTTAACACCAAATGGCGCCGGTGATAGTTTAATGATCCAAATTACACGAGGTAATCAATCTGATATGACTGATATGACTTTAGGACTAATTGGTTATCCTGGAAATCTTCAGCTGAATTGGGCATGTCCAGACTCTTTTAATGTTAGTTGGAATCCCGTCAATAATGCTTCTGGTTATGTTATTTACTTATTAGGCCAAAAATATATGGATTCTGTAGACACAGAATATGGAACATCTTACACTTTTTACAATATTAATCCGACATTGACAAAATGGTGGAGTGTTGCTGCGTTAACCCCTGGAGGAAGAGCAGGCAAAAGAGCTGTAGCTATGGAAAAAGTACCAGGAACTCAAGGCTGCGTAACCAATAACGATGTGCGCCTAGCGTCAGTCATGAGTCCTTCAGATAATATTCCAGACTGTCAAAACACAGCGGGATTACCAGTCTCAATTTTAATTGAAAATGGAGGTATAGACTCCGTGTTTAATGTTCCAGTAGCCTATCAATTTGGAAGTAATTCGATAATCAGAGATACAGCCCAAGTAATACTCGGCTCCACAAATACTCATTTATTCACATTTAATACAACAGTGAATGCTAGTTCTACAGGATCTTATTCCATAAAAATATGGACTGAATCTTTAGTGGATCAAAATAGATGGAACGATACTCTAATTTCACTCTTTAACATTGTTCAATCTGACTCTACATATAGCTTGCCCTATAGTCAGGATTTTGATAGCTTCTCTAATTGTGGAACCTCTACTAATTGCGCCTCCACCGTTTGTAACCTTTCTGGACATATGACGAATTTTATTAATGGTATCGAGGATGATATTGATTGGAGAACAAATTCTGGCGGAACACCTTCGTCAGGAACTGGCCCTTCTTCAGGGCATACAGGAGGGGTTTCAGGAACTGATCGATATTTATATTTAGAAGCTTCAAATTGCTATGAAAATATGGCAATACTGACAACCCCATGTATTGACATGACTTCGGCAACAATACCTCAACTTGAATTCTGGTCGCATATGTCCGGATCCTCTGACGGAGAGATTCATATTGATGTACTAAGTCAGGGCCAATGGTATAATGATATCTCCCCAACTATTTATACAACTTCAGGATCCAACTGGAGCCAACAAAATGTCTCGTTAGCAATGTTTGCAGGCCAGATTGTTGTTGTCAGATTCCGCGGTATTACAGGTGCAGCGTTTTCTAGCGATGTCGCAATAGATGACATTTCTATTTCTGAGGTAACCAGCTCACCTACAGCGAACTTCAGTATTAGCAACTCAGCGCCATGCTTAAATCAAACTATTGATTTAATTGATTACAGTTTGAATGGTCCGAGTCAATGGATATGGAACATCTCTCCAAATTCAGGCTACACCTTTGTAAATGGGACTGATTCAACAAGTCAGTCACCCCAAATTTTATTTTCAAACTTTGGAACTTATAACGTCAGTTTGTCAGTAAGTAACACCTATGGTTCAAGTACGTCTTCCTCATCCTCAATTATAGTAAATGGGGGGTCTAACCTACCGTTCAATGAAGGGTTCAATAATTTTTTACCTTTAGGATGGGAACTCGAAAATCCGGACAACTTGATAACATGGGATCAGAAAAATGCAATAGGAAGTAGTGGTCAAAGTACGTCAACTGTTTATATCTCTAATATAAATTATAACGCTCCACTGCAAGAGGACTATCTAGTAACCAAAGGCATCGATTTAACTGGAGCTTCTCAAGCAATTTTAATTTTTGATGTTGCATACGCCATATACAACGCAAATTATACTGATGGATTGAGAATTGATGTTTCGTCAAATTGTGGCTCTTCCTGGGCGCCTGTAGGATATTTAAAGTCTAGTACTATCCTGGCAACTGTAGCTGCTCAAACATCCGCATTTACACCCAATAGCTCTGGGCAATGGCGCGAAGACACGGTCTTTCTTCCGTCTTCTCTGTCAGGGCCGAGCATAAAGTTCAGGTTTGCCTCAATTAATGGTTACGGTAATAATCTCTACATTGATAATGTCCGAGTCTACAACCTTGGTGCAACTGCACCAAATGCATCCATCAATAGTTCGGTCTCAGCTAATACTTGTCTTAATGACACTGTTGTATTTCAGGCTATGAGTCCAGGGACAGCAATTGCCTCATGGGATTTTGGAGCAGGATCTATACCTAGTAGTGCAAATGGAGCTGGACCGCACTCTGTCGTCTATTTCTCAAGTGGATCAAAATCAGTTTCTCTTTCACTCACGAATGCAGGAGGAACAGATAATGATACTCTTACTTTTAATGTAGGGCAACCTGTTACAGCTAGTTTTACATACAACACAACTGGTCAAACCGTAAACTTTACAGATAATTCGAGTGGAGTTCCAACGCAATGGAATTGGAACTTTGGTGATGGATCAAGCAGTAGCCTTCAAAATCCAACACACTCCTATCCAGTAACTGGCGGGTCATATAATGCCGATCTAGCGTCATACAATGACTGTGGATGGGATACGGCTGGGGTGCTGCTTCAGATATCTGGTGTTGGAACTGATGAATCTATTGCTTCCTCTTGGTCGATATTCCCTATTCCAAGTCAAGAAGAAATAAAACTGAGCAGCCCTGAGGGTGAAGTCATTCACCAAATAGAAATTATCGATGCCTTAGGTAGAGTTATTTTCAATGGACCTCTTTCAGCAGAAAATACTTTAAATATCGACTCATTTTCAGCAGGACAATATCTAATGAGGATTTATGCCAAAGGCACCACAAGAGTTCTCTCGTTTATTAAAAATTAGTAATATTTTAGTCTAACTTTTTAATAATACGGTTTTAGCTTTAGCAGAGTTTAGATAAAGTAGGGAAGTCATTATCGCACCATTTAAAAGAATTAATTCGAAACCGAATTGATAATTTAAATAAATTGGGGAAGCAATACTAACCATAAAAGTTAATGTTGGACTTAAGACAGCGGAAACAGGAATAATCCAATTATTTTTTAGCTGAGAATCAGAAAATATCCCGAAAGCAAAAAGCCCAAGCAAAGGGCCATATGTATACCCTGCTGCAGTGAATATATTATTAATTATGCTAGCATCAACAAATGGCCTAGCTAGAATAATCAATAGGGCGATAGCCAATGTCATCAAAACATGTACTCGCTTTCTTAAAATTAATGCCTTTATAGGGTCCATGTTTTCTACACCAAGAATATCTACACAAAATGACGTAGTTAATGATGTGAGAGCTGAATCTGCTGAGGAGTATGCTGCTGCAATAAGACCTATAAAAAACAATAGACCCACAACTAGAGGAATTTCTGATGAAGTCGCTATTGCTGGAAATAATTGATCACCATGAGCTTCTATTCCCTCTTGACGAGCGTATAGTAACAATAGCACTCCTAAAGATAAAAAAAGTGCATTGACCAATACAAGAACACCAGATAAAGTGATCATATTACGTTGGGCTTCTTTTAGGTTCCTGCATGTTAAATTTTTCTGCATCATATCTTGATCCAATCCAGTCATTGCAAGAGTAATAAATATCCCTCCTAGAAATTGTTTCCAAAAATTACGGCCATCACTCGCATTTGGGAAAAACCATTGAGATTCTGTTTGAGAAAATATCGTATCAACAATGCCAATCCCATTATCCAAAGAGATATAGACATAATATATTGTCATACCCATTGCGCCAAGCATCGCTGCAGTCTGTAATGTATCAGTAAATATTACAGTACGGATACCCCCTCTTTTTGTGTAAACCCATATTAGAGCCAATGTGAATAATACAGTCCAAACGAAGTTGATGCCTAAGTCGTCAAAAACTAAAGATTGAAGTACTGCAGAAACTAAATACAAACGAAAAGAGGCACCTATCCAGCGAGACAAGATGAAAAAAGAAGCTCCTGTAGTATGAGCTACTCGCCCATAACGTTTGGCTAAATAACCATAAATCGTAGTCGTGTTGTGTCTATAATATATTGGAAGTAATAAATAAGCTATTATAAGATACCCGACGACGTAACCGAGAACCATCTGAAGATAGGCCATGCCAGAAGACTCGACCCATCCAGGAACAGAAATAAATGTCACGCCACTTAATGAAGCACCTATCATTCCAAAACTAACCAGCCACCAGCGCGATTCACGATTACCAGTAAAAAAAGTCGAGTTATCTGCTCTTTTTGTGCTTAATCGCGCAACGATAATAAGTAGGCAAAAATACCCAAGCATCAAGAGTAAAATATATTCTGGTTTCATGCCTATAAAGATGGCGTACTTTTGTTGTAATGGAACTCCCATCTAAATCAATGGAACGAGCGGTGCAAGAATTGTCTCGATTGCCAGGTATTGGAAGGCGCTCAGCCCTTAGGTTGACTCTTCACCTTCTTCGTCAAGGAAATGAACGGATGGAAAACTTGGCTACCTCAATACAAGATCTAGCCAGAAACTCTCAATTCTGTGAAAATTGCCATAGTATCAGTGATGTCCCTGTATGTAGTATTTGTAATGACAGCAGACGAGATGATAAATCAATTTGTGTAGTCGAAGATATTCGGGATGTTCTTGCATTAGAAAATACACATGCCTTTCGAGGAAAATATCATGTTCTTGGAGGTTTAATATCTCCTATGGATGGACTTGGGCCTGGTGATTTAACAATTGATGAATTAGTAGGGAAAGTTGAAAAAAAGGAAATTGAAGAAGTTATCATGGCATTAAGCTCCACGATGGAGGGTGATACAACTGCCTTTTATATCTATAGAAAAATTGGAGATTCATCAATCCGATTAACATCAATTGCCCGTGGATTACCAATTGGAGATTCCTTAGAATATGCAGATGAAATAACCTTAAGTAGATCAATTCAACAACGCGTTCTTTTTGAATCAACATTGAGTAAAGAATAGAATGGATCTATCAATTATAATTGTCAGTTATAATGTCAAAACATATTTGGATCAATGCCTGCATTCTGTCGAAAGAGCTGTCAAGAATATAAACGCTGAGGTAATTGTTGTAGACAATTGCTCTGGAGACAATACAGAAAAGCACGTAAGGAAAGAGTTCCCTTGGGTTCAATTTATTGAAAATTCTGAAAACTTAGGTTTTGGCAAAGCAAATAATATCGGCGCAAGGCAATCCTCAGGTTCTCATATATTGTATCTTAATCCTGATACTGTGGTGCCAGAAGACAACTTTGAGATTGCTCTGAAGCAATTTAACCATCATGAAAAACTAGGCTCTCTTGGTTGCAGAATGATAGACGGAAAAGGCGATTACTTACCTGAATCAAAGAGAGGGTTCCCCACCCCATCAGTTGCGCTTTACAGATTATTTGGTTTGGCTAAAATGTTCCCAAAAAGCAAAAAATGGGCTGGTTATTATATGGGTCATATTGAAGAAACAGTTGATGCCGAAGTTGAAATTCAATGTGGGGCTTGGATGATGTTATCACGTGACGCTCTGACTAAAAGTGGAGGTTTTGATGAAGACTTTTTTATGTATGGAGAAGATATAGACTTGTCTCACAGAATTTCTAAACTTGGTTTTAAGAATCGATATTTTTCTCAAAGTCCAGTAATTCATTACAAGGGAGAAAGCACTAAGCATGCATCGTGGGTATACGTTAAGAACTTCCATGAAGCAATGGCCATCTTTGCTCATAAACATTTTACTAGTGGAGCTAAAGCATATAGTTCAATGATCAAAATAGGAATATATGCAAAAGCATCTTCTGCAGTCATTAAACGTTGGATGTCATTCATCAGACCTATTGCGTTAACCGCAGTCGGAGGTTTCTTCCTTGCAAACGAGTTTACAGACTATTGGGAACTCAATCAACGATATCCTAACGGAGGTGAATATCCAATTATTTATAGACAAATAATTATTCCAGCCTATCTGATTATTTGGATTTTAAGTATGATTATCTCAGGCGCTTACTCTCTTAAGACATCTATTTTAAGATATATCTCTGGATTCTTGATATCCACAATTATATTGCTATCAGTTTACGCTCTTCTACCGTTAGAACTGCGTTTTTCAAGAATTTTAATTTTAATTTCCTCTGTTCTATTTTTCATATCGTTTCTTTTTGTTAAAACTGCAACAAAAA
The DNA here is from genome assembly GCA_949529985.1 of Owenweeksia sp. TMED14. Taxonomy (GTDB): domain Bacteria; phylum Bacteroidota; class Bacteroidia; order Flavobacteriales; family Schleiferiaceae; genus TMED14. The sequence goes on from CATIRS010000022.1 coordinate 32,872, forward strand.
CTAAATTAAAATATGGATTATTTAAATTATTTGATGATACTATTGCACATGTTGATCGTGATGATAAAAGATCCTTACCGGTTACATCTAACTATGACATTAGAATGGAAGAAGTCTTGACGAATAGAGATCTACTAAAGCCTAATGAGATTCATTTTTATCCAAATAACTCATCCTTTAAGAAAATTATTGACACTATGATTTTGCTAAGAGATAATAACCTTCGTTTTAGAATGATTTATCCATTTTGGACTTTAGGAAGTGATGATTATCAGATTTCTTCAGAATTATCAACTGCTGCATTGTCTAAACCATCAGTAAGAAGAACTAAGGGTATTTTAAGCGTTATTATATCCCTTGCAGTTATCGTTTTTTTTCTCATTTTAATTTTATTTCCAAGGGGTCGCCTTGCAATAAAAAACTTACCAGCGGTTATTCGCGGAAAAAAAACTTGGGTTAGTTATAATGGAATCTCATCAGATGCTCTTCCTCCCTTAAAACAAGGAGTGTTCTCTCATACTCATTTAGTGCAGGATAAAGAGTTTCAAAAATTCTCTAATAACAGGTATGCTCATCATTGGCGACCGGAATTTGATATTTACGCACTATTTAACGGAGCTATTTAACCTAAATTTGTTAGACTAAAATTTCACAATGTTTGAATTAATTATGCCCAAAATGGGCGAATCTGTTGCAGAGGCAACAATTACCGAGTGGCTCAAGAAAGAAGGTGACACAATAAAAATGGACGAGTCTATTTTAACTATCGCAACTGATAAAGTTGATAGTGATCTACCCTCTCCTGTCTCGGGATTTTTAGCTAAAATTCTTTTTAACGTAGATGATGTAATACAGGTTGGACAGGTCATTGCACATATAAAAGTTGAAAACGAGGAGCCTACTGATATAAAAGTTGAAAATGAAAGAAATTTAAAAAGAGACGAAGAAATAGTCTTAAATTCAAAAACAATTATCACAGAAGAGGAAACCGATATTAACATTTCTGTAAAATCAAATATTTCTAGAGAGAGCTCAGGGAGATTCTACAGCCCATTGGTACGAAGTATAGCTGAAGAAGAGGGAGTTAGCCAGGAGGATTTAGATAAAATAATCGGTAGTGGAAATGAAGGGCGCGTAACCAAAAGAGATTTGATAGCTTTTATTGATATTAAGAAAAAAAACCCCAATGTCCCTGGTCCTGAAAACACCTCGAAAGAAATATATAAAACCGAAGAAAAAAAAATAGTTACTCCTAATCTCTCTAATCCGACGCCATATAGCTTACCTGGTGATGAGATTATTGAAATGGACAGAATGCGCAGGCTTATTTCTGACCACATGGTTATGAGTAAGCATGTATCTCCCCATGTTACATCATTTGTAGAAGCTGATGTTACTTCTCTCGTCCTATGGCGTAAAAAAGTTAAGAGTGATTACGAGAATCGTGAAAATAGCAGACTAACTTTTACTCCAATATTTTTAGAGGCCGTAACAAGAGCAATTAAAGATTTTCCAAATATTAATGTTAGTGTAGATGGAAATAATATAATTGCTCATAAACCTATCAACATTGGCATGGCAACTGCCTTGCCAAATGGTAATCTTATTGTTCCAGTTATTAAAAATGCAGATAGATATAGTCTTTCCGGCCTTGCCAAAGAAGTTAATCAGCTCGCAGAAGATGCCAGGAATAATAAACTTAAACCAGATGATATAAAAGGAGGTACTTATACTGTCACAAATGTTGGAACCTTTGGAAATGTTATGGGGACACCAATCATAAACCAACCACAAGTAGCAATTTTAGCTCTAGGGGCCATTCGTAAAATCCCAGCTGTTATAGAGACCTCAGAAGGAGATGTAATCGCGATACGTCATAAAATGTTTTTATCTCATTCATATGATCATAGAGTAGTAGATGGGGCACTTGGAGGTATGTTTGTTAAAAGAGTGGCAGACTATCTAGAAAAATGGGATACTGAACGAGTGATATGATTAAGCTAAATAGACCACTTTGCGTTTTTGATTTAGAAACCACAGGGATAAACGTAGTTCATGACCGTATTGTTGAAATGTGTTTCATAAAAGTTAATTTGGATGGCTCAGAAATAACAAAAGTCTGGAGGGTAAATCCAACAATTCAAATACCTCCTGCAACAACTAAAATTCATGGCATAACAGATCATATGGTAAAAGATAGCCCCACGTTTAAAGATGTTGGGTTTGAAGTTTCAGATTTCATTCGAAACTGTGATTTAGCTGGGTTTAACAGCAATAAGTTTGATATCCCACTTCTCGCAGAAGAATTTCTGCGAGCAGATATTGAAGTTGACATGCATAAAGTAAGCTCTGTTGATGTTCAAAATATTTTTCATAAAAAAGAACAGCGTACTCTAACAGCTGCCCTAAAGTTTTATTGCAATACAGAACTAATAAATGCACACAATGCAGAATCTGATGTAAGAGCAACATTAGACGTCTTGAAGGCGCAAATTGACCGTTATCAAGACTTACCCAATGACATTCCTGGTTTATCCAAGTACAGTACCAGAAATAAAGCTGCAGACTTTGCGGGATTTATAACTTTTAATAAAGAAAACGAAGAGCAATTCTCTTTTGGAAAATATAGAGGTCAGACTGTGTCATCGGTATTATCTAAAGACCCAGGGTATTATTCTTGGGTTCAAAATGCAGACTTTCCACTTTACACGAAGAAAATCCTCACCGCCATCAGACTAAAACAACGATGAAAATAATTTGCATAGGAAGAAACTATGTTGATCATGCTCACGAATTAGGAAATAAGGTTCCTAAAACACCAGTGGTATTTTGCAAACCAGACTCTGCAATACTCCAGCCCCGAAATCCTTTTGTGATTCCTCCATGGAGTAATAAGGTCCATCATGAAATAGAGTTTCTCATTAGAATAGGTCGTGTTGGGAAATATATTGATAGAAAGTTTGCATTGTCATATATAGATGCCATAACGGTCGGAATAGACTTTACAGCGCGCGATCTTCAGGACGAATTAAAAGCCCAAAGTTTACCTTGGGAAAAATCTAAAGGTTTTGATGGTTCAGCTGTAATTGGAAAGTGGATATCTGGAATATTTAAGCAGACTAACCACCAAATCACTTTAAAAAAAAATAATGAAATCATTCAAGATGGTAACACCAAAGATTTTATTTTTTCTTTGGAAGAAATAATTGCACACGTGAGTCAGTTTTTTACACTAAAAACTGGGGATATAATCTTTACGGGAACCCCTTCTGGCGTTGGCCCTGTAGTCGCTGGTGACAAACTTGAAGGGCAATTAGATGGCAAAACCTTACTCTCGTTGAAGATACGCTAAGGATTGGAGGGATGAAAAGTGTATATTTGAACTTAGAAGAGATTCCCTTAATCACTTTGAAAAAATTATGAAACATAGTCTTCGCATTTTTACTACATATGTAGTCCTTTTATTTGCTTTCTCAGTTAACGCTCAGACAAGCCCCATAACCGTTGTTTTTGAGGAGAAATTTGACCCACCTTCAGGGCCAGATTCTGTAACTACGTTTCATACTACATCGGGTACTAATATTCCCTATTGGAATGATACATCTGCTTTTTCTATTTCTGCACCAAACTCATATCATTCAAAAATTGTCCCTTTTGATTCAGTTATATTTCAAACAGATACGTTTTCTACAGTGGGAAATGTTTTTGTCAGTTTAAGTTTTGCTCAGATATGTAAAATTCACTTCGGACAACAAGCTTATGTGCGAGTTTCAAATAATAACGGAGCTTCCTGGACTCGCTTAAATGGAAGCCATTACAGCGGATTATCACCTGCATTTGGAAGCGCAGGGTATTTTAATGAACTTTCATACGCAAATCCAAATGCGACCCCTTACTGGGGAGGGTTAACCACGGCAGGAACGGGAACAGCTCCGTCACAATCTTGGTGGACAGGAGAAACCTTTGATATTTCAAGCGTAATAGGAAATGGTCCCGGTGGAACAGCAAATGGCTATTCAAATTGCATTATTCAATTTATTTTAGAGTATCGAAGTCCCTTTGGAACGGCAGATCCAGCAGGATGGTTTGTTGACAATTTAAAAGTTGTTGCCGCTCCTTGTGAGCTTGTTCCTCCAACTTTGACATTCAATCTTAATCCCAGACGAGAACCTATTGGACCAAGATACCAGAGTAACCAAGAAGTAAGACTAAAAGCGACAGATTTGGGCTCAGGTATTGATTCGGTCCTTCTTTTTCATCGTCTAAATGGAGGCCCTTGGGACACTATTCAAATGTCGAGTAGCATGAGTTCAGCTTGTCCAGACTCTGCAGAATATTTTCACACTATAACAAATTTAATTGTTAGTGATTCGGTAGATTGGTTTGTTGAAGTTCATGATTGCGCCTGTCCTAATACAGTTCGTTCACCTTCCTTAAATTCTTCATCACAATATAATACTTTTTGGATTGATCCCTCCCCTCCAGCTATCTGTGGAGTTACTACATCTAATAGTTTCCCGTATCTCGTTACTAACTTCCCTTGGGTTGAAGATTTTTCTTCGATTGATTGGATTCAAGGAAGCGGTGTAGGTGGAACTGGAACATCCCACAGGGGAATATTCCCTCAAGGAAATCCTCCATCTGGGAAAAATTGGCAAGTATCTCCAAATACCAGCTCAACTGGTTTTGCCTGGTCAGTTAGGTTAGGTCAAACGGGCACACCCAACACAGGACCAACGGGCGATCACACCACTGGGTCAGGAAAGTATATTTATACTGAAGCATCTCAAGGGAATACTAATAATAACACCACAGTCATTACTCCATGTATTAAACTTACCGGATTAAATCATGCTGTCTTAGAATTTTGGTATCATAAATATGGTCAACACATGGGAAACATGCGGGTTGACATTGATACTGGATCGGCATCTCCTTCGTGGGTCAACGCAATTGCTTTGATACCAGGCCAAGTTCAAACTGCGCAGATACAACCATGGGAAAAAGTAGTGGTGAACCTAGATCCCTATTTGGGTAAGATAATCCGAATAAGATTTTTAGGTAATAAAAATAATTCATCATCAAATGATCGGGGTGATATGGCCTTAGATGACATTAGCATTTATGAACCTGACCCTGCAGATATTGAAATGGTAGCTGTTTATAAACCTCAAAATGGGTTTTGCCAATACACTTCTAACGAAGATATCCGAGTACATATTAGGTCAGAAGGCTTCTTTCCGATTGATACCATCGCTTTGGCTTATTCGCTAACAAATCTTTCCACTAATAGTACTGTCATTTTTAGAGATACTGTATACCAGTCATTAGGTTTAGGAGATACTCTTTCTTACACTTTTTCACCAAAGGCAGATTTAAGTGCATTCGCAAATTATAATATCTACGCTTGGTCTGAAGCATCCGGAGATCCCAACACAAGTAATGACAGCATAGGTCCAATTTTTATTGAGCACAAAACACCAATTAATCAATTCCCACATATTCAAGATTTTGATGGAGCAGGATGGTCACCAGGAAATGGAACTTCTTCAAATCCGGGAACGTTTAATACTTCTGATTGGGAGGCTTTACCGGCGTCAAACTCATCAAATTATGCCTTTATGATTGGAAGTGATTTAACATCAACCTTCACTACAGGCCCTCGTTGGTCGAAGGGAAGAAAAGGTAATTATCTCTATGCTGAAGGTTCTTATGGAAGCAATGGGCCTGCCGCATTATTTGCCACAACAAAATGTGTTGACCTTTCGGCTCAAACAAACCCTGTTTTAACATTTTGGTATCACATGTATGGGTCAGATATTAATACATTAAATGTTCAAGTGATTCCTAATGGAAGTAATACCTGGCAAACTGTTACTGGAGCTCCAATAACGAATCAACAGCAATCAAAGGAGGTTGACGACTGGAAATTTAAAATGGTAGACTTAAGTGCTTACGCCGGAAATGTAATAAACATTAGAATTCTAGCAAGAAAATCTGGATCTGGCTCCATGGCTGACATTGCCATCGATGACCTATATATATATGATCGTCCTACATCCGATGTAGGCGTTAGCAAGATAACTTCACCTTTGAATTCAGTAAATCTATTAAACCCTCAAAATGTGATATTTAAGGTTTACAATTATGGAACAGCTGCTAAATCAAATATCCCCATCACTTATACGATTCAAGATTTATGTACTCCTGCAAATTTTGGAACCTACAATACCACATACACCGGAACATTAGCTCCTGGAGCGCAAACGACAATAACAATACCCACTCCCCCCACATACTTTAATGGAGACTTTGAAGTTAAAGCGTGGACAACTCTAACTGGAGATGGCTTGGCACTGAATGATACTGCATCTAAGATTTCTTCTGGCGCAACCTCATATCAAATTGCATTCGGACCTGTAGATTTTGACAATTGCATAGGAGACGAATTTAGTTTCTTCGCACAAGGTGGAACGGGAACGATGCAGATGTGGGAGTTTGGAACACCTTCAAAAGGAACTGGATGGAATAGTGCTGCCTCGGGAGCCAATTGTTGGATAACTGGATTAAAAGACGACTATCAGCCAGGCATGACAGAAATTCTGAGAATACCAACTCTAACAGAATTTGACACTACCGTTGCTGCTGAACTTCGATTTAAACATAAATTTGATTTCGCGCCTGCAGATGGAGGTGCAATAGAATATTTCCAAAATGGAAGCTGGAATACATTAGGTAATGCATCTATGTCTGTTGGATATAATTGGTATGGCTCTAGTTTTGGGTCTGCTGCTGTTCCTTCATTAAATAGTCCTGGATGGTTAGGGAACAGTGGGGGTCAGTGGATAATATCCTCCATTCCTCTGAGCGTATGGGATTACTCGATAAATCCAATTCAACTCAGAGCTCGAATGGTATCATCAGCTGGAAGCAGTGCTAAAGGTTGGGCAATAGACGACTTTGAAGTATATGTCCCACCTCAAAATTCAGCATCTCCAGTGGAAATTGAAACCTTTGAATATTTAATTATTCCAAGTGACACTTCTCATCTTAGAGTTAGAATACAAAATACAGGCGCAAAGCTTTTAGACTCTTGTAAAGTGAGATATAAAGTAGATGGAGGACCATGGACAAATTTTGAAACTGTAGTATTCAAGAACAAATCTGGGGGCACTGCACCAATGATGCGCGGTCAACAGCAGTGGTATAATCTTCAAGAAGTATGGGTTAACAATGGTGCCGGCGCATACAATATTTGTATGCAGACATCGAGACCCAATGCCAAAGGTGATAATATTCTTTCCGATGACACCCTTTGTTTATCATTTACCACATTAGACATTATAAATATTGATCTACCGAATCCGTATTGTAATGATTTTGAAAATTCATCAATAGCATCTTGGCTACCTCTTCACCCTTCGGTCAAAACCCTACAACATGATTGGGAACTTGGAACTCCAAATCAAACATCAATTATCGGAGCATCAAGCGGAACGAATGCTTGGATGACTAGACTTGATAGCAACTATAACCACATGGGCCAAAGTGCATTACATACACCCTTTTTCATACTAGATACGTTTAAAGTATACAGTATGAGCTTTGATCACAATATGGTTACCGAACTTTATCATGATGGAGGAAATGTAGATTGGTCATACGATGGAGGAATTACTTGGTACACATTAGGTAGTAAACTAACTAATGGTCTCTGGTACAATACGACTAATGTTTCTTCATTAGATATTATCCGACCGGGATGGACAGGAACTACTAGCGGATATATAACTTCAACAATTAAGTTCACAGTTGACAAACCGGGTAGTCTCGTATTTCGATTTAGATTTGGATCTGACTACACACTTCATGAACAAGGTTGGGCAATTGATGATTTCTGCCTAGAAGAAATGCCGGCAGGTACCCCAGCTGATATCGTTGGAATTGGTATACCAGAATTAGAGATTCCTGGATTCTCTATGGGACATATTTCTCCAAATCCAATTTCAGGAGAAGGTTTTATAAACTTTAATGCATCGAGGCCTTTGAGCGTAGAAATAACTATCTCTAACAAAAGCGGACAGACCATTTTTGAAAAAGGAATAATTGGCGATGAAGGATATAATAAAGTACTTATTAATGCTAGCGAATGGTCAAGTGGACTTTATTTCATGAAAGCTACAGTCGATGGAAATTCAATCACAAGGAAATTCATAGTACAGCACTGATCGAAATATATAAAAATTAGGTAAATAAAAAAGGTCCTATGAATTTCTTTATAGTATTCAGTTTTATTAGGCGACACACTATTGCAGAAAAAACCCCTGTAGACACAAGACAATCTGTTAATAATTGGCCCATATATTGATTAGACCTGCCTAGGTATATGATTTTATTTTTCAATTCCCGCTAACGTCTCTTGTATTTTACGTTTGTCTCCAGAAGGATCTAATGTATTTTTCGTCTATTAAGACTTCGATGATATTTTGACGAATTGATCAAATGTTCCCGATAAGAAGCGGTGAAATTATGATAACCTATACGGTTCGGATCAGCGCACATATATAATTCTCCTTTTGGTTCAGCACGTAAGACCGCATCAATAACCGCAGGATCAACGGTAGCTATTGGACTTGGCGGTAGTCCGGGGATGATATAGGTATTGTAGGGGTGGACGATTCGAGTAATTTTTCTAGACACCCTTCTTATAATATCAGATTCAGGATGGATATCACGGTAAGCATATACTGCTGTTGGATCTGACTCAAGGCGTTTACCAATTCTCAGCCTGCTAATATATAGAGCGGCTACTCTGGGTAATTCATCCATAGCTTTAGTTTCAGCCTGGCTAATCGAAGCTAATATCATAATTTCATTGGGGCTCAATCCTAATTCCTCTGCTTTTCTTCTACGATATGATCCCCAAAAGGCATCAAATTCTCTTTGTATCCTCTTGCTTATTTCGTCAGGAGTACTTGACCAATAAATTTCATACGTATTCGGAATAATATGTGTCCAAGAATCATTACTTCCAACATAATGTTCGAGAGAATCTAATGACCAAGGAAAAACATATTTCAATTCCCTTAAAAACGATTGCTTATCTCTGTATCCTTTAATACTAAAATCTATAGGATCTTCATACCCGAAATTTAACTTCCTTAAAAATTGGATTCTTCCGAGAGTAGAATCCAATGTGTAGTGACCAAACCTAGCGGAATCATAACCTTTTAAATTGGCTAAAATTGAGGTGGCATAAGAATACTTTATTTCACCAACAGATTCTAAAGAATCCAATAACTCAGAAATACTTGTTCCTTCAGTAGGAACAAATATGGAAATATTTTTACGTCCATTCGTTTGAATTGAAGAATCAACTATATTACTAACCATTAATAAAGAAACTATTCCTAAAAGAATAAGAGAGAGGATCAATGGAAAAATATTTTTACTTCTCATTCTTCATTTTTTTCAATTGAGTACCATTGAAAAATATCAACATCCTTCCAACCCGCAGACGTTCGGATCCATGATTTCAGTTCCCCAACCCTTTGAAAACCTGCTGATAAAAATGTATTCTTCGAAGCAACGTGATCAGAATATATGTAAACCATTAAAGACCTTATCATAGCCCATTCGTGACACCATTTTTGAATAATATTTAAAGATTCCACTGCAAAACCCTTACGTCGATATGCTGGATCAATTAAAATTCCAACTTCCGCTCTTAAATGCAAAGAATTTGCATTAAAAACGTCTATTACCCCCACAACTGAATCGCTTGTTTTCAGAGTAATTGCAAATCGTGTCTGGTTAGTATCCCAAAAATCACTGCCAGATTCTTCTATGTATCTAGTTAGTTCATGTTTAGAGTATGGGATGGTGCGAGTCCCAATAATCCAATTTTCAGGGTTATTCTCCCACCTTAACAAACTGTTAATATCTGATGGTTCCAGAGATCTTAGAATAATATTTTGAGATTCTAAATGTTCCATTCCCCTGAATAAACTTTGACTACAGGACCGGTTAAAATTATCTTTTCATACCCATCAGCAGAAGCGAGAAAATCAACTATTAAAACACCGCCATTTGAAACTAACGAAAGAGGTGGCTGTAAGTCGTTAAATTGATTCAAAACTAATGCCACGGCTACTGCCCCAGTTCCGCAACTATACGTTTCACTTTCTACCCCTTTTTCAAAAGTACGCATTCGAATTTTTTGACTTTCTTCTATTTCGACGTAATTAACGTTGCAACCTATTGGTTCATTAACTGACCTTCGTTTAGCTGGAGCTAAATCCATGATAGCATCATCATCAATACTCTTCACGATCTCGACGTAATGAGGAGAACCTGTATTAATAAAATATCCCGAATCAATATTTACTGCTTTAAAGGAACTCCTAAAATTAACACTAATCAGACCATTCGGTAATATTTCACCCTGATGAGTACCATCCGATGCTATAAAGTCACAATTTCCATTAAAAAAAAAATTTTCTTTTTGAGCATGGCTTATAGCGCATCTAGATCCATTTCCGCAGAGAGGGCCCAATTTACCATCAGAATTATAAAAATGCACAATGAAATCTACGATTCCATCATTTGAATTCTCTACGAATATTAACCCATCTGCCCCTATTCCAGTTCGCCGATCACATAAATAACTTCTCATGAAAATATCTAGGCCGTCTGGACGTCCCGAAAAAATTATAAAATCATTACCAGCACCGTGATATTTGACAAATTGTCTCAACATTATGTAAATGTAGGAAGTGGAACGGTTTTTGAAATTCTCTTATCAAGAATAATTAAATAATAATTTTTATGAAACAGAAATCCTCTCTTTCCATCTTCTTAATCATAGGAATCAGTATTGTTGGCGGTATAACTGGAGCAGCATTATTTTCTCAATCAGCCAGTCAAGATTCAGAGAAAAACCTATCCGATACTATTCAAAGTGTTAACGTGATTGAACGCGTTCAGGGAATCGCATCCTCTACCGACTTTTCTTTAGCCGCTGAAGAAGCTATACATTCCGTAGTTCATGTAAAAACATCAGTTGAACAAGGTTATTATTATAACCCGTTTAAGGATTTCTTCTTTGGATTTGGTGAGTCACAGCCACAAGCTACACCAAGAATGGTTCAAAGTTCTGGATCCGGTGTAATTATTTCTGAAGATGGATATATTGTGACCAATAATCACGTTGTTGAAAATGCTAAAGAAGTTCGAGTTAGCCTAAACGACAATAGAGAATACTCAGCTGAAATTATTGGTGTCGATCCAACTACAGATTTAGCTGTCTTAAAAATTGATGCCAATAAACTTAGTGTATTAAGTTTTGGTAATTCCGACAAGGTTAAATTAGGGGAATGGGTTCTGGCGGTGGGCAATCCTTTTAATCTTACGTCTACAGTAACTGCAGGTATAATTTCAGCAAAAGGAAGAAATATAAACATCATTGATGATAAATCTGCCATAGAAGCTTTTATTCAAACTGATGCCGCTGTGAATCCAGGAAATAGTGGAGGTGCCCTTATTAATACTACTGGCCAACTAATCGGAATTAATACAGCTATCAGCACCCGATCAGGATCCTACGAGGGATACAGTTTTGCTGTGCCAGCAAATATCGTACGAAAAGTTGTTGATGACATGTTAAAATATGGCACAGTTCAAAGAGCCTATTTAGGGGTGAATATTGTTGATGTAAATCAAGCGTTAGCTAAAGATAAATCTCTAAAGGCTAATCAAGGCGTCTTTATATCTGAGGTCACAGAAAACGGAGCAGCAAAAGAAGCTGGAATCGAGAATGGGGATGTAATTATCGAAGCTGGTGGCAATGAAATTAAAAAATCATCTGAATTACTTGAAGTTATTGGTAGTAGAAGGCCTGGAGATAATCTGAAAGTGACTATTCTTCGGGGCTCAAAAAAGTTAAAATTCGATATAATTTTAAGAAATCGCGATGGAAACACAGATATGCTTAAAAAGGAAGAAATCGCATCAAGACTCAGTTTAGGTGGCACCTTTGAAACACTTTCCGATGCTCAAAAAAACAAATATGGGCTTAGTTCGGGAGTTATTATTACTGAAATAGGAGATGGCAAATTAAAGAAAGCAGGAATTCCAGCAGGCTTCATTCTTACGAGATTAAATAATAAAACAGTTAACTCTCAAAAAGATGTAGAAGGGATTTTGAAAAAACTAAATTCCGGAGATGGTGTTTTAATGCAGGGTTATCGTTCAAACGGAAGACCTGATTACTTTGCCTTTGGATTGTAGTTCGCATAATATTAATTTCATTGACTAAGTTTTTATTTTACTCTAATTATCTTTTTAAGTGACTTATTTTTTATTTCTTGAAAATTAAATCTCTATAAATTATACTCGATATCTAACGATAAGAATGGTATTTTTGATCGTACATATTATATAAACAATCAGTCTATCCTTTGATGAATGCCACCCTTAATAGTTATGAACTTTTAGTTTCAGAACGGATTGAATTTGAAAAATCAGCAACTGCTTTAATTAAGCTGGTTGGAGATCTTTTTTATGATAGGAGTTTAGAAGTTGTTCTCTTTCGCCAACAACTCATTGATCAACGCCCATCTGAAATGCTACAGGCGCATTCGCACGCATCAGTAATGTCAGGAGAGATTATTACAATTCATGATACTCTTGCAATGACCAAGTCTTTATCGAATTCTTCAGTGGAAAATGCTACGATCGATATAGGAAAATTAGCACTTGAATGGAAACGTGAAGCTGGGATATATCTAAAGAGGCGGAAATTTATTGAAACTAAATTAATAGATTTCTACAATAAAGGTCATCACGATCTAAAACCTGTTGATGTCGTCCTATATGGATTTGGTCGGATCGGACGACTAATAGCTCGAGAATTAATTTCACAAGAAGGTAAAGGAAATCAACTTCGAATAAGAGCAATCGTCATACGTGGAAACATAGATGAAATTCACTTAGAAAAAAGAGCTTCAACGTTAAGAGTAGACTCCATCCACGGACATTTCCCCGGAACTGTTGAGACTGATCATGAAAATTCGAAATTGGTGATCAATGGCAGACCTGTTCAAATTATTTCCGCAAATTCTCCAGGAGATATAGATTATGAAAAATATGGAATTAAAAATGCTCTTTTAATCGATAATACGGGAGTTTTTAGAAATAAAAAAGATCTTTCAACTCATCTGAGATGTAATGGCATTAATAAAGTTCTTCTTACAGCTCCTGCACAGGATGTTCCGAATATTGTATTTGGTGTCAATCAAAATAATTTTCCAAAAAATGAAAATGTTTTTTCTGCGGCAAGTTGCACAACAAATGCAATTGTTCCAATTCTCAAAATAATAAATGACCAATTTGGTATTGATCAAGGACATATAGAAACAATTCACGCCTACACAAATGATCAAAATCTCGTGGATAACATGCATTCTAAATATCGCAGGGGACGTGCAGCAGCGCTTAATATGGTGATCACTGAAACTGGTGCAGGAAAGGCTGTTGATAAAGCAATCCCAGGCCTAGGAGAAAAATTGACAAGTAATGCAATACGAGTACCTGTAGCAAATGGGTCGTTAGCCATTTTAAACTTGAGCCTTTCAACTCATACAACACGAGAAAAAATAAATTCAGCGATAAAAGAAGCAGCATTTAGCGGAGACCTAGTTGAACAAGTGAAATACTCAATAAGTCAAGAGTTAGTGTCAAGTGACATAATTGGTGATTCATGCTGTTCTATTGTTGACAGTAAGGCAACTATTCTTCACGATAATAAGAAATCAGCGGTATTATATGTCTGGTACGACAACGAGTATGGTTATACCCGCCAGGTTATGCGACTTGCCAAGAATATTGTTGGAGTAAAGAGAAAAACATATTTCTGATTTTTAGAATAAAAAAAACATAATCACATATTTTCTAATATTGATCTGAATAAATTTTTACTTGAATTTAAGCACTCATCCAAAGCAATCATTGTATTGGTATTGGTTACTTCAGATATTTCACTAATCTTAAAAATCACATTTTTTTCATGGTTAGCATCTTTGCTCCAAATTTTCGCAAATATTTCAAAACGTCTAGTAGCAACATGAGCAACGGCAACTTCCGGGACGTCCTACAAAACTTAAATAACCCCCGTCGTCTTGATGGTGCGATTTAAATAAATACTTTCAAATGCTATGAACACATACCCTAAATTACTATAGTCTAATTGCAAGCTAGCTCATTTAATTATTCCAGACTTTTCCATTTTTTTCACCCGAACATGAATAGTGCCACAAGAAACGTCCTACTCTTTGGCAATTTCAGTAAAAGTTTTTCTCGCATCTAATAATAAGTGTCCAAGGATTTGTCGATCAATTCGATCTAATTTAGATATGTTCCAAATATCCTGAGATTTATTTCTTCCAAAAAGGTAATGAAACGATTTTAGCTAAAAGAGGCTTATTCCGCACCATAATAAAAACCTCAGAGGATTTACTGGAATTTTCAACCTTAACATACCCCATACCTATTGCCTTGCCTAAAGATGGAGACATTGTACCACTAGTAACCACACCTATTTCCTTCCCGGAATCATCCACTATCAAATAATTCTGTCTTGGAACTCCCCTATCAATTAGCTCAAAGGCAACTAATTTTTTAGAAACACCAGTTTCCTTTTTATATTTTAAGTTTGAAGAATTAATAAAGTCCTTGTTAAACTTAGTTATCCATCCTAAACCTGCTTCCAGTGGTGATGTTGAGTCATTTATTTCATTTCCATATAAGCAGAAACCCATCTCTAATCTAAGGGTATCACGAGCACCTAATCCAATTGGCTTAATACCCAGAGATGATCCAGCTTCAAAAATATTTTTCCATGCTAACTCAGCAAATTCATTTAGAACATAAATCTCGTAGCCTCCTGAACCCGTATATCCTGTTGCTGATATAATAACATCAGCAATACCTGCAAAATTTCCTATTTCAAATGTATAATAAGAAAGTTCGTTGAGGTCTATTTCAGTTAAAGACTGAATAGCGCTTGCTGAATTTGGCCCTTGAATAGCAAATAGAGATATTTTATCAGAACTGTTTATTATTTCAACATTAAATAAAGTTTTATTTTTCTGTAACCATTCCCAATCTTTTAAAATATTGGACGCATTCACCACCAATAAATAATCTAAATCTCCAAGACAGTAAACGAGTAAATCATCAACTATACCTCCATTATAATTAGGAAGACATGAGTATTGAACCCCCCCGACAGATAATTTAGAAACATCATTACTCGTCACTAATTGCAGAAAAGCCAATGAATCTGGACCTTTAATATTAAATTCCCCCATATGTGAAACATCAAAAACACCAACATTATTCCGAACAGCCAAATGCTCGACAGTAACACCGTCATACTGAATAGGCATTTGATAACCAGCGTAGGAAACCATCTTAGCGCCAAGGCTATTATGGGTGGATTCAATAGCTAATTTTTTATATTTTTTTTCTTCTTCCATTGATACAAAGTTCGGTGTAAATCATGATTTTTTCATCTTTCTAAAATAAAAATAAGTTCAACCATGAACACGATTTGGATCAGCAAATCCTTTAATTATATCGCCTTCAAAATCGAGTAGACTTTTCCATAAAGAATCAACTTCATGTCTATTCCCATATTTTCTTGCAAAACCCAGAAAGAGAGTATAATGATTCGCTTCAGATGTCATTAATTTCAAATAAAAATTAGATAAATTTTCCTCCTTAATGTTTTCCGATAAAACCCTAAACCTTTCGCAGCTTCTTGCTTCAATTAATGCTGCAGTTAATAAGCGATATATCAGTCTTTTCATTCTATGATCTCCTTTTGGGAAAAAATTCATTATTCGACGAACATATAAATCTGGTCGCTCTCTACCTAAAGTCCAATTCCGTTCTAAAATTAGCTTATGAACCATTTCGAAATGACTAATTTCCTCTCTAGCAAGAGCTGACATACTTTGAACTAATTCATCTAACTCTGGATAAGTAACAATTAATGATATTGCTGTTGAAGCAGCTTTTTGCTCACAATAAGCATGGTCTATCAGTATTTCCTCTAAATTTTCTTCAACCGCATCTGCCCAACGGGGATCGGTAGGTAATTTTAATCCAAGCATAGAAAGTAAAAGTAATAGCATTTTCCGATCTTGCGAAAATGATTAGGAATTTTAAATTGCATTACTTGATTTTAATTTCAATTCTCATGATTAAATTACCATCTGAAATTGAAAATGATTTCTCTAAAGTTAAATGGACCATAAAGAGAGATAAGAATAGAAAATCTATAAAAGTTGCTTTCTTTCCAGATTTAGGAACCATGGATGTCACCAATGGAAAACCTCAAGGATTAGATTTTTCTCTAATCCTTGAATGGGGAAAAAGAAATAATACAAATATTAAATGGCGGTTTGTCTCAACAGCAAAAGAAGCAATTTCACTGGTTTCCAATGGCTTATCAGATATTGCAGCTGGGAATATACCGATACAAGACAGACCTGGTTTAATTTGCTCTCATCCCGTTAGAGAATTCAACTGGATTCAGTTCGGAGATAACGATAGCCTATATCTGTTAAAAGAATATCCCAAACTATCAATAGCTCTGAAGAGATCAGATAGCTTACCCCTTTCAACACAAAGTGTGAAAATGTGGAGACATGTTAATTTTAAAGAATCAGGATGGCTTCTTCCAGATTATTTAGCTTCTGAAATATCTCGAAAAAAAGATCTAAACCATCATAAAAGCCATATATCTACAGGTGGCTTTGCCTGGGTAGTTCAAAATCAAGACACTACGTTGATTAGATCAATTAATAAGTTGATCAAAGACCCTAAATTAAATCGAATAAAAAATCATTTTAAAAGACATAATATAAAATTTAATTATTTCGACTTTGAGAATATTTCACCTTATGATCAAGAGTTTAAAAATAGAACTGAACTAGACCAATATACATTAACAGCCTTAGTATTTACAGAAAGTCGATTTCGAAGTGATATCGTATCACCAGCTGGAGCAATAGGTCTAATGCAAGTGATACCATCTACTGCAAAATCATTAGGTATTGATTCTGCAAGCTTATTTATACCGAAAATAAATATTAAAGCGGGATTAAAATATTTAAGGTTTCTAAACAAATATTGGGATCTCAAAGGAGTTAAATCAAAAAACCGCCTCCCCTTTATTTTAGCGAGTTATAATGTTGGTCCATCACGCATTGCCAAGGCAGCTAGAAAAGCAAAAAAACTAGGTCTTAAGCCAGATCTATGGTATGACAATGTTGACCAAATAGCAAAAGGACCCGGCGCACATTACGCAGAGAGAATTTTAAAATTGGCCAATATATATAGAGGTTTTATGACTTCTATAAATCTAGCTAAAAATCCAATATTGAACTAAAATTGAAAATATATAAATGGCTGGCTGTCAAATGACATTGCTTGATATAAAACTACGATGACGAAGAGAGTACAACTCCATTGAATCAGGACTGGTGCGTTCATGAATTTTTTTCGATAGTTCGCTTTTTGAAATTCAGGAATCCAATGAATTAAATATCCAGCCAACATAAGACTCAACGGACGCCAAAACCCTGTTAATATATCAAATGTGATCGAAGGGTCAAAAGCTGTCCATATTCTCGTTAGAATTGATATTGCATCACCCCATGTTTCAGACCTAAACCATGCCCTTGATAATGTAATAAAGAATAACGTCGTAGAAATTCCAAAAACCCTTCCTAATAATGAGGATTTTGGATTCCATGGCCGAATTTTTTTCCAGAATTTATAAAATACAAGACCTAGTCCATTCAGACCACCCCAAATAACAAAATTCCATGAAGACCCATGCCACAAGCCACCTAAAAGCATTGTTAGCATTAAATTAATATTTGTATTTAACCATTTTTTAAATAATGAAATCCATTGTGTAAGAGCAAAAACGAGTAATAGGAAAGCAGCCATAAAAATTGGAACTTTCCAAGATTCAGCCATTATTGCGATTACAAAAAAAGAAGTGAACACAATTAAATACGAAGCAAAAGACCCTTCTCTATTTCCTCCTAATGGAATGTATAGATAATCCCTTAACCAAGAACTTAAAGAAATATGCCAACGACGCCAAAAGTCAGAAGTATTAATAGCCTTATATGGCGAATTAAAATTCTTTGTTAATGTGAATCCCATCAGCAATGCCACCCCAATAGCAACATCTGTATAACCGCTAAAGTCAGCATAAACTTGTAAAGAATAAGCAAATAATGCCAATAAACATTCCAGCCCACTGTAAAGCGTCGGCTGCGCAAATACTCGGTCAGCAAAATTACTAGCTATATAATCAGCAAGAACTATTTTTTTCAGCAAGCCATTAATTATCCAAAAAACCCCCAAACCAAAAACAGCTTTTGACAACTTATAAGGCTTATGAAGTTGTGGGATAAATTCTGAAGCCCTGACGATTGGACCGGCAACTAATTGAGGGAAAAAGCTAACATAGAATCCGAAGTCAAGTACAGATTTCACTGGTTCTATTTGCCGTCTATAAATATCAATGATATAAGACAAGCATTGAAAAGTATAAAAGGAAATCCCCACTGGTAATAGAATCTTACTTTCTACAAAATCAGTGCCTAAATATGCATTACTCCAAATTGCATGAACTGGCTTTGGGGCCCAATTTATATCTAGAGCTTGTGATAAAAAATCAGAAATAAAGTAAGGATATTTAAAATAAAACAGAACCGATAGATTAACAAAAACGCTTAATGTAACCCATAACTGACGTTTCCAAATAGCTCTAGTTCGAAACAGTAAATGGCCAATGCTAAAATCAACAATCGTAGAGAAAATGAGTAGTATGAAAAAGACACCACTTGTTTTGTAGTAAAAAAATAAACTAACCAGAAAAAGAAAGGCGTTTCGAACCGCTCTATTGCGATAAACCAAACTATATGCAAGGAGAGAAACACCAAATAAAAGCCAAAAAGAAACAGAAGTGAAGTTCAAGGGAGACATAGCACTGAACTTCCAAATATTATTAAAGTCCCGAAAAAAAAGCTCAATCATAACTGGAATTTATCTGTGAACATAGGCTTTTCATTCATGCCACTTTCATGAATATCTAAATATGCACTCTCTATTGCATTAGCCAGCCAATAAGCTTGCAGACCGTATCCAATTCGCGTCATATGAATTCCATCTTTCTTTGCCCACCCTTTGCGAATCCAGAAAGAAACGGAGTTCTTACCTCCCATTAAATTATAAAGGTCATGAACAGAACCTTTATGCTTTTTAGCTAAGCGAAACATTGATCTTCGAACGATTTCTCCATGAGGATTGTATTTTCCCCTGTAATAACTATCGTTGTTTGTTAAAAATATAAACGCACATTTGGGATTAACCTGTCGAATTAATCCAACCAAACTGTCATAATTATTTTCATAAGCCAAAGAATCAAATCGTCCTTTAGACTTATAGGCATCGTTAATTCCTAATCCAAAAAGAATCAGATCAGGGTTAATGGCAGCCATTTGTTGACCAAAACGATCACATTTTAAATAAGAATGTGTCGCAGCACCATTAGCTCCAATTGCATGATATCTTAATCCTGGCGTCTCCCTGATTACTTGAACTCCCTCTAATGAAAAATATTTTTGTTTGATATTTTCAGAAGCCAAACGGAAGCTTATCGTGTCTTGAGGGATAGAAAATAGCCCTACAAAAGCATTAATCGATGAATCATAAAATGAACTATCTGTGGAATTCAAAAATCTAACAACCATAGAACTATCACTTGGACTTGCGAAAATTCTTAATTCTCTGTAACCAAAAGGATCATCCTTACTATATATTTCAACTCTTGATGTTGAATCTGTTGTCCATGCTCTTATACCAGAAACACCCCATGGTCCTGTGTGAGAAGGAACGGAACAGCGCTGACCATGCCAATTATTTATATTGGGGTAGGCATTGGTTTTATAAGTATTTGGACTATTTGTATGAGCCAAAGCAAACGGGAAGAAAAAGCCTCTCTCACCAGTCAAACCAGGCGACATTGTCTGAAGCTTGAATCGTATGGCATCAGTAAGTAAACCTGCTTGAACATGTGATCCACCAATATGGACAATATTAACTTCACCAATCCCCTTAAAAACAAGACTATCCAGCTTCTCAAATAATGAGAAAAAGCCAATATTGTCTCCTGGGAAATTTAATTCGTTTTTTATAGCAGGCTCTGGCAAAGGATTAGGCAATACTTTCAGAGATATCGGCTGAGAAAAAAGACTTGCAAGACTATAAAATATGAGCCCAAAGAAAAGAATTAGTCTATTCATATCTACCCAATTCAAATTCTAAAGATGCGACTATCGCTTTTCCTACTTTTTTTGATCCACGAGGTGTAAAATGGATATGGTCCGGACCAGCCAATGGTGGAGATTGATTTACCCAATCGACCATAGATCCCTCACTTCCCATAAGATCAAATAAATCGAAAAAACCAACATTCTCAGAAAAAGCAGCTTGTCTCATGACATCTCTAACTTCGGAGACAAAAGGATAACTCACCCAATTAAGCCCATCTTTCACTGCCATATCACTTGGACCTATAACCAATATATCAGCAGTTGGTAAAAGTTCTTGAAATAATTTAATTTGACGAATAAAGGACTTTCCATATCTAGCTACAGCTTCTTTTGATTTAAAATAGGGCACAGAATTACCTCCAAATTGCAATATAACAAGGCCAATATTTTTATGCCTCAATTGTCGACCAAAATGAATTTGATCCATTTGAGTAAAACTTAATCCGCTAGCACCTCGCATAGATATATTATCTACGTTTACTCCTGATTTTCCATCAAGTGAAATACCATACCAATCTGGACTTTTACCTCTGAACTCAAGTCTTAATTGAGCAACAGGTTCTGGAGCTACGAGAACGAGGTTTCCCTCGCTTGCTGAGCTATCGATGTATTGTATCCTCCAAAGAGTATCATTCGCAAACCATTTAACTTCCAGAGGACCTTTTGAAGGACCGTGAGAAAGTTCAAAACTAGAGAATCGTCGGGCCTTCTTATAACCATATTTACGAGGACGGAATGAGATTATAGCGTCCGGGTAATCATTATTTTGTTGCTCATAACTATGAGCAACTCCCGTTAATCCATAGCGGCCTTGCTCCTGCTTTTGATTTTTTCTCCCGAAGCTGACCATACGTCGCCATTCTCCTTGAGTTCTGTGATCAACAGCTGCCATTGGAACAAAGGGGGTTAAATTCTGAATGCCAGCACCCTCTCCTCCATATTTATTTTGAAAAAAATCACGAATTTCTCTTGTCATGCGATCTCCTTCAATCTGAGAATCTCCGAAATGAAGGATACGAATAGCATCTTTTTCATCAAGATTATTTAAAGACTTATAAAATCCAGAAAAACCAACACTGTCATTGGGAGAAAATGATATTTGAGATAATCCCGTAGGCAAATTTGGATATACGATTTCAATCTTCTCAAGCTTAGGCTGATTATTGATTAATGTATCGATCACCTGGATTGGATCAGTTTCAATATTTACTTTTTTTAAGGGATCCTTTTCATAAATCTTCCATTCAGGCAATTCGACTGAAAAGCTCTTTGTAATGGGGAAATTAAAAAAAGTATTTAAATAGGACCCAAATCCAAAAACAAATAATAAACTGAGAAAGAAAACAGCAATTTGTAAAGGTGTTCGATTCTCATTTTTCATATTTATTTAAAACGGGATATTCAGGATTTGACCAGGATAGATGACATCGGTGCCTCTATTTATTCGGATTAAATCATCTATTGAAACCATTGGATAGTTTTTACGAATCCTCCAAAGACTATCTCCTTTTTTAACTTGATAAGCATGAAATCGAGGGATATCTGATAATAATATTACCGGTTCTAATTCTACAAAACTTACGATTGAATTTTTACAGCAATCGTTTAAAGAATAGTCTTGAGTGACTTTATACTTTTTAATTCTAGCTTGAGAAAAATGGAATTCTTCTTTAGACATAGATCTCATAATTGACGGTCCGTAAATCAAGGCAATATCAGCTTTTGAAGAATCCTTAAACTCACAAAAATAATCAAGCCATAATGTTTGAGCTGCAGAAAAGCTATTCAGGGAATCTATATTATTGACGTTTAATCCGAATTTAGCCATTGCAATTGGGTGTAAACCGAAATCACCTGTGAATCTAACATGGCCATCAGGTCTATTAAAGTTTTCTTGCTGCCAAATAGTCTGTTCAAACCTTATTAAATCTGGGAAAAAGTAGATTGGAGGGTTGCTTTTAGCATGAAAAAAGCATAGAGAAAAGAAAAAAACAAGCCAGAAACGCATAATCAAAGATATTCTTTGTCACCCATCTTTATTGTAAATACCCTCACAACTTTTCAACTAATCCAATGCTATTTAAGTTAAAAACATGTAGACTTGTATTTGTTAAATCGTAAATTCATTTGAATGAATATTTATAGATCATTTTTAATGGCATTAATTTCAACTATTGCAACTTCATGTGGATTTCTTCAAATTGAAAACAGAAAGATTTCAGAACCGCTAACAATGGAATCCGTTCGAGAAAAATTCCCTGGTTATACTCTTACTGAGCACAATGCAGGAGAAGGGCTTTATAAAGTTAACTGCGGTAATTGTCATGGATTGCATGAGTCTCAAAGTTTCACCGAAGCATCATGGTCAAAAGCAATACCAAGAATGGCGGTAAAAGTCAATAAAAGAGCCGGGCGTCAATTAATATCAGAATCTGGAGAGCAGGCAATCTTTCGATATTTATACGCTCGAGGCATGAATAAAGATGATTGATATGAATCCATTTGAGATAACTACATACAAGGAGTACCAGGATTCTTATGAAAATGCCAAAAACAATCCTGAAAGATTTTGGGATGATATAGCATCTCACTATTCGTGGCAAAAAAAATGGTCAAAAACATTAAATTGGGACTTTAAAGGCCCTAAAATAAGTTGGTTCGAAGACGGGAAATTAAATATAACGGAAAATTGTCTCGATAGACATCTTAAGAAAAATGGAGAATCAACAGCACTAATTTGGGAACCAAACAATCCTAAAGAACCTGAACTACGCATGTCATATTATGAATTGCATTCAGCTGTTTGCAGATTCGCAAATGTGTTAAAATCTAGAGGAATAAAAAAGGGGGATCGTGTCGCTATTTACATGCCTATGATTCCTGAATTGACAATTGGAGTTCTTGCTTGTGCGAGAATAGGAGCGATTCATAGTGTAGTTTTCGCAGGCTTCTCATCTCAAGCTTTGACTGATCGTATAAATGATTCAACGTGCTGCGCAGTATTAACGTCTGATGGAATGTATCGAGGGGCGAAAAATCTAGCTATCAAAACAACCGTAGATGAAGCTTTAAAATCCTGTCCAAGCGTTAAAACTGTGGTAGTTGTGAAACGAGATAATCGTAACATTCAATGGACTCACGGTAGAGATATATGGCACCATGAAGCAGTTGAAAATATAAGTGATTTTTGTCCTGCTGAAGCTATGGATTCTGAAGACGTATTATTTATTCTTTATACTTCGGGATCTACAGGAAAACCTAAAGGTGTTGTTCATACATGCGGAGGATATATGGTTTACGCAGGCTATAGTTTTAAAAATGTTTTTCAATATAAGGCAGGAGATATTTATTGGTGCACTGCAGATGTTGGATGGGTCACAGGGCACAGCTATATTATTTATGGACCTCTACTAAATTGCGCTACTACATTGATGTTTGAAGGTATTCCTACATGGCCTACAGCATCTCGATTTTGGGAAATATGTGATAAGTATAGCGTTAATCAATTTTATACAGCACCTACCGCGATTAGGTCCCTTATGGCTCTTGGGAATAAATGGGTTGAAGGTTTTAGTTTAAAGAATCTAAAAGTAATTGGATCTGTAGGAGAACCAATAAATAAGGAAGCCTGGGATTGGTATGATAAAATGATTGGTAAGAGCAATTGTCCTATTGTCGACACTTGGTGGCAAACTGAAACCGGTGGCATAATGATTTCAGGCTTGGGTAATTTAAGTGAGCAAAAACCAACTTTTGCTGGAAAACCTCTTCCGGGTATCGAACCTGTTCTATTAGATATCAATGGAAGAGAAATATTAGATGATGGTATCGAAGGACATTTATGTGTAAAGTTTCCATGGCCATCTATGCTAAGAACTATTTATGGCAACCATCAGCGATGTAAAGATGTTTATTTCTCAAATTATGATGGCTATTATTTTACTGGAGATGGGGCAAAACGAGAAGAAGGCATGTACCGTATTATCGGAAGAGTCGATGATGTCATCAATGTAAGTGGTCATCGCTTTGGGACAGCAGAAATTGAAAATGCTATTAATTCTAGCACACTAGTCACAGAAAGTGCTGTTGTCGGCTATCCTCATGCTATAAAGGGTCAGGGGATCTATGCTTTCATCTCGCTGGAGGCTGGCGACCATAATGAAATAGATGTAAATAACTCTATAATTTCAGCTGTTGTTGGATCTATTGGCCATATCGCAAAACCCGATATAATTCAGATAGCCCCAGGACTCCCCAAAACAAGGTCTGGCAAGATAATGAGACGTATTCTTCGTAAAATTGCTGAGGGAAATACAAAAGATATGGGTGACACATCTACCCTTCTAGACCCTAGCGTAATTGATTCCCTTATCAAAGGAAAGAAATGAACTTGTTCTAGTTAAATTCACAGATCATGCTAATCTCAATACAGATTGAGAAAATATCTCTCTTTTGGAATTGATTTACCTCCTATTCTATCATAGAATTTGATTGCCCGTGAATTAAATGATGGTGTTTGCCATTGGATTATATTACAATTAATCTTGTTAGCTTCTTCTTTTAATCTATTGAGTAGAATCTCGCCCAATCCAAATCCCCTGGCCTCTTTAATTAGAAAAAGGCAATCCATGTGTAAATAATAATCAGAATCCCAAGTTGAAAACTGTTTCATAAATGAGCAATAACCCACAATCGAGTCATTATGCTCGACAACCAAACATTTGAAACTTGGGTTTTCGGCAAATAACTTCTCTTTTAGCATGGACTCTTTATTATTCTTAGAATAATCTGCCCTTTCAAAATGAGCATGCTCTTCGCAAAGTAGGACAAGTGCACCAAGGTCCTTTTCTTCAACAAATCTTATTGTTGCTTCTTTCATGAAATTAGAAGTTGTATGATTGGGTCAAGTTACACTAGGATATCGATTTAATTATTAGGTAAATCCAAATCCCATGGTTAACTACCTTAGTATTATGAGACGTATAACTATCTTTTGTTTTTTAATATACCTAGGCATTTGTTTTCAAACTAGTGGACAAATAAATTCAGTAAATCCAAAAACCGCATTTCTAACAAAGCATGATGGAACCCAATGGACCAACGGAATACTGACTTATACCTTTCAAGATTCTATAAAGCCAATTCAAGAAGAATGGTTTAAAGCAGATATTGAATTTCCCCTGTGCGATACATGCCTCGTACCCTCAGTAGACTGCCATATGTGCGGATTCTGGTATTTAATTAACAAAGTTGATACCTTTTCAATAGGTCAAAGTTATCAGAACGATTTTTTTTATGAGGAAACTAAGAAGCTCTTCTATGAAAGCAGCGACAAGTCAGTCTGGAGTGTTGATTTTAGAGGTGGATATAGTTCAAATTTTGATTCAGGGAAAATTCATTGGATACCATCTGATTCAGATTCTGTAGAAATAAAAAAAATTAGAGATTTAAATAAACCTTTGTTAGATCTTTATAAAAGTAAAAAAGCGAGAGATAGAAGATTAGCGGAACAAGATTTACTATAAAAAGCGAAAAATAATTATGAAAAAAACAATCTCACTTTTAGCACTTTTAATTCTATTCTCTTGTGGTAAAGAAAACGTAATTCCAACAGATTTTACTTTTAACTATAACATTCATTCAAGCTTACCAAGCGAATGGGAATCAGAATTTTATACGATCATGAATAATCTAGATGATAAAATAAAAATATTACCTAAAGACTATTCGTATGAAATGGATATTTACGCATGGAATAGTACCGCTGATAAACCATACAAAGACCAAATCGGAGATGATGGTGGTGCGATGATTTCTGGAAATCGCAGAGCTATCAATGGCAAATACATGGTCTTGGAGATACCTGCTTCTGAATTTGACAACGACCAAATGCATAGATATTCAGTCATTGCCCATGAATATTTTCATGTTTATCAAATGTCCCTTTCAAAAACTTTTTACGACCATGATATTGAACTGAAATGGATGTCAGAGGGCGGTGCAACAACAATAGAGTCAATGTATATTCAGCAGTACTATAATTATAATTATTTTAAGTGGGATATTAATGATGTCAATATTGCAGTAGTAAATACGCCCAGTATTTATGAAACCTATGCTGCATCCTCAGATAAAGACCGAAACTATTCTTCATCTGTTTTTATGTTACTTGCCCTGTCAAAAGAACTTCAAAAGCTAAATTATTCAGAAGAAGAAGCCTTCAAAATGATATTTAAAGACTTCTGGCTCCCTAACCCTACCGATGGAAATTGGAAAAGTAATTTTGAAGATATTTTTAGCATCACTGTTCCTGATTTCTACCAAAGTTTAAGTAATTACGATCTAAATGCTGATGGCACAATAGATTCAACAGATTTAAATTCCGTACTACCAAGTGAGACCATTCTTTTACAGGATATATTTACAAACTGATTTGTAGACCTTTGTTAGATCTTTACAAAAAGAAAAAAAGGCAGAAGACAGAAGCATAATACAGAACGAATTATTATAAATAAATTTTAAAAACATGAAAAAGATAGTTGGTATTCTTGGACTTTCCCTATTCTTTTCTTGCGTGAGTGGAACCGACCCCATGCCAAACGAATTTTCTTTTGACTATAAGATTCATACTAGCCTACCAAGCACTTGGGAATCGGAGTTTTATACTATTGTGGGCAATCTTAATGAAAAAATTAAAATCGAACCTAGAGATTACTCATATCAAATGAGTGTTTATGCCTGGAAAAGCACTGCAAGCAAGCCTTATCAAAGCCAAATCGGTGATGCATCCGGAGCTTCCGTCTCTGGAAATCAAAATGAACGTTATATGGTCTTGGAGATACCTGCTTCTGAATTTGATTTTGCTCAACTGCATAGGTATTCTGTAATTCCTCATGAATACTTTCATGTCTACCAGATGTCGCTTTCTAAAAACTTTTATGATGGAAATATTGAATTGAAATGGATTTCAGAGGGTGGAGCCGCAACAATAGAATCAATGTATATTCAACAATATTATGGAGTTAATTATATCAAAGACGCCCAAAATCAGGTCAACATAGCTGCGATAAATAACCCTAAGATATTTGAAAAATATAATGACTCCCAAAACGAAGATCCCAATTATTCATCATCCGTATTCATGGTCCTTGCGCTAGCGAAAGAACTTCAGAAGTTAAATCACACTGAAGAAGATGCATTTAAAATGATATTCAAAGACTTTTGGCTACCAAACCCAACCAATGGCAATTGGAAGAATAATTTTGAAGAGGTTTTTGGTATCAGTGTTGAAAATTTCTACCAAAGTTTAAGTAACTATTCAAGCGATATAAATTCCGTACTTCCTAGTGAAACTATTCTGATTGAAGATATATTCACAAATTAATTTTTATCATTTTACTTTTACTTAATTATGTATAAATACCTTCCAACACTTATAATAGCATCCTTTGTATTAATTATTATTGGCTGTGATTCTTCAGGGTCAAATTCCAGTGCGAAATGGACAATTGATATAACTCTTGACAATGAGAATTATAAATACGATGGTAAGTTTTTAAACGATTCAAGTGGTTTAAATGAATTTTGGAGTTCATCAGAAGGATCTCGAGCAAATTTCGTAAATAATGCTATTTCAATTAATTTTGGAGGTGATGAAAATTCAGAAAACCATTTAAAAGGTAATTCTATTTATGGCACGTTAGGACTAAGCAATCAATCTACTGGAAAACAAATGGCTACACTTAATATTCCAATGATACCCTATTATGTAAAAGGTGAAATAGAAGTAAACGTCAGTAATCTTGGAACCGTAACGAGTTCTTCAGGAGGAGACTTAACATATGGCAATGAAATAATTATAAATATCCCGTCAGTAACTTTTTTAGATAGCATCACGGGTATTACCCGCACATTGTCGGGGAGGATAAAAAGCGTCCGAGTGAATTAAATATTAATACTTGTTTTATTTTACAACTACTTTTTTCTAAAAAAAGTTAAATCAAGTAAAAACAAATAGTAACTTCCTTAGGTCATTTTTCAGTAAATAAATTTTCTAGTATGAATAAACTTTTAAATTTTCTTGTTCCTGCTTTTTTTTTATTTTTTATAAATGATGTTTCGGCTACCCATCTAATGGGTGGTGAGATCACTTGGCAATGTGCAAAATCTGGTGCAAATGCCGGAAAAGTAAAGTTCAGAGTTATTCTTTACCGAGAGTGCCGAACTTCAAGTGGAGGTTCAGTTAGCCTTCCAGGTTCGATATCTATAACTTCAAACTCTCCAGTTGGTTCTATTTCAGCTCCACGAATAACGATTAATAATGTTTCTCCGACGTGTTATTCAGGTCAGCTAAGCTGTGCGACAGGGGTAGGTGGTGAAGGAAGAATGGAAGAGCATATTTACG
>CATIRS010000023.1 GCA_949529985.1 Owenweeksia sp. TMED14
AAGGGAGTTGATCTTGAGCATCACTCACACCATCCCCATCCGTATCTGCATTATTTTTATTAGTCCCTTTTTCAACTTCAATTTTATTTGGCAACCCGTCATCATCTGAATCATATTGATAAAATGGATCCCACTCAAAGGCATCATCTACATCGGGTACTCCATCATTATCCTTATCAATTGAAGAAAGATTTGCCGAAGTTGGAATTTCCATAGCTACAGTGTACATCGTTCCGTCATCAGCGATAGCGACAATTGCATCACCAACGGATACATCGACCCATGTTTTACTTGTACCTACCTCTAGGGGTTGAAATAATATAACCCCACTGACTGTTCCCCATATGTATAAATTACCTTCTTGAGATATTCCAGCTACTGCTGTGTCATAAATAACATCAAGTTCATTAAGATTTGGATATCTAGGGGTAGTAAAGTTATCAGAAACTGCGATTTTTTCCCAGTTTATTGTAGTATCAATTTTTTCTGGGCCCTCGTAACTATATTCAAAACCCATATTTTTTTCAATAAATACAGCTGGTATTTGTTTACCATTAACATTCGCAATATTATCATATAAATCAACCCCACCATTTGCAGATCCCCAAAAATATAAATCTCTTGTTGTTTTTTCAATAGCTATAACTGATGTTTTGGATATGGCAAAATCATGGAATAATAAATTTGTCCTTGATGCCTGAGCTGAGAATATAGGGCATAAAGCATCCCAATTTTCCATTGTGAAAAAGGGATCATTGGGGTCAGATCCAATTGCAGTTTCCATTCCATCAGAAAAACCATCACCATCTGTATCGGTTACTGTTATACTAGCATTACTTGAATTTCCGCCATAGTTGTTTTCATCATAATCCCAATAACCGTCACCGTCACTGTCAAATGAGTCTTGTGTGGGTGGCAGAGTGATCTGAACAGGCTTATAAATAACCTCTGAGCTATTACAATAATCGGTTATTAGACGCTTAGCATTTCTACCCCAAGCATACATG
This sequence comes from Owenweeksia sp. TMED14, assembly GCA_949529985.1. Lineage (GTDB taxonomy): Bacteria > Bacteroidota > Bacteroidia > Flavobacteriales > Schleiferiaceae > TMED14. The sequence continues at coordinate 1,008 of CATIRS010000023.1, forward strand.
GTTCCATCAGTTTTTAATCCAATTGTTGTTTTGTAATATGTTTGAATTTTTTGCCATGAACCTTCGGTATCATCGTATTTTAATTTACCGATCGTATCACCGACTTTAAGCCCTTCTTCTGGTATTTCAAACACTTGAGATGGAAGTACGTTAAATCCTGAAAGTGAAGTTACACTATGTGTCCCTGAAGGAGGGTTTAATATTGTCCCATAATCTGGTGTAACTAATCGCCATTTGTAATAGTAAGAAGTACTAGGGGAGGTAGTAAGGGTATGTGAATAACTTTTTAAGTAATCCGTTTTAGGATTATAATTTGTAGTAGAGGAAATGGTTGCAACAGAATAGGTAGTCAAAGAAGATGTGCTAGGTCCAAATTCCAAGATTAAAGATCCTGAAAGGTTTACACCATGATTAATTTCTACTGCTAGCTCAATCCTATTTGTTCTTATTTCAGTCTTTGTATAGTCAAGAACTAAAACAATATCTTGTGCCTGCAAAAGCAGGGTTTGAAGAAATAATAATAAAAGAAGATATTTTTTTGTCAATGCACAATGTTATAAGCAAAAATTAAATATTGCAAATATATGAAATATATACTATTTATTAACTTGTTAAATTTTTGAAATCAGAAATTAAAAAAAAGCTCTCCATGTTGAATGGAAAGCTTCTCACTGGTTGTAAACATTGAGTTTAAACTCAAGCTACAACACACAACTTCTTAAAAGCGGTCTGGACGGGACTCGAACCCGCGACCCCATGCGTGACAGGCATGTATTCTAACCAACTGAACTACCAGACCTTATTAGCGTGTGCAAATATACGTTCGATTTTGAATTTGCCAAACAATTCGTCACCAAAAACAAAGAAGATTTATATTAATGAACTTATCAATCTATAAAACCGCGTCAATAGCTTCTGTATAGGTTGTTTTTGGCGATACACCAACATGCCTTCCTACGAGCTCTCCTTTAGCAAAAACCAAAACAGTTGGAATATTTCGAACTCCGTATTTTGCTGCAAATTCTTGATTTGCATCAACGTCCACTTTTCCCACAACAGCTTTTCCGTCATAATCATTGCTAATCTCCTCAATAATTGGACCCACCATTCTGCAGGGACCACACCATGCTGCCCAAAAATCAACGAGAACAGGCTTATCTGATTTGAGCACAACTTCGTCAAAAGTTGCATCTGTAATTTCTAATGCCATTTTATATGTATTTTTAT
>CATIRS010000024.1 GCA_949529985.1 Owenweeksia sp. TMED14
ACATTGACGCCCCAAATCTATCAAGATGTAGTCTCATCATATTTAGAGGACAAAAACATAGAATTAATATCTTTTAGCATTGATTATGATTCAACCAAAGCCGAATTTTGCCGTGCTTGCATCTGCAAAACAGGAGCTGTTCTTCAAGTTGAAGTGAATTCTGGCAGGAAGCAAAAAATGAGAAGAATTGGTTTTTACCCTTAAGCTCCTACTCTGACGAAATCACAGGCATATCTTCTTCATTCAAATCAGAGACTTCTAAGCCCCTAAAATAAGTCAACGATGCTTGGAGAGAACTATGTCTCATTACTTGCTTTTAACCTTATTTTTTTCAATTTTCTAACCACCCCTAATATTAAAACAATAAAGATGGTCCAGGAACAAATCCATTTGAGTGAATTAACGGCAGACCCGAGTTTAATAAAGTCTTCTGATAAAATATCACCTTCCAGATAATCTATAATCATTTGGATTTCAAAATAGTTTTCCGTCCAATCAAATATTACGGCGAATAGCACAGGAGTGAACCATAAAAGTTTTCTTCTACTGAATAACGCATTGATCCAAGCAGCGTACATTATTCCATACAATGCAGCAAAAACAACATCCCAATAGGTAAGAAAATATTCATAGCATTCAAGCTGTCCCCTCGTTCTTACTTCAAAGAATGTAATAACCGTATTGAAATTGTAGGAAAAGCTCAAGCCCAGCGACTTAATGCCTTCATTCATCTCGAAACATTCAGCTCTTGGTCCATAAACAAGGACAGAATAGAGTATAAAAATTGTAGTTAATACAAATGCTTTGAAAAACGGCCCATTCAAAAAATGTCTCATCACTAAAAAAAATTACAGCTATTTGAATTATTGGTTTAATCAAAAGTATAAAAATCTACACTCAGAAAAGTCCTCAACATCCAACTGCTAACCCTCTGAGATACGTTAGCGACATCTGAAGAAAACTATATCCCATTACTTGCTGAAGTTTCTTGAGGATGTTTTATATTACTGATTAACAGCATTAATAGCCCGATTCAGCTTCTTTGCCACTATTCTGTATTGTTTATCAGCTCTAATAAGACACCTATCTTTTGACGAATAGTGATAGACCAATATAGGCAAGGAAATAGTTACTGCTGCAGAAGCAATCGTCGTTAATCCAGAGTAAACTATGAGACCGGGGTAATCTTCTGGGCCAAGTGCCCATGTTAGCAAACCAAATAATCCTGTGCAGGCTGCCATAACAGGTGTAGAAATAATCGAAACTCCCAATATAATATTTCGCTTCCAATTGGTCTCACAAGTATTAACTCTTTTTTGAGCATTTTTTAGATGGCATACTCCAACCTTGTATCGTTTGGTCAACTTCTCAATCTCTTCCATTTGCAGTTCTTCCCCATTGCATGAAAAAGACAAATTATCATATTCAATAGAGTCTTGACTATAAACTGATAATGTAATAAGTAATGCAATAATTGCTAATGGTAATCTCATATTCTAAAATTACATAGATATGATTTAATTCTAATCGGAATTAATACAAACTACCCATTAAATATTCTGAATATCATCTAATAATAGGCATATCCTCTTCTTTCAAATCAGAGACTTTTAAAACAAAAATGAATTACTGGATACTAGGCATGACCTAATGCTCTGATTCCTTAAAGACTATGGTCAGCGTTTTGACGCTGGTAGAATATAAAAGTGTTAAAATGTTTTAGACTTCAAATGCACTACTTATTGTTTCACTAACCTAATCATGCAATCGCCAGTGCTTGAGCGAATTTTAGCAGCGTAAAATCCCGGTGCGTAAGCTGAGGCATCTATTGAAATCTCATTACTTCGAGATTTAAAACTACCCATCAGCTGACCACTTAGACTATAAACCTGGACGCTTTCCATCTTCCCTTGACTACCATAAAGTGTCCACTGATCTGAAGTGGGGTTAGGATAAGCAACAACAGGGTTTAAAAAATTATTTTCTTGATTTGATAGTGCTACGTTTGCAAACTTCACATCATCAAAATAGAAGGTTGATGCAGCAGTTCCATCACCAACATTCGTAGTACCAGCTGCAAAGTCGAACAAAAATGTCAGCGTAGGCATATCGGTTGGAGCATTAGTGAAGCTAAAAGAAAGGGTCTCCCATTCTTCAGATTTTGTTGTTGTGACGCTACGTTCCTCACCCCAAAATGCCTTTTCTGCTTTGAGTGTAACGTTCGTACCTATCGGGGCCGAAGTCCATACCTTCATTGTAATCACTGGGTGACTAGCGAAGTCTATCATATTGGAAAATTTAATCTTACTACCACCGAAGGGCGCACCCAGGTATCGTACAATTTTACCGACTTTAGCACTGTTATTGTCTGCATCTATATCGGGATTAGCGACACTCGTCATAATCGCACTTTCAAAATCAAAGAAATGATTTCCTGTAGTGCCTGATTCAAATGTAATAGGCAAAGATGGGCGCGGAGTAGTAATAACTCCAGCAACTTGTTTGACGTCATCTATGAAAAACGTATTTCCCCCTCCGGCTGTGAATGGCTGAGGCATTATAACGAGATCAGCACTTCCTGTTGGTGCTGGTATGCCAAAATCAAATTTCAAGGTCTCCCATGCACCACTTAAAGTGGTTATCGCATCTACTTCACTAGTATATGGATTCTCTAGTTTAACCTTAATAACGGTGCCAACAGGTTCTGTAGTGTATACTTTCATAGAAAGAACACTTGTTGCTGCACTTGAAAAATTGAGCGAGGTCACATTGGTTATTTTACCTCCTGCCCATAAATCTCCAGCATTAACTTTTACAATCTTCGCCGCTTTAACGCTTGCATTTCCTGTGGTACTTGGATTAGAAACTATGGTGAAGGTAGCACCATCATACCCCAGCATTCCTGAGGTAGTAGATTCAAAATCAAAAGGAAGCGATTGGGCCCAACCTACAGTTGTTAGCGCCATGAGCAGAGAACCAAGTAATTTCTTCATAAAGTTTGTTGTTTTCAATCTTTTATCAAAGATAGGCATGATCTAATACTCTGACGGCTTAAAGACTATGGCCAGCGTTTAAGCTCTGGCCTGATTATAAAAATTTAAATAAATAGTACCCAAGATTATTAATCCAGAAAAATATCCTCTTTTTTAAAATCAGAGACTTTTAAAATAAAAAAAGCCGTGCATTTAGAAGGCCTTATTATCGCTTTTCGTTAAACATATTCAATAATAGGTTCATTAACTTTGTGAAATGCAAAAAATTAAAATATTCTTATTCGCTCTATATTTTATACTTCAGGGTTGCGAAAGGGAGGCAATTCATGATTCTTCAAATTCTTTAAAAGATTTTAAAATCACACAACTGATTGATGGGGTTTTAACCGAAAGACAATTCACTGTGGTTTCGCCAGCCGTTCAAAACAATTCTTTAAAACTTCCTTTAGTCTTTGCATTTCATGGCGCTGGAGGATCTGCTGAACAGTTTACATATAATCCAACACTAGATTCTTTAATTTCCAATGGTGAATTCATCGGTATCTACCCAAACGGTCACTCTAATACTGGTAATAACGGAGGATATTGGAATCTTGGGAACGAGCCTACCAGTGCAGATGATGTTGAGTTTGTGAATCTAATTATAGACACCTTATTAAGCTTCTCTAATATAAACATTGAAAAAGCATATGCGATAGGCTATTCAAATGGTTCTGGAATGGTTAATTTACTAGGTAAACAAACCGATCATTTCAAAGCGATCGCGCCTCTTTTCAGTCAGCAACTTATTTCCACTGGAAACATTATAAATAATTCTGCTATTTCAGTTTTTCAGCTAAACGGAGAAACAGATGATGTTATTCCATTAAGCGGAGGCAATACAGATGTAGGGGAATTTATGTCAGCAACTAACAGTGCACTAAACTGGGCCAGCAACTTCAATTGCAACATAGTTGGGATAGCAACCACTGAGAATTGGAATAATATAACTATTGAGAGTACACTTTATGGGAATTGCGATAACAATCATGAAGTGAAAAAATTAGTTGCAATTGGTCAAGGACATGAAATTGGTAATTATCAAGCAGAAGAAATAATGTATAATCAAATTTGGAGTTTCTTTAAGGACCACTAAATACTCTGAATATTATTCGAAAAAGCCACATACATAGCATTACAATATTTGTCATTCGCTCTGCATAAACTCAAGAAACGCAAAATGAAAATTGAAATTTGAAATTGAAAAGAAAAAGTATGATTTACCGATTTGGAATAATGCTCTTTGCCCTGTCTGTTATATCCTGTGGGAAAACAGAAGTGCCAACTGAACCAATTAAAAATACAATTTTATCCCTCGGAGCTTCCCGTGTCGAAGGAGGACGACCAGATCATGAAAGTTTCAGATATGAAACTTGGAAGCTATTGTTGGGAGGCGAATGGGATTTTGACCTCATTGGTTCTGAGAGTGATGATTCAGAATATCCTATGTTCAATAATCAGGCATTTGACAGAGAACATCAAGGCTGGAGTGGATATACTTCAGGAGATATCTTAGAGGAATTAGAGGCTTCTCTCGAAGGAATCAGCCCCCCAGATGTAGCGCTATTCAGTTCCCCAGGATTGAATGATGCGCTTGAAGATTTACCCTACTCCGAGATTATAGAAAATATAAATTCAATAATTGATATTTTACAATCGAAAAATAAGAATATCACTATTTTGTTGGAGCAAATGGCCCCTGCGCATTCTAGTGTCATGGATAGTGCACTTACATGGTACATTGATCAATACCATGTTGATATATTAACAGTAGCCGCTAATAAATCAACATCAATGTCTCAAATTATTGCTATTGATATGCATACTGGATTTAATGACAATATGCTAGCTGATAATGTTCATTATAATCAGTCTGGCGCTGAGTTTATCGCCGAAAGGTATTACATTGCCCTGAAGGAAATCCTTGAGGAATAGAAAATCTAAAACGAGAATATAGTTACAGTGCAAAGGTCATTGTTATGGCAAGGTTATAAATATAGACTTCTCGAAGCTTACAGGATAAGCATTTACTTTGTTAAAGTAAACTTTAGTTATTTTTTCATATTATCGATTTTTAAAAACTTTTTTTATTTTGACAACTTTATGTCCTTAAGAACTGCAAAGTAAAATTCTTTTATTCAAAAAAAACAGGCATATTCTCCTCTTTCAAATTAGAGACTTCTAAGCCGCTTTTGAGTTAATAATTCAATCTAATTAGAAACTGTATTTTACTTTAATGCTGTATTATCACCTTCGACGTTTTAAGGATATCGTTTTTAGAGAAAAACTGGACGAAATAGACTCCCTGATTTAAATGACTTACGTTCATCTGTTTTGTCTCTGCCTTGCTAGTGGCAATAACTTGGCCTAGCGTATTAATTAAAACAACCTCTTTTAGAGATTCATCAAATTCCCAAGAAATAAAGTTTTTAGCCGGATTTGGATAGAAGTATGTATTCCCTATTGCTTTTTCGTCAAGACCAACCATGGCAGCGGCTATATCTAAACTTAATAAATCGTTTGGATAGTTGCTCGAACTATTTACTCCTCCAAAGAAGAAGACCTTATCATTAATTACAAAACTTCCTGGAGCCCATCTGCTTTTCCCTGGATGAGGTTGGAATTCCAGCCAAGTATCGCTTGCTGGATTGTAGCGCCACAATTCTCCAGTGTCCATAGAACTATGATCGTCTCCATCGCCACTTAAAATGAAGCCATAGCCCTGCATATTGAACTGAGTACCCGCTACTCTTCCTTCTCCCGGAAATTGATTCATCGCCGTCCATGAGTTAGAGATAGTATCTAACTTATACCAGTCTTTATATATCGTTGGACCACCATGACCTAGTCCAGCAAATACTTCACCTCCTGCATTAAACATATAAGGATGGTGACGGCCAGAGCCAGGCAAGTTAGCCAATTGTGTCCATGTATCATCATTAATACGGTACAACCACCAATCATTTTTATCACCAGTTACATCGTTTCCCAGCCCAACATATATACGATTTCCTATTGAAATCATAGCGGGGTGTTTTCTGCTAGAACAATCGCAATTAGCAAGTTGAGTATAAGTTCCATTTGTAGGGTCGAAACTCCAAAAATCTTTTAGGTAGGCAGAGTCCGTTGCTCCAAAACCTAAGTATGCTTTTCCATTTGCTACTGTTCCAATTCCATAACTCCTTGCTAAACCCGGAAAATCAGTTAAAACATTCCAAGTATTACTAATAGGGTTATACTCAAACGCATCGTCAGTTGGCTGCCCAATGGAATCCGTTCCCGTTATCGAATACCCTTTTCCGTTCAATGCAAATGAAATCGGATGATGTCTTCCTATAGGTGCATCTGCTTTCGCCACCCAATTTTGCGCTGGAAGAGTTGTAGAGAAGACTAATAACGCAACAAAAAAACATTTTTTCATTTGTATAAATAACTTTAATTTAAACGAAATTAATAAAATTCAAATAATTCCTTTATTACACCATGAAAAAATTAATGACAATGATAATGATAATACCTGTTTTAGGGATGGGTTATTTAAACGCTCAGGAATTATCTAAAAATAGCGCATTTGACATATTGATAAAATGGGAAGGTAAATGGAAAAATACTGCAGTTTTTGAAAAGTCCGCTTGGATAACTGAAAGTGTTGAAACCCGTGGCACAACAAAAGCAAATTTAATTCTTTCCAACAATTACCTTGAAATAATAGTTCATAATGATAATAATGAAAGTCAATACCTTATTTGTTATGACCAAGTATCAAATCAATTTAATCGCTGGGAATTTAAAGGCGACGGTAGCAATACTTTCTGGACAGGCAAATGGAACAAAAGCAAGAATGCAATGATCTGGAACTTTATAGATTTTTCAAACTCTGGTATTAGAGGTGAAATAATTGAAAATTTTAAGTCGGATGAAGTAATTGAAACCAGCGTTATTATGAAAGACAAGAATGGGAAATCATTACTTAGAATTAATTCAACAAAAGAAAAAACTTAGAGCATAGACATATCCTCTTCTTTCAAATCAGACACTTATAAGCATCTATTGGTTGTAATCTGGGTCGTGACTATTTATCATGGCTTCTGCTACTGAATGCAAGTCGGTATTAAAACCAGTAACAAAACTATTGGCACTTAGGTCAACTTGATACAGAGACTTCAACCACATAAGAGCTCCGGTATAAGCCGTCATTTCCCCCTGATGTCCTTTTTCATCAGTAAAAAGAGAACTTTCAAATGGTCCGATGTACGAGATGCTGTCTAACAATAAGCCATCTTTTTGCATTTGCCATAAACTCAGTCCTGCTTTTCCCGTAGGTATTGAAAAAATATTTGTGGAAGGGAATTTAGCTCTTAAAGAATCTATGAGTGTCTTATGAATTCTATAGTTAACATGATATTCATATCCTACGTGTGCACTTGAAAACCCATAATCTTGAGCGGTTTGTTCCCAATCGTTTGGGAAATCTGGTTGTCCGATTGAGATGAAAACCTTTATGTCTGGATTATTCTGAAGTGCGTAACTAATCCATTCTATGTAACCATCTGTAGGATTTTCCTGCAAAGGCCCAGAAGTCATCCCAAAAATATCAACATTTCCATTGTCCAGGGTTTTTTTGATTAGTGTGTTTTCACTACCTGTCCAATTCCATAGACTATCCGGACTTCCTTGAGCACCTCCCCTGAAAATTCTAGTCTGATTATGATTAACAATACCAGATTCAGATACGACTTCTTCTAATCTATCGGCATAAGGCTTGAAAAAACTATGTCCCATCAGTAGCATATTATAGCCCGCTTTTTCATGTGTATTTTGTTTACCACAAGATGTTAGTATTAAAGTCAATAGCAGAAATAAAGGAGCTATTTTTTTCATGCCCAGAAGACAGGAAGTTCTTTGTTCTGAAATCATAGTTTCATTGGTCTAATTAGCTATTGTATGTTTAAATAAATATAGAGTTTGGTATATTTCTATTTGATTTATTTTCTCTCTGCACGGCAACTTTTGGGGAGTTCATGAATAACCTTTAAAGTGACGCATTCCAGCAGAACCAATCTCTCACTTAGTCTACATTGAGAAGAGTAACCTCAAAAATCAACACTGAATTTGCTGGAATACTTCCAATTGCTTGATTTCCATAACCCAAAGCAGAAGGAATAAGTAAAATACCAGATCCCCCTTCACTAAACAAAGGAATTCCTTCTTGCCAACCTTGAATAACATTGGTCAAAGGAAATGTTGCTCCACTTGCTCCAGATTGATCGAAAATTGAACCATCTGTTAATGTTCCTTTGTAAGAAACTGTTACAATAGAATTAATGTTTGGAACATCCCCATTTCCATTACTGTATACTTCATAATACAAGCCACTTCCTGTTGCTTCTGCATTTAAGTTATTATCAGAGATATACTGAAGAATTATATCTTCATCTAACTGGGTATAGTCAACATCTTTAGTACAACTACTGACAATAAATATTGAGGAAAGCAACGTTAAAACAAATAATCTTTTCATACCTCAAAAATAGGCAAATTCTCTTCTTTCTAAATTAGATACGTCTTTAGTAATATCGACAGCGTTAAAGAACTGGCACAATACTCATGATTATCGATATATTGCTCGAGAATAGTAATTGGCCTCGATTGCACTCAAGAGTATTTCATTGCTTTGTAGACTTAACACATAAGCCCCCCCCCCCATATTCATTAATGATTGAGAAGAACCTGTTGACGAACGAGTCCAGTATACATTTTCATTAAGTTCAAGCAATGAATCTTTGTAAAGCATCATGACTTCCGCTTGTTTTTTTGATGGTAAATCCCAACGAGAACCTAGTCCCTGAGCATATGTTCTTGATTTCAAATAATCCATTGGCTCAGGAAAATCAAACTGAGCGACCCAGAAATGTCCCGGAATTAATATCGGCTCCCCTGTTACCATCAAATTTGAAGATGAAGGCGATAAATCTGGGATTTTTCTGCAAGAGCTAAATGAGGCAAAGAGAAAAGTAAAAAAAAGAAGAATTGTGAATTTTCTCATGAGAATAGAATTGATTTTAAAAAAGTCTACTCGGCTATTAAAGTCATAGTAACCGTAAATTTTGATAGAAAGAATTACTTTTTTAAATCTATCCCGCTATATAGCCAGTGTTAAAGCGCTGGATTAAAATTAAACTTCCTTTGGTTTGTTATCTCCATTAAGGTGTAATCATCCACCTCCACTCTTTTCAACTCTGATGCAATCGGAAGAGGAGGAGTCTCCAATTAAATAAGCAATAGAAAAAGAAACGACAGCAAAAACTGCCAATAGGATTTGACGTTTCATTGTATTTATATATTCCATCAGATCAATTTTTCATTGAAATCCAAGCTCTTCCTGATACTTCATTGAGCACTTCTTTAGCTCGAGTAAAAGAATTGAATGGCCCTAGAAAGACTCGGTAGAAATCATTGCTGGCTTTAATCATCTTTACTGGTAAATCATAGTCGCGCGAGGTAACATAGTTTGCTGCAAGTGATTTACTCTCAAATGATCCTAATACTACGACATAAGAGCCCGAAGAAGAGGGGGGCAACGAGACCTCTTTACTTTTCAATGCTTTTTGAGCTTCGTTTATTTGCTCCTGAGCCTGGAACGAAACCAACTCAACCAATTCTAATGAATCTAATTGACGATTGACTTCCGCAACTTTAGAATGGGCGACCTCAAGCTCGTCCTTTATCATGGTATTGTCTTCCTTTGCTTGGTTAAGTTTTTCTTGGAGATTTGGAATAGCACGCGATTTAGCTGCTTCACTTTCTAGAGAAGCTAGTTTTTTTGATCGATATTTCTTATTGTTAACGACCCCAATTGAGAAGGTTAGCATTTGGTCATCATAGCCGATACGATTACCTACGCCGACTCCATCCAAGCCATCATCGAACATGAAGTAGCGGTAGTCTGCACCAATATAATACGTGCGTTCATTGTTAGGGATTTCATAACGAATAGAGATACCTGCGGGTATACCCACAGATCCTCCCAATAAGCCACCATTAACGGTATTCGAGCCTATGGCATCCTTCTCCCAAGTTTTTATAAGAGAGACCCCCATTGTAAGTCCACAACGCAGTTGCCCATTTTCAATAGCTATCACCCTCCCTAGACCGAAATGAGGCGAAATACCAGCAAGATTAGTACTACCACCCGTTGTTAACGCGCTAAAATAGTTAGCATCACTTCCAAGGCGGACATAGTAAGAATCCCAAATAGGCATATCAAAGTTCAAGTTTGAAGAGAGGTTAAAGCCATCATACCCCCCCTCATTACTTCCCCAGCTGCCAAAGGAAGATCCTTTATCTGCCATAAAATATGTCACACCTAAACCATAGGCCATTTGAGCAGGTCCTTGGGCAAATGCAGTCAACGAGAAAAGAGATAAAACAGTAGATGAGATAAGGTTGCGCATAAGACTTATAGATTCAAATTTTGTAAGATAAATATAAGGATAGATTCGCTGGAGGGAATAATTGAACCAATAGAATTGAGATACTTGTTCAACTATTAACAAGTCTATCCTGAGAACGCCCGGTTGCAAAGCTGTAAGAAAGAAAAATAAACGAAGATGATAACGATGAAATATATAAGCTAATAATCATTTTCATTATTCTAATATGGGAAAATCCTATTCTTTCGAATCAGACTCTTTTAATTCCCTGAAATAAGACAACACAAATTTTATATATAACTATCTATTCCTAAATTACTTAAACTTCGCTGTAGAGTCTATCTTCTTAAATGACTAATTATCTTCTATATATCTCCAGAAATAAAAAGTTTGGTCTTTCTACTTATGCTTATACTTACATTTATATCTGGTTGTATGCCTTTTAATAAAAAATACACGACTTTTGCAAAACCTAAACTATATTATAAGTGATAGTTTAAAATCCGCCAATCTAATAAAGATTAACCCACACTTGCCTAAGATTTGATTCAAATATGAGTCTAATTTAACTGTTAAAAAAATCTAGCGTTTGCTTTTTGATGTCACTGTTGTAGGAGGAGGATTAGCTGGGTTAACCAGCGCCTTACACTTGTCCAAAAAGGGAATGAAAGTTCTCTTGATAGAACAGCACGCATACCCTAAACATAAAGTTTGTGGCGAATACATTTCTAACGAAGTACTCCCCTACTTAGAATCCTTAGGTTTTGACCCCTTTAAATTTGGTGCGAAAAGAATAACTGACTTTATATTGAGCACACCCGGTAGTAGAGCCATCTCGGCCAAACTTCCTCTAGGCGGCTTTGGTATTAGTCGCTTTTGTATCGATGCCGAGTTGGCCAAAGCAGCTCAATCACATGGCACCGAAATAGTACATGATACGGTGACCGACCTCTTGATCGAAAACGACAGCTTCATAGTAAACACCAAAGACGGAAAAAAATTCACTTCTAATTTACTAATTGGCTCCTTCGGCAAGCGTTCTAATATTGATGTGAAAATGAATCGCACTTTCGTAAAAAACCCTTCTCCATTTGTGGGTATAAAAGCCCATTATCGCGGTGATTTCCCAGAAGAGGCAGTTGGGCTGCACAATTTTGAAGGTGGCTATTGCGGGATTTCCAAGGTGGAGAACGATCACATCAATGTTTGTTATATTGCCGACTTCAAGTCTTTTAAGGAATTTAAAAACATCAATGATTTTCAAGTGAAAGTTCTAAGCAAAAATAAGTACCTAAAAAAGGTATTTGATGATTTCGAGTTGGTTTTTGAAAAACCGCTATCAATTGGTCAGGTTTCTTTTGCTGCAAAAAATCCCGTTGAAGAACATATAATAATGTGCGGTGACAGCGCAGGTATGATACACCCACTAGCAGGCAACGGCATGAGTATGGCCATTCGCGCTGCACAAATTGCTTCACGTGAAATATTAAAATTTAGTTCGGGAGAAATAAAAACGCGAACAGGCTTAGAACAGAGCTATACCAAGCTGTGGAACAAAGCCTTTGCATCTCGACTCAAATCGGGTCATATAATTGCTCGGCTATTTCGTCTTGGGCCAATTTCAGAAGTAATAATGCTCTTCTTAAAGTGTTTCCCTTTTCTCCTTCCGATGATTATTAAGAATACCCACGGCAAACCAATGCAAGCAGAATTGTAATGTTGGTAGACACAACACATCGTAGTGGAGAGAATGAGATAATGGACGACCTCGATATGAGTGGTGACATCCTTATAAGCACCTTGGATCAAATTGCCCGGATCAATCGTTGGCTAGGCGGAAATGCGCTGACTATTTCTGGTTTAAAATCTTTGTTAAACAGTCAGCCCGTAACAGATTTCCTCAGCATCGTAGATTTGGGCTGTGGTAACGGTGACTTGCTAAGAGTGATTGCAGACTTCGGCAGAAAGAACAATTTTACCTTCAAGCTACTCGGCATAGATGCAAATCTCACCACAATAGAATATGCCAGGAGCTTATCGACCGACTATCCCGAAATAACCTACTTAAAAGAAGATGTGTGCTCTAATGAATTCAGGCAACGAAAATATGACATCGCTCTACTTACCCTATTTCTTCACCATTTCGAGGAGCAAGAAGCCCTGACACTTATCAAATCAACATTGTCGGCTGTCAGCACTGGAATTATTGTCAATGACCTCCATCGGCATCCACTTCCCTACTACCTATTTAAACTACTGACCATGGGCATGAAAAACAAAATGGTCAAAGCAGACGGCCTAACTTCCATCTTGAGAGGTTTTAAAAAAACTGATTTAGAGGATTTTGCAGAAAAAATTAAGTATCCCAGTACCATCTCTTGGAAGTGGGCATTTCGCTATCAATGGATAATTAGAAAAAATGAGTGTAAGAATTAGCAGCATAGCTACCCAACTTCCCCCTTTCACTAGGACGACTGAGGAAATAATACCCTACTTAAAAAAGTGGCTAAATGGGCAAGAAGATCGTTTTCAGCGAAAGGTATTGAAGCTCTTTCAAGGAGCAGGTGTAGACCGTCGCTATTCGATTATGGATGTGGATGAAGTTTTTAAAAAGACATCTTTTGAAGAAAAGAATGCAGTGTACAAAAGAGAGACTATCAAGCTGGCCGAAAATGCGCTAAGCGAAGCATTAAAACAATCCAACTTAATACCCACCGACATCGACTACATTATTACGGTTAGCTGCACGGGTATTATGATTCCATCTGTTGATGCATATTTAATCAACAAATTGAAAATGAAGCAAGATATTGTTCGTTTACCCGTCACAGAAATGGGCTGTGTTGCTGGGGTATCAGGGATGATCTACGCCAACAATTTTCTACGCGCAAATCCTAACAAACGCGCCGCCGTAATAGCCGTCGAATCGCCAACTTCTACTTTTCAAATTGACGAATTCTCAATGGTTAACATTGTCAGTGCGGCAATATTTGGAGATGGCTGTGCTTGTGCAATTCTCTCATCGCATGAGGCGGAAGAAGGACCAGAAATAATTGCCGAGGGCATGTATCACTTTTATGATGCCGAACATATGATGGGATTTGAATTGAGAAATAGCGGCTTACAGATGGTTCTCGACAAAACCGTACCCGAAAAAATAGCGGAACACTTTCCAAAAATAATACATCCATTCTTAGCACAAAACCAATTGACAATCGAAGACGTCGACCATTTGATATTTCATCCTGGAGGTAAGAAAATTGTGGCTACAATAGAAGAGTTGTTTGGGGTATTGGGTAAAAATATTGATTATACAAAAGCAGTTTTAAAGGAATACGGCAATATGTCTAGCGCAACTGTTATGTACGTACTCGAAAAGTTCATGAAGGACAATCCTAAGAAAGGAGATATTGGTATGATGCTAAGTTTTGGACCGGGCTTCACTGCCCAAAGACTTTTACTGAAATGGTAAGAGAATTCGAAAACAAAAATGAATGGGCAATCGTTCTCGGTGGATCGAGCGGACTGGGTATAGCAAGCGCCAAAAAACTAGCGGCTCACGGCATGAACCTATGCCTGGTATACCGAAGTCTTAAAACAGATATAGCTGATCTTGAAAAGACCTTTTCGGCGATAGCCTTGACCAATAATATCCAACTAATTCACTTCAATTCAGATATTGTGAAAGTTGAAAAGCGAGACGCAGTACTCGCAGCCCTTAAAAAAAAATTGGGCACCGCAGGAAAAGTAAAAATCTTATTACACAGTATTGCCAAAGGAAATTTAAAACCCATGCATGGTACCGAAACTCCAGGCTTGCAAAATGATGATTTTCATTTAACGATTGAAAACATGGGCATCAGTTTGTACGATTGGACTAAAAATATTTTTGAGCAAAATATTTTTGCCAAAGACGCACGTGTATTAAGTTTTACCAGTGAAGGCAATAAAAAGGCGTGGAAAAATTATGCAGCGGTCTCTGCAGCTAAAGTGGTTTTAGAATCCATTAGTCGAAACATCGCGCTAGAATTTGCCTCCGAAGGTATCCGAGCTAATTGTATTGAAGCAGGCGTAACCGACACTGCCTCTTTGCGCATGATTCCGGGTAGCGATGTGCTCAAAGCACACAGTATAAAAAGAAATCCTTTCCAACGACTAACCACCCCGGAAGATGTTGCCAATGTGGTTTATCTAATGGCCAAAGAAGAAGCGAAATGGATCAATGGCGCAATTATACCAGTAAACGGAGGAGAACACCTGTCCTAATATGAAGTCAAAAGAAATCTTAGCACTACTACCCTATCAAGAGCCATTCTTGTTTGTCGACGAGATCCTTTCGGTCAGCGCAGACTCTATAGTGGGTACCTATACATACGACAAAACGCTACCATTTTACCAAGGTCACTTCAAAAAAAAACCCGTCACACCGGGCGTTATCTTGACTGAAACAATGGCGCAAATAGGATTAGTTTCACTAGGGATTTACTTAATAAGTTCAGAAACTGAGTCCACAGTGCAAAATAAAGAAGAAATAGAAATAGCATTTACATCAGCGGATGTGAATTTTTTCTTACCGGTATATCCCGGGGAAAAAGTAACCGTGAAAAGTGAAAAACAATATTTTCGATTCAATAAGCTAAAGTGCAAAGTGCAACTCTTTAATGATCAAGAAGAATTGGTTTGCCGAGGAACATTAACAGGAATGATGAAAAAATAGGATGAAAAAAAGAGTCGTCATAACCGGTTTAGGTGTAGTAGCCCCAAACGGAATTGGAAAGGAAGCTTTTAGTAAAGCGCTCAAAGCTGGAAAATCAGGCATACAATTTTTCCCAGAACTAAAAGAACTAAAATTCTCTTGTTGCATCGGTGGGGTGCCTAAAATATCAGAAGATAAAAAACGGGAATACTTTACGGAGCTACAACTAAGGGACTTTAACAGCTCTGGTATTCTATATGGCTGTATCGCCGGCATAGATGCTTGGAAGGATTCCGGACTAGAAATCTCCAAAGAACTTGACTACGACAGCGGAACCATTTTTGGAACAGGGACTTCCGGTGTAGAGAAATTTAGAGACTGTGTTTACAAGTTAGATGCGGGAAAAGTAAAACACCTAGGAAGTACCGCCGTAGCCCAAACAATGGCTAGTGGAGTTAGTGCATATCTGAGCGGTATTATTGGTCTAGGTAATCAAGTAACCACCAACTCCTCGGCCTGCACTACCGGGACCGAAGCAATCTTAATGGGTTACGACCGTCTCATGGCAGGGCAAGCCAAACGTATGCTCGTCGGAAGTTGTAGCGATCACGGCGCTTATATATGGGGAGGGTTCGATGCTATGCGTGTACTAACGTACAAACACAACGACAGTCCAGAAAAAGGCTCAAGACCAATGAGTGCTTCTGCATCAGGATTTGTTCCTGGTAGCGGAGCAGGTGCATTATTACTTGAAACCTTAGAAAGCGCCCTAGACCGCAAGGCCACTATATATGCCGAAGTACTGGGCGGCAATGTTAATTCTGGAGGACAACGAAAAAGCGGATCTATGACCGCGCCAAATTCCACAGCCGTTCAACGTTGTATAGCAGATGCCATTAAAAATACTGGTGTCAAGGCGAAAGATATAGATACCATCAATGGACACCTAACCGCTACCAGTAAAGATTTTACCGAGATAGAAAATTGGAGTCAGGCTCTAGGTTTAAAAGGAGCCAACTTCCCCTATGTCAATTCACTGAAATCTATGGTGGGTCACTGCTTAGCAGCGGCAGGATCTATTGAGTCTGTAGCCTCCGTCTTACAAATCCACGAAGATTTCATTTTTCCCAATACCAACTGCGAGGATCTAAATCCAGAAATAAGTACCTTGATTTCGGCCAATCGTATCCCACAAGTAGTAATCAAAAAAGAAGTGAACCTGCTGGCCAAAGCCAGCTTTGGATTTGGAGATGTAAACGCTTGCCTAATATTTAAAAAGTACTTGAAATAATGACTAAGAAAGAACAACTACTGAGCGATCTCAAAGAGATCGTAAAACCATACATTCAGAATCAAGAAGCATTTGAAAACTTAGCAGAAAGCACTGACTTTATCAATGACCTAAAAATAAATTCTGCCAATTTAGTAGATATCGTCCTTGATATCGAAGATAAATTTGATATCGAAATCGATAATGATTCTATGGATCAAATGCTTAACGTTAGAGCAGCGATTAAAATTATCGAAGAAAAATTGACTAAAGAATGATTGGTAACGACATTGTGGATCTGAAGCGAGCGCAAATAGATTCCAATTGGAAGCACCCTGGATTCCAGCAAAAATTATTTGGTGAAGATGAGCGCAGGCTCATTGGCAATGCCAGTGATCCCTTTCAACTCATTTGGCGTTTGTGGAGTATGAAAGAAAGCGCTTACAAGCTATTCATACAAGAAGGGGGGGCATGTTTTTTCAATCCCAGCAAACTAGCTTGCCAATTATTTGACCTGCAAAATGGCAGTGTACAATTAGACAAGCAGGAATACCACACCTATAGCACTAGCAATACTGAATACATTTTTAGCAGCGCACAAGTCAAATGCAGGCAATTGCTGGAGCACAGTTGTATTCTGCCTTTGGATCAATATGCATACCAAGCACAAAGTAACTTGACCAAAAAAAGACTACTACAATACGTCGCTAACAATAATAAAATAAGAGTAGCTAATCTAAGCATAAGGAAAACCGATAGTGGTGTGCCACAGATATTTTTCTACAATAAAAAACTACCTGCTTCAATTTCCCTAACCCACCACGGAAATTATGGAGCTTTCTCCATCCTCAATTAAATTAGAAATAAACAGTTCAACGCGTAAAACGCAAATGAGCTTTTCGATTTTTAATAGTTATTGGATAGACGGGCTTTCTTTTACTTTTCAGAATAACTAAAACTCTCAGTTAATCGTATAAACTTTACGGTATATCTCATCATCAATAACTTCTTGATATTTCTCTTTAAATAAATCCATGAAATCATCATAAGCCACGCCAAGAGTATGTGATTCATCATAGTGTTCGGGGCTTGTATAAGAACTTACAAGAGCATACTGGTGTATATTATTCGAGGAGCCATCTTTAGACTTCACCTTTAAGACCGTATAATTTTTACCATATCCAGCATCAATAAAAAAAGCATTTAATTTCTCTACATCGATAAGATATTCTTCTTCAGAAAGAGTTGATGGAAGGTCAAATAAGTGAATACTCATTTGAGAGACATCATTCTCAACCTTTGTTAAATTAAGTGCATTAACAGAACTGTTTTCTTGAGAATTACATGCCGTTAAAAAAGCTATCAAGCAGAATACATATAGATTTTTCATTTTTTTACATTTAGTTGATTCAAAAACAGTCATTGTGAATGAGTCGATATCTGTTTTTTGAAATCAAACGACTATGATCATATTAGTTAGGTTAAAGATGCTTGAAGAGAATATATCTCATTACTGAACATAATTGACACTTTTAAAAATACCAAATTGATAATTCCTAACTTAAAGAAATGAAAAAAGCATTTTTAATTTTATTAATATTTCCAATTTTAAGTTCGTGCAGTGAATCTGATTCAAGCTCTAAAGTAGATTTCCCTAACTATATTGATGCAAAAAATTTAAGAATATTTGCTAGAGAAGGTGTGAGTATTGATTTCCTAAACAATGTTGGAGAAGCTTACACAGAAATGTTTAATGAGAACTCTAATATTGATTCAGTGATGCGATCATATTACTTGTCCATATCAGAAGAAGAATATGTTTATCAAAGGGTTGGAGTAGATGGTATGGCAAGCAATTCAAATTTTGATCCTGGTGAACCTACAAATCCATATGGAGATAATGCAACTGATTATATTTGGGAAATGGATTCCGGCGGGGAGGATCAAATAGGCGAACTAATAGAACACCTTTTACATACTGTAACAAATGTGATTCTCTATTTGGCATATCCTAACGATTGGGATTACAACAAGTCTTCTTCAGCGATATCTCTAGCTATGCAGGAAGCAATTGATAAAGGGATTTATGATATTTCTAGTTATGATGATTTAAAAAATGATAATGATGCCTATACAAAAATTTTAACGCAAGAATATGCCTACTGGTTAATTTTAGCAGAATGGGACTATTATGTGATTACTGGTAAGAAAATGGATGGAATGTCTGGTAATGAGGAATTTATTCTTGGTACCCCGGCGGAGATTTCTGCCCAGCTTCCATTGGGACATCAACTTTATAAATATTATGTTGAGAAGATTTTGTCAATTCCTGATGAGCAAAAAATTGTTTCTTTATTTCCGTAATATTATTTTTTCTAATCGCTCATATTCTTCTATTTTATTCACCTTACTAGTTAGTCATATCCATTTATTTTAGATCAGACTCTCAAAGTAAGTTGATTAGAGCCTTAACCTCTGGGGCTTAAAAAGCGAGTTTCCCTTCTACTATTTGTTTAATAATACTGGCAAGTTTAAAATCCAGAGATGTAACACCCCCAACATCGTGTGTTGTGAGTTTTATATTTAAAGTATTAAAAGAATTTGTCCATTCCGGATGATGATTTAATGATTCGCATTCAAAAGCAATTCTATTAATTACAGAAATACAGACTTTAAAATTGTCAAATTTAAAATCAGCATGTAAAAAATTATCATAAAAACCCCAACCTGGTAAAAATTTTAATTCTTTTTCGATTTCAAAATCTGTTAATTTCTTCATCCAACGAATGTAGGAATATCCTACTCTTCTAAATCAGGCACAACTATACTGCTGGTTATAATTTAATCATGAATCAGAGAGTGCAATTCTCTGATTCATGATAGTTACCTATATAATTAGGTATAAACATAGAACTGGCATGAGAAAAATATTCGGGTAATGAGAGAATACGAGTAAACACAATATTGGCTTAAAAATATACAGCATCAACGATCAGATATCCATTATCATTGACGCTATCCACATCACAATTACCAATATCTTGATTGAAAGATGAGTTACCAAACATAGCTTCATTGCAAAGCTTATCTTCGATCTCGAAAAAGAGAACAAGTTGCATCCAGATAATCCCTTTAATAAAAATTACAACTTTAATGAGCTCACTGAATCTCATCCTAAGCTGTCAACATTCGTTATACCTGGCAGGTCTGAGCGAAAAAGTATAGATTTTAGTAGACCAGAGGCTGTCATTGCTCTTAACACAGCCCTGCTTAAAAAAACGTTTGATATTAATTGGAAACTTAAACCCGGTAACCTATGCCCGGCTGTTCCTGGCAGGCTAGACTACCTATTTTATGCTAAAGATCTTTTGGGCGATCAAAAAAGCCGGAACGTAAACTTGCTAGACATTGGAACCGGAGCTTCCTTAATCTACCCTCTACTCGCAACTGCTGCGTTTAATTGGAACTGTACAGCAAGCGAAGTGGATGAAGAATCCCTTAATTTTGCAAAAAATATTTTGCTGCTTAACCCCAAATTAAAGACCACAACACTAAGAGGCCAACCGTTTAAAAGTAAAATATTAGAGCGTATTGTAGAAGAAAACGACTACTTTGACTTGGTGATTTGCAACCCCCCTTTCCACAAAACACAATCAGACGCAGAGAAACAGAATATTCGTAAAAATAAGAACCTCCACAATAAGAAAACTCTTGCCCATAATTTTGGTGGAAATTCAAATGAACTTTGGTACAAAGGGGGGGAAGTAGCTTTTATTAAAGCAATGGCTTTAGAGAGTGCCCGTTTCAAAATGCAAGTCGAATGGTTTACCTGCCTGGTTTCTAATGCTGAGCATATAAAAAATTTAAAACGCTGCATTATGAAATCCAAGCCCACAGAGATCCGAATCGTGGAAATGGCACAGGGGAATAAACAATCTCGGTTCATCGCATGGACCTTTAAATAATTAAAGTGCAAAACACAACAGATTATAAAATAATTGGCTTTTTAAATCTCAATTATTAAAACATACGTAAACCATAATATTTTTCTCAGACACTTCTGAGTTTCTGAGAAATAAAGAAGTCCCGCATGTGCGGGACTTCTTTCAATATTTTAATTTTATTGTTAAATAGAACTGAGTTTATTACAAAGATGGTAATCCATTAGATATTGATGATATTGGAGCAATACTATAGTTTTCTGTTTTAAAGTTTATAAGATTTGGGTGTGCAACGATACCCTTCCATAAGTCTGAAACTAAATAAGCATCAACACTCTGTTGGTCGGTGAAATAATATACACCTCCAAAAACTCCTCTTTCAAGATTTCCAATAAATGATTTACCGATAAGTCCATTGATTTTACCCGGAGCAAAATTTCCAACTACATCACTCCCTAATTGAGCATGAGCTTCTAAACCCATCTCTGAAAGCTCATAGTTCACTACTAGCAGCTGGTTTGCAGTATTAAGATCGGCTTTAGTTGATGTTTTTCTTGTATCAGCAAAACCATTCGAAACATTAGAAATAGCCGCAATAGAATAACTTTCATTTTTAAAATTTACAAGATTTGGATGCGCAACAATACCCTTCCATAAATCCGAAGCTAAGTAATCATCAACGCTCTCTTGGTCTGTGAAATAATATACACCTCCAAAAACACCTCTTTCAATATTTCCAATAAACGTTTTGCCAATAAGTCCATTAATTTTACCTGGTGCAAAATTACCGACTACATCACTACCCAATTGAGCGTGATCTTCTAAACTCATATCTGAAAGCTCATAATTCACAACTAGAACTTGCATTTGAGGCGCATCTACAATATCTATTTGAGCTTCGTTACTTTGGTTGCAGCTCATAAAAACTGCTACGATTAAGAAAGATAATATTTTTTTCATTTTCATTTTTTTTATTAGGTATCAATTTACAAAATTGTTCCTAATAAAAATTTAAATATGGCCCCTCCTTTATCTCAAATCTCTCAATCATCTATTTCACGATGCGAATTATTGAGAATTAAGCAGCAAAGTGATAATATTAAAACTTAATTGAATTCAAAGTAAATTTTTATAATTTGACTTCAATACACATCCTCTTCTTTCAAATTTTCATTAATACATTTAACTTTAAGGGAATTTTTAGTTCTATTTATTTATGAGTAAGTCACTATCATAATAAAAGAGAGAAGTAAAAGGAATCTTGGGTAAATAAAAAGCTACTATGAAAAAACTAACTAAGTTGCTCTTCGCTATATCGCTAATAATAATTACATCAGTCAGTGTAAATGCTCAAAGAGGGAGAAAATCAATTCCTATTTTTAAAGATGGTGAAGCGCAGGTAGTTAATAGATTCAAGAATTCTAAAAAGTGGATTCGTCATGATTTATGGGTTGAAACGGAGTTTGATACCGATGGTGACGGGAAGTTAGATCGAATGCATGTCGCCGTAACAAGGCCTTATCAAACAGACAGCGAGGGACTTAAGTTGCCGGTGATCTATGTTTCTAGTCCCTATTTTGCAGGTGTAGCCGCTCCTGTTGAAGGTTTATTTTGGGACGTGAAGCATGAGCTTGGCTTTGCTGGAAAAGAACATCTACATCCAGAGGTAGTTAGAACTGGTAAAAGACCCATTATTTCAAATTCGCATATTAAAAAATGGGTGCCTCGTGGTTACATTGTAGTACACTCATCTTCTCCTGGAACAGGGTTATCACAAGGAGCACCTACAGTAGGCGGAGACAATGAATCGTTAGCACCAAAAGCCGTAATTGACTGGTTGTGTGGTCGTATTCCAGGATACACCTCACCCGATGGCGATGAAATTGTAATTGCTTTTTGGTCCACTGGAAAAGTAGGAATGACCGGTACCTCCTACAACGGAACCATACCCTTGGCTGCTGCAACGACAGGAGTTCCTGGCCTAGAGGCAATTATCCCTATAGCCCCTAACACATCCTACTATCACTACTACCGCTCGAATGGTTTAGTACGATCTCCAGGAGGCTATTTAGGTGAGGATATCGATGTCCTGTATGAATTCATTCATAGTGGAGATGAGTCAAAACGAGCCTTCAATAATGCTACCGTTAGAGATACAGAAATGAAGAACGGTATGGACAGAATCACAGGCGATTATAATGACTTCTGGGCCGGACGAGATTATTTAAATGATATGGGGCCAATGAAAGCAGCCATGTTGATGTCCCATGGATTTAACGATTGGAATGTGATGCCTGAGCACAGTTACAGAATATACAAAGCAGCGAAAGAAAAAGGGCTATCGACTCAAATATACTACCACCAAAACGGTCATGGTGGCCCGCCTCCCATGACCTTAATGAACCGTTGGTTTACCAGATACCTTCATGGAATAGAAAATGGAGTTGAGCAAGACAAGAAAGCATGGATAGTGCGTGAAAATGACAAGACAGAAAACCCAACACCGTACCAAGATTATCCAAACCCTGAGGCAACAGAGGTCATATTGCACTTGACTAAAGGGGCGCCTGAAACCGGAATGCTATGTATTGATAAATCGATCCATCAAGGAATTGAGCAATTGGTGGATGATTATTCTTTTTCAGGCTCTTCACTCGCACAAGCAGAAAGAAATAATCACAGATTACTTTATGTGACTCCTCCATTGACAGAACCTGTTCATATTTCAGGCACGGCTCAAGTGAGCATAACACTTTCTATTAGTAAACCCGCGGCAAATCTCTCTATTTGGTTGATTTCACTACCTTGGACGGAAGGACGAAAGTCAAAAATGACTGATAATATCATCACTCGCGGCTGGGCAGATCCTCAAAATCACCGCTCAATAACCCAAAGTGAACCCTTAGAAGCTGGTAAGTTTTATGAGATAAGTTTTGATTTAATGCCGGATGATCAGATTATTCCAAAGGGCCAACAAATAGGTCTAATGGTGTTTTCAAGTGACAAAGAATTTACACTATGGCCTGAGCCAGGAACAGAAATTAATGTGGACTTGGATGCAACAACCCTCACCTTGCCTATTGTGGGAGGAATTAAATTATTTACTAATGCCATAAAAGCGAAGTAGTGAATTTGAAACGCTAGATGGACCAAGTTGAGACGCTAAAATCCGCTGGATTTTCGCCCCGTATTAATCATAGTCGAGCCGTTAGCGCCAATTTAAAACATATAGAATGAAATCAATATTCGTAATGAAATGAAGAAATTTTTAGAAACACTAACCAACGGAAATTAAACTGCTACCTCTCAAACTTATTATTCGAATCTTGCAAATGTGTCCAACTAATTGAACAAAAACGAGTATAATTTGAAATTACTCCTTTATTTTGACGAAGACACCTCTCTTGCTTTTCTTGCTACTATAAAGCTCTGAATAAAGATAACCATGGCCCAAATAGTAGATACCATCATTAGAATTACACGAGCTGTTGCAAGTAAATTTGACCGTTCTAAAGTACCCAAAAGAGGTTTTATTAGCCCTAACAATATCATAAATGTTAATAGAACGGCAATGTGAGATGCCATTTTATTTTCTTTTTTAACGCCATTATTAAACGCTAACAGGATTACTCCAATAATTACTGGAATCAAAGCTGTAATAGCTTTAGAATCTGAATCAATATACCCCCAAGAACCAACAATTATTAATGTAAAGGCATTAATAAGACTTACTGAATTAGCTTTCATTTAATTTAAATTTTAGATTATTGATTAAAACTCTTTTTAGCTACCCAAAAATAGAAAAGTAGCAAGAACTGGTTCATATTTCAGCACTTCATTAAACTTCATGGACAAGTTCCCCAAATTGGCTTTTTAGATCCCGCCAATGGACTTCCTATTGCAAAATTACTAGGTTCTAAAGTAATGGTAGTAACACACCAAGTTTTTAAATCTTTATTGAATGAAACTGCGTCATGAAACATACTTTTCATATTTGTTACTTGGCTAACATCCCAGCTCCCAATATTTTGATTGAAGAGTTGTGTATACTCAAACATATAACCCATATCAGTCACTGCTGCAGTATTCCATGAGCCTATATTTTGATTAAAAGTAGTAGCACCATAAAACATGCTATTCATATCAGTTACTAATGCCGTATTCCATGAAGAAATATTTCCATTAAAAGAAGAGGCTCCAGAAAACATCCAGCCCATATCAGTCACTGCTGAGGTATTCCATGAACCTATATTTTGATTAAAAGCAGTAGCACCATAAAACACGTACCGCATATCAGTCACTGCAGCGGTATTCCAACTACTTCCACTAGTATTAATATTTTGATTAAAGGATGAGGCTCCGTTAAACATTGTCCACATTGAAGTAACAAGAGACGTGTTCCAAGAGGATATATCTTGATTAAAAGCAGTAGCACTATTAAACATATAACCCATATCAGTCACTGCTGAGGTATTCCATAAACCTATATTTTGATTAAAAGCAGTAGCACCATAAAACATGCTATTCATATCAGTTACTAATGCCGTATTCCATGAAGAAATATTTCCATTAAAAGAAGAGGCGTCTCTAAACATGGATTCCATATTAGTCACTGAAACAGTATTCCAAGAAGATAAATTTCCATTAAAAGAAGAGGCGTCTCTAAACATATAATTCATATCGGTGACGTTGCTCACATCCCAAGCCCCGATGTCTTGATTAAACGTAGCACCAAGATTTAAATCACTCATATTTGTGATCTTTGAAGTGCAATACTTCGAAAGATATTGATTGCTAGCAATCGCCGCATCTAAACCGCCTCTATCCACAACATAATATTGTACTCCAGAGAAGGAGAAAGTATCACCAATAGAATAATTATCACATTGAATACATTTATTAGAATTGCTATTAGAACCGGTCTGAACTGGTAATTCTTCACCGTATTTTCTGCCAAAATCGTTTATAATAAATGACCGTATGTAATAAGTTGTATCGGGTAAAAGACCTGAAATAGTAACTGAAAAAGTTCCTATTCCACGGGAATCAGACATAATGAAATTATCATTTATGGATGCTACAGGATTTAGACTCCAACATATGCCTCTTTCGGTTAAAGCCTTAGCTAATTTTATCTCATAAGTCAGTGTTTGATTACTTGTATCTGACAACTGAAAAACCACATCGCCCCCACAAACAATACTCGTGCTATCCGTAGAGGTGACCAATGTAGAAACGTTAAACAATTCATTGGTAGGCAAGTATATATTTTCCTTAGGCTCGCATGACATTATAGTCATTGATAGCAATAAAAAAGTTAGCCACTGGGATATTATTTTCATTTTGCAAATATACTCAATCAACTTTTTTTGAACTAAATTATCTTGATGGGATAATCATTTCAAAGCTTTAATATGTTTCAGTCCTATGCCTATGAAAATATTTCTTTTTATATCTTTGAAGTACAATGATATTCTTAGTTTCAATAAGCTTTTTTCTATTAAAATAACTGTTAACTAAAATGGGATTTAACATTGTACTTGTCGAGCCTGAAATACCTATGAATACAGGTAATATTGGTCGCTTAAGCTTAGCGTCAGGATCTGTATTACATTTAATAAAACCGTTTGGGTTCGAGCTTAGTGACTCAAGATTAAAAAGAGCTGGGTTAGATTATTGGCAACATATTTCTGTTAGGACTTATGAGAGTTTTGATGAGTTTTTATCAAAGAATAATAAGGAAAATATAGTTTATTTATCTAGTCACGCAAACAAAGAACATTATACTATAGAATTTAGAGACAATATGTTCATTGTCTTCGGAAAGGAGTCCAAAGGATTACCCAAGAACTTGATTTCTAAAAACCTAGATAAGTCATATAAAATCCCAATTCATAGCCATCATATAAGAAGCTTAAATCTTGCAAATGCAGTGAGTATAGTCATTTACGAAGGACTAAGACATTTGAAGACTATTTGAAATGTTTAATTGTGTGACGTTATTTTAATTATAAGTCAATCACGCTAAAGAATTGAGATATTACATTTTGATGAGCCTGGTAAGAGGATATTTAAGAGATGATTTAATTTTTCAGAAATTTCTTTTTAGAAAAGCTCCCTAATAGAAAAATAGCTACCCCGACAGGCATTAGCATTACACCAAAAAATATTGATAATCTCGTAATCCAAACATTAGATTTTATCTCAATACTTCTTTTCCAGATCCACCTAGTTACGGCAATATCACCGGCAACCATATGAGCCCAAATAGCGGTCACTCCGGCCTTAGTAGCTAACCCAGATGCAAGCCCCTCTAAAAACCCACCGGCATTCGAACTGCTATTGGCCATATCAATTAAACCCTGGGGCTCACATATCATAAGTATGAACCAAAAAACAATTGGCCCTAAAAAAAACAAAGGACCATCTAATAGCTTTTTTGTTTTATCCTTTTCAGGATTTATAAGCATAGCAAACCAAAAAGGACCTACCCAAAGAGTAGAGAAAATAAAGGAAATTTCATAAAAATCCATATTTTATTTTTTTACTAAGTTAAAGTTTACTTATCAATGTCTCCCTAAAAAAAAAATATAAAAGCCAATTGAACATGACAAAAAAAAGGGAAATATATGAATTTCGGGTAACTCTCCTCCTCATTCATTTTTATCTATTGGAGATTAATATATTATGGTTTAAGATGACTATAAAGTTGGATAAATTCTAAAAATTAAGTTTTTACACATCAGAATAAATAAGAAGTTTAATTAAAATGTAAGTTTGCGTAGGATGAAGAAGGAATTATGACAAAAAGAAAGAGACTCTCAATTCTTGTTTTAGGTTTTTTTTTAATCTCATCTGCATGCGATACAACTACAGCTCTAATTACCACTGGAAATGACCCAAACTTTATAATTGTCGCACACAATGATGCCGGGTTTATAAAGACAAATAGAAAAGTTAATGTTTTTGGAATTCCTATATATGCATATTCGAACGTTGAGGATTCCAAACTACTCCATACAGCAAATATATTGGCACAATATTTAGATAACAATGAAGACGGATTTGTAGATAATATAACTTTGCTTAACGCCCTTACGGCAAATAATGGAGCTTTGTTTATGTGGAAAACAGAATCTCAAATAAATCTGAATGCACAAGATTTAGGCGCTGACGAATCTATTCCGTCGTGGCATAGTAATGGAAATGTTGGTGAATTTGATTCAGCACTCGAAGAAGTTTGGCACGTGATCACTCACAACGGATACGCTAATGCTTACCCAACAATATTTGGAGAAAATCCAGGAACAGCTTTGACGAAGTCGATGGATCTTGCAAGAGGTGGGAATTTTACTTCAATTCCAAATCCTTATCCTTCGGATGCCTGGTATACTTATAACGACCAAACATGCGAATACGATTGCATGGCGACTGAATATATTTATTGGGCCATGACTTCAATTCTTGGTGCCCACGAAAATAGATTTGATGAGATTTCTCAAGAATGGAATCTAAATACAAGAAGTTTAGTGCAGACTATTGATACAGCGGTGTTTGCACTATTGACAGATCCACAATATATGTTTCCGAAAGTTCTTCCCGATGGGACATATAAGCATTAACAGAGCTGTCCTTTAGACATTCAACAGTAGTTCTTTCCGGACATCAATTACTTTAAAAATTAATGGTTTCTGATGATTATTAAATTTAAAACACATCAATTTTGATCACTAAAAAGCAACTTAATTTGTTGGTTTTTTAATAACGCTATCACTAAATTTAAACCTCTAAATTCGATGTTTATTAGATTATACAGCGGGTTCAAATATTCAAATAATTCTAAAAATGATGCAAATACTAAGACACATACCGATATTTATTTCTGGGATTATATCTGGGATTATGGTTTACCAGTCTATGGTCATCGCACCTTCAATAAATAAACTTTTAAGTTCACAATCAGCGAGTTTATACTTAAGGCACATCTGGCCTAACTTTTTTCTTTTAATTGCATTTCTATCTGTGGTCTCTGGAATTATTATTTTGGCCTACTGTAGAAATCAAAAAATGGGAAAAATAATTTCATTCGTGAGTTTTACGCTAATGACTTTATGTTACTTGCTGATTCCATTAATGAATGAAGCAAAAGATTCAAATGAGCAAAACACATTTATCTTCCTTCATCTATCAAGCATGATCATCACTTTGATTACTTTATTAATGAATATTTCCCTGATAGCATTTTGGAGGTTTAAGACTTAAAAACAATCGAAAATCTGAATTCCTGACTATTCCTTGACTATAAAATATAGTTTTTCATGACACCCCCCTCTCCTATTCCAGATTGACAAAATCGTCTTAGAATTTCAAGAGATTTCGCTAAAATAAAGTTCATATTTGTTTGGAAGTCATCCAACTCAGAGATCACTTCATAGATATAGCGAACTTTTGTTTTACCATCACTTTCATCAAAAGTCAAATTTTACTACTATATTTTTAGAAATCAACAAAGTTGATATCGCCATGACTAGATTATCACGTTTTACTAAAAATAAAGATGATTATTTCAATTCTATCAAAATGATAAAACGGCAGGTTCGTTTTAAAATATAAAGCTCAATGAAAACTATTTCATTGGATTAAATTCAGATTTTAAATGAATAATCTTTTGAAGGAAAGTGTGATTTTCTTTCCAGCTTTTTTCTTTATTAAATTGGATATAATCACCATTTCCATGAATAGTAAAAAAGTCACCATTAAAAACACTTAATCTAAAGAATGGTATGGTCCAAGCATAAGTATCTAACCCCAGGTTAATATGTACTAAAATACCTTTTGGCCTGATTTCAATACTACCATATTGCAATCCACTCACCTGCAGTTTTAAGTGATTTAAATTTTCACTAAAGTCTTCAACAATCATTCTTCTAGAACCAACGCCACCAAGTCTTAGTTTCTTAAATAGAGTATAAGATCGGCCAACCTCAGTATTAATGAGTTCATCAGCTTCATCATTTTTATAAGAAAGATTGTAGAGCCCCATTTTATTATTTAAATATTCTTACAAAAATACCACTTTCCATTTTTTTAATACCACCTATTTAAATTCTTAATAAGAACTTTCACTCAATATCTAAAAGGATTGAATGAATATCAAAAAATGTTTTTTTGATATTATGGAATATAGAATTCATAAATTAATTTTCTTATATGTTTTATTTGTTTTTTATATTCCAAGCAATAAATATGAGTAAAAACTGAATTGGTAGTCTTATTAATGCAAGTTGATGACTTCCTACAGCAGGTGCATCAGTGAATACATCCAAAATATGAATTGGTAGGAATAGAAGCATTAAAAAAAAAATCCTGATGCTCCTAGTGAACTATATCTAGAAGATAATAATGCAATTCCAAAAAATATTTCAAAAAAACCCGTTGTATAAATAATGAAAAGTTCAAATGGCAAAAATAACGGTACAAATGGAATGTATAAAGTCGGATCAATAAAATGCACAAAACCACCAAAAATTAAAAATATGGCAATAGTAAATTTTAGTATTACACATATTCGTTCTTTCATAAATTTATTTATTTTAAATATTGTTATCTATTTTTTCCCAATTATAACGATTCCATCTACCACGGAAATAATGAAGAAATTAAAGAAGAAGATCACTAGAAACATCCGAAGAGTATTTGTAGTCAATAAAATTAGATATGAAATTATAAAAATCAATCCGACATATAATAATTTATTCAAACTCATTAATATATTTATTGTTAGTACTATTGGGATATCAGAAGTTTGATAACTAAGGCCTTATAAGAGAAAAAATGAGAAGAATTAAAAAAGAACTATTTTTTAAAAAAAGGAAATTTAATAATGCTGGAGATCTTATTCAAAAAATCTGCAATAACTGTAAAAACTGGAAGCCAGTTTCTAAGTTTACCGAAACTAAAAGTTTAATGGACGGCTATGAAAATGATTGTCACGAATGCTTTAGTGACAAACCAAGAGTTAATAAATATATAGGGCTAGATGGATTCACAAATAAAAACGGTTTTTAAAGTACTGATAGAATTGTTGTTTTAATTTAAAAGAGCCTCAACAGACATTATTTCTAAATTAAACGGTCCTTCTTGTTTGTCTGAAATTAAAAAACCAATTGATTTCATATTCTCAATTATCAACCTTGGAGATGAAGGAGAAGAGTATCCCATTACAGTCGGTTTTAGAACCTCCAGCGGTATTTTGACATTTGACCACATCCCATTTATGGTCTCAAAACTAAAAGAGTAGTTCACATACCTTGTTCCATCGCTAATACGAAACTTGTATACTTTCCCGTCTCCTTTAATTTTTAAAGAAAAGGACTTCACATTCCTCAAATCTATCTCGCTAATATTTAATCTACAGGAAGCAAACCCCCCATTATTATCTAATGACAAAACTCCCTTAAAAAGTAAATTTTTTTCTTCATTCTGATTCATCGCAGAAGTAGATACCCCTCCCATGACACCATCATTTACGATTCGCCAATTATCTATTCCTTTTTTAACCGAAGGTTTAACTATTTCCATATTTTGAGATAATACTGTTGCAGATAAAAATGCTAGAACAATAAATAAAATATTTTTCATCTAACGAATATAAACTAGGGATACATATATCACAAAAGCCTTTATAATTTAGAAAATAAAAGAAATGTCAGATCTTTTACTAAAAGGTGTTCGCATCCCACTCGTTGTAAAATTGTTCTAAAAAATCTTCCATATAATTGTGTCGTATAATGGCTATGCGACGACCAGAATCAGTATTCATCTTATCTTTTAAGAGTAATAATTTTTCATAAAAGTGATTAATAGTTGGGCCATTAGATTTCTTATAATCCATTTTTGACATGTTTTGATTGGGTAATATGTCTGGATCAAATAAAACTCTATTTTTAAATCCACCGAAATTAAAACATCTCGCTATTCCGATAGCCCCAATTGCATCTAATCTATCCGCATCTTGTACGACATCTAATTCCTTAGAAGAGAATTTCTTACCCTCTCCCTTTAAAGAATTCTTGTAAGAAATATGCTCAATTATTTTTATGACATGATCAATAGATTTTTCATCTACTTCTATCTTTTCAAGAAAACTTCGTGCTTTTTTAGGTCCAATAGTTTCATCACCATCATGAAATTTAGAATCTGCAACATCATGCAACAATGCCGCTAAAGAAACAATTAATTGATCCACATCTTCATCTTTAGAAATTAACATTGAATTTCTAAAAACACGTTCTACATGAAACCAGTCATGACCACCCTCAGAATCTCTGAGTTCTAGCTTCACAAAGGCTATTGTCTCATTAATTACAATATTGTAATTCAAATTTTTATCTTTTTAAAATCTGGATGAAGCAAAACAACTTATCCATTGAAAATATTCTATGTTTTAAAAATGACATTGCTCAAGAGAATATACGTTTTATCTCTTTTTCTTTTGGCCCCTTGTAAGGGGGCGTTTGTGCTTTTTCGCCCTTTTCATCTTAATTTTTTGACCACCGCCAATGTTGTAGTCCTTCTTGTTCTTATCTTTTTTTTCATGAAAAGCAGGTCCTGGATTATCTGACATGATGTTTTTTTAGAATCATATTTCTTTAAAATACAAGT
Source organism: Owenweeksia sp. TMED14 (assembly GCA_949529985.1). Taxonomy (GTDB): domain Bacteria; phylum Bacteroidota; class Bacteroidia; order Flavobacteriales; family Schleiferiaceae; genus TMED14. Next base: position 32,037 of record CATIRS010000024.1, read on the forward strand.
TAGAAAATTGATAATAAGATTTTTTTTCTTAAAATCCTTTTATAAATTTTTATATCCTGTTTGGTTATTTCACGCTTACTCATAAACCTAGTCCTCCTATTGACTCAATAAGCTAGATATACAACAGTTACGACGGAAGCGCCTGTAAATATTACTCTTTGAATATATTTATCAAGACTAACAAATGTCCACGCATCATAATTTATGATAAAGCCTTCTGTAAGAACTATACCCGAATCAAATACCCATGTAGCAATTTTGATTTGCTTGTCTAGCCTGTTTGCAATTTGCTCTTTCGTTGCTCCATTGCCGATAAGGCTCAAGAAGATAAAAAACAGAAAAAATGATATTTTCATGAAACAGTTTGTTTGAAATTAATTGTTAAATGATATTGTCACAAACAAAAGTGAATTAAAAAAACCCTAAACTCTAATTCACTAGAGTTTAGGGTTTTATAATTAGAAGGACCATAGTATTCAGAAAATAACCCTATTAATCGAGTTTTCTTCGAATTAAAGGGACCCGTTTAGTCCTTTAAGTACAGAGACACCGGCTCCAAATACATTATTATTACCATATTTAGATTTCCCTTGTATCGCCCATTGCCTGTTAGTTTCAGCTTCATACAATCTCAGTACAGCAGGTTGAGACATCAACTTCTTAGTTTTTACATCATATTCGGCTGCTTCAAATAATCCTTTTGATTTTGCTACTGCTGCTTTCGCTAAAGCTGTTTGCTCAGCTTCTTTCTTCTTCGCCAATTCATTACGTCCTAATTGAACTGCCGTTTCCTCAGCTAAGTTTGCAACTGCTTGTGGGATGTCGACATCCGTCATTTGTAACCTTTTAAATTCAATATAAAATTCTGGTAATTCGTCAGCTATGATTTGAGCTAATTTCGATTCAGCCTCTGCTCTTTTCGATATGTTTAATTCGATAGCTGAATATTGAGGCACAACCTCTTTGCCTGCTGATTTCAATGTTTTTAAAATTTTAACATCAACATCAGTTATTTTGGTGTGCAAAAAATTAACTTTATCTGGATTTAAACTGTAATCCAAGGATAATTCAACAACAGTTGACATATTATTTTTATCGTTGAATTCAAATCGCTGCACAGTTGTTTTCTCTCTAACATCATACTCAACCATATTATCAATCAAATACATTATGCCAGTATGAAGTCCTTCTGTATAAACTTGACTCATATCCGTTTCCCCACCCCATGAAACTCGAACTCCTTTGTGCCCGCTATCTACTGTGGCACATGCGCTTAATATTAACATTAAGCTCATCATTAGTATTGATTCTTTTTTCATATTATTCTATTTTTAATTTTAACTATATTTTTCTTCTTCTTCTGATGGGTAAAAGTACGATTGACTTCAGAATAAATTTTAATTCTAAAATTTTGTTATAAATAGATAACAAAAAGAAACACTTGTTGTTTTTATAATTTGTCGATTTTTTTCAAGCAGATTTTTAAATAATTCTAAAGAGATTGTTTATTTCTTCTCCAGGATGTCATGTCTATCAACTTTTTAAAATCTTCTGCCTTTTTTCTTTCACTTTTGTGAATAGTCACTTTTGTAAGCAATTCAGATGCTTTACTCCAGTTGTCTTTTAAAAAATAAGCAGCCGATAGATTCAAATACAAGTGATCAATTATTTTGTCGCCAATTCTAGTTTTTCTTTTTTTAGGAATATAATCCTTGATGGCACTTCCCCAAATCTTAATGCAATTATCCAAATTTTCGGTTAGCGATAATACTGTAGCATCAGGCAGGTTCTCGTAACGTTTCGTTTTATCATCTTTAAATGCTTTTTTCAGGATCTCATTTGCACTTTTCATATCCTCAAAAGCACTTGATAAATCTGAATAATCGAATTTTCTTCCTCTACCTTGAACAAAGGCCATGTTATACTTGGATTTTCTGTAACCAAATTCATCCATTATTTTCAAATTGAATAACTGGCAGCTCTCTCTAAGGATTTGATCAAAAAGTTTTTTCGCCTGTTGCCTCCTTGAATTTTGAAATGCTTTATTAGCCTCTGAAACGCTGTTGTATACTGAGGACTTGAATACTTTTGAAGCGACTTGACCTTCAGTTAAAATTAAATCACGGTTATTCCTTCTATCCTTTACTCCTGTGCTGAAATTCATCGTAGCCTCCAAAATATAAACACCACCCTCAATAGTAACAGAAGTACTATCAGTTATTTTCTTTTTAAAATTCGATTTTTCTACTCGTCCAGAAGATGAAACAGCGTTTATCATAAACTTCAGCTCTAAATCAGAATCATTTTTAGAAAGAGATTTCTGAAGCCCACCTATCTGTCCAGAATAAGGAACATTTACTACATATGATGCAGATTTACTCACAAATGTTGACCAGTATGTTTTGACATTTGATTGTAAGGGATTGTTTGGATACTGGATATATTCTATCGAAATTCTCTTTGAATTTGGGTTTTGAGCGACCAAGCTCAAAATCAAACAATTACATAAAAAAAAGAAAATAGTCCTTTTCATAGCTGGTGTATTATTAAAATTCAATCAAGTGATTAAGCCTTCTTTGATCGTTTTTCGGCTTTTTTTTCTTTTGCAGTTTTGGTAGCCACTTTTTTAACATTTTTCTTAGCGTCTTTGCCTTTTCCCATGATTTTGTGTTTTTATTTTTTTTAAAAGCCGTACCTGACCTAAGCAGTAATGCATTATCATTCTCAATATAGGCTATTTAAACCGATGCATATCAAATATCTAACTCATCAGGAGCATCTGAATCATTTTTAGAATTCCCTGAGTTCTCTTCCCTTTGCTTCCTATTCTGAGTGATAATGTTCCAAATAAGGAAATATAAATACGCTGAAAAAATAACGAATCCAACAATAAACATTTGTATACTCATAACTTACTTCAATTTATTAGCGCTTCTTCTTTGTCTTATCGCTATTGCAAATAATAATATCGTCCCTGGCCAATGCGCAGAATATGCAGCCCCTTCAGTATCTCCCGTTATACTCATACCGATAGAGTATAACATACAGATAAAGGCAAATATTATTGGATAGTAGATGGACATAAACTTCATGAAGTTTTTCATTTATTTATTTTTTTAATATTATAGTTAAGCTTAAGCTAAGGTAACACAAGCATTAGATATTCATTGTAGAAATTGACTTAGTTATGAAAACATAAAGTTGATTTTTTAGCGAACTTTAAACTTTCTAAAGCTTTAACTTTGCTGCGTTTAAATAATTAAAATAATAATTTTATTTTGAAAAAATTAGTTCTCTTCGTCCTCTTGTCTGTTTCAGTCCTATCATGTAATAATTCATTAAATAAGCTTTCAGAGGCTTCGCTGTTGGGAATGTGGGGCACTTACACTCAATATGATATTGAAAACGCAACAACAATAACTTTTTCAATTGACTCCATTACTGATCTTATATTCTTCCAAGAAATGACTCTTATCCAATACGAAATTGATGAGGATAGTAATAGACTATCATCCTCAAGTTGGGTTGACAGAAGTAATCCAGATAGAGACACCATCAGATCCAAAGTTGAAAAAATTCTTGGTTCAAATAGTAAAATTCCTGGCAACTGGACTTCAAACGCTAACGAGACTTGTGAATTTAAATATGAGGGCTCTGAGTACATGGTCAATTTTGATGGTGTTTCAGACTTCCAATACAGAATCCTAGACTTTGAAATAATCTCAGAAAACAACACCACGGATGCCAGACGCCTTCAATACTATTCGTCTGCTGGATGGACAGATTTTGCCCCAGCTAACGAATCAAATATGCGAATTACTTCTTTTCGAAATAATTCTTTAATTCGAATGGAGTCTGAAAGTCAGAAAAAATATAACTTTAGAATGTCAGCAGATCTGGGAAGTACGAATTCTTTTGATTTAGAAGGGATTAAAACTCGAAAAGTTGTCTGTAATTATGAATTTAGAGTAATCTAGAGGAAGGCTCTTCAAAGTAAATTAGTGCTATTGATAAGTACTACCTGATGATCATTCGGATTCGTTGAATAAATTAAGATCATGAATTTCTTAAGTCTTATAAAGAAAAATAACTTTTGGTTATTTATTAGTTTTTCATTTATAATCCTAGGGCTTGATCAAATAGGAATATTTAACCTAAGTACCTCTGGAGTTATTGCCATAGCCGTTACTTTAACTTTTTTAATTATTAAAGAATTAATTAAACTCATTCGAAGCTTTCAGAAATAAAAAAAAGTCATTAATTTGGCGTTCGAATTATCTTTTCTATTCAGTTCTAATCGGTAACAATATTTATGAAAAAATTAGTTTTTTTATTTTCATTTTCACTTTTTTTTTCTTGCAGCTCTGAAGATTCTGATTCTAATGAATTGGATACAGCTTCCTCCTCGGAAGTTATGAGAAAAAAAAGATTAAAGGATATTAAGGTACAAGACTCACTTTACGCCTTCAGAAACCCAGATAATTCAAAGGACTTAAAGGATTCAAAAGCCGACCTTAATTCAAGGAATACACAGCCAAAAAAAAATAGAATCAAAAATGGTCTGCAAAAAAATTATTTTGAATCCGGTCAAATAAAGTCTATTGTGAATTTCAAAGATGGCAAAAAAGAAGGCACAGGCAAATCATACTTCAAATCTGGAGAATTAAAATACGAAGGTTTTTGGCGCAATGGAAAACAAGAAGGATTAGAAAAAGGATATTTTGAATCAGGCCAACTAAAATATGAGGCAAATTTAACGGAAGGAAGAGCAAACGGTTCATACAAGGAGTATTCCATCTCCGGCGATTTACTACTCCATTTCAATCACAAAAACGGTGAATTAACTAAAATATTTCCCCAAGAAAAATAGTATCTGTAGCAATCCCTTTTTTGCTTTCAATATTCACATTAAAGAAATCACGAAGATGCTTTTCTTCTTCTTTTGAGGGGGCACCTAAACTCCATTCCTCTTCTATAATAGCTATGTTTTTATCAAACCATTTTTCAAAATTGTCTGTGAATTCGTAGCACGAAGTATATCTATATTCAATTTCTGACGGACCAACATAATTTCCTTTATTATTCCAGTTATCGCATAGAAGGAGAGTTATCGTTTTGTCATTATTTAATTCGAAGAAGCTCCAATAAAACTTTTGAGTTACGATATCGGAATCTTCAGCGTAACGAAAAGACGTGCAACCATAATGCCTATATCTTTTAATCTTTAAGATCATTTTAAAAACTAGATAAATAAAAAAAATTTGGAGATTCGTTTATATTAAAAGCTCTTGAGGCTGGTGCGAAAATCAAATAGAAAAAGCTAACTAAAATATAATTCTCTTTAGCTGTATAGACTAAATGCTTCTTTGATTCTTAGATTTAAACCTTTCAGTGCCCCCAATGAATTTATGTTTTGTAGCTCGACCTTTAACACGCTCTCGCCACATCTTAAAAGATGACTCTTTCATATTAGTTCGCATTATTTTTCTAACATCATTTTCTTTTAATCCAAACTGAAATTCGATTGCCTCAAATGGGGTTCTATCCTCCCAAGCCATTTCAATGATCCTATCTGTCTGCTCTTCTGAAAACATTTTTAATCAATTATTTTATAACAAAATATGCATCAAAGGTAATTACCATAATATCTTTGTGTAAAATAAATTTATCGTGAATATTAGATCTAGTATTTATCTCATCGGTTTTTTTTCGCTTGTCTCTTGCGGAGAGAATCTTCCTGAAGTCAATAATTCAATTAATAAGATCATGCCTCTTGGTGCTTCAAGAGTCGAAGGAAATAAACCTGAATTTAACGGCCCTCTACTAGCAGACCAATTCGTGAGCTTCAGATATGATACTTGGAAAAATCTGGAGATGAATGAATGGTCTTTTGATCTCATTGGAACGGAATATGACTTTAGTGATTATCCTGATTTAAATAATGCTAATTTTGATGCAGACCATCAAGGGAATAGCGGATTCACAGCAGCAGATATTGCAGGAGGGATCGAGAGCTGGCTCCAACAAACTGGACCACCGGACATTGTCTTATTTAGCTCTCCAGGAGGAAATGACGCACTACTTGGCATGCCCTACGATAGTGTCGTCATTAATATCAATTATATTATCGATGTTTTACAAATTTCTAACCCCAACATTACTATTTTAATTGAACAAATGGCACCTGCCCGTTCAGATGAAATGACTTCAGAATTAACACTTTTTATAACGAATCTGCATCAAGAAATGCAATCTATTGCATCTAATAAATCCACTCTTGAGTCTCAAGTGATTGCGGTAGACATGTACACAGGGTTCAGTGATGCGATGCTAGCAGACGATGTTCACTACAACGAACTTGGAGCTAAGTTCATAGCAGATAGATATTATGATGTTCTCAAAGATATTTTAAAAGAAGGATAAGAATTATTATTCTGGAGATTAGAAAAAAATAATCTAGACTTTGATTAAGAAATCAATTCTGTGCAAGTAGAGAAGTTTTTAAACTCACTGAATTTCCGTGAATACGAGTAGTTTTAGTTAGTGTTCCAATTTCGTCATAAACACGAATTAGAGAAATCTCTCCATTTAAAGAGTAAATTATTCTACCAAAATACTTTCCATTGTTCATTTGACCTTTCGCAGAGACTATTGTGTAATCGTTGATATTTTCATTCATGAAAAAAGCACCATGACGAACACCCTCTTTCGTTACATGAAAATAATTCCCTGAAGGCTCAATTACCTTAACTAGGTTGTCGTCGACCTGACAATACTGCATATTTAAGTTCTCAATGTCAACACTCTGTGCATTAACGCTGAAAACAATATTTAAAAGAAGAACTGTTAAAAAGAATGATTTAACTTTCAAAACCAAATGAGTTTAATGTTATACTAAGCTAAAGTTAACAAAAAATTTACATTGCGCAATATTAAGTAAAGTTTATATCAAATCTAATGTGGGTTTATTGGATATACAGATCATGGTTAAATATTCTGTTTTGGTCAAACAACCTTACCAACTAAATACTAGATTGACTATGTACGGTAAAAACAAAATAGTTTTAAGCAGCATTATCAGCAGCTTAAAAAACCTTAGGTACTATACACAACAATAAATAAACTACTTTTTACAAGAACAATCTGGTCCACAAGAACATGTCGGCCCACAGTTGCAGTTATCACAATTACACTCCATTTTATAAATATAACTATTTATAATTCAACAATCTAAATTGTATTTTTATTTTTGACGGATCTTTATTTAAGTATTTAACCAATATATCCAATCAATTTATAATCCACTATTCTAGTAAAATAATGAATGAGAAATTCCTTTATTTATCGAGACAGGATTTAGATGTGTTGTTAAATATCCTAAATTCGTTATCTAAAGAATTTTTCGCTTGAAGTATTTACTGCATTTTCTAAATCCATTTAAATGGTGGAGGGCTCAGGTATTTAAAATAAATAATGATGGGTATGATAAATCTACCTACGACCTAGAATTACATCTTTATTCCAAATTACTAAAGAATGACATGCTTCATTATGGCTATTTCAATGATCCTAAAGTAAGTCCTGAAGAAATTTCATTACAGCAACTTGAAGATGCACAAGTGCTATATTCTCAACAAATAATAGATCAAATCAAACGGAAAGATGAAAATATTCTTGATGCTGGCTGCGGCATGGGGGGTCTCGCTAAAATAATGATCGATAAAAAATTTTCTGTTGAAGTTTTAACTCCAAATAAAAATCAAATCGAGCATATTAAGACCAAATATCCTTTCTTAAAATCTTATCATTCAAAGTTTGAAAATTTGAATACAGATAATTTATATGGGACACTCATTCATTCAGAATCCCTTCAATATATAGATCTTGACTGTGCCTTTAAAAAAGCAAAGTCTATCCTTAAGCCAACTGGACAATGGATCATAACTGATTATTTTCGGACAAAAAGTTCTGGAATGAACAAAAGCGGACACGAATTAGATCTTTTTTTGAAAAAAGCTCATGAATACGGCTGGACTATCCTTCATAAAAAAGACATAACAGAAAATGTCTTGCCAACGTTGAAATTTATCAATATGTACGTAGAAAGATTTTTATACCCCCTCAAGCATTTTGCTTTCGAAAAACTCAGATATAAGAACGGGAGGCTTTATTTTATGACTGAAGACTTGAGAGCTTCCATTGACAATAAAATAAAGAGAGAAATGGCTTCCATAGAAATCGATAAGTTCACCCAAGAGAAAAAGTATATTCTGTTTGTTTTAGAACGGATTTAAGAAATGAGAATTATTAAATTCTAAAGAAACTTAAGCGTTACCACAAGGCAGAAAAAAAACCATAAATAACTGTGTAATTGTCTTTTGATTTAACGGCCATTTTAATCTTCCAAAATATTAGAGTATTTACACCAATCAAAGTCAGCATAGGACCTGCTCGCCTTGCCATTACTAGATCCATAGACTCCGAGATATGAACCTGTATATCCTTGACTTAGATGAATGTTATTTTGAGTTTTAAAAAAAACCTTAAAAGACTTTCCATTATTCATAGAATACTTAAAATTGTATTCACTTCCAACTGAGCTAATTTTCAGGACAACCTGTCCATCAAAGTCGGAAATCAACTGTTGATTTAAGACTTTAACGTCCTCAAATCCCAGAGTAGAAGACAATGACAAAAACACATCGCCTCCCGACTTTAATACAGTGTATTTCAAGTAGTTATTGTCTTTTTGAAACAAAGACAGACCGGCCTCCTCTCCATTTGTGTTTGGAGAGAAATTCATTTTTGCAGAAAATTCGAAGAAGGTTTCTTTTTGACGAATACCAATTAAGCTGTAACGTTTTCTCTGACTAAAGCTTTCCGACTGTAGATATAATCGTAAAAAACCTTTTTTAGAATTCAAAGAATATGTGTTATTACTGGGGATTCTTCGAAAATTCCAATTGACATTTAATTTCTTGGAATCAAAGTCATCATAAAAATAATGTTTCCTGTTTTGGATGCTGGAATCAAAGATCATATCATTATTTCTCTCTACTTTGCCAGACAAAGGAGCCACAACTGGCCATTCATGAATTAAAGGCTCCCAATCCCCAATATCATTTTGAACCCACCTAGAGGTAGCTTCTTCCCATTCAACAGGCATTAAGAAAGTTTCTCTACCCATATTACTCTTACCATTAAACTCATTTCGTATCCCCAGAGAAACCATGAACCACCTACCGTCTCTAAGCTCAACTAAGTCTGCATGTCCAGTACTGTTGACCCAATTAGAATTAGACAAATGCCGTGATGTTAATATTGGATTTCTAGGATTAGAGTCGAAAGGTCCTGAGGGCGAGCTACTAACGGCGATCATTACCGCATGATTTAGCGAGGTGCCTCCTTCTGCGACCATGAGATAATATTTTCCGTTCTTTTTATACATATGGGGACCTTCAACACAACATCCTCCACATGCTCCAGTCCAAATTGAATATCGAACCCCCTTAAGTTTCCAATTCTTAATATCTAACTCTTGAGTCCATATTTCGCCTATTCCATTCTTGTCTTTATCTCCAAGAGCATGTGTTCCCACAAACCACACTTTTCCGTTATCATCAAAAAATATATCAGGATCAATACCTGGAGCGCCTTCTATAATATGCGGTAGAGACCATGGGCCTTTTGGATCTTTAGATGTAACAACAAAATTTAGCATAATAGCATCCTTAGACGTATCAGTCGGACTATATACATTAGTTGTTATGATATAAAATACACCGTCATTATATCTTATAGATGGAGCATGAATACCTCCCTCTTGCTGAACATCATGAAGATTAATAAGAGATTTCGATATATTTTTATGATTTAAAGCATAACCTATAAGTTCCCAACTTACCAGATCTCTACTGTGATGTATCGGCAGTCCCGGAAAGTACTCAAATGATGAATTAACTATATAAAAGTCATCACCAACTCGGCATATTGATGGGTCTGGGAAGCTTCCAGAAATAATCGGATTTAAGAAAGTTTCCTGAGCATGAATTTGAACAGGATAGAAAAATAAAAGAAAAGGGATACATAAATAAAAAAACTTCATCGCATAAATCATTTTCTGAAGACCTAAATAACGAATATTATCTCTAGAATTATAAAAAAAGCATTAAAATAAACTCTTGCCGAATTTTTACTTAACTAGAGCTAAATTTGGTCACTAAATAATACATAAGTCGATGCAACTTAATACAAGCTATTTTTCAAATTTCAGATATAGGAGATCATTCTTTTTTATCGCTTTCATTATGCTGGTATCAATTCCCAGTTTTGGGCAACAAAAATCTGTCCTTGAAAAGAAAAAAGGCTTTCGCGAAATAAAACTAAGGGCAAATATCAATGACTATGACTTTCTAACGCAAGCCAATGGTTCAGGCTTTAGCTATGATATGGAATTTATCGACAATGATCAAGAAACCATAATTTCCCAAGAGCGAAAGTTTAAAAATGTAAATTTAAAATATGAGGAAGTAGATGTTTATTATGTAAACCCAGGAACCGAAGACTACATAAATATTGATGGGGGAACACTTTCTAAGGTATTTGTATCAACTATTAATTCTCACATATATAAAATAACTCTTTTTGCGGAATCTCAAACAAAAGTGATTCCAAGAATATTTAAAAAAGTCTTTGGATATCCTAAATTCAGCACAAATGTTGAACGAGGCCACTATGATAGATACATATGGGGTGGTCGTCATACAGGTTTAGTGATTACCGCCGTTTTAGATGAGGAAAAGAATAGAAGAATTGGATATCGAATAGTTTATACTGACTTCAAACTTCAGAATGAAGTTCGAAGTTTAGAAAAAGTAGAACAACAAAAAAAACTTCAAGAAATTAGAGACAGGTATTAAACCGTGCGTATCAAAGTTTATCATATAGATTCATTTACTGATCAACTTTTTCAGGGAAATCCTGCGTGTGTAGTGCCACTTAAAACGTGGCCCTCTGATGATCTATTATTGAAAATTGCAAAAGAAAACGCACTCCCGGAGACTGCATTTTTTATCAAAGACAAAGATAAATTTCAACTTCGATGGTTCACTCCAGATATTGAGATGGACCTTTGTGGTCACGCTACTCTTGCTGCCGCTTATTGCATAAAAGAGATTCATAACCATACAGAAAACAAGATACTCTTTGACACACTAAGCGGAGAGTTAGTCGTTACAAAAGAAAACGCATTATATGAACTAGACTTGCCCCGTAGAATGCCGGCAAAATCATTGCTACCTGAAGAAATTAAACGCGCTCTAAATATCCAACCTAAAGAGGTTTTAAAATCAAGGGATTTATTATTAGTTTATAATACCCAAAAAGAAATTGAAAAAATCATTATCGACAGACATCAATTTGATAAAATTAATTTAGGTACCGGTGGCGTGATCGTAACTGCTAAGGGAGAAGATTGTGATTTTGTTTCTCGCTTTTTTACGCCGCAATCAACAATATTAGAAGACCCCGTAACAGGATCAGCTCATTGCAGCTTAACCCCATTTTGGAGCAATCGTTTAAAAAAAAACAAGCTTATAGCAAAACAAATATCATCCCGATCAGGAATCCTTTATTGTGAAGATAAAGTTGACAGAGTGTTTGTTTCAGGAAAAGCAAGACTTTATTCTATTGGGGAAATTCGATTAGAGCAACCCTTTTGATATTTTAACCCAAGACTTATATTATAGACCAGTTAAGCTTAAGAGTTACCATACATGTCATTAAATAGTCTGTGCAATTGGGTGCTAATTATATTCTCAAGGTTGATAGCTAAAATCGTAAAATAGAAATATTAAACATTTTAAGAGTTTTCCTGATATATATATTTTTCGTTCATCTACTAAATTAAGAATCACACTTTTTAGTCATTGGTATCGTCTCAGCTATGAGCAGTTGCTTGGGATAGCAGTTAGCTTTGCAAGTAAACGCCAAGCTGAAAATTTCGCCCAAATTTCCAGAATATATTAAAACAAGAAATTACTTATGGCTATTGTTGTACGCTGATTTTTTTCAGTTGTCATATTCCTCCCTTTCAATTTCCTTGTCACTTGACAACTATTATTATTATGAATTAAAGTTAGAAATCATAGTCAAATATTTCTTCCGTTTTTTCCTAATGTTGAACTTCAGACCAACCAATTCTTTATCAAAATAGCCATCGGTTAAACTCACCAGTTTTCTACCGTGGTGTTCATGTCTCTTAACTACTTACTGGAATTGAAAAAAGATTCCACTTGCTTTGTCTGTGATAAAATAAATGACACAATAACCACAACAATTCCACCATCTACGCCCACAGGAAGTGCAATAAGAAGATTAATAAAAAACATAATTCTAAATGCAAAAAACCGCTTATTGAGGATGCAGTAAACTAATACTCCAAAAGAAATGATATATGCTATTCCTGTATAAATAACATGCATTGGAACTACGTCCATTTCAATTTTATTGTTCGTAACCAAGAAATAGACCAAAAAAGGCAAAAACATCATCAAAGCATTGAGAGTAAAAATGACCCTTAGTTGGATCGGTTTTTTTTCTTGTTTAGCTTTTGTAATCATAATAAATTTTATTTGTTTCTTCTACTTTCATACAACTTCTCATATAAAAATAGCCCACTCAAAAGAGTGGGCTATTTTTATATGACAAAAAGATAGTGCTTATTTCCCTTCTAAATGCTGGAACGCTAGCCCCATGTCACCGTAATGCATCTGAACGGAAATTTTACCTTCCTCGTCGAAATCAAAAGATTCATAAAGTTTTAGTAAAGCTTCCTTAGCTTCAGAAGTATCGGTCGCTGCCTTTGTTATTCTCCATTGGCCATAATAGCGAACTGAACCGTTTGGCTCACCCGTTTCTGCTAAAACACCAGGGAGTAAGACTAATTCTGTAACCAGTTCCGCATCATATGTCCTCCAAAAGTTTTGATCCGAATCCATAAGCTCATCAAGTGAAATTGTATCTTTTCGAGCGTCAAAAGCTGTAGATATCATATAGAAATCATCTGCATAGTTGCTGTAATCCACATTTTCTGCTTGAAATTCATCTATATGGGCTCTGACAGTCTCACAATTCTTATTGAATTTCTCCCCTTGAATCATTAAAGCGTGACCCTCATGATCAGATGAGGCATTCTGGTTGCAAGCAACCGATGCTAAGCCAACAATGGAAAGACCTAAAATTATTTTTTTCATAATTGTTTTTATTTTTAATGAACCACAATAGTAGAAAGAATATTAGAATATTTAAACTTTTATATTTTTTTTAGATGAAATCAAGAATTTTAATTTTCTCTCCCCTCCTATTTACTGTATTCTACAGATAATTATTTGATTTTTTTTCTGATCTTTGGCGCTATAATTTTTTTAAAAAACAACAAATGAAAAACTTAATCATAGTTCTCGCTTTAGCTCCACTTGCAGTTAGCGCCCAGATAACAAAAAGCGGAGTTGTATACTCTAGCCATCCAGCTCTAGATGCTGTTGAAGCAATGAATAAAGCTTTTGTAGATGGAGACTCTAAAGCTTATGTAACTTACTTCTCACCAGATGTTAAAATTTATTCAATTGGAGAAACTGAACCTACAGGCTTAGAGCGTGATCTTGAGATCACCGAATGGTGGATTAAGAATTTCGATATAACAATGTCGAGATCCGAAGGAGTAAACCCTGATGTTATTAAATACAAAGGTGACAAAAAAGGAGTCTGGGTTATGGATTGGACTGAATTTATGGCCATAAATAAAACATCAGGAGATACTGTAAAGACATGGTTTCACGATGAGTATTTTGTCAATAATGATAACAAAATAACCAAATGGTTTCAGTATTTCAATGAGAATGATCTAGGCGAGCAAATTCAAAACTCTTTTGGAGCGCACCGCAATGGAAGAGTTTACGATGAACACCCCCTTATAAAAAAGGTAGAGTCGCTAATTAAATCTTACGAAACTGGAAATGTTGGTGAAATGGCTTCATATTTCTCTACAGATGCAAAGTTTGATCGTAAAGGAGGGGGTGATTTTGAACCGTATTCAAAAATAAGTCTTAATGAAAGAGCGGCCATTTGGGCGCAGGAAATAACGGCCAACCCTACACGGGTTATGGAAGAATATGGCTACCCTGATGCTATTCGATACGAGAAAGGTGATGGAGGCTGGGAAGTTCTTTCATGGTGGTACCACATAGGAATCACTGAAGAAGGCGAAGAAGATCGCACCTTTATACACCTAAGTCACAGTTTTAATGATGAAGGGAAAATATCAAGAGAAGTTCTTTGGGTAGAATAAAATATAAGAAAAACTTTGAAAAAGAGCTTCGCATTTGCGAGGCTCTTTTATTTCCGATTATTCCTTCCTCTACTGGTATACTTCTTTGATTTAGAAACTCTAGATTTTGATTTTCTATTATCCGGTCTAGGCTCCAAATTGGCTTTACTTTTTTTACTTAGATACTTATTTTTAGACACCGACATCTTACCGGCATTATTTTTATCATTAGTTTTCTTTGGTTTAATTTTTTCAGCCTCTGAATCAGATTCTTCTGTGGCAGAATAAATAAATTCAATCTCTTGGTTCGTGGCGCTTCTCCACTCTCCTATCTTCAGCCCATCACAAGAAATCCCCATTATTTTAACACGTTCTAACTTTTTTACCTCAAAACCAACATATTCACACATTCTTCGAATTTGTCTATTTAATCCTTGAATTAAATAAATTCTAAAAACAAATGGACCTTCCTTTTCAATCTTACATTTTTTTGTGGTTGTACCCAACATAGGTATTCCCTTCCGCATCTGACTTAAAAAAGAATCTGATATTCGCTTATCTACAGTTACTAAATACTCCTTTTCATGTTTGTTTCCTGCCCGCAATATTTTATTAACAACATCTCCATCGTTGGTTAAAAATATCAGTCCCTGAGAATCTTTATCCAACCTACCAATTGGAAATATCCTATCCGGATAATTAACAAAGTCGACAATATTCTCTTTAACACTTAGCTCAGTAGTACTTGTAACACCAACCGGTTTATTCAATAAAATAAAAATAGGTAGGACATCATTTTTTGGATCCAGCAGAAAGCCATTCACCATAACCTGATTGCCTTGGTATACAAGATCGCCAATACGAGCTTTCCTACCCTTTATTTTTACCTGACCGTTTTCAATATATGAATCTGCCTGTCTTCGACTACAATATCCACTTTGACTGATGAATTTATTTAATCTTACCCCTTGAGATTCAGCCATCTTTCAAAGATAAGCTCTACCAGGATGTTAGAAATCATAAAAAAATGCGTCCACTTTCATAGACGCATTTCCCCGTTGATCATTCAACCTCAACTCAGTTCACGTTTGGGCGAACTTTCTTTTGAATAATGTTAAATCCAGTACTTAAACCTATCCTCCAAGAATTTCCTTTTGCCGGCGGGATAGCAAAAAAATTAACAGGGAAATTCATTTTTCCAGATTTAAACGTCTTACCAACTCCTATCATGAGACCTGAAGATAAAGTTGTTTCTCCGCGGCTGTCTAGCCTTCTAATATACTCAGTACCAGACGGATCGTAAATTGACGCTAAAATAAATTTATTATTAGCATCTAAATAGCCCTCTCCAATTGATGTTGCTGTAATGTTTGGACCAATGGCAAATTCCCATCCTGATCGAGAATTACGCATCCCCATCAAAGCACTTAACGTAGGTATAAATCTACTGTACTCAATTCCAGCTATCATCGGTATCACTTCGACTAATGCTTGAAAATCACCGCTATTAATAAATACCTGCTCGAACTGAAATCCGAAAGAAAACATACTAGGAGAAAAATAATCAAAGCCTCCAAGATCAGCAGATCGTAATATTGCCGCATTTTCGCCTGTAATAAAAGAATAACCCAACCGAGGTCCAGTATTATTTATTGCCTTCGTATCCGGGTTATTGAGCATACTTTGATATTCCTCACTAACAGTGAGCTTTCGCATCATCTCTTCATCATTTGGAATATCCAAAAGAGTATTAATAGTCATCTCTGTCATAACCATTGATTGTTCCGGAATATTCAAAAATAAATTTGACGCTGAATTTGAGAAACGTCCTGTCGCCACATCAAACAATCGAAAAGTATAAGAAACTCGAAGGCCAAGTTGATCAAGGCTACCGGTGAGAATAAAATCACAGTCAAGTCTTTTACCAATATCAGCCAAACATATTTTTGAAAAGCACCCTTTTAGGTTGACAGAATCTCTCTTACTTATATATTCAATATCATATTTATCTACAACTTCATATTTATTAATTCGTATTAAATCCACTATTGCCTTTTGAATAATCTGATTATCATCTACTAGATCATAATTACGAGTATCAAAATCTAAAACAGCAACGCTTACCTGACCTTTTGAGACTAAAGCAGATAAACACAAGGCGATAACATAAAATTTATTTTTCATAGCATATTTATATTTAGTTGAATGATTACATCAAACATCACAATATAAATATGAAATAAATAATTAAATTTTAATATTTAAGAGGCTTTTTTTACGGATAACGTCTAAAACTTTATTAAAAGTTGAGGTATAAAACAATATTCAATCTTATCTCTGTGTTAATTATATATTATTA
The DNA here is from genome assembly GCA_949529985.1 of Owenweeksia sp. TMED14. Classification (GTDB taxonomy): domain Bacteria; phylum Bacteroidota; class Bacteroidia; order Flavobacteriales; family Schleiferiaceae; genus TMED14. Next base: position 48,722 of record CATIRS010000024.1, read on the forward strand.
TAAATCAAAAAATGATAAACAGATCTAGAATTCACCTTGACTTAAATATTACATAACATTTGACTGTTACGTTTGTAAAATGTTTAAAATTACTGATTGAAATAATATATTATGAACATCGGCTTAAAGCAAACTTTGTTTTTAACTATCACTTCTATTTATCTTTTTTCCTGCGAACCAACGATAATTCCTGTTAACCCTAATCCCATTAACACGAACAAAGTTATCAATGGAAACATAACTAAAAACACAATTTGGTATTCTGATACCGTATATCAGCTTGCCGGCAGAATCTCCGTAACCTCTGGCAACACTTTAACAATTCAACCCGGTACCGTAATAAAGGGCGAAGCCGGAACTGGATCCAATGCATCTAGCTTAGTGATTTCTCGAGGCTCAAAAATTATGGCTGAAGGGACAGAGTCTTTGCCTATCGTCTTTACTTCTATTGCTGATGAGATCACACCAGAAAAAATTACATCTGGCGATGGAATATCTAGTCCAAACCTGACTCCAAATATAGCTGGCCTTTGGGGAGGTTTAATCGTTCTTGGCAAGGCTGTTATTTCAGCTTCCAATACCACTGGAGATATATCCGAGGTCCAAATTGAAGGGATTCCCACTTCAGATCCTAATGGACTTTATGGTGGAAGTGAGAATTCTGATAATTCTGGTGTTTTAAAATATATTTCCATAAGGCATGGAGGAACTAACATTGGTTCTGGAAATGAAATTAATGGATTAACCTTGGGAGGTGTAGGATCATCAACTACTATAGAAAATATTGAAGTCGTATCTAATCAAGATGATGGCTTTGAATGCTTTGGCGGTACTGTCAATTTAAAAAATATCGTTTCTTGGAACGTAATGGATGACGGCTTTGACACAGACCAATCCTGGGGAGGTGTTCTAGATAATTTTGTAATTATAAGTCCAGCCGGTCATGTGCTTGAATTAGACGGCCCTGAGGGGGCTCACGAGGCCTACCAGACGATTAAAAATGGAAACGTCATAGCATCGGGGGACAATACCGCTCAAGATTTGATTAATGTAGACAACAATACAAAAGCAATACTCTCTAATATTTACTTTATGGATGTTGTTCCAGGTCAAAAAATAAATAGAACGACAGCACCAAATGTCTCTTTTAGCGACATAGTAATAGATGTTGACAGCTTGGATGCTTATATAAATGGGAACGCACTCCCTGGAATAACCTCCGGCCAGTCATCAATGGCAAACATCAACGTATTCAATTGGACATGGGCACATTCAAGTGGAGCAATCAAATAATCTTTTTACTATTGATATACTTAACAAAGGTCTACACCTTTTTATTCAATAGCAAAATTGGTATTAATGACTCCTTAAAGCGTCTTTTTATTGGACTTTAACGTACTACAATATCGAAAATATGCTTCGTTCATTAACTTTATTTCTTCTTCTATTTTCCTTCTTCTCAGTCAATGCTCAAGGGGTTATTCGTGGTGTCGTAATAGATAAAGAAACTGGTGAAACAATTATTGGAGCTGCAATTCAATGCCTCTCCTGCGTAAATGGAACTGCTAGTGATCTAGATGGTAATTTCTCTTTAAATGCACGGGAAGGGTCGCATTCAATAGAAATTAAATATTTTACATACAAGACCCTTCAAATAGATAACATAAGCGTTTCATCGAATGATATTACATTAATTGGGGATTTATTCCTAGAAAGCGAAGACAATTTAAAACTTGATGAGGTTTTAATAGTAGCAGAAGCTAGTCGCAATACTGAAGCTTCACTTTTAACATTAAAAAAGAAATCCATTCAAATAATTGATGGTATTTCTGCCTCGAAAATGTCACAGACCGGTGACGGAACGGCCGTGGAAGCAGCCAAAAGAATAACAGGAGTATCCATTGAAGGTGGGAAGTATGTTTACATAAGGGGATTAGGAGATAGATACTCTAAAACAACATTAAATGGAATGGATATCCCAGGATTGGATCCAGATAAAAACACTATTCAAATGGATATTTTTCCGACTGACTTAGTAAGTAATATCGTCATTAGTAAATCCTTTACTGCTGATCAATCTGCTGATTTTACAGGAGGCTTATTGAACATTGAGACAAAAGCTTTTCCTAATAAAAAGATATTTAAAATAACTTATTCTAACTCATACAACCCATCTATGAGTCTCAGGAAAAATTATATCACATACAATGGAGGATCAACTGATTTCTTAGGATTTGACGATGGCACTAGAGCTCTTCCCCTATTAGCCACAAGCAATAATATACCTACTCCTATTTCAGGTGCATCCTCATCTCAAGTAAATTCATTTGTTCGGAGCTTTGATCCTAATCTTGGCACTATAAAAAAACTAAGCTTACTGGACTTAAGCCTCGGGCTAACCATGGGAAATCAATGGGAATGGAAGAATAGACCTACACAGTCAGGCGAAATTCCAAAATTGGGATATATATTTTCTATGTCTTATAAATCTAATTATAATTTTTACGAAAATGTTTTCTACGGTGAATACCAAAGGTATGGAGACCCAGATTCCTTAAATCTGAGATACGCGACAAAAAGTCAAGGGAAGCTTGGTGAAAATAATATTCTTATTGGAGCACTCGGTGGCTTTACTTATAAGACAAACTTGAGTAAAGTGCGCATTACTTTAATGCACCTACAGAATGGAGTTAGTCGAGCTGGTGAATTTGATATTGAAAATGATGAGTCGGCTGTTGGACAGTCAGGATATTATGCGGCCTCTGACAACCTCGAATACAATCAAAGATCATTGACAAACCTATTGATAAATGGAACGAGAGCGCATCCTGAAAAAAATACAGAATTAGATTGGCGAATTGCGCCTACTCTATCAATTTCTAACGATCCAGACCTTAGAAAAACAGCATTCACTTTTAGCCCTGTAGACACTTTGTTTATCGCAGGTGCTGGAGGCAACCCTTCTCGAATATGGCGATCACTCAGAGAAATAAACCTGCCAGCTAGAATTGACATAACTAAAAAGCTAACAATATTCAATGAGCCAGCTAAATTTAAATTTGGAACCAGTAACACATTTAAATCACGTTATTATGAGATTTCATTTTTTGATATGCAATTTTTTGGGTCGCAAAACTGGCAAGATGCTAACCCTCAAAGCGTACTGCTAAATCCAAATATTTATCCAAACGATTATAACAATATTTACTATCAATCGGGAAATAATGATCCCAACCCAAATAAATACAACTCCAACAGTAATACGGCCGCTGCATACTTCTCAAGTGAATTTGAATTAAACATTCGATTAAAAGGAATTATGGGTCTGCGTGCTGAGCACTTTATTCAAAGGCATACCGGACGCGATCAAACCTATGCCAACGGAGATCGAGTAAATGGCCAAAATTTAATAAATGATATCGTATTAAACTCGCTAGATCTTTTCCCGTCTCTGAATTTAATCTATTCTCTTAGCGAAAACCAAAAAATACGTTTATCTGCCACAAGAACAATTGCAAGACCTTCTTTTAAAGAACTCTCTTTTGCTCAAATAATTGACCCAATTACTAACCGAATATTCAATGGTAGCTTTTTTAAATACTCTGCATGGAGTGGGGTTTTAAAAGAAACTAATGTAACTAATCTCGACGTACGATGGGAAGAATACGCTAAGCGAGGACAGATGTTTTCAATTAGTGCATTTTATAAAAATTTCATAAATCCGATTGAAATGGTTAGAATTGCGGAGCAGCAAAGCAGCACAGAATTTCAACCCAGAAATGTAGGGTTTGGAAATATGATAGGTACAGAAATCGAATGGAACTCAAGCTTGACAGGGTTTTCACCAGCATTTAAAAATATTTTCTTTAATGGAAACATTACTCTGATTAATTCCCAAATAACTATGAGTGATGTCGAATATAACTCTAGAAAAGATTATGAAAGAACAAATGAAATAGTTAATGATAATCGGCAGATGGCAGGTCAATCGCCATATGTTATCAATACTGGATTCACCTATTCAAGCAAAAATAAAAATTCCAATTTTGGATTGTTTTATAATGTTAAAGGCCCCACTCTTAAAGTAGTTGGATTAGGTCTTTTTCCAGATATATTTAGCCTTCCTTTTCATTCATTAAATGCTAGCTTCACCACAAAAGCAGGTGCAAATAAAAATACAGACATTAAAATACGCTTAATTAATATTCTTAAAGATGACATTCAAAGCGTCTACAAATCTTTTCAGGCTAATCAGGAAATATTTAGCCGATACTTTCCTGGAATTAATTTAAGTGCTAGTGTGACTTTTAACCTCTAGCACTTAAAAATTAAATAAATAGAGGCCGATCCGACATCATGAAATTTACTTTTTCACCTATGGAACCTAATTGAGATTCATTTTCAATCGATTTTATTACTTCGTCAAAATAACCTACGATTGTTTCCATATCATTCTCTATCAAACCTCTGCTAGTTATTGCAGCCGTGCCAAGCCTTATTCCACTTGTTATAAAAGGAGATTTATCGTCAAACGGGACCATGTTTTTGTTTGCAGTTATATGCGCTTTAACCAAAGCCGCTTCTGCCAATTTACCCGTCACATTTTTATTTCTTAGGTCGATAAGCATTAAATGATTATCCGTACCTCCTGAAATAACCTCATATCCTTTCGATATAAAAGCGCTTGACATTGCCCTTGCATTTTTACGAACTTGAACGATATAATTAAAATATTTATCTGATAAAGCTTCACCATAAGCGACTGCTTTTCCAGCAATAACATGCTCTAAAGGACCGCCTTGGATACCGGGGAAAACAGACATATCCAAAATATTAGACATCATTTTAATATTTCCTTTTGGAGTCCTTAAACCCCATGGATTTTCAAAATCTTGCCCCATCATGATCATCCCCCCTCGCGGACCCCTTAATGTCTTATGAGTTGTCGTTGTCACGAAATGACAGTGAGGCATGGGATCATTAAGAATCCCTTTTGCTATAAACCCAGATGGGTGCGAAATATCAGCAAGTAATAGAGCGTTAATCTCATCAGCAATTTCTCTAAACTTTTTATAGTCAATATCTCGAGAGTAGGCAGAAGCTCCACAAATTATCATTTTTGGCTTTTCTAAGTGGGCTTTTTCTCTAATTTTTTCATAGTTAATGAGACCGGAATCTCTGTCGACCCCATAGAAAACTGCATTGTATGTTTTTCCTGAAAAATTCACAGGAGAGCCGTGTGTGAGATGTCCACCATGACTTAGGTCAAAACCCAAAATTGTTTCACCAGGCTTTAAACAGGCTAAATAAATCGCCGCATTTGCTTGAGACCCACTGTGAGGCTGTACGTTAACATATTCTGCATCAAACAATTCTGAGGCCCTGTTTCTCGCAAGGTTCTCAATATCATCAACAACTTCACACCCTCCGTAATACCTTTTACCTGGATAGCCTTCAGCATATTTATTAGTAAGAATTGACCCTACAGCTTGCATGACTTGAGGACTGACATAATTTTCTGAAGCAATAAGCTCAAGGCCTTTAGTCTGACGCTTGTGCTCTTCGTTAATAAGATCAAAGATTGCTGAATCGTGTTCCATAATATTGGCTGTAACTTGCAGTTAAAAGTAAGTCAAATGGCCCATGTGATTGATTCAAAAATAGAGAGTTTTCTAAAGGTTTCTCAACAATCAGATTTTCCTATTCAAAATATCCCATTTGGAGTTGTAAAATGGATTAATGGGGAAGAATCCTGCGCGACTAGAATTGGAGACGTCGTAATAAACCTATCTATACTCGAGGAAAATGGCATATTTTCAGATTGCAACTTGAAAAAGAATACTTTCGATGGTGATTCTTTGAATAAATTCCTTTCCCAAACAAAGCAAGTATGGAGATCTGTACGTTCAACCCTGTCAAATATTTATGACAAAAAAAATATTGATTTTCAATACAAAACCAACATTCGAAGTCAGTGTGAATCAAATTTTTCTGATGTGAAAATGATTTTACCTGTATCTATTGGTGACTACACAGATTTCTATTCATCGAAAGAACATGCCACAAATGTTGGGTCAATGTTCAGAGATCCAAAAAATGCATTACTCGCTAATTGGTCTCATATTCCGGTCGGCTACCACGGAAGGAGCTCAACAATATTTGTATCTGGAAAACAGGTTAATAGACCCAATGGGCAAAAAAAATCACCAAATGATGAATTGCCAAATTTTGGTCCTTCAAAAAAAATTGATTTTGAACTAGAAATGGCTTTTGTAACAGGTAACGGACCTAACAATGGTGACCCAATTTCTGTTGAAAATAGTGAAGACTTCATCTTTGGACTCACACTATTAAACGATTGGTCAGCACGAGACATTCAACAATGGGAATATGTGCCCCTAGGTCCATTTCTATCAAAGAATTTCGCTTCATGCATCTCACCTTGGATAATAACTTTAGACGCTCTAGAGCCATTTCGATCAAATAGGCCATCTCAAGATAAACCGAAACCACTACCCTACCTTCAGCAATCGCCATTAAACGCAAATTTTAACATTAAACTAGAAGTCGGAATAAAACCTCAGGGATCAGAAGAGACAATCGTTTCTAAGAGCAACTTTAAGCATATGTACTGGTCTATAAATCAACAACTTGCTCACCACAGCATTAATGGTTGTATTATTAGAGCAGGAGATCTCATGGGATCTGGAACAATATCAGGGCCAAATAAAGGTTCTTATGGCTCTATGCTAGAGATCACATGGAACGGGACTGAGCCAATTAAATTATCTAATGGTACGACGAGGTCTTTTATTGAAGATAATGACTTGGTGATTATGCGAGGATACTCAGAGAATAAGGAACTAAGAATTGGGTTCGGGGAATGTGAGTCTAAACTTCTTCCATCAAAGACATGGAAGAAGAAATAGTTAATTTTAAAAAACTCATCCAGTCGAAGTATAGAAAATTACTGAGACTTGCGGAAAAACGTGGCGGAGACAAGGATGATTTGGCCCTTATAAGAAAAGCATTTAAAGTTGCATCTGACGCGCACAAGGACGTTTACAGGAAGTCAGGAGAGCCGTATATAACTCATCCTCTAGAAGTGGCGCTTATAGTGTCAGAAGAAATTGGTCTGGGCCCACAATCAATCTCTGCTGCACTATTGCACGACGTAATTGAAGATTCAGAGTATACAAGTGAACAAATAACACATATGTTTGGCGATTCCATCTCATATATGGTTTCCAGTTTAACTAAAATTCAAGGAATATTTGATAATCAGTCATCTTCTATGCAAGCAGAGAATTTCCGTAAGCTCTTGCTTAGCATTAGTGATGATGTTAGGGTGATCCTGATTAAAATGGCAGATCGATTGCACAACATGCGGACTTTAGAAGGCGTGACTTATGCAAAGCAGCTAAAAACAGCTAGCGAAACGCTATATATTTTTGCTCCTCTAGCTCATAGAATGGGTTTATATTATATCAAAAGTGAATATGAAGATCTTGGATTAAAATACACTGAGCCAGATGTTTACAATGAAATTTCAGAAAAAATAGATGGTTTTGAGCAAAATGACGCTGATTATTTAAAGCGATTTAGCTCAAATATTTATAGCCTTTTAAACTCTGAAGGATTTGTCTTTTCAATTAAAAGAATAACAAAAGGAATATTCTCTATTCGAAGAAAAATGATTAACCAAGGAGTAACATTTGAGGAGGTCTATGACAAGTATGCCATCAGAATACTTATAGACGCAGGACCTAAAAAGGAAAAGGCAGAAATATGGAGAGCTTACTCTAATATCACAAGTGTATTTAAAGCAAACCCAAGAAGACTTAGGGATTGGATAACATCACCAAAGGCAAATGGATATGAGTCTCTTCATATCACAGTAATGGGACCTGAAGGTCATTGGATAGAAGTCCAGATCCGGTCCAAGCGAATGGACTTAGAGGCTGAAAAGGGTTATGCTGCTCATTGGCGATATAAAGAAGATAATTCTGGAAATACCGCACTCGATGAATGGCTGAGTGGAATTCGTGAAGCTATTGATAACCAAGGAGATGACGCAATTGAATTTATTGATCAGTTTAAACTTCAGCTTTTCTCTGAAGAGATTTTTGTATTTACTCCCCAGGGAAAAATGCTAACATTACCAAAGCACTCTACTCCGATAGACTTTGCTTTTGAAATACATACAGATCTTGGAATGAAAATTCTTGGAGCTAAAGCCAACGGAAAGCTTGTTCCATTATCTTATAAACTCCAAACCGGAGATCAAATTCAAATCTTAAGCAGTGAAACGCAAAAGCCATCTCAACAATGGATCGAATGGTCCGTTACCTCAAAAGCAAAGTCAACAATACTTCATTTTTTAAAAAATGAAGAAAAAAAATCTATTGAACGAGGAGAAAGGCTTTTAAAGCGTATAATGACAAAAGCAAAGTTTGACTGGAACCAAAGTAGAACACAACGAATGCTCAATTACTTTGGAATAAAAACGCCGCGAGAACTTTTTTCTAGGTTTGGATCAGGAAAATACCACGGTGACCATATTAGGGGCTTCATCCAAGAAGAAAGTGGAAGTTTTTATCAATACTTAAGAAAACGATTTAAACCTAAAGCATCTGTTTTAAAGGATATTAATATTGACTCGGGAAAAATTGTCTTTGGACCAGACTTAGTTATTCTTGATCATAAAATGTCCAAATGCTGTCGTCCGATACAAGACGACCCAATCTTTGGATTCATCGAAGATGATGGGATCAAAGTACATCGAACAGACTGTCCGCACGCAATAAATCTTCAAGGCAGATTCGCAGAAAAAGTAATTATTGCACAATGGGGTAAAAATGTTTCTGATGGATTCAACGCTACCCTTCGCTTTTCGGGTGCAGATTCAAGTGGACTTCTACTCAAAGTATCAAAAGTAATATCCAATGAAATGAATATGGATATAATAAGCCTACACATAAATGGGTCTGAAGGTATTTTTAGCGGGACAATATCTGTTGTTGTATTGGACAGAAGCCAACTGACACAATTAGCTTCAAACTTAAGGGCAATAAAAGGAATTGATATGGTTGAACGCGAAGTCTCTATATCTAAATAAAATCAGGGTAAGCCAATATACTTATGGGTCTGTAGAGACAGACGCCAGTTTGATTTTTTTTCTAAGTATTCAATAATAACTGGTAGCATGAGGTCTCTTTTACTCCATTCAGGTTGCAGGAAAACTTGACAATTTGGTCCTACTTTGGCAGCATGCTTTTCAGCCCATTTTAAGTCATTCAAATTGTAAATAATCATTTTTAATTCATCAGCTTTTTCATACCACTCTTCTAAAGGAGATTTTGTTTTTTTAGGAGACAAACAGATCCAGTCCCAAGTTCCTGAAAATTTATATGCGCCAGAAGTTTCGAGATGAATTTTCTTATTCTTCTTTTTTAATGACTCAGTCAGTAGAGACATATTCCACATCAATGGCTCTCCGCCTGTAATTACAACTGTTAAATCCTGATCTTCAAGCATTTTCAACATTACGGAGACATCAGTAAGTGCGTGCTTTCCAGCATCCCAAGACTCTTTAACATCGCACCAATGACAACCGACATCACAACCACCAATTCTAAAGAAAAAAGATGGAACACCTGTATGGGCACCTTCGCCTTGTATAGTGCGAAAAGCTTCCATTAAGGGAAGAGGCTTCTTGCTATTCTCTATCATCTGCCGCTAAAAGTGTATTCATTAATAAACCTACCCTCGTCATGAGACCTACACCTCCAGGAACAGGACTAATAGCTGAGGCTATATTGAAGATCGAATCAATATCGACATCACCTTTAAGTTTTCCATCAACCCTATTAATACCAACATCCACCACAACAGCACCTTCCTTAACATGACTTTGATTAATAAATAAAGGCTTTCCAATTGCAACAATTAATATATCTGCGCTCTTTGTCAGTAGCTCTAGATCATGAGTTCTAGAGTGGGCCAATGTAACTGTTGCATTGCCGAATTTACTATTAGAACTTAGGAGGATCGACATAGGTGAACCAACAATATTGCTACGACCCAAAACAACGGCACGCTTACCGGATGCATCAATTCCAAAGTACTCGAGCAGAAGCAATATTCCATAAGGCGTCGCTGGAATATATGTTGGAAGGCCTAAGGCCATTCGACCAAAATTTTCCGGATGGAACCCGTCCACATCTTTCATGGGGTCAATCGCTAATAAAATTCTTTTTTCATTTATTTGTTTCGGAAGAGGCAATTGAACTATAAATCCGTGTATTTCAGTGTCAGAGTTTAGTCGCTCAATGTTTTTCAATAATTCTATCTCAGTAACATCTTCTTCCAAACGAATAAGCGTCGATAAAAACCCTACCTCTGCACAATCCTTAACTTTTCCATTAACATAAACTGATGAAGCTGGATTATTTCCAACAAGAATAGCGGCTAAATGAGGACGTTTTTTTTTATCTTTTAAACGACGATCTACTTTTATTGAAATCTCTTTTTTAAAGACATTAGCTGCCTCTTTACCACTCAAAATTAATGCCATTACCCTCGACCGTTATTCATCATATTCATAATTTTTTTCTGTCCATCTTTCCCTTGCATAACCTTCATCATTTTACTCATGTCGTCAAATTGCTTGACCAATTTATTTACATCAGCAACAGTTCTACCACTTCCTTTTGCTATCCGAGATCGCCTTGTGCCATTCAAAATAGCAGGATTTCTTCTCTCATCAAGGGTCATGGCCATAATCATAGCCTCAATGTATTTAAAAGCATCATCTGGAATATCCATATTTTTCATCGCTTTACCCACCCCAGGTATCATGCCCATAAGGTCTTTCACAGACCCCATTTTTTTTATTTGCCTTATTTGGGTCAGAAAATCATCAAACCCGAAAGAATTATTAGCTATTTTTTTTGAAAGCTTCCTTGACTCCTCTTGATCAAATTGCTCCTGAGCTCTTTCAACGAGGGATATTACATCACCCATACCAAGAATTCGATCCGCCATTCTATCGGGATGAAAAACATCTATTGCTTCCATCTTTTCTCCAGTTCCAATAAATTTTATTGGAACCTCGACTACAGACCTTATGGTTAGTGCTGCCCCACCTCGGGTATCTCCATCTAGTTTAGTTAAAACGACTCCGGTATAATTAAGAATATCATGAAAAGACTTTGCGGTATTAACAGCATCTTGGCCAGTCATTGAATCAACAACAAAAAGAGTCTCCTGAGGACTTAGCTCAGAATGTATCGCCTCAATTTCCAGCATCAAGGCTTGATCTATGGCTAAACGACCTGCAGTATCAATTAACAAATAATCAAAACCCTCGTCTAAGGCCCTCTTTTGCGCCAATGATGCAATCTTAACAGGGTCCTTCTCTTCAGGAATTGAGAAAACTTCTAAACCTATCTGAGCGCCAAGAGTGTTTAATTGATCTATGGCCGCAGGTCGATATACATCGCAAGCAGCAAGAAGTACTCTCTTTGATTTTTTTTGTTTTAGAAAGAAACCAAGTTTAGCAGTAAATGTAGTTTTCCCAGAGCCTTGAAGACCCACCATTAAAATTGTATTGAGGCCTTTTTCTGAGGAAATATCACTGGATCTTTCTCCCATTAAAAGCGCCATTTCATCCCTGACAATTTTAATCATAGCTTGACCAGGCTCAACAGACTTAACTACATCTTGACCAAGTGCCCTCGACTTTATGGAATCCGTAAAACCTTTAGCGATTTTATAATTTACGTCCGCATCAACTAATGCTCTTCGGATATCTTTTACGGCATCCGCAATATTAATATCCGTAATTCGTGCACGACCAGATAGACGGCGTATTGCTTTATCAATTTTTTCACTTAGACTCTCAAACATTTGGTGGCAAATTTTTTACAAAGTTAAAGGTTACAATGATTGACCACTGAAAGAAAACTTTAATATTTAAATCTAAATGACTTAAATACTATTTATTGAAAAACTAGGCATCTCGATATGAAATTTGTCTTAATTTAACGCAAAATATAGTTTCAAATAAAAATTCAGACATGTACAAATCTAGAATTTCTGGTCTAGGGCATTTTCTTCCGCCCAACGTGGTTAGTAATAATGACCTAAGCAAACTAATGGACACAAGCGATAAATGGATTCAAGAAAGAACCGGGATTCAAAACCGACGCTGGGTTGATCCTGAAAATATTATAAGCTCATCGCAAATGGGTTTCAGAGCCGCCTTAACGGCTATTGAAAGCTCAGGAATAGACAAATCGGATATTGACCACATACTATTTGCAACAATTTCACCTGACCATTACTTTCCTGGGAATGGAGTTCTTGTTCAAGACCTCCTTGGTCTCGATACGATTGGCGCCACAGACATACGTAATGCTTGCAGCGGATTTATTTATGCCTTAAGTGTTGCAAATGCTTACATCCAAACAGGTCAATATGAAAATATTTTAGTCATAGGTTCAGAATTACAAAGTCCAGTTCTAGATAAATCAACAAATGGCAGAGACTTAAGTGTTATTTTCGGGGATGGTGCCGGCGCAGCTATAGTTTCAAGAGGAAATAATGAAAGTGAAATATTCAGCACTCATTTGCATAGTGAAGGTAGAAACGCATTAGAACTTTCAATGAAAGGCCCGTCGGCAATTCACTGGATTGATAAACAAGACCCAACTAAAGTCAGTCCAGAAATATTCGCTCCCCAAATGAATGGCACGGTCGTCTTTAAAAATGCAGTTGTAAGATTTGAACAAGTCATACTCGAAGCACTTAATAAAAATGGAATGACACCAGAGGATATAAATTGTTTGATTCCACATCAAGCAAATTTAAGAATATCTCAATTTATTCAAAAGAAACTAAGATTAAGAGATGATCAAATCTTTAATAACATTCAAAATTATGGAAATACAACAGGAGCTTCAATTCCGATTGCTTTGAGTGAAGCTTTCCAGAATAACAAAATAAGACGTGGCGACATTGTATGTTTGGCTGCATTCGGCGCAGGGTTCACTTGGGGGTCTGCACTTTTAAAATTTTAATCTTCAAACAAGTGGATCATATAATTAGGAGCACAGTTATTGAATCAAGTTTTCGCGGAAATAATTCAATAACTTTTCCTAGTTTGGAAATGTATCCTAGCGAAATTGTTCTTTTAAAAGGAGACTCAGGCTCTGGGAAATCTTCATTCATTCATTCATTAGCTGGCCTTATTCCTATAAAAAAAGGAAGCGTTACTATCAAGGGTCATGGTGAATTAAATGAAAAAACAACTCCTAGAAATTGGAGAAAAGATGCTATCTCTTTTATTCCACAAAAACCTCTTTTCTGGGCTTCTTTATCCGCCTTAGATAACATTAAATTAAGCCAATGGGCAAAGGGTATATCTGCAGAGAATATAGAAAGTCTTTTAAAGAAATTGGGAATTCAAAATTTAATAAATCAAGCGGTAAATAAACTAAGCATAGGGGAACAGCAAAGATTAAGTGCTATCAGAGCTTTTATCTCAAATGCTCCTGTTGTTTTTGCAGACGAGCCAACAGCTGCACTTGATAAAAAAAACACATGGAAGCTAATAGATTTCATGAAAGAACATCAGAATAATACTGGATGTTCAATTTTGCTATCTAGTCACGATAGTCGGCTCGATTCAATTGCTGATAGTATCATAACTTTAAAATGAGACTAGGTTCAATATATTTTGCATGGAAAGCTATCTGGAAGCGCAGAGGTACTACTATTTTTATTTCTTTAATTTGGGCTTGTGGCTTGCTAGGAATGGCAACTATCGAAAGGTTTGAAATGGGAATTACTAACGCGCTACAATTTCAGTTAAAAAATACCGATTTACTGATAACAGCCAAAGGATCCCCAACACAAGCTATTCTTGCTAATGTCTTTCACTTAAAAGAATCAAGTGGAAACATTTCGAATTTAGAAACAGAGGAGTTACTTGGTGAGTATAATCTGCAAAACATAAGACGCATAGCATATGGAGATAACTATATGGGACATCGGATTCTTGGCTGCGATAGCGCAACATGGAATAACATATTATTCTATAGTCTCAAAGGAAGCTTGCCAAAAAAGCCTCAAGATGCCTTAATTGGATATAAAGCTGCGGCATCTACCAATCTTAAAATTGGCGATAAATTCTATGGCTCGCATGGATTGATAGATCATTCAATAAGTAATGAAAATGGAGCGTATATTGTGTCAGGGATATTCAAAAGCAGAGGCTCCTCATGGAATAAATTGATTCTTAGCGACATTAATAGTGTTTGGGCTGTTCACCAGGGGTCTGACTCAAGCTACACAGCAGTATTAGCAAAAATAGAAAACCCTCTAGAAAAGCTACTAATACCAAGAAAAATACAAAGTAACTCTTCCATGATGGCGGTATCACCAGCGTTTGAGGTCAATAATATTTTAAACTGGATAAATCAAGGAGCACGAGCTTTTAATAGCGTCTCAATCCTTCTTCTTTTAATTGCTTCTTTCAGTATGCTTTTTTTACTCCAATCACATATCAGAGAAAGAATTGGCGATTATGCGTTGATAATAGCATTAGGTGGAACATGGTGGCATGTCGCAAAAATTGTTCTCTGGCAAAATTTGATTTTAGGATTATTCGCAATTGGGTTAACATATCTCGGATTAATGATGCTTTGGTTAACTCAAGATTTATTCTTACCACTTAGTGAGATTTTTCAACAGGAGTCCTTCTGGAATGTCTATCAAGATAGAATTTGGATATTATCATGTCTTATATTGTCAACATTTACTTCTTTAGGGCCATGGATTTGGCTACAAAAAATACCTTTACACAATGCACTGGTCGATTCCTGAAAAATTGATATTGATTTTAATAATGGTCCTATCATGCTCCTTTAAGCAATTAGAACCCCAAAAAATAACGTGGAAAACACTCTCAACAACGGTATTTACAGAATATTTCGAAGAAAATAAAAACATCTGGACAATGGAAGGTTCTTTTCCAATAGAGATCAATAATCTTAATGGAACTCAAGTTGAAATAACGGGCTATGTGTTACCATTAAATGTTAAAGGAGATAGTTATGTGCTCTCGGCATATCCTTACAGCTCATGCTACTTTTGCGGTGGAGCCGGTCCAGAAAGTATAGTTGGCTTAGAACTTAAAAAAAATGAAGGCATTATAAAAACTGATGCGGTAAAGACTTTTACAGGGATATTTAAACTTAAAAAACGTCCTAAAAATGGCTTTTATTTCACTTTGACGAATGCTAAATGATAAATTAAAATGAAACTAATTCTACCGCAGGTTATTATAACCGATCCTAGGTCTCCGCACAACGGGAAAAAAAGTGACATCATGATAGAAAACGGTCAAATTACAGCGATCGCTAGCAATATTGATAAAAAAAACGATTTTGAAATTTTGGAGAGTGCTCGTGGACGTTGGATAAGTCCTGGATGGGTTGACATTAGGGCTAGATGTGGAGAGCCGGGAAAGGAACTGCGTGAAACATATTCAACTCTTTCTGAATCAGCTTCAAATGGTGGTTATACTCATGTTGCTATTCTGCCTTCCACTAATCCTCCTAGAGATTCAAGACCTCATATTGAATCCTTGATTCAATCAACTGAAAATTTAGATGTGAACTTTTTACCATTGGGATCTATTACTAAAGATTTAAAAGGAGATAAGCTCAGTGAGATTTATGATATGCAATTAGCTGGAGCTGTAGGTTTCACAGATGATCAATACAATATCAAAGACCCGCATATATTACAGCTTGCATTACAGTACACAAGCGACCTACAAACCAATATTCAAAGCTTTTGCCATGAACGTTCATTATCTCCTAGAGGCCAAATTAATGAAGGTGATATCAGTGCAATTAATGGAATACCTCCAATCTCTAGCCTTTCTGAAACTTTACGAATAAAACGAGATATCAGCATACATGAATATAGTGGAGGCGAATTACACCTAGCTGGAATAAGCACTTTAGAGGGCGTTAACTTAATTCGTGAAGCTAAAAAAAATCAAAAAGGGCTAACTGCAGATGTAGCAATTGCTAACCTAATTGGCACAGAAGATAATGTTAAATATTTTGATGCAACTTATAAAACTCTACCACCTTTGAGATTAAAATCCGATAGAGAAGCTCTTTGGAAAGGAATATTAGACGGGACAATTGATATGATTGCAAGTGATCACAACCCCATGGATATAGAATCAAAGGAACTAGAGTTCGGAAAAGCAGAATTTGGGGTCTCGACTATCGAACATACATTTGCTTGGTACAGAGGAATGAACTCTAGCCAAGAGGCACTGCAGGCTTGGATTGAAGCAGTTGCCCATAAACCGAGAGAACTATATAACATAGGAGAATGCATTTTAAAAGTTGGATGCCCAGCAGATTTAACAATTTTCGCCAACGACGGAAGTGTAATTAAAAAGAGAACAAAAGGAATCAATATTCCAAACTGGCCTCAAAATGGTAGAGCCATAGCCACAATATTAAATAACAAAATCATTCTATTGTAATTTCTAAACCATCGTATGCTAAGGAAAAACCTTCGGGTAAATTCTTATTGACTTCAGAATGAAGGCCCAACTCATGACTTGCATGGGTTATAAGCACTTTTTTGGCCTTTGTTCTTAAACCAAAGGCAATAGCTTCATCTAATGAGAAATGTGAGAAGTGCTTGGTCGTTCTCAGAGCATTAATAACTAATATTGATGAGCCAATAATTTTTTCAACTTCCCCGTTAGTTATTGAGGATACATCTGTTAGATATGTGAAGTTATCAATCCTGTAACCCATAACTGGCATAGTTCCATGACTGGCTAAAATTGGAGTCCAATATTGATCACCAATTAAAAATGGATCATTAGAATTGATTTTATTAATTATAAACCCTGGAGAACCTGGATATTTAACCTCAGAAAAAGCATATGAAAACTGTTCATGTAGCCTCTTCTCCACCCTTTCCGTACAGAAAATATTCATATCTGATCGAGACTTAAAATTAAATGGTCGAACATCATCTAATCCGGAAATGTGATCCATATGCTCATGAGTTATTACTACGGCATCGAGTGAATTGCAATTAGATCTAAGCATTTGTTGACGAAAATCAGGACCACAATCGATTACAACAGATTGACTTAAACTTTTCACTAAGACAGAACTCCTAAGACGATTATCTTTTTTCTCAGACGACCTACATACATCGCAATCGCATCCAATTATAGGTATTCCTTGAGAAGTTCCTGTGCCTAAGAATTCAATTTTTACAGGGTTCATGCTGCTAATTTAGACTACCTTTATTAAATGGAGGACATGGTATTATCTGCGGCACAAAAATCGCTTCGTGTAAACCTAGATTCTAACATTTATGGCTCGTTCGCAGAAATTGGAGCTGGTCAAGAAACTGTTCGACAATTTTTTAGAGCAGGTGGAGCTTCTGGGACAATAGCTAAGGCGATGAGTGCCTATGATAAAGATTTTTCTGATGCTATATATGGCCTAGAGGATGATGGAAGATATGTAACTGAAAATCGGCTTCGGACGATGATTAATCATGAATATACTCTTTTAGAAGATCGTTTACACAGAGAAAAATACCCAAACAAAAGATATTTCGCTTTCGCTAATACTGTGGCAACAATAAATTTCTCAAAAACATTTAAAGGGCATGGATGGATTGGGATTCGATACCAAACATCTGCTGAAAAACTTCCAAATGAAGTAATTCTTCATGTTCGACTCCATGAAAATGACCCTAAACATCAACAAGAAACAATTGGAAGTATAGGTGTGAATTTAATTTATGGAGCTAATTTTCTTTTTGAAGACCCCAAAGACCTACTTCACAGTTTGTACGATGGAGTTGACAAAAGTGCCATCGAAATTGATCTAATAAATTTTTCTGGACCTGACTTTATTGAAGTTGATAATCGAGTAATGTCTCTACAACTAATTAAAAATGGATTTACGGACGCTGTAATCTTTGGCCCAGAAGGTCAAAACCTACTCCCGGCAGAGCTTCTATATAAAAAAAATGTCCTAGCTATGCGAGGTAGTTTTCGTCCAGTTACAAAGGTAAATATGGACATGATTAAAAAAGGTTACCGCCAATTCATTCAGTCGAAAAGAGTTGAAAAAGAAAAAATGGTAGTCCTTTTTGAAATCACTTTAAATAACCTTTTAGCAGATGGAGGTTTAGATGAACAAGATTTCTTAGATCGTGCAGAAATACTTTGCAGTATTGGTCAAACAGTTCTAATCTCTAACTACCAAGAATACTATAAACTAGTAGACTATTTCTCTGGATTTACTAAAAAGCGTATCGGTCTAATAATGGGAATCCCTAGTTTACAGGAAATTTTTGAGGAAAAATACTATAGAGATTTAAATGGCGGAATACTAGAAGCATTTGGTAAAATATTCTCGAAGGATTTAGTCATTTATGCATATCCGTTTAAGGATAAAAAAATGTCTGAACCTGCCACAATAAAAGATGTTCAAATGCATCCCCGATTTCGACCAGTTTTTGATTACCTATTTTACAACCGAAGAATGAGAGACATAGAGGATTATGATACTGAAATACTGGGAATATGGAGTCGGAAGATCCTAAATAAAATTAGAAACGGAGAAGATGGCTGGGAAGAATCGTTACCCACTTATGTTGATGAAATAATCAAGAAAAAAGGACTTTTTGGCTATAACATGGGATCGTTAGTAGACAAGCCTTCTTTATAAACTCTCAATGCCCTTTCCCTTGCCCATTTATGATCCACTAGAGGCTTTGGGTAGTCTGGAGTGCCTAGCTCTGAAATCCATTTCTCTATGTATATTTTACCATTGTCAAACTTTTCTAATTGACTGGTTGGATTAAATATGCGGAAATAGGGCGCCGCATCGCAACCTCCACCACTAGCCCACTGCCATCCTCCTATGTTACTGGCTTGCTCAAAGTCTAATAATTTTTTAGCAAAATAGGCTTCCCCCAACCTCCAATCATGTAAAAGATGCTTAGTTAGAAAGCTTGCAACAACCATTCGAACACGATTGTGCATGAATCCAGTACTATTAAGTTCGCGCATTCCAGCATCAACCATTGGGTAACCTGTTTTACCATCACACCATGCGGAAAATTGACTTTCATCAAAAACCCATGGTATGCGATCGTATGCAGGTTTTATTGACTTCTTAATAGAATGAGGATGATAGAAAAGAACCATCTGATAAAAATCTCTCCATATAAGTTCTGATAAAAACACCTCATTGTGCTTGATTGCCAATTTCACTAAAGAGCGTATTGAAATAGTCCCAAATCTTAAATGAATACCCAGGTGAGATGTACCGTTTTCTATAGAAGGAAAATTTCGTGACTTATCATATTGTTGAATATTAATAACGTCTGGAATTCGACTAGGAATAGGAATTTTAGAATTATGAAAACCCAACTCTTCCATTTCAGGTAACAAATGCTCTTTTTCAATAGGACAATTCCATTTAGGAAAACCTAAGGCGACAGATTTAGTGTAGTCAGATTTTTTTAGGGTGCGAAGCCATTTTCGAGCATAAGGAGAAAAAACAGTGTACCCTCCACCATCATCTTTGACAATCTCATTCTTTTCAAAAATAACATGATCTTTAGATGTTGTAACTTTTTTTCCAGATGACACATAAATGTCAGATATATTTTCATCTCTTGCAAGAGCATAAGGCTCATAATCATTGTTGAAATAAATACCCTCGACTTCACTATATTGACTAATCAAAAATTTATTTACCTCTATAGGACAACCGTGAAAAATCCATAGAGATGAACCCATAGCGCGTAGTTTTTCATCAATTTTTATTAGTTCGTTATAAATAAATGAAACTCTCGGATCATTATTTTCAAGAGCACCTAAAATATTTTTATCGAATACGAAAAAACACTGAACGACATTACCTGAATCTTTAGCCAACTCTAAAGCAGTATTGTCCTCGAGTCGGAGATCGCGTCTAAACCAGTGAAAAACCATTAGAATTTAGGAATAAGAAAATATAATTTATAGAAACACGAAAATTGAAATATGAAAACTATTTAACCAAAATATTCGACAAAATTTCTCGGGGTTTCATATAGTTTTATTTTTATAGTAAATTTTGAACTAAAAGAAGGGCGTAACCAATCATAAATAACTTTAGATATATTTTCAGCACTTGGATTTAGATCTTTAAATTCCGGGACATCTAGATTCAAATTTTTATGATCTAGTCTACTTTCAACATCATTCTTAATTAAATCTGAAAGCTCTTTCATGTCATAAACATAGCCAGTGACCGGATCAATATCACCGGTTAAACTAACAATAAGTTCATAATTGTGACCGTGAAAATTTACATTATTACAAGGACCAAAATATTCTTTATTTTCTATATCTGTCCATTTCGAAACATTCAAACGATGAGCTGAATTAAAATGTGCATGTCGACTAACAGTAGCTTTCATTTTGAAATATTATTTAAGTATTCCCGGAGAATTATCTTGAACCATTCAGTATATTCTTCAGGGCTTTTCTCGATATCAGTAGATAGATCGCCCAAAGAAACCCACTTTACTGAATTAATTTCGTCTTTGTTAAAAGAAAGGTTGTAATTTTCTATTTCACCTATCAGAACATGATCTAACTCATGCTCAATCAAATTATTACTAAATTTTGCCTTATAAATAAATGAAAACGATTCATTGAGCATTATTCCTTTTGGAAGGCAAAGTTCCTCTGTTAATCTTCTTTTGGCGGCCTCCTGAATAGTCTCTCCAACCCTGGGATGTGAACAACATGTGTTTGTCCAAAGTAAAGGGCTATGATATTTTGAACCTGCTCTTTGTTGAATTAACGTTTCACCCTCTGGATTGAATAAAAATATTGAGAATGCTCTATGAAGAACACCCTTTTCGTGAGCTTCTATTTTTTCCATTTGACCAATAACTTGGTCTTCTGGATTAACTAAAATAACATGATCTCCCATTTCATAATAAATTCAAAACGTGTCGTATGTAGCTACTAAAAAATAATCTATATTTTTTAATATTTCTAATGCGTATTCGAGTTTTAAAAATAGAACCCGATGCTGTACGCATTATTTTTTTGAATAACGAATAGTAATACATGTATGCGATATAAACACCAAAACGGGATCCTCGCGGCAATTTTAAGATTCCTTCGTAACCATTCCGAAAATCTAAAGCAATATCTTTTTCAATAGCTCTCTTAGCATTATCATCAAAATCAGAAAAATCGATATTTGGAAAATACGTACGACCAAGAAGATTATAGTCAGCACTGATATCTCTTAAGAAATTTATTTTTTGAAACGCGGAGCCCAATTTCATAGCAAAAGGAGTTAACTCTTTATATCTGTCCTGATGCCCATCGACAAATATTTTAAGACACATTAAACCTACCACTTCTGCACTTCCTAGTATATATTTTTCATAGTCTTCCTGTTTATAATTCCTTTCCTCCAAATCCATTTCCATAGAAGTAAGAAAAGTATCAATTAAAGATCTGTCTATGTTATAAAAGTTGACAGTCTGCTGAAAACTATTTAGAACTGGATTAGAGCTAATACCTTCTTCTAGTGCAAGATGGGTGTCTTTCCAAAACCGTTTAAGGAGA
Source organism: Owenweeksia sp. TMED14 (assembly GCA_949529985.1). Taxonomy (GTDB): domain Bacteria; phylum Bacteroidota; class Bacteroidia; order Flavobacteriales; family Schleiferiaceae; genus TMED14. The sequence continues at coordinate 70,437 of CATIRS010000024.1, forward strand.
GTCTTTTTTTCAAACCCATGAAAAGAATCAACAATTTCATCAGCTAGCCGAACAAATCCATAAATATTATAAATTGGATTTCGATATTTTTTTTCTAAACCTAGTATACCAAGAGAAAATGATGTACTATAAGCTCGTGTTATGAGTTTAGAAATACGAACGGAAGTTTTATGGTATAATTCGATCATTTAAAAATATTCTACTACAAAGGAAAGTCTTTTTCTATCTCATGCGCTACGACCTCTCCACTTATTATGCACGGAGGTACACCCGGACCCGGAACCGTAAGCTGTCCTGTGAAATAAAAATTTGATAACTTTCCTTTTAGACTAGGCTTGAATATGGCAGTTTGATCTAAAGTGTTCGATAAGCCGTAAGCATTTCCTTTATGAGAATTATAATCTTTTACAAAGTCTCGATAAGCATAAGATTTTTTCATTACAATATGATCTCGAATGTCCATACCTGTATGTTCTAATACCCTATCGGAGACCAAGTTAAAATAATGTTCTAAATTCTCATCTGTATCTTTTAATCCTGGAGCCATCGGTATCAAAATAACTAAACTTTCATGACCTTTAGGGGCAGCTTTCTTGTCAGTTTTTGAAGCAGCATTTAAATAAAACAAAGGCTTCTCTGGCAATCGAGGGTCGGTATAAATAGCATCAGCATGTTTATCGAAAGAAGCATCAAAAAATAAGGAATGATGTTCGATTTCAGGAACCGGCTTGTCAAGGCCTAAATAATACAGAAAGCAAGATGGAGCCATCTTCCTGTTTTCCCAATATTTTTTAGAATATCTTCGAAATTTCGGATCTAATAAGTGCTGCTCAACATGAGCATAGTCCGCCGAAGCTACTACCACATCACATTTGAAAACTTTCTCATCCGTAATTACCGAAGAGACATTATTATTAAGGTATTCGAAACTTTTAACTTCAGAATCAAAATGAAATTTAACCCCATTTTCCAAAGCTAATTTATGGAAACCATCAACAACGGAGTAGATACCCCCCTCTGGATACCATGTACCTAGAGACATGTCCGCGTGATTCATTAATGAATACAGAGCAGGAGTATTGCTCGGTGTAGCTCCAAGAAACAAAACAGGAAATTCCAAAAGCTGCTGTAATTGGGGATTTGAAACAACTTTTTTTATGCTTGAACGAATATTATTAAGTAAATCCAATTGGAACAAACCCTTTAAAATTCGTATGTCAACAAATTCAAGTAAAGAACGCGAAGGTTTATGAACGAGGTCGTTTATACCCACAGAATACTTGTAAGATGCATCCTTTAAAAAATCCCTTAGGCGTGATGCTGAACCAGGCTCTAATCTTTCAAAAAGAGCTTCAATTTCCTTCATGTTTGCTGGAATATCAATTGGGCCATCCTCAAAATACACTTTGTAAGAAGGATCCAAGCGAACAAGATTATAATAATCACTGACTTTTTTTCCAAAATCCGCAAAATATTTTTCAAAAACATCCGGCATCCAATACCAAGAAGGCCCCATATCAAAAGTAAACCCGGAGTCAATAAGTTGCTTACCCCTTCCACCTGGACCAGAATTTTTCTCTACAACATCAACTTCGTAACCTTTAAAAGCCAAATATGTAGCCGTACTTAGTCCCGAAAATCCTGCACCTATAACAACAGCTCTCATTAAATATTTTAATTTTTATTTAGTTAAAATCTTTCAACCTCTCCATCATTTTTTTTCTAGCTAGGAATATACGGCTTTTCACAGTCCCTAATGGAATGTTCATTTGATTCGCAATTTCATCATATTTATAACCGTTGAAATGCATCATAAACGCTTCCAAATATGATTTTTCTATTGACTCAATATTATTTAATATGGTAGATAAATTGAGTGGAGAATCTGCTTCAGTTTCCTGATCAGAGGAAATAGAACTTAGTATAAATTGGTTTTCGGTATCGTCCGTGTAAGTATTCTGATTCCTCTTTTTTCTATAATTATTAATGAAAGTATTCCTCAGAATTGTGTAAAGCCAACCTTTTAAATTTGTGCCCTCTTTGAATTTACTCTGATTTTTTAAAGCCTTAAAAAATGTTTCCTGAATTAAATCTTCTGCATCTTCTGAATGGTGGGTCAGTTTGAGGGCTAATGACCGCAGGAAGGATTGATGCTGCTGGATCTCGTTTCCAAAGGATTTAGTAGCGATCATAACTTTTTTGTTTAACGTTTAGACTTCAAAAGTAAACAAAAACTTTCAGTAAACAATAGTCGCGTTTAACTATTAAAGAGAAATACTAAACAATAATAATCTCAACCACCTTACTTCTAAGAAATTACGGAAATCAACTTCTCCGTTAGAGACTTAACGTCAGGAGAGATATATATCTCCGATAGATTAATCTTAGGTTCCCAATTCTGCGCTCCATATCCAGTCAGATATGCTGGAACACCGTCTAACTCATTGGTTAATTCATGCAAATAAGAATCCCTACTATCATAATCTGGTGTGGTAGTCCAAATGGAAACGATTCCTTTCCACTTCTTTTCTCCATTAAAAAGTGGCTTAATGAAATCCAATGGAACTGATTGACCTAAATAAACAACTGCTTGCCCATTAAGTTTCAATACATAATGAATGTAAAGCAAACCAATTTCGTGCATTTCACTTTCTGGTAAATAAATTAAAAAGCCAGGAAAATCTATCGACGCTTTTTTTGCTGGTAATCGATCTAAAGCTGTATATAACTTTTGCTTAATCAAATTACTTGCAAAATGTTCGTGAGCAACCCCGATAGTATTTGTTTGCCACATAACACCAAGCTGATAAATGAATCCCCCAACTACTTTTGTAAAAGTTTCATTCTCCCCTACATTTTTAATGCTTTCTTCTAAAATTTCAGTAAACAAGGGCTCATTTAGGTCTATTGTAGCTTGAATCAATCTTGCTATCTGAGAGGGAGAATGATTTTGAGTGACCGCTAAGTCTTCAACAGCATTATTCATTTGATTCTCAGAAAGCTTTGCAACTCTGCTAATTCGCCATCCTTTATGAATAAGAGCAGAAATATTAAGCAATTTTTTTAAATCACTATCTGAATACAGTCTAATATTTGTTTTCGTTCTTTTTGGAACTATGATGTCATATCGCTGTTCCCACACTCTCAAAGTGTGAGCCTTGATTCCTGAGAGATGTTCTAAGTCTTTAATGCTGTAGTTCTTAAGCATTTTTATTAAACGCTCAAAATAACAATTTGTTCAATCGAGAACAACTTACATTTGCAACGAAAAAATATTCTATTGTGAAAATAGCTGAAGAAATTCTCCGAAGACGGACTTTTGGAATCGTATCCCACCCAGATGCAGGAAAAACAACTTTAACAGAAAAGTTACTTCTTTTTGGTGGGGCTATTCAAGAAGCAGGAGCTGTAAAGAGCAATAAAATAAAAAAATCTGCTACATCTGACTTCATGGAAATTGAAAAACAACGAGGTATATCTGTTGCAACCTCCGTAATGGCATTTGAATATTTAGATAAGCATATAAATATTTTAGATACACCTGGACACCAGGATTTCGCAGAAGATACATTTCGAACACTTACAGCAGTTGATTCAGCTATAGTAGTAGTAGATGTAGCAAAAGGAGTTGAAACTCAAACTGAAAAACTTGTTCACGTTTGCAGAATGAGAGAAACACCAATTATGGTCTTTATCAATAAACTCGATAGAGAAGGACGAGATGGGTTTGATCTGCTAGATGAAATCGAAGGTAAATTGGGACTAAAGCTTTGTCCACTATCATGGCCAGTAGGTATGGGTGCAGAATTTCAAGGTGTTTATAACATATGGAATTCAAGCTTATTACTTTATGAAGGAAACAATAAGCAGAAGATTGGAAATTCCATCTCCATCAATGATCTTAATGATCCTGAATTAGAAATTAAAATCGGAAAAGAAGCAGCTACTTCTCTCAGGAATGAAATTGAATTAATCAAGGCGGTTTACCAAAAATTTGATAAAAATGAATATCTCAAGGCTAAAGTTTGCCCAGTTTTCTTTGGTTCTGCCTTAAATAATTTTGGAGTTAAAGAATTGCTAGATTGTTTTGTGGAAATTGCGCCATCTCCACAGCCAAAAAAAGCAGAAGAGCGAAGTGTTGATCCCAATGAAGAAAAATTCAGCGGCTTTATTTTTAAAATTCATGCAAATATTGATCCTAAACATCGTTCAAGAATTGCCTTTATGAAAATAGTGTCTGGAGAATTTCAAAGAAATAAAAATTACCTACATGTTCGTGAGAAAAGAGAACTAAAATTCTCAAGCCCATTGACTTTTTTAGCAAGTAAAAGAGCCATTGTGAATTCAGCATTTCCAGGAGATATAGTAGGGCTACCAGATACTGGTAATTTCAGAATCGGAGACAGCTTAACTTCTGGAGAAAATTTAAACTTTAAGGGTATTCCAAGTTTTTCTCCCGAACATTTCCGTTTTATTAATAATGCTGATCCATTAAAATCAAAACAACTCAACAAAGGTATTGATCAATTGATGGATGAGGGCGTAGCCCAACTCTTTACCCTTGAATCAAATGGAAGAAGAATAATTGGTACCGTTGGGGCTCTTCAATATGAGGTTATTCAATACAGATTAGAACATGAATACGGAGCTACATGCAGTTACGAGCAGTATAATTCTCACAAAGCATTATGGGTAGAATCAAAGGACAAGAATCAACTTGATGCGTTTGTAAAACTGAAATCAAGGTATATCGCCGCGGACAAATTTGGACGTCTTGTATTTTTTGCAGACTCCGCTTTCGGCCTCGAAATGGCAATTGAAAAATTTGACGAGCTAATTTTTCACGAAAAATCTGAATACTAGCAATTTACTCGCCGTCCATAAATTGATTTAAAACATCTTGACTTACACCTGTCATGCTGAAACCTCCATCGTGATAAAGGTTTTGCATCGTCACCCGCTTTGTTAAATCTGAGAATAAAGAAACACAGTAATTAGCACAGTCCTCAGCTGTAGCATTACCCAATGGACTCATCTTTTCAGCAAAATTCAAAAACCCCATAAACCCTTTAACACCGCTACCTGCAGTTGTAACGGTAGGAGATTGTGAAATAGTATTGACTCGAACATTATTTTTTAAACCATAGTGATATCCAAAACTTCGCGCTACTGATTCCAAATACGACTTGTTTTCTGCCATATCATTATAATCAGGAAATGTCCTTTGAGCAGCCATGTAAGTAAGACCCAAAACTGATCCCCAATCATTAATAGCATCCATTTTATAGGCTGTTTGAAGAAGTTTATGAAAACTAACGGCAGAAACATCCCACCCCTTAGTAAGAAAGTCATAATTTAAATCTGTGTAGGGTCTGTTTTTCCTAACATTCACTGACATTCCAATACTGTGTAAAACAAAGTCAACCTTTCCACCAAAATGCTCCATTGACTTGGTAAGTAAATTTTGAAGTTCCTCTAAATTTGTTGCGTCTGCACTTATGACCGGTGCATTGATAGATTCCGCTAAAGAGTTTATTTCACCCAATCTCATAGCAATTGGAGCATTTGTTAGTACTACTTTAGCACCTGCTGCATGACAATGCTCTGCCACCTTCCAAGCTATAGATTCCCTATTTAGAGCACCAAAAATTATTCCTTTTTTACCTTCAAGTAACGTATTCATTATTTTAATTTTAAGATTACAAATTTCGTTTAATTTTTTAGAAGAAACTTAGCTTGCGCAAGTGCAGTTTCTGTAATTTTTTTTCCGGTCAACAAACGTGCAACCTCAAAAACTCGGTCTTTTTTTGATAAAGTCAGTAAATCAGTTTGAGTTCCACCATTTTTTGAATTCTTTTCAACTCTCCAATGGCTACTCCCCGCAGCTCCAACTTGAGGGAGATGAGTGATAGCGATTACTTGAGAGTATTTACCCATTTCACGAAACATATCAGCAACTTTTGCAGCCGTACTTCCTGAAACACCACTATCAATTTCATCAAAAAGGATCGTCTCCAAATCTTTCCCTTGAACAAATAAACTTTTTAAAGCGAGCATTAATCGATTACTTTCTCCTCCACTTGCGACCTTTTCAACAGGTTGCATTTCTTGACCAGAATTTGCAGAAAATAAAAGTGTATATCTGTGCATGCCATATGATTCAGGAGATACAATAGATTCGTAAATAATAGAGAACATTGTGTTTTCCATATTTAAATCAGCTAATGACGATTTCACTGAAATCTCAATCCCTGAAAATAATTTTAATCTTTCCTCATGAACTTTATTGGCTGCTTTTTCCAATTTTAGTTTTATGATGTTTAAACCTTTTTCAAGTTCTTTCCTGTAGTCATTCCCTTCATCATATGAGTCTAACTGAACTTTCCAATTGGATCGCAAAACCAGTAAATCTTCTAAAGAATTAACTCGATGTTTCCTTAATAGCTGATCTATTAAATTTAGCCTTCCCTCAATATCAAACTGCCTTTCAGGGTTAGGTTCAATCTTTTCTAAAAATAATTCTAACTGATGTGTGACAGATTGAAACAGATCTTGAATAGATCCAGCATCTTCTCTCACAGAGTCAAATATTGATGATTGACGATTTAATTTGTCTAACGCACCTACCCATTCAGTAATACCATCATTGAGTCCTGAACTCATTTCTGTTTTTTGTCTAATTTCTTTTAAAAGTATTTGAATATCTTGGGAGCCAGAAAGTAGTTTTAATTCTGCGCGCAACTCCTCCTCCTCCGTTGGATCAAAGTTTGCCAAATCTACCTCCTCCATGACAAATGAAATATAGCTTGGATCAAATTTTACACCAAAATCATCTTTAAGTTTAGCCATTCTTAATTCAAGCTCTTTGAACTCTTTATATACTGATAAATAACTCTCTCGAAATGAATTCAGATTTCCGAAACTATCCAAAAAATCAGCAATAAATCTTGGATCGCTGAGGAATGCTCCGTTTCGTTGGCTGTGAATATCAATTAATTCTTCAGAGAGTCGTTTTAGGTCATCAAGCCTTACTGGACTATCGTTTATAAAAGCCCTTGACTTGCCACTAGAAGATATTTCCCTACGAAGAGTATTCAACTCCAAAAAATCCCAATCTTCGCTTATAAAACGCTGTTCCCATTTTTTTTTATCTAAGATGAAGTCTGCCTCAACTACACACTTTTCACCACCTAAAGCCAGCGATTTCAAATCTGCTCTGCCCCCTAAAGCTAATTGAAGTGCACCTAATAATATTGATTTACCAGCACCAGTTTCACCTGTAACAACAGTGAAACCTGGTTTTATTACTTGATCTAAACTCTTAATCAAGGCAAAATTTCGTATGTGTAGACCACTAAGCATAGTGAGGGAAATTTACTTGAAAATCGTTTAACGACTCATGTTTATGTAACTATTAGAATTTGATGGATCCATCGTCTGAAGATCCTTAATCAGATCTTCAGATTGATATTTAGGACCACCTCCAAATATTTGACGAATTTCATCAGACTTAGTATCAAAAAACCACTGTAATAAAAAACTATTTGGCTGTCTTGTATGAATTGATTTAAGTCTTTTTAGAGACGAAGCCAATATTTCTTTCACGGCCATTTGCTGAGAAGGATCATATAGCTTGTCGACCCCCATCCTATGATATTCGTACCAAACTGATATAAAATCAGAATTTGCAGGGTTCATAACATCTTCGATCAACCAATAACGATTCAAGGTATTTTCAAATCGGCCCCAACCACCTCCAGCTCCAGCAGATGATGCATTAGCAGTAATAACTTGAGCTTGAGAGAAATAAGTGGTTTGGTTAGAGCTAAAAGAAGCTGCATCAAGACCAAGTGCAACGTAACAATAAAACGAGATTATAGATGTCAAATTACTTGAATGTCTTCCAATATTAAACTCTAAAACTGTATTTGACCGGTAATTAAAACTTAGGTCACCATCTTGAATTAGAAGCGTTGGAGATTGATAGTCTGACATGTAAACCGGTCTTGCAAATTGAAGCTGAAGATTTCCAGACATGTTTGAAGAATTTGGATCATAGTTTGTTATTGTCAAAACCATAGATCCCCTTATTTTTTCTTTATCTTCAAAAGACACTTTTGTCCATGCCTGCTGATTAATGAAATTTCTTAATGCCGTTTCTAGATTTGAAAATATCTGACGATCGTTAGTTTGAACTCCTGGTGCCTGAACTTTGACATCAATGGAGAATTCCTGAGCCACTAAACCAGAAAAAATAAAAAATGTTAAGATAACAATATATAAAACTCTCATATTTTCCAATTATGTTCCATCCAATAAACTAAATTCGAAGCTATTGATTTCTTTGACTGTATTGGCCATGAGTCAATGTTTTTTGACGTTATTATTGACACAGTATTATTCTCAGAATCCATTGTAGCATTATTAGTATCCGTAAAGTTTAAAACTATAGCATCTGCCGATTTCGATGTTAATTTGCTACGAGCATTCTTTAATCCATTTTCAGTTTCTAAAGCAAATCCTAAAACATATTGCCCTTCTAACCTATTTCTTCCAATTTCGGTTAAAATATCAGGATTTAATTCAAACTTAATTGACTCCATAGCGGCATTTTCCTTCTTGATCTTTTCCTTAGCAACATTCTTCGGACGATAATCAGAAACGGCAGCTGCTCCAATAAAAATATGGGATTTTGGCCAAATAGCCATGGCTTCATCTCTCATCTCCATGGCAGAAGTAACTGGCCGATATGTCACACCGTCTAAACCAGACTGATGATATCGCGATGGGCCGTGAATCCATGTTACCATTGCGCCATAATCAGAAAGCACCTTAACCAATTCAAGTCCCGTACGTCCAGTAGATCCATTACTAATAAATCTCACTGGGTCGATAAGTTCTCGCGTCGGCCCAGAAGTAATTACAACATTTTTATTTTGCCAATATTTTCTTTTTAGAAAATGAGAACGAATTCGTAAAACTATTAAATCAAGCTCGACCATGCGCCCTGGACCAGTTAATCCACTGGCTAGATATCCGCTAGGTGAAGGAAAAACGATATGTCCAAAAGCTCTCAGCTTTTCTAAGTTCATTTGATTCGCTGGATTATCGAACATATCTAGATCCATAGCAGGGGCCCAAAAAACTTTACATTTTGAAGATAAAATCGTAGCAAGGAGCAAATTATCACAAATTCCATTGACATATTTCCCAATAGTATTTGATGTTGCTGGTGCTACAACAATAACGTCAGCCCAACCGGCAAGGTCGACATGACTATTCCAAGATATATTTCCTGAATCTTTTAATACAAGATCATGCTCGACAGGATTTCCAGACAAGGAAGCTAGTGTGAGCGGGCTTACAAATTGTTGAGCACTATTTGTTATGACAACACGTACATCCATATCTTCTGTCCGGAGTAATCTAACAAGAAATGGAATTTTATAGGCCGCTATCCCACCAGAAACAGCTAAAAGAATATGCTTACCCTTGAGGGCGCTCATGCATCGACTTTATCCTCATCAGGATAGCGATTGTATATTTTTCCCTCTAACCATTCTCGAACCGCCATGGCATGAGGCTTAGGTATCGCTTCGTATTGCTTAGAGAATTCTATTTGCTCACGATTTTCAAAAACTTCCTCTAACGAGTCTGTAGCGGATCTGAAGTCCTCTAATTTTTCATTTATTTCAGCACGAATGGTCTCATTTATTTGTTCTGCACGACGCGAAACAATCGAAATTGACTCGTAGATGTTATTCGTATCACGATCAAGTTCGTTAAAATCTAATGTCTCAGTAGTCTTACTCGCTAGCAAATGATTTTTATCCATGGTCAACAAATTTAATTACGAAATTACGACTCTTTTGGTCAATATGATTGCTTCTATTGTGAAATATCTTTTTCTAAGAAAGCTTGCACTTTATTATATATATTTTGAGTCTCCTTCACCAGAGGACTATCAGGATATGAATCGCGAAATTCTAAAAACGAAGTATTAGCTTCCACATAACGATCTTTCTCACGACTTTTAATTGAGTTTTTAGCCAGTTCATATGCTGCTCGAAATCGAAGCGACATAGCCTGTTCTCGGAATGGAGAATCTGGGTATTCGCTTAACATGACATTAAAAGAAGTGACAGCGCTAGAATAGTTTGTTCGATGAAAATAACCTTTAGCGATGTCAAATGACTTTTGTTCCAACCTCTCTCGCAACTCATCAATTAAATTATTACAATCAACGGCACGATTACTTTCGGGGTGTGAGTTGATGAATAATTGCAACTCATCCATTGCTTTAAAAATGTATGCCGGATCAAGGGTTGACCCAGGGGCTTCTAAATAGTAACAATAAGCAGTTAGATAAGCAGACTCCTCGGCAAAGTCATCACTAGGGAAAGTTTTAGAAAATGTTTTGAAGTGATAGCCAGCCAAGATGTAATCTTTCTGACCGTAAAGTGTAAGTGCATAATATTTATAAACTTCTTGAGCTCTGGTTGTTCCTCGAAAAGAAGACATGAGTTCATCTAGAATTGGAAATGCCTTATTGAATTTATTTTCTTCAAAATAAGAAATCGCATTTTCAAGCTTAAATAAAGGATCACTACTTTTTAAAACCTTTTGGTAGTCACCGCATGAAGTGATGCAGAAAATTGCAGAAATTAACAGAAACCTAATAATTATCATAAAAACAAAGGTAGTTTAAGGATTCATACTTTTTAATCCTTCGAATCACGAATTTCATCAATTTTAGCATTAATCAAATCTGTTGTTGCATCGCTAATCTTCCATAGTGGCAAACGAAGATTACTCTTTGATATACCAATGTATGCTAGAGCTGCTTTAACCCCCCCAGGATTCCCTTCTGCAAAAAGTAGCTGTGTATATTCAAATAATTTATAATGTATTGATCTGGCATGAGAAAAACGACCTGCAAGAGCGGAATCCACCATATCCCTCAGTAGCTTTGGAAAACTTTGTCCAGAAACAGATATCACGCCTTTAGCTCCAAGAGCAATCATAGAAAAAGTTAAATTATCATCACCTGAAAGCACATCAAAACCATCTGGAGAACCGCGAATGACTTCCATGACCTGCTCTAAATCTCCACTTGCTTCCTTAATGGCAACTATATTCTCAAAATTGTTTGCTAAGTTTAAAATCGTTGTAGAACTCATATTAGTGGCAGTTCGTCCAGGCACATTATACAAGACAATTGGAAATTCTGAAACTCTAGAAATCTCTTTAAAATGTTCGTATACCCCATTCTGCGTTGGCTTATTGTAATAAGGCGTGACGCACAACACACCATCCACACCCTTCGGGATGCTTTTTAATGTAGAGCAGACTAATTTAGTATTGTTGCCACCTATCCCCATTAAAACAGGCAAAACAGCATTGTTTTCTTTTATTATAAAACGTACGACAGCCTCTTTCTCTCTTTCACTTAATGTTGCAGATTCAGCGGTTGTTCCTAGGGTCACTAAAAAATCAACACCTTCCTCAATACAATATTTAACCAATCTAGATAAAGACTCAAAGTCAATTTCTCCTGTGTCTTTAAAAGGTGTAATTAAAGCAACGCCTGTTCCCTTAAATATATTTTTCATGAGTTTGGATTGATTTTTTGAAGCCATTCGGATAGATTACTGAAATATACTCTGTAATCGTCAGTTCCAGGCCTCATACAGAAATCGTAAAAATCTTCTTCTCCCTCTGAAACTACTCGAATACCCGCAGCTGTTTTCGACGCTAATTCGTCAAGGGGTAAGTCTTCTCCTCTATTTAGAGTTACTATTATATCAAATTCAGTCTGAATAAATTCTAAAGCATTACCAGATTCAGCGACACCCTTCCATGAAAAATCATCAATAAAAATAAGCTGACGACCATTATAGAGAACATTCTTAGGTCTCATTTGTCCAGTCCATCCACATAAAGTAACAGATTTATGCTGAAGCTTTAAGGACTGAACAACATCACGCAAAGCTTGTAAATCCTTTCGATTGATACTTGCATTAAATAAAACACCAATTCTCTTTGCCTTTAGCCATCCATACCATGGAATATTAGCAACTGAAAGATTTCTAGCATTCCTCCATCGTCTTTCCCGAAAAGGTTTACTTAATGTGTAGAGCCAATCCATATCCTAAATTCATTTTCTGTTAAGAGCTCTATTTCAAAGATAATAGCCTTCTTAAGCTTACTGGGCCCAACACCCTTTCCTGTTATTAAATAATCTGTTTTTGGGCTAACTGAACTTAATATTTTTCCTCCATTTTGCTCAATGGCAGTTTTTATTCCATCCCTAGTATAGAAATCAAAAACACCGGAAACAACAAATGTTTTTCCGCTCAAGTTGTTACTTTCTGAATCTTCTTTTTTTTGATAAAAATTCAACCCTAAATCTTTTAATTTTTGTATTTCAATAAGAGCTGACTCATCGGAGAAATATGCATGCATCGATTTTGCAATCATTGGGCCGATGGTCTCAATCTCAAGTAATTCTTCTTCAGAAGAATTAATAATTGCATCGATATCCTCAAAGTGCCTTGCTATTTTTTTTGCAACCGTAGCTCCCACATGACGAATTCCTAAAGAGAATAAAACACGTTCGAATGAAACCGATTTACTCTCCTTCATTCCAGCAATAACATTTTGAATTGATTTATCCTTAAACTTTTTCAAGCTCTGCCAACCAACTACCTGAAGATTATATAATTGAGAAGGCTTAAAGACCAAACCTAACTCAACTAACTGGTCAATGGTTTCCGAACCGATACCATCAATATTCATAGCTTTTCTATGAATAAAATGCTCTAATCTCCCCTTTATTTGGGTCTTACAACGCTCTGTGTTTTGACAATAATGCTGAGCATCTCCGGCTCTTCTAGTTAACAGTTCTGCGCAATCAGGACAATGTGAAATGAATTTTATTTGTATTGCATCACTTTGTCTTTTTGAAAAGTCAACACTTATTATTTTCGGAATGATTTCTCCACCTTTCTCTATGTATACTGAATCTCCAATATGAAGATCCAATTTAGATATTTGATCTGCATTATGTATTGATGCGCGCCGAACAACTGTTCCTGAAATCCATATTGGGTCTAATATGGCAACAGGAGTTATGGCTCCTGTTCTTCCAATTTGATATTTAACATCACGAAGAATAGTAAGCACCATTTCAGAATCAAACTTGTAAGCAATTGCCCAGCGTGGTGATTTTGCAGAAAAACCAAGTTTTTCCTGTAAACCGATATCATTTATCTTAATTACAGCACCGTCAATACCAAATGGCAAATCATGTCTTTGCTTATCCCATAAAGCCAAGTAATCAAGAATATCATCAATTGAATAGCATAACTTTGCCCATCCAGTTTCTTTGTTAGGCAATGGAAAACCCCAACTTTGGATACAACTAAGGCTATCTGAATGCGTCTTAAAATCAAGATGTTCTGAATATACTGAATACATTAAGGCACTTAAGTTTCTCCTTGAAACTTCTGCAGAATCTTGAAGCTTCAAACTGCCACTGGCAGCATTACGCGGATTTGCAAATTTATTTTGCCCGCTTAAAAGTCTTTGCTCATTAAGTTTCTCGAATGATGAGAATGTAAAATATACCTCACCCCGAACCTCTAATTCATTTGGCGCAGAGGAAGGAAGTGTTAGCGGTATGTTTTTTATCGTACGAACATTGACAGATACATCATCACCATTCAGCCCATCACCCCTAGTGACTGCTCTTACCAACTTTCTATCTTCATAGCATAGGGAAATTGCAACACCATCATATTTTAATTCTACGGACCAATCTATTTTCTGACCTGCAGCCATCTCGCTACGATGAATAAAAGAAGTTATATCATCTTTATTGTAGGAATTACTTAAGCTAAGCATTGGTCGTTTATGAAGGCATGTATTAAATGACTTTATTACTTGACCACCAACTTTTTGAGTAGGGCTATTAGGATCGAACACTTCAGGAAAAATATTCTCCAACTCTTTTAGCTCTAAAAGCAGTTTATCAAATTCAAAGTCAGATATAATAGTTTCATCCAAAACATAATAACGGAAATTATGATCATGTAAACTTTCACGCAACCCTTGTATCCTCTCTAAGCTCATGTGTTCAAATTTAGGAGAGAATTAAAGACGAATTGCTTTAATAAAACGCGATTTACCACAATCATCATTAATTATTTTTATATCATGCCATTTTTTCTGAGCCAATAAATAATCTCTAACTTTTAAACAGTACAAAAAATGGGTCTCTAAAAACAACAGACCTCCAGATTTTAATGCATGACTGGCCCAAATGTCAATTTTTTGATAAAAAATAATTGGATTTCTGTCTGGAACAGATAAGGCAAGTTTAGGTTCATAGACTAAAGATTCATCTAAAGGTTCAGAATTTGGTATATAAGGAGGGTTAGAAACCCAAATATCATCTTGCCCAGAGACAAGCCAGTCAGGAATTGGATCTAAAATATTTGAGTTGAGCCAATTAACTTCTACATTGTGAAAACATGCATTCTCTTTAGCCAAGTCAATTGCATTTGAACTTATATCGAAACCAGTAACGCTTGCACTAGGGTGCTTAAACTTTGTAGCTATAGCTATGCAACCTGAACCAGTACAGGCATCTACAACCCGAAACGAGGGCTTGATGTCATCCAAAACAAGCGACAACAATTCTTCAGTTTCCGGCCTTGGAATTAAGGCGCGATTATCAATTTTCCAAATCATTCCAAACCAAAATGTTTCAGCCAAAACATAAGCAATAGGTTTAGATGATTTTAGCTCCTGTAAATCTTTCTGGAAGGTTAATTTCTCATCGACAGAAAGATTAATATGAAAACGAAGTTCCCACTTTACCCTACCAGCGTGCCTAACACGTAACCACTCAGACCAAATAGCTCTTGACTCTGAGAGGCTACCGTGGACTTCGTACATAGAATTCAGAAATTCAGCTTGAGCTTTAGCGCATTCCATAGAACGAAGGTAGGATGTACATTTGCTAAATGGACGATTATATTGCAATTCAACGTTGCATTTTACTTGCTAAAAGTTCTGGCGGATGGGTTCATCCGAATCCAAAAGTTGGATGCATAATTGTACACAATCATAAAGTAATTGGAGAAGGGCGTCATCACAAATCAGGAGGTCATCATGCAGAAGTAATGGCATTAAGTTCTGTAGAAGAAAAAGATAAAAATCTGATCAAATATTCAACTCTATATGTTAATCTTGAACCATGCTGTCATTTTGGGAAAACACCTCCGTGTACCGATCTTATAATATCAAATGGGATAAAAAATGTAGTAATCGGTGTGAGCGACCCAAACCCAAAAGTTTCTGGGAAAGGAATTAAATGTCTTAAAAAAGCAGGAGTGAATGTCAAAGTAGGCATCTATGAGATTGAATGTATAGAATTAAACAAACGTTTTTTTCACTCAATTCAAAAAGGCCTTCCATACGTCGTAATAAAATGGGCTGAGTCATCAGATGGCTATATTGATAAATCTAGAAACTCTTTAAATTCAAAACCGATAAAAATAAGTTCACCGTCAATGCAGCCGATAGTGCACTCATGGCGAAGTAAGGAGCAAGCAATTTTGATTGGCATTAAAACGTTCCTAACAGATAGACCTATATTAAATGTGCGATTATCATCAGGACCAGATCCAATAAAGATTATTTGGATTTCAAAGCTCATTAAAAAAAATAAACTAGATTTAGAGAACGCGTTTAAAGAAGGTTGGATAATATGGGGGCCCAACGCTCATGAATCAGCAAATGATGCTCTTTTGCGTCATTTAAAAGAAAGTGGTTTGAGAAGCATTCTAGTCGAAGGTGGAGCTGAGACAATTAAATACTTTTTCAAAGCATCCATTTGGAATGAATGTCGAATTATAAAAAATGAAAAAAAATTAGGCAATGGCGTTGCAGCTCCCTTGATACCGGAAAGTCACTCACCTCGAAAAGTCTACTCTATTGATAAAAATAAAGTTTCAATTTATTTCAACCCAAAATGAGAATTCCAATCAGAAGATCTTTTTTTTTAGTAATTATCTTTTTCATTAACCCATTTATTGAAATTAATGGACAATCATTGCCAGTAACTTTTTCATGGATCAAAAGCCCTTTAGTTAGTAAGAACACAAATGATTGGAAAAGCTGGCTAAATAAAAAATCAAATGTTACTTCTCCATTTAATTGGAAAGAAATTAACAAAAAAAATTCCTTAGGAGGTACTCATTTGAGATTTCAGTTGTATTTACACAAACTTCCTGTTACAGGTGCTGAAGCGATCGTTTTTATTAAAAAAAATGGAAAAGGTCTTGCAGCATCTTATACTGCTCAACCGGAAATCAAAACTGACTACCCACCGAAAGAAGCTACTTGTTGGCTTTTTCAAAATAATTCATTGATTCCATGCCTTGTTAGAGATAAAAAAACAAAAACATTATCCGGTCCATCATGGATTCGATATTGGGAGAACATAGAGGGAGAAACGTTATACGATCAAAACATGATTGTTTATTACTCGGACTCAACGGGTCTTGTAAGTGCATTTAAACCTGATCCATTAACAAAAGCTCAAGTTACATACGGAGGAGTCTATAAAGATATTAACGATGAAAACCTAAACGTTTTAGCACCTCTGCAAGACACAGTCTCACTTTTAATGACTTTCAGCTCTGGATTATTCTTTTTAAGCAATTTTGCAGCAAGTATATCGGAATTTGATCATCCTATTGTTAATATCCCAAGTTCATTCAATGGAGAATTTTTCTTTTCCAGAAGTGATCCGGGCTTTGAAATGACTAATGCCTTGTATCATGTTACTAAAATGAAATTGAGGATTGACAGCTTAGGTTTTAACAACCTTGTTAACTACTCCATCCCAATTGACGTTAATGCAATGAATGGATCTGATAATTCTGCATTTGACCCAGGAACAACGCCTCCAACACTTTTGTTTGGCGAAGGTGGAGTAGATGACGCAGAAGATGCAGATGTAATAATTCACGAATATTCTCATGCCATATCGCATAGTGCAGCTCCAAACAGCCTATTCGGAACTGAAAGGCAATGTCTTGATGAAGCTCTTGGGGACTATTTCGCCTCGAGCTACTCACGTCAAATGAATCCTTTTAATTGGGAAAACGTATTTTCTTGGGATGGGCACAATGAATTTTGGGCTGGGAGATCCGCAATTAACTCTCAAATGAAAATGTATCCAAATATTACATTCACAGGGATTTACGAGCATACAGATTTATTTGTTGACCCATTGATGAGACTTTGGACAAATCATGGCCCTGATATTGTTGATAAACTTCTTTTAGAATCTATTCACAATTGGTCATCTGGAATTTCCTTCTCTATTGCTGCCAACTGGATACTCGTAGCAGATTCAGCTTTATATTCCGGACTGCATTCCAGCGATATTCATCTTCAATTTGCAAAATGGAATATTTTAAGCCCAAAAGCTAGTAATCAAGATATAGAAGAAAACATGAAGAAGCGAGACTTCATGACTTCAGGAAGCTGGTTGGTTCCTCGGGATTTGCAAAATATAAAAGCTCAAATAACAGACGGAAGTGGTAGACACAAGTGGTCAGGCTATCTTCCTAACGTTTTATTTCTTAAAGGTTGGCCAAAAGGTGTTTATTACATTAAAACTGTATCTAAAGTGATGCGTTTAGTAATACACTAAAAATAAGGCTTAAGTATATTTAACAATTCATCAGAAATGAGTTGAGGTTTGCCTGTTTTAGTAGAAGCAAAAACTAAAACAACTATTGCAGTGGTAGCTATATCTCCATTCTCATTATAAATTTTAAAGCTGAATGGCATTCTAGATCCTTCTGGTAATTCTGAAATTTCAGTCTCAACAGTTATCTCCTCGTCATAACGAAGCGGGATTTTATATTTTATTTCCAATGAAGAAACTGGAAGCATAACCCCACTTTCTTCGAGCTCACGATATCGTATGCCAACTTCACGAAGGGCCTCGACTCTTCCAATTTCTAAAAATGCCGGATAGTTCCCGTAATAGCAATAACCCATTTGGTCAGTTTCGGCATATCGTATTCTAAATTTACATGTTGAAACAATCATTTAATTTACTGTTAAAATATTCATAATCAGAATTTTAAATAAACTTTTATTGAGGATCAAAGCGGTATTAAAATATATTTATAGGGTAAAAGTATTTTAAAATCAATAGACAAACAATTTTTTTTCAACGGATTTTATTGACACTTTCGCTTACCGATATAACCACTAATAAGCACACGTTTAAAAACTTTGTTTAAGTATTTTTCAACAACTAAAAGTAAAGAACTTTAAAGACACATGGAGCACACTGCAGATGCTATTTGGCGAAATTGTTTGATTTATGTTCAAGACAACATAAGTCCCCAAGCTTTTAAGACTTGGTTTCTCCCTATTCGCCCAATTAAGCTTCATGGTAAAGTTATAACCCTTCAAGTGCCAAGTAAATTTGTTTACGAATGGCTTGAAGCGCACTACATAAAATTATTAAAATCTGCAATCACAAAAGAATTAGGTAGTGATGCTAGACTCGTATATTCTATTGTTATGGATCATGACACTGCTCATTTAGAAGTAAATAAAGTTGATATACCATCAATTAATAGATTTCCAATTGAAAATCAAAAAGTTTCCCTTCCAGCTAGTATTGGAGGTGATACTGGGATAAAAAACCCTTTTGTTATACCTGGTCTTAAGAAAGTTAATATTGAAAGTCAACTCAATTTAAATTACACATTTGAAAATTTTATAGAGGGAGACTGTAACAGATTAGCAAGGTCTGCAGGTTATGCCGTTGCTCAAAAACCGGGAGGAACATCATTTAATCCACTTTTAATCTACGGAGGTGTAGGTTTAGGAAAAACTCATCTTGCTCACTCGATAGGAATAGAAATAAAAGACAGGTTTGCAGATAAGACAGTTTTGTATGTTTCCGCTGAACGCTTTACACAACAATTTATAGATGCCATACGGAACAACACAAAAAATGATTTTGTTCATTTCTACCAGTTAATCGATGTATTAATTATGGATGATGTTCAATCATTTAGCGGAAAAGAAAAAACACAAGATGTTTTCTTTGAGATTTTTAACCATCTTCATCAACAAGGAAAGCAAGTTATATTGACCTCAGACAGAGCTCCAGTTGACCTACAAGGCATGGAGCAACGTCTTTTATCTCGCTTCAAATGGGGACTTTCAGCTGATCTTCAACGACCTGATCTTGAAACTAGAATAGCTATTCTTCGTCAAAAACTATACTCTGATGGAATTGAAATGCCTGATGACGTAGTCGAATATTTAGCTTACAGCATTACCTCAAACGTTCGAGAACTCGAGGGCGCTCTCATTTCTCTTCTTGCTCAATCATCTTTAAACAGAAAGAAAATAACTGTTGAGCTTGCTAAGCAAATGATCGACAAATTTGTTAAAAACACAACACGTGAAATAAGCGTAGATTTTATTCAAAAAGTGGTTTGTGATTATTTTGACATGCCTGTTGAACTTCTAAAAAGTAAGACACGAAAACGTGAAATTGTTCAAGCTAGGCAATTAACAATGTTTTTTGCGAAAAAAATGACGAAAAATAGCTTGGCAGCAATCGGAGCTCAATGTGGTAATAAAGACCACGCCACTGTTCTTCATGCTTGCCGAACAGTTAGCAACTTATCTGAAACAGACAAACGTTTTAGAGTTTTCGTAGATGATCTTAGGAAAAAGTTAACATTGGTGGGGTGAAACCTAAATCAATACTTTTTGTGTGTTTAGGCAATATATGCCGTTCCCCAGTAGCTCAGGGTGTTTTTCAAGATGTTTTAACCCACAAAATAGGATTATCGATTTCCAAAAAGTGGACTATTGATTCTGCAGGCACTTCTAAATACCACAATGGTGAATCACCTGATCATAGATCTCAGAATTCCACAATCCTTCATGGGGTTGATATTTCTAATCAAAAATCTAGACACTTTACATCTACTGATTTTAAAATGTTTGATTTCATTTTTGTTATGGATGCAATGAACTATTCAAATGTTTTAAAACTTTCAGAAAATGACTCTGAAAGGAGCAAAGTTCATTTTTTTTTAGACTCCAGTTTCCCAAATCAAAACCGTCAGGTTCAAGACCCATACCTTGGTGGTTCTTATGGATTTGAAAATGTTTATCAAATCGTAAAGAAAGCCTCAGAAAATTGGCTGGAGAGATGGGGATCCGTAAAAGATAAATTATAATGGATATGGGCACTCTGCATCTTTTCCCAGTACCGATTTCAGATTCATTTCATAAAAACACAATTCCGCCAGGATTAATTGAAGCTGCTCAAAACATTCAAGATTGGATCGTTGAAACGCCAAAAGCTGCTAGAAAGAAACTTAAAATAATTGCACCTACTACAGCAATTTCTGAACAACGACTTTTCCCCTTAGACAAGTTCAATATAAAAAATAATTTTTCTATTCTTTTAGAGCCTTGTCTAAAAGGAAAGGACATGGGACTTATATCCGACGCTGGGTCACCAGCGATTGCCGACCCCGGAGCCATGATTATCGCGGAAGCGCACAGGCTCGGGATTAAAGTAAAACCCTGGGTCGGACCATCTTCAATACTACTCGGCCTAATGGCAAGTGGTTTGAATGGGCAATCTTTTAGCTTTCTTGGATATCTTCCTCATGATAAATCAGAAAGAAAAATCCTTTTAATTAAGATGGAAAGAAATATTAGAGACGGGATTACCCAAATTTTTATTGAAACCCCATATCGTAATGTGAAAATCATCGAAGAACTTTCTAAATCTCTATCAGGAGACATTTTTATGTGTGCTGCTTGCAATTTAAATAGCGATAAAGAGATTATAATCAGTAAGTCTATCTCTGAATGGAAGCAAGAAAAAAGAATAATTTCTTTTCATAAAGAACCGACAATTTTTATTCTAGGACGATCTTCTAAGTTGATTTAGGTTCTTAAAATAACCAATCAAATAAGGAAAAGTACGTATCGTACATTAGCCATGTGAAAACTATCGTTGCACTCTCTACTCCCACTGGCCCAGGCGCCATAGGTTTAATTCGAATTTCCGGATCAGACTCCCGTTCTGCAGTCTCTTCACATTTTCCGGATTTAAAAGTTTGGGCTCCTCGAAAAGCAATTTTGAGTAAATTTTATGAATCAAATGGAAATGTTCTCGACGAAGTCATATTGCTCTATTTCCCAGGACCAAACTCATACACAGGAGAGGATGTTATTGAAATTAATTTTCATGGTTCTTACTATATCCTTGAGTCTGCAATAAAAGAACTTATCTCTAGTGGAGCAGTTTTGGCTAAAGCCGGTGAATTTACTCAAAGAGCCTTTTTAAATGGAAAACTAGACCTAGTACAAGCAGAAGCCGTAGGAGATTTAATAGCATCGGAATCTCGATCCGCTCATGACTTGGCCATGAAACAAATGAAAGGAAGTATTTCGTTAAGATTACAACAATTACGTCAGCAATTAATTGATTTTGCAGCACTTATCGAATTGGAATTAGATTTCGTTGAAGAGGATGTTGAATTTGCTCAGAGACCTGCCCTTTTTAAACTATTGAGCGACCTTAAGTCTGAAATTAAGAAAATGCTAAACACATTTAATCTCGGTAATGCCATAAAAAATGGAATCCCACTTATTTTAGCAGGTGCGCCAAATGCAGGAAAGTCCACTCTACTGAATCGTTTTTTAGGAGAAAACAGAGCGATAGTTACGAATGTTGCAGGGACTACACGGGATAGTATTGAAGAACGATTCCGGTTAGGAGATCATCTTTTTAAAATAGTAGATACCGCAGGACTTAGAAAGGGCAAAGACGAAATAGAGAAGTTAGGAATTGAACGGTCTTGGAAATTAATGCTAGAAGGTCAGATTATATTATTTCTCATTGATCCAACTTCATGTTCTACAGAAGAAGCATTAGTCTTAGAAACTGAGATTATTAGTCGTTCACCAAAAGCAAGTCTTTTAAAAGTACTTACTAAATATGATCTTTGGAATGGCGTAGATTATCATAAAGACTTTCCTAACTCACTTCACACGGGAAGCAATATTGATTTAAAAAATATTCAATTGAAGTTACTGTCTCTAACAAATGATGAATGGAATGGTAGCTCTGATATTCTAATAGCTAACGTCCGTCACGCCGAAGCCTTAAGTTCTGCTTTAAATAGTTTAATTAAAGCGGAAGATGGTCTGAATGATGGGATAAGTGGTGAATTTATAGCCTATGAATTAAAAGACACCCTTGAAAGTCTTGGAAGTATAACAGGAGAAGTTGTAGCCGATGATTTATTAAGCAGTGTTTTTGGAAGATTTTGTATCGGTAAGTAAATAGTGTTTCTAATGATTTTTATAACACGTCAATTTATACAACTACTTATAATATTCGCTGTCACTTCGATATCAACTTCAAATCCTCTCTTTGCGCAAGTCCATGTGCATGTTCTTGGTGTTGCGCAAGACGCAGGGCGACCTCAGGCTGGATGTAGAAAAACTTGTTGCGTGGATAAGTTTGGTAAGTCGCGCCCAAATGCCATGAGTACTTCGTTAGGAATCACTCTTCCGGATAACAATTCTATCCTTGTGGAGGCGACGCCAGATTTAACAAATCAATGGAATCTATTAAATAGATTAAATAACAATATTTCTCCAAATGCTATTTTCATAACCCATGCTCACATTGGCCACTATTCTGGTCTAATTCACTTGGGAAGAGAAGCCATGAATACAAGCAACATACTTGTCTATGGAGGTCCTAGACTAACCTCATTTTTAAAAAATAATGGGCCATGGGGTCAGCTCGTAGAATTAAATAACATAAGACTAAAATCGATTAATGAGAATCAACAAATATCATTTATTGGTCTGACTGTAAAAGCTCTAAAAGTGCCTCATCGTGATGAATATTCTGAAACATTTGGATATGTTTTTCAAGGAAAAAGTAAAACTTTACTTTTTATACCCGATATCGATAAATGGTCAAAATGGAATATTAATATGGATAGTCTCATAAAAACTGTGGATTATGCACTTTTAGATGGGACATTCTTCGGGCAATCCGAACTCCCCGGCAGAAATATGTCTGAAATCCCTCATCCTTTTGTTTCTGAAAGCATAAAGAAATGGAGAAAATGGCGAACCAGTGAAAAAGCTAAAGTTTACTTTATACATATGAATCACAGTAATCCACTATTTAATATTAAAAGCGAAGAATATGAAACAATCTACAATGAAGGTTTCAATGTTGCTGTCACTGGTATGTCTTTTACTCTGTAAACTTTTTAATATTTTTAGGAAATGAAAAAATACGTATCCACCATATTATTTACAATAATTGGTTTTTTCTTCCTTTGCGCAAATAGACATCCTCTGCATATCTCATCAGCTGAGTTGTTCCTCTCAGAGGCAAACAACAAATGGTATATCAAGAAAAACGTTTTTACCGAGGATATTGAGCTTGCTCTTTCAAAGATAAATAACGAGTCTATAAAGCTTGATTCTAAAAATGATAAAAATCAAACTATTTTAGAAAATTATATCAATTCAAAGATCAAGATCTTAAAAAAAAACGGGAAAGAAATTAATTTTAATATTCAACCCTACTTTTACAGCCCCGAATCAGTCGACATAATAATTGAATTTAAATATTCAAGAAGGTTTGATATAATTGATGACTTTCTTTTTGAAATTTTCAGTGATCACAAAAATATTTATGCTATTCGTAAATATGCTGATAAAGGTTTTTCGCAGCACGAATTAACAAGACTAAACTCATCTATATTTACAGTGTTTTGAGAATCCCGATTTACTATTCAAAAAACACACACTAAATCCAATGTTTAACTTGTATTTTAACCATATTTAACTCCAATTTATTTTTATAATGAGAAAATCATTTGCAGTTTATTTTTTACTTATCAGTTATTCCCTGCTGGCTCAAACTGTGCCTTTTGAACGAATAAATACGAGTAAGTTTCGCCAACTTTCACATGAATTGCCAACGCCAAACACATACCGAACTGCGAGTGGGGCTCCAGGTCATGAATATTATCAGAATCAGGCGAACTATGACATGAAAATTTCTTTAGATGAAAAAAATCATCATATTGATGGAAACGGATGGATAACTTATGAAAATAACAGCCCGGATAGATTAGAATATATCTGGATGCAATTGGATCAAAACATGAGAAAGCCGGGGTCAATGACAGACCTGATATCAAAAAAATCTTTACCGAGCTCGATAACCCCATCGGAGGTATCAAAAAGTTACATTGACAAATTTGAAGGTGGATTTAATATATTAAAAGTTAGTGACCAGTTTGGAAAAGAACTAGTATATACCATCGTTAATACTATGATGCGAATTGACCTTAAATCAGCTTTAAAACCGGGTCAATCAATTAAATTCAATATAATTTGGAATTACACCATCAATGATCGGATGAAAGATGGAGGCAGAAGTGGATATGAATATTTCAAGGAAGAAGACAACACTTTGTATACTATTGCCCAATTTTTTCCTAGAATGGCAGTTTATGGAGATGATGTAGGCTGGCAACACAAACAGTTTCTAGGCCAAGGAGAGTTCACCCTTCCTTTCGGTAATTATAAAGTATCAATCGATGTGCCTGAAGATCATATTGTTGCTGCTACGGGAGAACTGATGAATGAATCTACCGTATTGACAGCGGTTCAAAGAAGACGACTTGCTAAAGCGAGAAAAAATTTTTTAGACCCAGTAATGATAGTCACTCAGGAGGAAGCTGAAGTGTCAGAACTTGCTGAATCTAAGGGGAAAAATAACGGCCGTAAAACTTGGATTTTTAACGCAAAAAATGTCCGTGACTTTGCTTTTGCAACATCTAGAAAATTCATTTGGGATGCTATGGCCGTTAAAATTGGAGACAAAACAGTTACAGCTGAGTCATTCTACCCCAAAGAAGGAAACCCTCTTTGGGAACAATATAGCACCAGAGTAGTAGCACATTCCCTTATCTCTTATTCTAAGCATACTGTTAATTATACTTATCCCAGAGCAATATCTGTTCATACTAATCAAATTGGCATGGAATATCCTATGATATGCTTCAATGGCGGGCGTCCAGAAAAAGATGGAACATATAGTGAGGCCACTAAGTATGCAATGATTGGGGTTATAATACACGAAGTAGGACACAATTTCTTTCCAATGATTATTAATTCCGATGAACGTCAATGGACATGGATGGACGAAGGACTGAATACATTCGTACAATACTTATGCGAGCAGGAATGGGACATATACTACCCGTCGCGAAGAGGACCCGCATACCAGATTGTAGAATATATGAGGTCACCTGCTTTGAATATTGTACCAATAATGACAAATTCAGAGAGTATACTTCAGTTTGGAAATAATGCATATAGCAAACCCGCCACGGCTTTAAATATTTTAAGGGAAACTGTTTTAGGTAGAGATCTATTCGACTTCGCATTTAAAACTTATTGCGATCGTTGGGCATTTAAGCACCCTGCACCTGCCGATCTCTTTCGAACGTTAGAAGATGCTTCAGGAGTAGATCTAGATTGGTTTTGGAGGGGCTGGTTTTACACTACGGAATATGTTGATTTGGCTTTAGATAGAGTTCGGATAGCTAAGGTCCCAACCATTAAACCTATTGAATTAGAAAAACAACGTAGACAAAAATTTGAAAAAGATAAAAGCAGGCACATAGGTAGAATTAGAAACAAAGAAGAATTGTCTCCAACAGTCGTAGACAGGATACCTGAAACAAATGATTTTTATAACAGTTTTGATAAATATAAACTGAAGTCAAGCGAACAGAATAAGTTGACAAATCTAGAAGGTGAAGTCACTGGATATTTACATGAACTATCAATAATCAATATTGGAGGACTCATTAGCCCCATAGTAATAAGCTTCAAATTCGCAGATGGTACTGAGACGATTCATCGTTACCCCGCTGAAATTTGGATTCAAAACGAAAAAAAATTCACTAAAACTATATACCTACCAAAAAAAGCGGTCAAAATAGAAATAGATCCATTTCTTGAACTAGCAGATTGTGATACATATAACAATGTATGGCCATTGCAAGTGAACGTCCACCTTGAAGCCCTACCTCAAAAAAGTCGTTGGGAAAGATACTACAGTAACCCCATGAGAGAGGCACAGTTAAAATAAGCCCCAATAGATGAAACTATTTTTTTACTTACCCCTACTTTTTATTCTTGGAATGTTTTTTAGCTGTCAAGCCCCAGCTAAGGAAACCTTAGATTTATCGGAGACCCAAAACCTCATAAAAAGCTCTTATGAAAACGACATATTAGATCAATATTTTCATTTAAAAGATGCTTTAGCATCTGATGATATGAAAAAGGTTCGCGAAGTGGCAAAATATTTTAAAAACTTGTCAGATAATCTTTATTTATCTACTGATCTCAAGAAAAGTGTTTCCAATGAAGCGATACAATCATTGAGGAAATTGGGCACTATTCCTCAAGAAATAATTGATGCGGAAAATATTCAAAATCAACGTATAGGATTTTTTAAATTATCTAAATATTTTTCTGAAGCACTTAGAAACGGAGAGATTATAAATCCAAATCCTGAATCAAAAATTTATATACAGTTTTGCCCAATGGCATTTAAAAACTCCGGGGCCATTTGGATGTCTTCTGATTACGATATCGTGAATCCATACTTCGGAGAAGTTATGCTCACATGCGGTGTAGTGCGCGACTCAATTTGAATCATTTGATTGCTGATAACTTTCCATATTAAAGCAACAAAAAAGACTTCAAAGGATCGGGGTTATTTAATTTTGTTCTATGGCTAAGGTTATCGCAATTACAAACCAAAAAGGTGGAGTAGGAAAAACAACAACCGCTGTAAATCTTGCATCTTCATTGGTTTTTTTAGAAAAGCGAGTTTTGCTTATAGATGCAGATCCACAAGCAAATGCTACTTCAGCTTTGGGATTGGATTCAGAATTATTAGAATTTGGGATCTATCACGTTTTAATTGGAGAATCTTCTGCAAAAGATGCTATTCACAAAACAAATCAAAATAACTTATGGATAATGCCTTCCCAAGTCGATTTAGTTGGTGCAGAGATTGAATTAGTCGATCAAGAAAAAAGGGAGTTCAAGCTAAAGGTGGCTTTAAAAAAAATTCAGCAAGATTATGACTTCATTATTATCGATTGCGCCCCTTCTCTTGGGTTGATAAGCCTCAATGCCCTAGCAGCTTCGACAAGTGTCTTAATACCAATTCAATGTGAATATTTCGCATTAGAAGGACTCGGAAAATTACTTAACACAATTCGAAGCGTTCAAAATTTACAAAACCCAGAATTGGGAATAGAAGGTATGCTTTTAACAATGTATGACTCTAGATTAAGACTCAGTAACCAAGTAGTTGAAGAGGTAAGGCAACATTTTCAAAATCTTGTTTTTAATACAATTATTGCTCGAAATGTGAAACTAAGTGAAGCTCCTTCGTTTGGGGAGCCCATACTTATCTATGATTCAAATTCTAAAGGTGCTGACAACTATCTCAATTTGGCACGTGAAATACTTACGCGAGATTCAAAAGAAGTTAGTTTAAACTAAGTTTACACCATGCAAAAAATATTTAAAACACTTGTCTTTTTTTTAATCAGCTTTTCGAGTTTTTCTCAATCCCAGCCGATAAATGTAGATGGAATTGTAGCTGCTATTGGCAGTGAAATTATTCTAAACTCTGATATTATTCTTCAAAAAGAAGCTTTAACCAGCGATGGTCAGAGTTTGACAGATTGCGAAATGCTCAAACAGCTCAGTTTAGAAAAGCTTTTGATTCATCATGCTGCCATCGACTCTGTAGAAGTTACAAATGAAGAAATTGACGAAAGTATTGATAGAAGGATACAGCAGCTGGTCGCACAAATTGGATCAGAGCGAAAATTAGAAGAATATTACAAAAAGTCTATTCTAATTATAAAAGAAGAAATGCGTCCACTGATGAAAAATCAAATGACTGCGCAACGAATGCAGATGACAATCACAGAAAATATTCAAGTTAGTCCTGTAGAGGTGGAAGAGGTTATTGGGAAGATGTCAATCGACTCTATTCCACTCATTGGAACCGAAGTGGAATTAGCTCAAATAATTATTGAGCCTAGAGTTAGTAAGGAAGCGATCGCCGAAACGCTAGATCGATTAAACACCTTGCGCGAGAGAATCTTAGGTGGATCTTCTTTTTCGAGTATGGCAATATTATATTCAGAAGACCCAGGAAGCAATCGAAATGGAGGAGAATACAAAGGAATTAAACGTGGTCAATTCGTAAAAGAATTTGAAGCAGTAGCGTTTAACCTGAGACCAGGTGAGGTCTCTAAACCATTTAAATCGGATTATGGATACCACATTGTTCAGTTACAAATCAAACGCGGTGAAGAATTAGACCTAAGACATATTCTGATTAAACCAAAAGTTGAGCAAGAGGATTTAGATGTAGCAAAGAAGACATTAGACTCACTCCGATCGAGTATTATAGCAGGAAATATATCTTTTGAGAGGGTGGCAAGGTTGTACTCATCTGACGAAGAATCAAAATTAAATGGCGGTGTTATGATGAACCCGATGACTACAGATACCAGATGGAATCTAGAAGACTTAGATCGTGCAATTTTTTATGCAATTGAGGACATCGAAGTAGGTGAAATATCTCCTGCAGCCTTAGTTAGAGAACAAGACGGAAAAGAAACTTTTAGAATCTTAGAATTACGTCAACGAATAGCTCCGCACAGAGCCAATCTAAATCAAGATTTTTCGTTACTTAAAAATTATGTTGAAAATCAAAAGCGTCAAGAAAAACTCATGAATTGGGTTTCGTCAAAAAGGAATTCCACCTATATATTTATTGTCCAAAAATATACTGACTGCAAAATACTTTAGAAACGTAAATACCTAACTGTGCTTTTTGTATGAGATATCTAGTGCTCTCCTCTCTCCTATTCGTTGCAAATCATATTTACGGGCAAGGTATATCAGTCAAACATATTGATCCATTCATTGGCACTGGTGGTCACGGACATACACACCCAGCAGCAACAGCACCATTTGGAATGATGCAATTGGGCCCAGACACGAGGAAAGAGGGCTGGGATGGTTGCAGCGGATATCACTATAGCGACAACCGCATTTACGGATTTAGCCACACTCATCTCAGTGGCACAGGTGTAAGTGACTATGCTGACATTTTAATCCGCCCAATGAATGGTTTCGAAGACAGAGATGAAACTGTTTTATTTGACAAATCCACCGAAATAAGCCAAGCAGGGTATTATTCTTTGACTTTACTTAATGGAATTCAATGTGAAATGACAGCCTCAGAACGTGTTGGTATACACCGATATACCATGTCATATGCAAAAAGTGTTTTTTTTCTAATAGACTTAGGATATCGAGATAATACATTGAAGTCAGAAATCAGAAAAAATAGTCAAGATGGCTTAGATCTAATACGCATATCAGAAAGCTGGGCGAAAGAGCAGCATGTTTATGCCTCTTTAAAAGTGTTGAACCCAGGTTGGGAAATAGTAAAAGTAGTTTCAATTGACAGCACAAAATTTGTATTAGAAATTTCTCAAAATAAGAAAAGAAAAGAAACGATAGACATTGAGAATGATGGTGTTATTAAAATAGAGTTTGCAGTAGCGCTGAGTGGTGTAGACATGCAAGGGGCTCGCAACAACCTAGCAAAATGGAAAGAGAATATAGACCTTATTGATCAACATAGGATTTCTCATTTTGATCGCACCAAGAAAAGTGTTGAGAACTTATGGCAAGAAGAATTGAACCGTGCCCAAGTATATGGAGGAAGTGAATCTCAAAAGCGGATATATGCAACCGCACTCTATCACGCATTTATCGTCCCAAATTTATGGAGTGACGCTGATGGAAGATACAGAGGTATGAATAACCGTATTTATCAGGATCAAAAACACAAGCACTACACCGTTTTCTCATTGTGGGATACTTACCGCACTGCACACCCTCTTTATATACTAACACAGCCGAAGCGAGCCGAAGATTTTATGGTGACTATGCTTGACCACTTTGATCAAACGGGTCGCCTTCCTATATGGGAACTTGCAGGTAATGAAACTAATTGTATGATTGGATACCATAGTGTTAGCGTTTTAGCAGATGCTATCGCCAAAGGACTATCCATTGATTCATCGCGAGCGTTAAATGCAATGCTAAAAACTTCTGAATCAAATGTATTTGGACTACCTAAATACATGGAGAACGGATTTTTAAGTATCCAAGATGAATCTGAGAGTGTTTCCAAGACCTTAGAATATTCATATGATGATGCGTGTATTTCATGGACAGCAGAGCGGCTAGGAAAAGATTCGATAGCTTCTCATTTCTGGAAACGCTCCCAAGGATGGATATCTCTATTCGATCCTGAGACAGGTTTATTTAGACCTCGGGATAATGGATCATTTTTGAAACGCTTCGATCCTCGTGAAGTAAATAATAATTTCACTGAAGCAAATTCCTGGCAGTATAGTTTTTCAGCAGTTCATGACATACGACATTGGAAAAAATTACTTGGTGATAATCAATTTAATTTAGAAAGCCAATTAGATGCATTGTTCTCTGAAAATAGAGCTACCAGCGGAAGAAACCAGCCGGATGTCACAGGTTTGATTGGTCAATATGCCCATGGAAATGAGCCCAGTCATCACATTGCTTCACTCTATGCTTGTACAGGAAGTCCTGAAAAAGGACATAAAAGAATTAGAGAAATCCTTGAAACTATGTACAGCGACCAGCCAAATGGTTACGAAGGAAATGAAGACTGCGGACAAATGAGTGCCTGGTATGTAATGAATTCGTGGGGGCTTTACCCGATGGTCCCAGGTGAGGCGAAATATACTTTGTCTGCACCAATTTGGAATCGTGTTGAATTACGAGAAATAGAAACAAATTTATTCAAAGACAACGTCAGTGGTTCTGCAATTTACTTGCATGGATATAGCCTGAATTTAAATAATGAAATTATAGAAAAAACCTATATAACTCATGAAGATTTATACAAAAGTGATAATATTGAATTTATAATTGGAAATAAACCTACAAATTCTGAGTTAGAATCTTACAAAAACACATCATTTAAAGTCCATTCAGACTTAAGGCTAAATCCTGCTCCTATTATTGACGTGTTTAGGAGTTTTGTGAAAAAAACTGAAGTAGTAATTACAGACTCTGGTAAATTTGAAAGAATTCCAGTAAGTAGGTCTCAAACTATTATTCGAGGTGGAGAAAATAATAATTCTCATCGCTCAGTAGCATTCACAACAAAAAAGCCAAATAGATGGACATCAGAGATCATTGAAGGTGACATTAGCATTCAATACAACCCAGGGAAAAACTCATTAGTGGATGGGATTTTTGGGTTCGAGGATTATCATAAAGGCCAATGGCTGGGAATTCAGGGGCAAGATTTAATTATTAATCTTAACCCAAATAAAAGATTAAAAAGAAATTGTAAGATTCAGCTTGAATTTTCTTTTTTGAAGGATATCAAAGCCTGGATAGCGCTACCAAAAGAAATTCAAATCTGGTATGTCGGTGAAAACGGAAGCAAGTGGCTTGCTGTAAAAAAGGTATTTAAGAATGTTCTAAATCAAGAGCCGATATCTATAAAAAAATGGAGCGCCCTATTAAAGACTAAAAAAAATAAGAACTTCCGACTCTGGAAAGAAGAAAAAATAAATTCTATAGAAGTTCACTTTTTAAACGCTGGAAAGTTAGCAGATTGGCATCCGGGCGCAGGCGGAAATAGTTATATTTTTATTGATGAAATATCTATTTCTCAAAAATGAATATTGTCAAATATAGCTTTCGTGTATGTGTGTTTATTTTTACCATACTTATATCTCTAGTGGATGTTATCATCGCGCAGTCTATTCCTAATCCACCTAGAGCAATCGGATACAATAATCAATCAGTTGGAAGTGTATACATATATCTATCGCCGGATAGTCTTTCTGCCATTCTTGACGATGTGACTAGCGACAAAGAATATAAATCCCTATTTGTTCATCATTTGAATAATACGATAGACACGGTTGAAGAAGTTGGGTTCAGGCTTCGTGGCAACACCTCAAGATATTCAGCAAAAAAATCCTTCAAAGTAAGCTTTAACACCTTTTCTAATGGTGGGCGTTGGAATGGAGTGAAAGGACTCAATTTAAATGGAGAACACAATGACCCTAGCATTTCAAGAGCCAGGATAGGATGGGACATACTAGAGGATATGGGGCTTGCCAGCGCCCGCGCTAATCATGTCAAACTATACATTAACAATTCGTATTATGGAATTTATGCTAACATAGAGCATATAAATGATGATTTTGTTTTGCATCGGTTCGGTGATGATTCTGGAAATCTTTATAAATGCCTATGGCCTGCAACATTAGAATATATAAGTAGTAATCCAAATGATTATAAATTCTCGTCTGGAGGCAGAAGAGCTTATGACTTAAAAACGAATATTGGATCTGACAATTATACTGGTCTAGCGAATTTTATTTATGTATTAAACAATACTCCCATTGGTGATCTAGCATGCTCATTAGAATCCATTTTTGATGTCGATGAGTATTTATATTATTTGGCATTTGAAATAGCCATTGGACATTGGGACAACCATGCATACAATAAAAACAATTTCTATCTCTACGACAATCCAATCGATGGCCGTTTTCACTATATTCCTTTTGATCTAGATAATACTTTTGGTATCGATTGGGTTGGAAAAGACTGGGGCATAAGAGATATAAATAATTGGGGAAATCCCGCAAATCACAATTCACTTTATCAAAGAGTTTTAAGTATTCCAAAATACAAAAGCAAAATGCAACTTTTACTTAAAAATATTCTTGAACATATGACATCTAACGATTTCATAAACAAGATTTTAAGTATTAGAGGTCAAGTTTCAAATCATATCTCAAATGATGCTTATTACACCTACGATTATGGATATGATTCTACGGATTTATGGCAGTCATGGATATCCGCATCTGGTGGACATGTAGACTATGGCATCAACCCTTATATTGCAGCCCGAAAATATTCTGCTTTTAACCAATTCTCTACAACGAATAGTCAGCCAATCTTTTTTAATGGGACCCTAATAGGAAATAGTAATCAAGGTTCTATTTTAGCATCTATACACGTTATAGATGAGAATACGCCAGCACAGGTATCCTTAAAATACAGAGAGATAAACGATAGCTTATGGACCACTGTTATCTTATCAGATAATGGAACCAATGGGGATAGAATTGCTGGAGATGGAAATTATGAAGGGTCACTTCAACCTTCAAACACATCATTTGGAATTGAATATTATTGGACAGCCATAGACATTTTAGGGCTCAGCTCCAACTACCCCTGCACCTATATAACAAAAGCGCTACACCCGCACAGTCCGATCATTATTAACGAATTAATGTCAAGAAATAAGAAATATATCACAGACCAGAATGGAGATGATAGTGATTGGTTAGAATTGTATAATCCTAGTGGGTCGAGTGTTAGCATATCAAATATTTTCATAAGTGATGATGAGTCGAACCCGGGGAAGTTCCAGCTAAAAAACAATACAATATCTGGCAATGGCTATGCATTACTATGGGCTAGTGGAGACACCAGCCAATATTTTAATCATCTGCCATTTAAGCTTAAAGGGAATGGCGAAAAAATCGCACTTTACATCAAAGTACCTGGAGGGTCTTATGTTCTCCTTGACAAGGTCAATTTTCCTGCTCTCGAAGTTGATCAGTCGTATGGACGAAAATATGATGGAAACGCACAATGGGTTACTTTTCAAAATAACCCTACTCCAAATTCAACAAATGCAGGAATCCTAAGCCTTTCCGTTACCCCTAAAACGAATCAGCCATTTCCATACCCCAACCCATTCAGAGAGTATCTTTATTTTAAGAACACTTGGAAACATGATGCCCAAATTTATTTGCACAACCAACTAGGTCAATTAATGTTTGAAAGAGTTGTTCCGGGAAATACAGAAATTGAAATATTCGACAATAGTCCTAGTGGAATATATATTCTTTCAGCTAAAGGAAAAACAAATACACTTCATTTTAAATTAAAGAAGTTATGACTCTGAAAGTAAAAGTTCTTTTCATCTCACTTATTTTTTTTAGCTCTTTAAATATTCAAGCTCAATGGCAGTGGACACCAAAAGATGTTAGAATATGGAAAAAAGAGATGAATAAATCATTTAAGAGTAAAAAAGAATCGCCGCTAAAATTGAAAGACCGCAGAAAGTTCAAAAAATTGCCTTTTTTTTGCATAGATAAAAATTTTGCCATAAAATGTCTTTGGGAAAGGAATTCAGATAGCTCTTGGTTTGAAATGCTCACAACGACAGAACGCAAACCTATTTACAGAAAATATGCGACGCTCTACTTTATGATTGAAGGAAAAAAGTTTAGGCTAACAGCATTTCAACCAAAAAAACTGTCAAAAAAAGAAGGATTTCAAGATTATCTATTTGTACCGTTTGGAGATAATTCAAATGGTGACGAAACCTATGGCGGCGGTCGTTTTGTAGAAATCCGCATGAACTCTAGTGATGAAAAGTTCTTACTTCTTGACTTTAATAAGTCTTATAACCCTTATTGCGCCTATTCTGAGCGTTACTCTTGTCCTAAAATCCCTGTAGAAAATATTTTAGATACAAGAATTAACGCCGGTGTCAAATACAATTTGAATAAATACCATCACTAAATGATTGATTCTTCGCAAAAAGATTTTTTTAAAAAAGCGTCAGAAAAGATTTTATCTACTGGGCTTAGAGTAGCTTCTTATGATTTTAACAGGCCATGGGGTGGTTTTTTTGTAATTGATGAAAATCAATCACAAATATTTTCCAACATATACTTTGATGGGCTTGATATTTCTACATTGAAAATTTCCGGGAAATTGAGTCCAAAAGTATTGGTCGTTAAGCCTAATTGCAGACTATCATGGCAATACCATCACAGAAGATCAGAAACATGGAGAATCCTTGAAGGTCCTGTTGGAATAATTCAAAGCCTAACGGATAAAGAAGGGGATCTAAAAGAGTATAATAAAGGCGATACCATAGAATTGAAAAATGAAGAAAGGCATAGGTTGATTGGCTTAGACAACTGGGCTTTAGTAGCAGAATTCTGGCAGCACACACATGCGAAAAACCCCTCTAACGAGTTAGATATAATACGCGTTCAAGATGATTTTGGCCGGTAGAGTTATGAAATGAACTAGCGAGATAGAAAAGTTATTTTTGTTTAGAGCGTATCTCTAAAACCTTCTGATACCTTAGTGAGACTGACCAAGCCGCATATTTAGAAATCGTATATCCAACATAGCCATCTAAAAACCCTCCACTGAAAATGAAATGCTTAATGAATCGATATGCTGGTTTCACTATTGTGTGAAATATTGTAACATTCCCCATTCTCTTCTCATAGTCAGATGCCTGCCACTCTGCATAGCGAATGAGTTTATTCTCCCATGCAGTAATACCCTTAAACGTGTCGTGGTTCATCCTGTTTTTTAATCGTGATATCTTTCCTTTTGTCACCATTTCAGAATGAACGCTTTGAGCTTCATAAGTACATTCATCTCTCTTAAAAAAACGGATGACTTTATCACCTTGCCAGCCGGAAAACCGAACTCGCTTTCCTAGAAAATGATTCGATCGATAAATCCAAAATCCAAATTCAACAGGCTCAGCATTGGCAGAAATTATATTTGATATCTCAAGATTTAATTCACTAGTTAACCATTCATCTGCATCTAGAAGTAGAATCCACGAATGGGATGCCTGAGGGATGGCCCAGTTTTTCTGTGAAGCTGAATTTTCATACTCGCGCTGAATAATTTTCGCACCGAAATTTTTTGCTATTTCAATTGTCCCGTCAGTTGAGAAAGAATCAACAACTAAAATCTCATCTGCCAAATAATATGCTGACTGAAGACATCTGGCTAATACCTCTTCTTCGTTGAATGTAGGAACAATTAAAGTAAGTTTCACTAAACGAAAATACAGCTATAAATATCATAAATTTACCGTAATGAAAACAATACTTATCACCGGCGGAGCTGGATTTATTGGTTCACATGTAGTTAGGTTATTTTTAAAAAAATATCCCAATAATACAATAGTGAATATTGATTGCTTAACGTATGCTGGGAATTTGGAGAACCTAAGTGATATTGATGATCTACCAAATTATATTTTCGAAAAGACTGATATACGAGATGCGATATCCTTGGATGAACTTTTTGAAAAATACAATCCCGATACTGTAATACACTTAGCCGCTGAGAGTCATGTAGATCGATCGATAACAAATCCAATGGAATTTGTTGAAACGAACGTCGTAGGTACCGTTAATTTGCTAAATAGCGCAAGAAATAACTGGAGAGAATCTTTTGAAGACAAACTCTTTTACCATGTCAGCACCGATGAAGTTTTTGGAGCATTGGGCCAAACTGGACTCTTTACGGAAGAGACACCTTACAGTCCGAACAGCCCTTACAGCGCATCCAAAGCCGCTAGTGACCATTTTGTAAGAGCATATCATGAGACATATGGAATGCCAATAGTTATTTCGAACTGTTCAAATAATTATGGCCCGAATCAATTCCCTGAAAAGCTTATTCCTTTGATGATAAGTAACATTTTAAATGGAAAGAAGCTTCCAGTCTACGGGGATGGTAAATACACGAGAGACTGGCTCTATGTAGAGGATCACGCCTTAGCTATAGAAACAGTCTATAGAAAAGGAACCATCGGGGAGACCTACTGCATTGGGGGATGGAATGAATTGCAAAACATTGTTTTAATAAATCAACTTTGTGATCTAATGGACAACAAGTTAAAATTGGAATTGGGTACATCAAAAAAACTCATAACCTTTGTCAAAGATCGACCTGGTCACGATAAGAGATATGCGATCGATGCAAGAAAAATGGAAAAAGAATTGGGGTGGAAACCTAAAGAGAGTTTTAAATCAGGCATTAAAAAGACAATTGATTGGTATTTGGACAATGAGGCTTGGCTAAAAAATATTACGAGTGGAGCTTATCAAGACTATTATTCTAGTCAGTACAAAAAATAAGTTTATAACTATAAATTCATTAAAGAGCTGGCTCTGACAAAACCAATGATTAGATCATGATCTTTAACAAGTATTGTACTTATTTTTTTATGAACGAAAATTGACTCCATCTCAGAGTATGATGTGCTAATATCAACAAAAAGAGGATCTTTAGTCATGACATCAATAGCATTTTTTCTAAATGACTCTCTCCCCCACTTTTCTAAGAATCTTCGTAAATCCCCATCAGTGATAATTCCTTGATGATCTTCTTCATCAATAATAGCTATACCGCGCCCACCCAAGGATATTCTTTTGACCAATCTATCAAATGGCAAGTTGCTTTTGATAACAAGGGAATCAATCGGAATTATGTAATCTTTTGCGGTTGTCAAAAGTCTCTGCCCGATAAAACCACCAGGGTGAAGTCTGGCAAAATCTTCACGTTGAAACTTCTTCGCTTTCATCAAAGATACAGTCAGGCAATCCCCTAAAATTAAACTCAAAGTGGAACTTGACGTAGGAGCTAGATTAATAGCGCATGCCTCTTTGAGAACAGAAGCATCCAATACCCAGTCGGAATTTTTCGCCAATGTTGACTCCATATTTCCTACAATCGAAATGATTCTGTTACCATTTGATTGAATAAAAGGGAATAATCTTAAAATTTCTTCTGTTTCTCCTGAATTTGAGAGTAATAGAATACAATCTTCTTTGCTGACCATTCCTAAATCTCCGTGGTAAGCCTCAGCTGGATGTAAAAAAAACGAATGCGTTCCTGTCGAAGCCAGTGATGCCGATATCTTACCTCCAATATGACCAGACTTGCCCATTCCAATAACAACAATTCTACAGTTTGTCTTCGTCAAATGATCAACTAGTGAATCAAATTCACCATTCTTCTTTAATTGACTCAGACCAAGATTCAATTGCTCTAATTCAATATCAAAAACATCAATTGCTGCTTTTAAATAATTCATTGAAACTTCATTTTTTCTTTTGACAAAATATATTCACAGACCTCCCGAAAGCACCCCTCTCCACCTTTTTTTTCTGTCACATAATCAACAACTTTAAGGACCTGACTAACCGCATCTTTAGGTGCAAATGACAATCCTGAATTATTCAAACAATCCAAGTCATTCAGATCATCACCTATAAATCCGATCTCTTGGAAGCTTAAACCCGTTAGTGATTTCAACTCTTTTAGTATCGATAATTTATCTTTCACACCTAGAAAAATATGATCAAAACCTATCTCATTAAGCCTCTGCTCTGTATGAACTGATTTTCTTCCGCTTATGGCTGCTAGTATAAAACCATTTGACTTCAAAAGATTAGAACCCAGTCCATCCTTTACATTAAAAACCTTGTATTCCCCACCGGGACCAATATGAAGCTTACCATCGGTTAATACTCCATCAACATCAGTAACTAGCATTTTTATCACAATAGACTCTTTATTATCTCCTCTACGTTTTCCAATTTAACCATGTTGGGGCCATCACTTAATGCATTATCCGGATCTGGATGGATCTCGAAAAAATAACCGTCTACATCAAATGCTTTGGCCGCATTGGCCATGTAAGAAACATATTCTCGATTCCCTCCACTTTTCTCACCTAACCCTCCAGGTTTCTGGACCGAATGAGTACAGTCCATAATAACCTGATTACTAAACTTTTTCATTTCTAAAATATTCGTGAAGTCCACAACCAAATTATTGTAACCAAAAACATTCCCTCTCTCTATCATGCCAAATGAAGTAGCTCCATAATTTTCAAGTTTCTGAGCAACATTTTTCATGTCCTTTCCACTTAAGAATTGTCCTTTTTTAACATTTACATGCTTTCCAGTTTCACATGCAGCTTTAAGAATATCTGTTTGGCGACATAAGAACGCAGGGATTTGAATGATGTCAAGCACCTCGCCAGCAGGAGAAGCTTGATACCCCTCATGAATATCACTAGTCACTTTTAAATCATATTTTAACTTTAAATCTGACATCCAAAGCATCCCCTTTTCTAGACCCGGACCTCTGAAAGAATTGTAGCTTGTCCGATTTGCTTTATCGAATGAACTCTTAAAAACAAAGTCAAATTCTAAATATTTTAGTGCAATCTCGCTCACAAAAGACCCAACCTCATCAAGAATAGATTGAGACTCCATCACACATGGCCCTATGATTATGGTTTTTTTCATTTTTCAGAAAAAATTAAAATAAATACAATAAAATTCATGTTTATAACAAAATTACGCAGTGTTTCATGCTAAAGATATGATATTCGAAAATTATCGCAACGAGTTTAGTAAACCCAACAACTGATCCAATCATAATAAATATATTTGTAACCTAAAATATCATGAATGAAAGTTACAGTCATAGGTACAGGATATGTTGGATTAGTGACAGGTGCATGTCTATCAGATGTCGGAATGCAAGTCACTTGCGTTGACACAGACATTGTTAAAATAAATAATTTAAAAAAAGGTATTTTACCTATCTATGAGCCAGGATTACAAGAAATAGTTGATAGAAATTCTAAATCTGGACGATTATGTTTCTCTACATCTTTAAAAGATGTTTTATCCAATTCTGAAGTTGCCTTTATAGCTGTAGGAACCCCTCCTGGAGAGGATGGTAGTGCAGATCTAAAATACGTTCTTACTGTCGCCTCAGAAATTGGAAAATATTCAAGCGACTACCTTGTAACAGTGACAAAGTCCACCGTGCCGGTTGGAACTGCTTCCAAGGTAAAAAGTGCTATTAATAAAGAATTAAAAGAGAGAGGCGCAAAACATACGATAGATATCGCATCCAATCCTGAATTTTTAAAGGAAGGTGCTGCGATTGATGATTTCATGAAACCCGATCGAATCGTTTGTGGTGTTGACTCCAACAAGGCTAAATCTATTATAAGTAATCTGTATAAACCATTTACTTTAAATGGTCATCCAATATTATTCATGGATATACCCTCAGCTGAGATGACTAAATATGCAGCAAATGCGATGTTAGCCACGAAGATTTCTTTTATTAATGACATCGCTAACCTTTGCGAATTGACCGGTGCTAACATCAATAATGTACGCAAAGGAATTGGAAGCGATTCAAGGATAGGCAACAGCTTTATCTATCCGGGAATTGGTTACGGAGGCTCATGCTTTCCAAAAGATGTTAAAGCTCTCGTTAAGAGTGCTGATGAAAATGGGCATTCTCTTCGGATACTTCAAGCCGTTGAAGATGTCAATCAAGACCAGAAAAAAATCCTGGTAAAAAAAATTATTGAAGAATTTGGGGAAGACTTAAATGGGAAAAAATTCGCCTTTTGGGGATTAAGCTTTAAACCGGAAACCGATGATATGCGGGAAGCCCCTTCTTTGGTTATCGCTCATGAACTCTTGCGCCGAGGAGCAAAAATATCAGCCTATGACCCTGTTGCGACTGACGAAGCTAAAAAAATCCTAGGAGATAAAATATCTTACTCGAATGACGCTTACTCAGCTCTTAAAAATGCTGATGCACTTCTGTTGATAACTGAATGGCGTGAATTCCGTTCTACTGATTGGGGAAAAGTTAAAACGAACTTAAAAACTGCAGTAGTATTTGATGGCCGTAATATCTACGACGGTGCAGAATTGAGATCACATGGTTTCAATTATTATGGAATAGGGGTAAAATAAATAAATATGCCACGTATACTTATAACCGGTGCTGCCGGATTCCTAGGATCACACTTGTGTGATCGGTTTATCGATGAAGGATATGATGTGATTGCAATGGATAATTTAATCACAGGAGATTTAGAAAACATTTCTCATCTTAGAAAGCTTCCTGAGTTCACATTTATTAACCATGACATAACAGAACATATTCACATTGAAGACAACTTAGATTATATCTTACATTTTGCTAGTCCAGCATCACCTATTGACTATCTAAAAATACCCATTCAAACGTTGAAAGTCGGCTCCCTTGGAACACATAATTGCCTGGGCCTAGCACGAAGCAAAGGAGCTAGAATACTTATAGCATCAACCTCTGAAGTTTATGGAGACCCCCAGGTACATCCTCAAACTGAAGAATATTGGGGGCATGTAAACCCCATAGGACCAAGAGGTGTTTATGATGAAGCTAAGCGTTTTCAGGAGGCCATTACTATGGCCTATCATACTTATCATGGATTGGAAATACGAATTGCGAGGATATTTAATACCTATGGTCCAAGAATGCGTCTTAATGACGGAAGAGTGTTGCCAGCATTTATTGGTCAAGCTTTAAGAGGTGAAGACCTGACGATATTTGGGGACGGAACACAAACACGTAGTTTTTGCTTTGTAAATGATTTAGTTGATGGAATTTATAGATTATTGCATAGTGACTATTCCTATCCAGTAAATCTTGGAAATCCAGATGAAATTTCTATCCTTCAATTCGCGGAAGAGGTTGTTCAATTGACAGGCACCAATCAAAAAGTTGTTTTTAAAGACTTGCCGAAAGATGATCCAACTCAAAGAAAGCCAGATATAAGTAAAGCCATGAAAATCTTAAATTGGTCACCTCTTGTAGATAGATCCAAAGGATTAAAGTTGACTTTCGAGGCATTTCAAAAATTATCGCTAGCTGAATTGAATAAGCAAGACCACCGAAATTTTAAAAATTACAGCAAAAAATGAAAAGAATATTGGTCACCGGAGGTTTAGGTTATATCGGCTCACATACGGTAGTAGAGCTCATACTTCGGGATTATGACGTCACTGTTATAGATAATCTGAGCAATAGCGAAGAAAAGGTATTGGATGGGATTGAAAGTATTTGTGGGCAAAGACCAAAATGGATTGATTTAGATCTTTCAGATAGAAGTAGGTGTCATGATTATCTAAAAAATCAAAAATTTGATGGCATTATTCATTTTGCAGCATTCAAGGCAGTTGGTGAGTCTGTAAAAAAACCCTTAAAATATTATATGAATAATATTTTTAGCCTGGTGAACTTGCTCCGCTATGTGGAAAAGAATGTCAACTGTGCGTTTATTTTTAGCTCATCATGCTCGGTATATGGAGAAGCTAAAAAATTACCAATTACAGAAGATTCAGAAATAAAAAGTGCTGAATCTCCCTATGGAAATACAAAGCAGATCTGCGAAGAAATTATTGAGGAAAGCTCAGTTGCATATAATCTTAAAAGTATTGCGTTAAGGTATTTCAATCCAATTGGAGCACACCCGTCTGGTAAGATTGGAGAATTACCCATAGGAGTGCCTCAAAACCTTGTGCCGTTTATTACTCAAAGTGCAATTGGAATTCGAGGAGAATTAAATGTTTGGGGAAATGACTACCCTACTGCTGATGGATCAGCGATTCGAGATTATATACATGTGGTAGATCTTGCTGAGGCCCACATAGTCGCTTTAGAAAGATTGCTAGCTGATAAAAATGAGTCCAATACGGAAGTATATAATCTTGGATCTGGTAAAGGATCTAGTGTGTTGGAAGTAATAGAAGCATTTAAAAAAGCAACAGGAGAAAACCTTCCATACAAGATTTCCCAAAGGCGAAAAGGAGATGTTATTTCGGCCTATGCTGATACAAAGCTTGCGGAGCAGAAACTTGGATGGAAATCTAAAAAGACTCTAGAAGATGCATTAAAAGATGCCTGGAGATGGCAGAAAAACAAAATGTAATCTCTTCTATACCAACTATATTTCTTTAATGAACAGATTCTGATCAAACCTCACGCGGGGGCCATACACACCATTATCAGCCCTTTTTCCTGCAGAGATAACCATGCATATGCTTGCTCCCTTTGGTAGATCTAGTAAATCTTTTACACGCTTTGCATCCATCCCTTCCATGGGGCAGCTATCAAAACCATAGGACCTAATGGCAAGCATAAAGTTCTCACAGGCTAGTGCGGTAGACTTTTGAGCCCAAAGCCGCATACCAGCAAGTGAATACGGACCTCTTGGTGTGGGTTTAGATAAACCCCTAAACCAAACATACAATTGCTTGAAAGGACCATAAATACCAAATGGGCCCATATTGTATGCCATCGGTACAATTCGCGAATAGTATTGATATGCTGCCTTTAATTTCACCTTTTTGGCCTCATCAAATTTAGCCAGCATCAAAGCGTTGATCTCCCTCCATCGATCAGGCCTAGCTACAGCAACTACAAGCTCTGAAGCTGTTCTTGCAGCGGGTTGGCTTAGGCAATACTTCACTAATTTATTTTTTTTAACCTCGTCACGTACCCAATAAAATTGCCATGTTTGAAGATTACTCGAATTGGGAGCCAACAAGGCAAGCCTAAGACACTCGCGCATAACGCCTTCAGGTATGGTTGTTTCATCATAAACTCGCACGGACCTGCGGCTTTCAATTACAGCCTTGAAGGCATCATGATCCACAGAAATAGACTTTTCTTTATATCCATGTTTTGGAGCACTATTAAAAATTTCTACTTTAGACATATTTAATATTTAACTATTGATCAATAATTTGCGAAAAGTGTTTTATCTAAAGAATACACTTTTAATCTTTTGTCAAATTTAGATTTATTCACTTGAATAGGGTCATGATCTAATTTTATTACACTTTTAATCTTGTAATTAATTTTATACAAAACATCTTTAACCAATCTTGTCTTGTGAGAGTAGTCCAGTTGAGGCTTATCAATCCACTCAATAATATTCCTTGAGTAAACCTGTTCTTTTGAAGCAATTATATGATTCAATACCAAAAGACAAATGGGTTCCATTTCAATTTTTTCATTTTTGAAATACAAATAGCCTTTTCTAAAAATCATCTTCCTGTTTTTTATCCTTTGATTTTTAAAAATGAACCCGAGAAAAACCAGTACCAAAGGAGTCAAAATAATAGCTATCCAGGCGGAAAAATTAATATTCTGCGCATAAAATTCATCTTCTGATAAAAACTTACCAAATATTTCATCAGAATCACGATTCACAAGGTTCATCTCGTCTATATCATTGTCTTTTTTAAAAAATCCATAAAATTTTTCTTTGTGAAAAAACATATTGTAATGCGCACTAGCTTGATTAAATATTTTTCTTGTAAAAGAAGTTCTCTTATATGATTTAACAGAATTTTTCTCTAAGTCTATCACCATGAGAATATCATCGTATACATTATCAAACAATATGTGCTCATTGAAATCAATTCTGTGAAGTTCTAAAAGCTTCTCCGATAGATTTTTTATGGTACCCAATTTAGTCCATATCCCTTCAACCAGGTTGAATCGCCATACGTCATTGGTGATATAAGAAACCATAGGATTCTTATGCTCAAGAACATAGCCTCCCAGAACATACAGGTTATCACCAATAACTTTAACTATAGCCTCTTGTCGCCCCTTAGGATAATTATCACTATTCCAAAATGGAACAAATTCCCATTCTTTTGTTTCTATATCAAACCGGGTCATGAAGTCCCGGTGAGACCAAAAGCCATAGCCCCCATATTTATAAATACTTCCTTTGTAAGAAAATATAGAGGCATCAATTTGCATTTTATGCTCATACGAATTGTCTATTTTCTGAAAAGAGTCATTTTCGAAA
This sequence comes from Owenweeksia sp. TMED14, assembly GCA_949529985.1. Classification (GTDB taxonomy): domain Bacteria; phylum Bacteroidota; class Bacteroidia; order Flavobacteriales; family Schleiferiaceae; genus TMED14. The sequence continues at coordinate 115,297 of CATIRS010000024.1, forward strand.
AGATAGACCCCCCCCCACTGCCATCTATAAAATAATCTGCATCTACAGTGCTTAAAACATTAAATGAAACAACATTAATATTATCATTTAAAAAAGGGATTTCTATTTGCGCTCCTGTAATTAGATCGACAGACAAAAAACTGTCTTGATAAAAAATATAAACCTTATCTGAATGTTTTGATAGCAGGGTTTTAATAATTTTATCTGGACTGCTTACAATGGTTTGTCCCCCTCGAACAAAAAATGAACTAGTTATGCAAAAAATAATAAAAATAATTAGTTGCTTCATATTACAAGTATACAATTTACAGTTACAATTAGCTTATTTTTGACGATGATAAAGTATTTGGTGCTTATTAATCTCCCATTTGAGAGGTCGCATTAAGATTACGTTTTTTTTGAAATGAGACTGATTGTATTTTTTATAGTTTTTATTTTGATCCTTTTCCTGGCAGGGAATATTTTGAATGTTGATTCTATTTTACTTTATCACTTTTTAGTTATCATGGCGGCAACGTTGGGATTAACGAAATTAGGAATCATCTACGCCAAAAAATTTGGAATTGTTGATACGCCATCGGTAAGAAAAATACATAAGCACCCTACACCGAGTATTGGAGGAATGGTTTTCATTCCAATTGCTTTGATCAGTTGGTTGATTAAAATGTCAGATTCCATCGATGAAAAAACTTTAAGCCTTTCATTTTCAATATTATTAATGTACATCCTAGGCATCATAGATGACCGAAAGCCATTGAGCCATAAAATAAAACTCCCATTACAAATCCTAGCGAGCGTAATTGTAATACACTTTTGGAACTTTATCCCATTGGATTTTGGCGGTGCGTTTGGCATCAATACAGTTGGCAATATCTGGGGATGGATTCTTATGATCGCTTTTTTTCAGTTTACCATCAATGCGATAAATTTTATGGATGGCATCAATGGATTATTGGGGGGATATATCGTTCTAGTATTTTCTTTTCTTTATCTATGGTCAGGAAGCCTTGGTTCTTTAGAGATAAAAAATATCCTCGCTAGTATGACTGCAGGAGTAATTGCATTTCTATATTTCAATTTTCGCCGCACAGCAAAAACATTTATGGGTGACGCTGGCTCCACCGTCCTCGGCTTAATAGCGGCCACCGCTACAACTAGAATTATTCAAATTGTCCCTACATCATCTATATCAATTGGAAACATTGATTATATAATTCCTCATTTCTTCATTTTCGTTATCATCTTTTGGTATCCCCTTTTTGATTCACTGCAGGTATACACTAGAAGAATACTTCGGGGTAACAGCCCTTTTATTGCAGACAGACTCCATGTCCACCATTGGCTTATGCTCAAGACAAATAAAAACCACCTGTTAAGCTCTCTTTATATTATCGGAATTACTGCAGCAGTTTTATTTGGTATGGCCCTAAATATTTAAGTCTAACATTCAACCAGTTCACTTATTTTTGCATCAAATTAATGGAATGCAAAAACTCAAAGACTCAAAAATTGCAATTATCGGTTTAGGCTACGTAGGTCTTCCCCTGGCTGTTGAATTCTCCAAAAAATATTCGACCGTTGGTTTTGACATTAACAAAAACCGAGTCAATGAACTGAATCATGGTACTGATTCTACTCTAGAAGTTGATGACAAATCCTTGAAATCAGCTTTAGATAATGGACTTACTCTCTCCAATGATCTTGAATCCATCACTTCTTCCAATGTATTCATTGTGACGGTCCCCACTCCTATTAACAAGGACAAAACTCCTGATCTAAAACCGCTTGATAAAGCAAGTGAAATGTTGGGCCCTTTACTAAAAAAAGGAGATATTGTTATTTATGAGAGTACCACCTATCCAGGATGCACAGAAGAATTTTGTGTGCCCATTTTAGAATCCTCGAGTAACCTTATTTATAACGAAGACTTTTTTTGCGGCTATAGTCCCGAAAGAATCAATCCTGGAGATAAAAAAAATACGCTAACTAAAATTGTCAAAGTAACCTCTGGTTCAAACCCTAAAACAGCTTTATTTGTTGATGAGCTATATCAAAGCATAATTGATGCAGGGACTCATCTGGCTCCCTCAATGGCTGTAGCAGAGGCCTCAAAAGCAATAGAAAATGCGCAGCGCGATGTGAATATCAGCTTCGTTAATGAATTGTCTCTAATATTTGATCGTTTGAACATCGATACCCGTGAGGTTCTAGAGGCGGCATCTACAAAATGGAATTTTCTAAATTATACTCCAGGATTAGTAGGTGGGCACTGTATTGGAGTAGACCCTTATTACCTGGCACACAAAGCTCAAACTGTTGGCTATGAGCCACAAGTGATTCTATCTGGAAGAAGGGTGAATGACGCCATGGGGATTCATGTTGCAAGTACATTGATGAAACTTTTGATTTCAAAAAATATTCCAATCAAAAAAAGCAAAGTATTAATACTGGGCATCACTTTTAAAGAAAACTGCCCGGATATAAGAAATACAAAAATCATTGACGTTATCAATGAACTAAAAGAGTTCAGAATTGATGTAGATGTTTTTGATCCAAATGCGAATCATGATGAAGTTGAAAAAGAATTAGGAATAAAACTTTTAACCAAAATAAATGACTTACAGAACTATGATGGAATCATTCTAGCCGTAGCTCATCAAGAATTTATGTCTTTAAACCTCAAATCAATGCCAAACCAGGTGATTTATGACCTCAAGGGAATCTACCCAAAAGAAAATGTAGATAAACGTTTGTAGCAATTAAATCAAACTGCAGCTTAGACCATTAAATAAATAAAGGTTAATCAAAGGCAATAATTTAGAATAAACAGGTTAAAATTAGAACAATTTAAGCTATTTCTATTTAGCGGTATATTTCACCTAAATGTTAATAATGGGGTACATATGATACAAAACAAACCCAGAATTATTTTATTTCAAAGCATTTGAAGTATTTAGATTTATGAAACCTAAATATTCATTGGCCAAGATGGACTTAACAGATTGAGTTATCTGCACTATCGTTCAACGTAACAATAGTTGCTACAACAAAATAATCTAAACCTTAATAAGATCAACAATATTTCCTGATTGTATAAAATTTCAACACATCAAACTACCCGAAGACTGCACCGACACAAAATATTATTATGGAACTACTTGGTTACTTTATATCCTAAAGATGATAGAAACGCAATTTTTTCGTCAACGATTACTTGTTGTCTTGAACTAATTATCGCATGTAATGATTTACTGAATCCCTCCAATTCTTCGTCAGTAAATTTACTTAAATAATGAGTAACAAATAAGGATTTAAGTGTGCCGTTTTTATTAGAATTGTTCCGAATATAATTGATAAACTCTTTTGGCTTCATTTTTCTATTTTTTCTAATATATTTTCTAAATATAATGATTAATTGTAGATTATTGAATTAATAAGAAACTTTAAATATCAGTTAGTTAAAATGTTAAGACTACAGTATTTAGTCTTTTCAAAAATAAATCAATATAACTACGTCTAACTTTGGGTAAAAAATTGCATTTTTATCTTGATAATGAATTTCATTTAATTTTTGTTTCAATTTTTCTGTTTGGAGTTATATGTGAATAAATGTGATATACATTTTAAATATACATAAACATTATCTTCATTTTTTTTGCACGATAAATCTTTTTATACAAACCTCATTTAAGATTTTTTAGATACTTTTTATAATTTGGATTGAATAGCATTATAGTGTTTTAATAATATTATCTAATTGGCTTAAACGTGAATGTTTGCTGAAATGTTTTTGATAATATTTAAAACCTCTTACTCCCTTTTCTAACAATTCATCATTACTAAGATTTAAAATTTCACAAATATCATTACATGTGTTTTCAATATCACCACTATTAGAAGCCCAACCTGCACCTGAATTGAAAATTATTTTTTTAGCCTCACCAGATATCATTCCTAAAACTGGTTTAGCACTAGCCAAATATGCTTGTATTTTAGCAGGAACTGTTTTGGCGAATATTTCATCATTTTTTAACGATAAAAACATTACATCTGCTTGCTTAAAAAAAGATGGCATTTTGTTTATAGGGTGGTTTCCTAAAAAAGTAACAGATCCGATAATTACTATTGAACTCAATTTTGTTTCAAGCCAACTCTTCATTCTGCCATCACCAACAAAAATCCAGTCTATATGTTTTTTCTTACATTTATTTATTAACTTAAAAATACTGTGAACATCTTGAGCTTCACCAATATTACCAGCAAACATAATTTTTAAATTTTTAGTTTTTGACAATTTTTTACTTTTCAAATTCTTTTCGAAAATTTCTTCAGCCCAATTTGGAAAATAAACTACTGGAATATTTTTAACTCTCTCTTTAACAATTTCAACAAAACTCTTCGATCCTACAAGGATTAAGTCAAATTTATTGTATAAAATTTCTACTAGTTTTTTTATATTCTTTAAAATTTTCTTGTTATTAATTACTCCAGTCGCTTCAAGTGATTCTGGCCATAAATCTAAATCCCATAAAATCA
>CATIRS010000025.1 GCA_949529985.1 Owenweeksia sp. TMED14
TATAATGATAAAACGGTTATACTATTATAGTGTAGCCGTTTTTTAATAAAAAGACTTCGTTCAAACACCCTTAAAGATTAAGAGAACATCTCCCAGCTTCTGCCAAATGTATTAGTCTTTCCGCTCAACGATTGGTTACTTCGCAACCGAGTAGATACAATAGCTGAAATAGAACAGCAAGCAGCAGATTACAGGATTAGAAGTAATTTCAAGTTTTAAAAATTCCTTCTTGTAGCCTTAGTTTTCTTTTTCTTTTCCTTATTCTCTTCAGGAGCTACTCTTTTAATAATAGCCATCGCTTGTTTTGTAAATGGAATACCACCAACTCTAGTTAATGCTTGAGCATTATTTATAGACCTCATATAAGCCTATATAAAGCATTCTCTTTCCCGCTAAAGTAAGGATGTAATTCTACGCTGATAAGTATTCACAATAGCTTTAAAGCTTGTCTGTGGAGAGGTGGTATTAGCTCTTCTAATGTACTTATTTAAGGATAAAAGAAGAACTACTACCTAGTGCTAAGAAGGTCTTTAAAGGCTAAGTATTCAAGCTTAGAATTGATATCTAATCTTAATAGAAGAAATAGAAAGAAGGATGAGGAAGAAGGTTGAATTCTAGAGATAGTACCCATAGGTTCTAAAAGATTAAGATGATAAGTCAAGGCATATACTAGAGAAATAAGAATATAATTAAATAAGGGTTAAGAGGTAAGAAGATAAGTAAGAATTTAAACTAGAAGTAGAAATTAATAGATTAAAAGGATATAGAAATAAGAAGATAACCAAAGGATGAACAGCAGTAGTAATACCAATTAAGTATATCTAATTAAGTGTAATCAATAGTAGTATATCTATAGTATATACAACCAACTAATACCCAACTCCAACACAGACATACCCTATATGTGGTGCAAAAACTCATAAACATTATTTAGAGTTAATGGAGGCTGTTTTTAGGTTAATCTGTAAACCTTCTATTTTAGCTAAAAATATGCCCTTATTTCATCAACATTTTACTCCTTATTGAAGGTAATATTGATGTTGTAATTATCCTTTATGTACTCCGTTGAGAAGCTGTAGAGATACTCGAAGTTGGACTCATTTGTATAGATACAATCATGGATAGTAAAGAGCGGAATACTTGGCTTCTCATCTTTCAACTGATTACATATTCCCTTGATCATTATATTGGACTCCATGGATTGTAATACTCTTGCTGCATTCTTATAGGAGTTTCTACGATCAAGACTTCCATCTTTTCCCCGTTCAGCATCAGGAGTGTTTTCTAATGATTTAATCGTCCACATCAATGTATGTAAAGGCTTGAAGTGATGTTCTATGATCTCATCAATATAAGGTCTGTAATGATCGTTTGATTTTCTTTTTGCATTGATCCATTTTAAAACCTCCAGTTTGACTATTTTTCTTTCTTCTTTTGGAGTATCTCCCCATAGAGTTTCTGGTAGATCCTTGAGATTCATCGGTTGCAACTTATGATAAATGAATGCGTAGAAGTTTCCATCAAGAACAAGTTCTTTAAGCAACTGCACTTGATCAAGGTTTTCATCTATCGCTTTTAGGACTTCTGATGGATCTACTAGGTATTGGCTCTCTTTATGCTCTTTAATATGATTCAATAGTATAAGCAGCAGTAAGGGCTGTGCGTTGGGAAGGTCTATACCTTTAAGCTTTTCATTTTCGTAGGTAAGGAACTTTCTTAACTCTGAGGATAGATTGGTCAGGTTATGATGGAATCGTCCATACTTATCAATATGAAAATAATAATCACCCATTAGAATCCTTTGAGCTGATATTAAATGATGTACCTTCTTTGGTCTTCCATTAAGCGTAGAGATATACTTATACACTTTATTCTCATCAATGGTCAGCTTATCGCAATCAAAGTCGATACTTAAAGACTTATAAGGTTCTTCTAAATCATATGTAGGTGACTTATAATCTGGATCAGGAACGAATGTCAACTGACTGAAATGACTAAGATTAGAAAAGGTATATGACTTCGAATATTCTCCTGCTAAATAAGAATCATTGCATTTGATGATTCCAGCATCTGTTAATTTCTTTAGTGCAGGAGAGTAGCGATAATTTACTTTCTTTTTAAGTGTACTGCTCGATATTTCAACATTAAAGAGATCTCTCTCTTCTTTGTCAGTTTCACTACCGTCTTGCCTTTCAACTTGATAACAAAATTGATGGATTAACAGGGTACAGGTGGCAGACATGTGCTTGACAATATTCTTTTTGTCACTTTCATTTTTTAGAGATGCTAAATCAACACCTTTAGGGATTAGGTAATACTTATGATTATTAGACATACTTGATTAAATGGTTTTTGGTTGCTGTAAAATTTTACCTGATTAATAAAGGCAGCACTTTAGCTACTTCAAGCAAAATTTATTCATATACAACGAAATGTCTCTCCTGAGAAAAAATCAGTAGGAAGTGGTGAAAATTCTTCTTATCAAAATAATATTCTGATGAAACCTTAGCCTGAGCAATCAGATAAATAATAGTTAGTTTTAATTCTCTCGAGGAGAAGCATAATCATTATTAGAAATAGAAATAATTATTAAATGTTTTCCCATAATGTTTCTTTTTTTATACGTTGGAAAATTAATATTTGTACATATTGATTTTTTAATTCTTTGATTCCCCTATTAAATAATGATTGATAAAAAAGTACAAATAGAAAATTATTTCAAGAGACTTGATACGTTCACTAACCTTCAAAAGCTATTAAAAAAGTTAAATGAAATGACTTCCCAAGAAGGTATTATTGAATTTATCGAACGTACAGAATCAAATGAAATATCACAAGCAATGATCAATAGCTTTCTTAATGAAAAAGATATTGATGAGGCTGACAGATTATTCGATCTTATTTCTTCTTGGAAAGAAGAATATTTACACAGATACGTTCTAATGCGTGATAAAGGTGAGGATGCTGAGAATATCCCATATTCAGAGGCTAATATCGATGCTGAGAATAAGGATTTGGAGATTGCATCGTTTAATGAGTACAAAAATCATCTAGAAATTTACCATAGACATAAATTAGGTGATTTAAAACCTTTCATCTTTAAGGAATCTTCTGTCTTAGATAAAGAAAGGCTAGGAAAAAAACAGCAAATTTATATGTGGAATGAGCTCAATTATGTTACCGTCAGATATGATCATGATGAATATTTCGAGAAAAACTCACATATTTTTACCGATGAGGATAAAATAATCCTTGAAATTAAGCAAGGAGAACTGCTCGGTCACCCCACTTATAAATTTTATGCTGATGAAATTCCATATAATTTAAGGGGAACTTTGTTGTAATAAAATACGATGACATATGGGATGCGTTATTAAAGAGTAATGAAGAACCTAAAAGCATGCATCCTTTAATTGCTGACAAATACAAAAGTGACTCGGAAAATAATTCTAAACGCTTTAAAGATTTAGAAGGTAATAATCCAAAGGACAGTAAGTGAATATAAATATTAGAAAAGTTTAAACCTACAGCACTGCTCACCTAAAACTCACAATTTAAGCTAAATTATAAGCATATAATTGAGCGTTTTTTCAAGTCTTATTTTCTTGTTACCTCCTTGTTACTGATAGTTGTTTTTAACGAAAAAAGTGCCTATAATTGCTCAATAAGGGGATTTTTAAATAACAAAGCTATTGCTTCATATAAGTAAATCTTATACGAATTTAACTATTATAACAAAAAATAATCCCTTTTTTTAACATTGTATAGCGTCAGACCAATGTGGACTCTTAATTCAAAATAATTTGGATTCAATCATTTACTCCTTTTAAATTTGTATTCCAACCAGTATTTCTCAATATATTCCAGCGTTTTCCCTTTGGTTTCCGGCATAATCTTCCATCCAATCCACATGGTCGGGATGCAGAAAAACGCAAAAATCCAGAATGTAATTGCGGGGCCCAAATTATCCAATGAAAGTGGAATAAACTGTCCAATAATTGAGGTGCCAATCCAGACTGCCATTGTTGCAATAGACATGGCCCTACCACGAATTTTTGTCGGATATATTTCCGATATAATAACCCAAACAACAGGTCCAAGTGAAAATGCAAATGATGCGATATAAATCAGGATTAAGCTTAAAAGTAGAATTCCTTCTGCCTGATTTATAAAGAACAAAAATCCAATGGCAATAAGTGAAATAAACATTCCCATTGTCCCGGAAAGTAACAAAGGTTTCCTGCCAAATTTATCGATTTGCCAAATGGCAAGCAGTGTAAACAGCATAAGTACTACTCCAATAACTACCTGGCTTCCCAGCGCATCACTTAATGCAAAGCCGGCTTGTTCCATGATGCGAGGGCCATAATAAATAATCGCGTCAATACCGGTAAATTGTTGCAAAACAGCTAGTGATACCCCAAGAAATAATGCCAACTTAATTCCTGGATCTAAAATCAGGTTTTTTGATTTTTTTTCTGTTTCAAGTGAATCCAGAATTTCTTTTATTTCATGGTCAGCCTCCCTATCACCTGAAGTTTTTAAAAGGATTGCCTTGGCCTTGTCCGGTTTTCCTTTTATTACCAGCCAACGTGGACTTTCAGGTACCGTAAGCAGCAAAATAAAAAAAGTCATGGCCGGAATTGATTCCATCCCCAACATGGCGCGCCAAACTTCAGTTTTAAATACTAAAATCAGTATATCACTAATAAAAAAACCCTGCCCTGAAGATTGGTTAAGCAGCCAGGCATTTACAAAATAGGAAACTAAAATGCCTACAGCGATGGCGAGTTGATAAATTGCAACTAATCTTCCACGAATAGCCGGTGGCGATATTTCAGAAATATACATGGGTGACAACATGGAAGCAATCCCTACACCCATTCCACCTAGAAAGCGGTAAATAACCAATATTGAGAAGGAATCTATTAAGGCACAACCAAATGCAGAAATAGCAAAAAGAGTGGCGGTTAAAAGCAGTACTTTTTTACGGCCATATTTATCGGTAAGCCATCCAGCAAACGAAAGGCCAAAAACACATCCAACCAATGCACAGCTTACATACCATCCTTCCATAGCAGCATTCAATGCAAACTGTGAACGTACCATAGAGAGCGTTCCAGAAATAACTGCAGTGTCGTAACCGAATAAAAATCCTCCTAAAGAAGCGGTGATTGTTAACCACCAGATATACGCTATGTTTTTATTTTTTGCCAAATGTAAATTTTTTCAAAGACTGGCGGCTGGATCTGTTATTCAATTACATTAAAACTACCATTTAACCGGATATCTTCCGAAGAGCTTCCAATCATTACTTCAAATTCTCCAGGTTCAACTATCCAGTCCAAATTTTTATCCAGCATTTTAAGTTCTTTGAAACCCAATTCGAACGTTAGTTGTTTTGATTCGCCGGGGTTAAGCCTGATTTTTTTGAATCCCTTTAATTCTTTGACTGGTCTAACCACACTACTTAATTTATCTCGGATGTATAATTGAACTACCTCACTACCGGCCATATCTCCGGTATTTTTCACTTCACAGGTCACCCTCATTTTTCCATATTTTTCAATTGCATTTGTTGAAAAAGTCAGGTTGCCGTAATCAAAGGTTGTGAAGCTTAACCCGTAACCAAATTCATACAGCGGAGTTGATTCTTTTAAATCAGCATAAGAATTTCCCCAGCCTTCGTTTAACCAATAACTTTTAGATGGTTTGTAATTGTAGTAAACTGGTAATTGCCCTGCATGCCTTGGGAATGTGACCGGAAGTTTTCCACTTGGATTTACATCACCAAACAAAATATTAGCAACTGCTTCGCCGCCTTTTTCTCCGGGATTCCAGGCTTCTACTATTGCAGGCACGTTTTCGTCCACCCAATTAATTGCCAGGGCTCTGCCGTTTATCAAAATCACAACGGTCGGTGTTCCTGTTGCATGAACTTTCTGAACCAGTTCTTTTTGAAGCCCGGTTAATTCAAGTGTTGCGACATCATAAGCTTCTCCGGAGGTTCCTTTTTTATCTTCCGTCTGCCAATCGTTTTCACCTAAAACAATAACAGCAACATCTGATTCTTCAGCTGCTTTAACTGCTTTGTCAATTTCATCTAATTCATTTCCGATTACATTACAACCTTGCACATAGTTAACTTTTGTGTTATCACCGACTTTATTTTTAATTCCATCAAGAACGGTGGTGATTGGCTGTAAAACAGTATATGAAGTATAATCTCCTAACTGATTTTTTTCATGATCAGCGTTTGGGCCAATTACCGCTATTGAATTTATATTTTTACTTAACGGAAGTAAATTATCTTCATTTTTAAGTAGAACAATTCCTTCATGTGCTGCTTTTAATGCCAGGCTTTGATGCTCTTCCGAATGTGAAATCTCAACAGCTTTATCCACATCAACAATTGTATTATCAAATAATCCCAATTCAAATTTTAGTTTCAAAATCCGACGAACTGAGCGATCTATGGTTTCCATTGCAACTTTTCCTTCATTCACATTTTCAATCATTTCATTAAAATATCCCTGATTGAAAAAGATACTTAAATCCACACCGGCATTAGCTGTCATAGCTGCTGCTTCCTTTATCGTTTCTGCCATCCCGGTATAAACCAAAGTGTTTACTCCATGACCTTCACTTAAAACCACCCCTTTAAAGTTTAGTTCCTCTCGCAAAAGACCAGTGAGAATATCTTTTGAGTTGTGTGCTGGGATTCCATCGATGGTGGGATATGTGGCCATAACACCCAATGCACCAGATTCTTTGATTCCTGCTTCCCACGGTGGAAGAAAAACTTCTCGAAGCGTTCGTTCTGAAATATCCATTGCCCCTCGTTCCAGACCGCTCACCGGCTCGCTTTGTCCAGGAAAATGACACAATCCGGCAACAACTTTATCCTTTGCAGAAACATCATTGCCCTGGATTCCTTTTACAATAGCTGAAGCATATCTTGCACACATAAAAGGATCTTCGCTATACCCTTCCTGGTTTCTTCCTAACCGAGGATCACGGAGGGGTTCGATTACAAGGGTGAACAACTGGTGAATTCCAACCGACCGTGCTTCTTTTGCTGCTGCTGCGTAAACATCTTCTATCAAATCTATATTCCATGTACTTCCAAGGGCAGGACCTTCTGGGAAAATAGTTGCCCCCGATGACATCACACCATGTGTACCTTCTTCTGTTACCAATAAAGGTATTTTCAACCTTGTTTGGCCTAATGCAACTTTTTGTAATTCATTATGCATGTTTGCCTGTTGACCGGCCCCTTCCAGCATAATTTCGCATGAAAGACCAAAGAATCCCCCACATGGACCGATACTTTCAATCTGAGTTCCTTTGGCAAAATTCATGCTTCCTTCAATTCTCTCATCTATACTTTCACCCAGCTCTTCGCTACTGTAACCGGGGATTAAATTCAATTGACCCACTTTTTCTTTGAGGGTCATTCTCGAAATCAGGTCTTCAATTCTTTGATCATCCGTTAAAGCAGGATTCTGATATGGTAACATGGCAGAGAAAGGAAGGTCAGCTCTTTTTTCACGGACATATTTCGCAATAGTATGGACATCATCAATCCATATTTCGTTTGCAGGGTCCATTGCATATTTGCAAATGGCCTCAAGGGTTTCCAAAAGAACAGTTTGAGATCCTCCCTCGTCTGTTTCATGTCCAGCCAGAACAAGCCAACTTCCGGTTTCTTTTGCATTGTCAATCAGAACTTTAATTTGCTCAAAGCTTTTACCATCCATTTCCATTCCTGTGAGTTGCGCCATATCACAATAAACCGGATCATTTGGAACTTCGGCAAGCCATGTTCTTCCTGTTTCAAACATGGAAGAAATCAGTGGGACAAGACTTTGTGTTTCTTTTGCTTTTCCTATAAAAGTATGTCCGCAGGGATAGGCGTAGGATGATGGAGTTATGCCCAAACTGTTTTCAATTATCTCGTTTGCTGAGTCCAATTCTGCATGCATACTTTGTAAAGTATAATTTTCTATTGGTGTATCTCTAGCCCAATCGAAATTTCCCCAACAAGGATGAACAATTGAATGATTTCCAATTTCGTGACCA
>CATIRS010000026.1 GCA_949529985.1 Owenweeksia sp. TMED14
TAGTGAGATAAGATATGATGGTCTTAATGAAGCAGTTCTTAACTGGATCTAGGATGAGAAATCAACTGTCTCACAACTGCCAGTCAAGAGGACTTTATTATCTTTAAGAACTGTGTAAACAAAAAAAAGCACCTGTTATTTCTAACAAGTGCTTTTGTGATGCTCCTCCTCTTGGGCTCGAACCAAGGACCCTCTGATTAACAGTCAGATGCTCTAACCAACTGAGCTAAGGAGGAAGGTTGTGTTCCTGGTCTTTCAAACCGGGATGCAATAATACGCCAACCTGCAGATAAACGGCACAATTGAAATACGACATTCTGACTAAACAATATCATATTAACTATCTTCGTTCCTTGCTTAAACTTATTAATTGTCCTGTCTGCAGTGCCACGTCGTTTCATTCTTTTATTGAGACAACAGCTCAAATGCATTCTAATAAAGAGTTGTTCAATTTTGATCAATGCTCTAACTGTGAACTTGTTTTCTTAAATCCTAGAGTCTCCTTGGATCATTTGAAAAACTATTACACATCCCACTACCTTCCCTATCGAGGAGCAAAAGCTTGGGGAAAATTTGAACAGCTGGTAGAAGGGAGTCAGAAAAAGTTAGATTTAAGGCGTGTCAAGCGAATAAAAGAGGCTCATAAGCTATCGGAAAAATCTTTGGTTTTAGATGTTGGGTGCGGAAATCCAACATTCTTAAAGGCTTGCCAGCAAGAATTCAATTGCCAAACAATGGGCATTGATTTTAGCGATGAAGGGTGGAAAGATCAACCTGATGATTTTACGAGAATAAATTTACAAGTGGCAGAAATAAAAGATCTTTCAAGAAAGATTCAACCAGATGTAATTACCATGTGGCACTATCTAGAACATGATTACACTCCTTTTGAAAATCTGAGATCTTTAAGATCCATATCTAAATCATCTACTACGCTTGTCATTGAAGTTCCCAATTTAAACTCTTCTAGTAGAAAAAAGTATGGAAAAAACTGGGCTGGTTGGCATAGCCCTAGGCATCTTTCCCTTTTTTCCCCGAAAAACATAGAGTTATTGTTAAAAAAAAGTGGGTGGAAAGTTTCTAAGACATTGACTTATGGAACTATGGATCCCTACTTACTTTACTGGATGAGTGAAATGGAAAAAAAAGGAATTCGATGGGACAAAAACATGGAAGATGAATTTATGCAATTTATCATTGGAATGATTAAGTTTTTGCCTAAAAAGTGGAAGGAAAAAACGTCTTCTCTTGCATTTATGACTGTAACAGCACACCCAGAATAATTTGAGCAGTCCCAGTATAGGAGATTAAGAAGCAAAATGCTAGTGTTATGATAGATTTTAGCTTCATGCTTTTTTAGCTTTTTCACTGCCATAAAACTTCCTGTTATATGGCAATTAATCCCCTTTTTTATATATTCGCTGTATAACTGCTAGAAACAAAAAACCCCTGACATCATTGATGTTAGGGGTTTAGTTGCTCCTCCTCTTGGGCTCGAACCAAGGACCCTCTGATTAACAGTCAGATGCTCTAACCAACTGAGCTAAGGAGGAATTTTACTTTAACAAGGTGCAATAATACGGTTAGACCTAAATTACTACAAGTGGCAAAGGTATATTTGTACCAACCTTTAAAAAAATATTAAATTATGAGTCTACTTGTAGTCGGCACCGTTGCATTCGATGGTCTTGAAACGCCTTTTGGAGTTCGTGAATCAATTCTTGGAGGTTCAGCCACCTATATTGGCATGTCCGCGGGATACTTTATTGATAAAGTCAATCTTGTTTCAGTTGTTGGAGGAGATTTTCCTGCATCTAATATTGATCTCTTAAAAAGTAAAAAAGTTGATACGGAAGGGCTTCAAATTATAAAAGAAGGGAAAACTTTTTTTTGGAAAGGGAAATATCATGTCGATATGAATAGTCGCGACACACTAGATACTCAGCTAAATGTTTTAGAAAGTTTTGATCCCATAATCCCTGAGAGCTATAAAGATTGTAAATATTTAATGTTGGGTAATCTAGTTCCCGCTATTCAGTTAAGGGTTTTAGAACAATTAACGGTTAGACCTAAATTAGTTGTAATGGACACAATGAATTTATGGATGAATGCAGCTATGGGCGATCTAAAGAAAATGCTAAAGATGGTAGATGTTCTGACTATTAATGACGAAGAAGCACGGCAGCTTTCCGAAGAAAATAATTTAGTTGTTGCTGCTGAAAAAATTAGAACCATGGGCCCAAGTATTTTAATAATCAAAAAAGGAGAACATGGAGCATTGTTGTTTGGAAAAGAGGGCCAGGTTTTCTTTTCGCCAGCAATGCCACTTTCAGAAGTTGTCGATCCAACGGGAGCAGGAGACACATTTGCGGGCGGATTTATGGGGTATTTAGCTCAAACAGATGATATTTCTTTTAAGAACATGAAGAAAGCGTTGATATATGCATCGACTATGGCTTCTTTTTGTGTCGAGAAATTTGGTCCAGAACGATTAGAGAATCTTAAAAAATCCGATATCGAATTTCGACGAGATGAGTTAATAAACCTTGTAGACATTGATTAATACATCACTTGATGCGAGCAGATAGCTTTCTTTGGTCGATCCGTCTTTTTAAGACTCGAAACTTGGCTGCCGAATCAATTAAGTCAGGAAGAGTTTCAATTCAAAATATAGTTATAAAGTCTAGTAGAACTTTAAAAATTGGAGATGAGCTTATTATCCGACAAAAAGGATATTTAACCACTCATTTGGTTTTAGATTTTCCAAAATCTAGGGTTAACGCTTCACTTGTTGAAAACTTTATGAAAACGACGACCTCTAAGGAGGAAACAGAAAAAAAAGAAATGCTTTTGATTGCGCTAAAGCTTCAGAGGAATAAGGGGTTTGGCAGACCGACTAAGCGAGACCGCAGAGATCTGAAAGACTGGTATTAATTGTTCATTTCGTATGATTTAAGACTATTTCAAGGGGTCTTTAAAAAAAATTAACATTCGGGAAATAGTAGCCTCGATCTTTTGTGTTTTATTTGTAATCAATAACTCCTAAACAATCTAAAAAAAGATTTATGAAACAAAAATTGACCCGACTAAAAGAAATTCTTTTTGCTTCCATTGTTTTCCTTGGCTTTACAGCATTTGGGCAGACAACTGATTACCAAAACACTGATGAGATAAAAAAAATCGACTCAATGTTTACTGAACTAGATGAAGTCAAAATCATTTCATCTTATGCAATAGGCCGTAAAACACCTGTTGCTTACTCGACACTTTCAACGAAAACCATCAATGAGCAGTTAGGTTCGCAAGAACTCCCAGAGGTATTAAAGATGACCCCTGCTGTTTATGCCACAAAGCAAGGTGGTGGTGTTGGTGATGCTCGAATCAATATTCGTGGATTTGATCAAACAAATATTGCTGTATTGATAAATGGAGTTCCTGTTAACGACATGGAGAGTGGTAAAGTTTACTGGTCTAATTGGGCAGGTCTAGGTGACGCTGTGGAGACAATTCAGGTTCAGAGAGGTTTAGGTGCGTCTAGATTAGCAATAAACTCTGTTGGTGGAACAATGAACTTAATCACGAAGTCTACAAATTCAAAAGAATCAACTTTTGCAGAGTTTTCAGCTACTGATTACGGTAAGTATAAAGCACTTATTGGATATAATTCAGGTAAAATGGCGAATAATTCAGCGGTATCATTTGTGTTGTCTTCAACTCAAGGAAACGGTTGGGCTAATGGCACATATGTTAAGGCTTATTCTTACTTCTTGTCTTACTCAAAAGAGTTAAGTAAAAATCATCGTCTTGTATTTACAGCTTTGGGCGCTCCCCAAGAGCACGGGCAGCGTGATCGCATGCTTAGTCGTGCAGAGGTATCTCAGTATGGAGGTAAGTATAACAAGGACCTTGGCTATATTACCAATGCAGACGGAGAGGTCGAGGAGCTCAATCAGCGTAATAATTATTACCACAAGCCGCAAGTGGCCTTAAATCATTATTGGAATATTGATAGCAAATCTCAATTAAGTACATCTGCATATTTTTCATTTGGTCACGGTGGAGGTTCTGGCCCATTAGGAGATTATGCTCCTGTATATGGAAATGGTACTGATAAGCAAGGTTATATAAACTGGGATGCGGCAGTTGCTGAGAACTTAGCTTCAACTGACGGCGGATCAGCTACAATTTTAAGGAATTCTGTAAATAATCATACTTGGCTTGGCGCACTTTCTACCTATTCTCGTAAGATCAATGACAACCTTAATTTGATAGCAGGTATCGATGTCCGAACCTATAAAGGAGAGCACTTCCGTGAGGTAAGAAACTTACTTCAAGGTCAACATTGGGAAGAAAAGTATAAATATGCAGTCGATTCTCGACCTTCTACTAATATGGGTATAAATTCAAATTCTACTTCTTACTGGAACGTATTCTCTGAAACTCCAGCTGAAAATCGTATCGCTTATGATAACGACGGTCAAGTCGGATATGGAGGAGCATTTGGACAATTTGAATACACTAAGGATAAGCTTTCTGCTTTTGCCGCGGGAAGCGTTTCAAGCACGAGTTATACTAGAATTGATAGATATAATTATTTAGATGAGGCAGCTCAAACTTCAGAGTCACATACTATTCCCGGGTATAATTTTAAGCTGGGAGCCAACTACAATGTAGATGAGTTCAATAACGTTTTTGTTAACTACGGCCTTTATTCAAGGGCTCCATTCTTTGGATTCATGTTTCAGAATTATCAGAACGTCCTTTCTACTAGTATAGTAAATGAAGGTGTTCAGTCATTTGAAGTTGGTTACGGATTTAAATCTGATGTCACTTCTCTGAATCTTAATGCTTACAGAACAATCTGGGAAAATAAGACATTGCTCTCTGGCCGTATACCAACATCTGATGGTGGAACTACTAGAGCACTTATCCAGGGAATTGGAGCAATTCACCAGGGTTTAGAATTAGAGATGACTACCAAAGTAGCAGATAATATTTCATTAGGAGCAATTGCTTCTTTGGGTGATTGGAAATGGTCTGGAGACGCAACATATGAGTTACAGTCAGATATTGATCAATCAATTACTAAAGGATCAGCATTTACTGATGGTCTTTATGTGGGAAATGCTCCACAGAGCCAATTTGGAGGAAGAGCTCGTTGGCAGTTCACAGATGCTCTTGATTTTGGAGCCACTTATATTTACAACGATAGATTATATGCTTCTTATGATCCTTCTGATTACGAGACTGAGGCAGACAAATCTCAGCCATATCAATTGCCTTCATTTGGTCAATTGGACCTTAGGTTTGGTTGGAAGCTTGGAGACAAAGCATACTTGCAGGTTCAATGCTTTAATGCGCTTGATTATCAAGGATTCATAGAGGGAGTAAATAATTCTGATGGATCTGATATTCGTTATGGATTTACCAACTGGGGAAGAAACTTTAATATTTCTTATAAGATTAATTTTTAATTAAAATTATCATCATAAAAAAAAGGGGCTACTTTCTAGCCCCTTTTTTTATTTAAAAATTAGTTTAATCTTGTTTAAAAGAAATTAACAAAGTGTTTTTTTCGACTGTTTGTCCTTTTTTTATCGAGACACTGTTTATGATGCCGTCAACAGGGGACTTTATGATGTTTTCCATCTTCATCGCCTCCAAGACAATAAGATTATCCCCTTTGTTTACGGAGTCTCCTTTCGAGCATTTGACATCCAAAACAAGTCCAGGCATCGGCGCTGTGATTTGATTAACTCCCCTTTGGTTATTTTCTTCCATTCCAAGTTTTCGAATAAGTTCATCCAAGTCAGTTTTAGAAGAGACAGAATATGTGCTTCCATCTATCCACCATGAACTATTTTTTTCTTTAGTGTTGCTACTGATCATGTGCGCGCGAAAAACCTTGGAGCCTATTCTAATTCTGTATTCACGGCTATTCAATTGTTCAATTTCCAATTTATCATCTAAATTGAATTCAATAGTTTCTTTTTGATTTACGAAGTGTTTCATTGTATTGCCGAAGTTAAGAAGGCATTGTACCTTCGTCGCACTTTATTATGATTATACAAATTCTTCAATTCATTCTTGGCCTTTCATTATTAGTAGTTCTTCATGAACTTGGTCATTTTATTCCGGCAATTGCATTTAAAACTCGAGTTGAAAAATTTTATCTTTTTTTCGATCCATGGTTTTCTCTTTTTAAGACAAAAATTAGAGGCACTGAAGTCGGAATCGGTTGGCTTCCTCTTGGTGGTTACGTAAAAATATCTGGCATGGTTGATGAGTCAATGGATAAAGATCAAATGGCTAAGCCGCCTGAACCTTGGGAATTTAGATCGAAGCCTGCATGGCAACGACTCATAATCCTTCTTGGAGGAGTGACTGTTAATTTTATTGTTGCAATAGTCATATACTCTGGAATGATGGCATATTATGGCGATACATATGTATCTAACGACAGTCTCAAAGATGGCGTCTGGGTTAATGATCTGGGACACGAATTAGGTTTAATGACTGGTGATCGAATTATTTCTGTCGGAGGAGATAATTTGGATCGATTCTCGGATATCAAAATTGAAATGCTTTTAGGCTCTGGTTCTAATGTGGCGGTAGCTAGAGGAGCTGATATTATCATGTTACCAATAACAACTGATTTTGTGGCCAAGGCAATTGAGTCAAAAGCTCCATGGATGACTCCGCGAATTCCATATTTTGTAAAAGGTTTTACTGAAAATTCCCCTGCTGGAAAGACAGGCCTTTTGCAAGGTGATCAAATAGTCTCTTTTAACGGCGTCAGTATGCCATACTTTGACCAATACATAAAGGAAGTTCCAAATTTTGCTGGCCAGCCCGTCACAATTGGTATCCTTAGATCTGATAGTGTAATTTCTTTTGACTTTACAGTATCCGAAAACGGTCAAATGGGGGTTTACTATGAAAATAATTTAGCGGAATTGTTTCCTCTTACGACAATAAAGTATACTGGATTCGGAGCGGTTAGAGAAGGGTGGAATCAAAGTATAACAAAGTTGGGTTTTTACATACGTCAAGTAAAGCTTATTTTTCAACCTGAAACGGGAGCATATAAAGAAGCCGGTGGCTTTATAGCAATTTTACAGCAATACCCTACTGAATGGGATTGGAGATACTTCTGGAGTTTTACGGCTTTTCTAAGTCTTGCTCTTGGTTTTTTAAATGTCTTGCCGATTCCAGCTTTAGACGGGGGTCATGTTGTTTTTGTTCTTGTAGAAATGATCACGGGAAAAGTTCCATCAACAAAAATCATGGAAACAGCTCAAATGATTGGCTTTTTTCTTTTATTAGGTTTGTTTGTATTGGTGAATGGAAATGACGTGTTTAAATTATTCCAATAATCTAACCAAGCCCTACGTCTAGGCACATCATAACAATAAACCCACCAATAAACCCGAGTGCTGCAACATCAGTGTATCGATCTCGCTGAGTTTCAGGTATGACTTCTTCGATCACTACATATATCATGGCTCCCGCGGCAAAAGAAAGGGCAAAGGGTAGCATGGGTTGCATATAAAATACAGCGACAGCGCCAATCACGCCAGCTACTGGTTCAACAATAGCGCTTAGTTGGCCGTACCAAAAGCTCTTAAATCTTGAGACGCCTTTTCGACGAAGAGGAAAGCTAACCGCAATTCCTTCAGGGAAATTCTGTATTCCTATTCCTATTGTTAATGCTATTGCAGCTCCGAAAGTTGCTCCATCAATACCTGCTGCAAATGCACCAAAGGCAACTCCAACAGCAAGCCCTTCGGGGATATTATGAAGAGTTATAGCCAACACGAGAAGAGTAGTTGACTTCCAATCAGTTTTTACTCCTTCTGCTTCTTCTTTGTTGAAATTAATATGCAGATGCGGTATAAGCTTATCCAAGCCAAAAAGAAACATTGCCCCGCAAAAGAATCCTATTGCAGGAGGCAACCAAGGGATATACCCTAAGTTCTCAGAGAGCTCAATAGACGGCGCTAGCAAGCTCCAATAGCTAGCCGCTATCATAACTCCACCCGTGAAGCCCAACATCCCGTCCAGCCACTTCCTAGGCATCTCCTTAAACAGGAAGACTAAGGCTGCACCTGTAGCTGTTAGAAGCCAAGTGAATGTTGTTGCCATTAGGGCTGTGAGAACCGGATTTTCTGCCGCAAACTGCTCCATCAATATTTTTTTTTGAGTTTATAGACGGGCGCAAGTTAGGCATTCCTAACTTTAATATGAAATTATGGAAAATGAAATAGACTGACGTGAATCCTGCTATATTTGTTATGATGGTAAGCTATTTTAATCTTGATTCTAATAAACAAATTTATTTCGCAAGCGACCTACATTTAGGTGCCCCAAACCATAATGAATCAAGGGAAAGGGAACTTCTTTTTTGTAATTGGCTTGATGATATACGCAACAATGCTCAAGCACTATACATTGTTGGGGATCTTTTCGATTTTTGGTTTGAGTATAAACATGTTGTGCCTAAAGGTTTTGTTCGAATCTTGGGAAAATTAGCAGACATGTCGGACTCAGGAGTCTCCCTGTATTTTTTCCCAGGCAATCATGATCTCTGGGTAAGGGATTATTTGATAAATGAAATAGGATTTAAAATGTGTAAGGAACCTGTTATACATTCATGGAATAAACATAGATTTTATATTTGCCATGGTGATGGCTTGGGTCCCGGAGATATTGGATATAAAATAATAAAAAAGGTTTTCCTTTTCAAGCCTTTTCAATGGGCCTTTAGATTAATTCATCCTGACATTGGAATAGGGTTTGCCTCATGGTTATCTCGAGGATCAAGAGCTCGAACAGGCGAAAAAGACTTAATAAAAGTTGCTAAAGAGAGGGAACTCTTGTATCAATATGCATGTGCGGAATCAGAAAATATAGTTATTGATACATGGATTTTTGGCCATCGGCACTTGCCGATGGCGGAGACTTTGCCAAATGGAAAGCAATTCATAAATCTGGGAGACTGGATTGTGCACAAATCATGGGCCTCGTTTTCTGCAAAAGAAGGTGTGGTTTTAAATAAATAATTTTATCTCACGTAAAAAAGCTCCTGGCCTTAGACCAGAAGCTTTTGGAGATTAAATAAAGCGGAAGACTAAATCAATAAAGACTTTTTCCGTTTTGACTTTTTATTTTTCCTCTTGGAATCGTCTTGAAACTTCATCCCAGTTAATTACTTCAAAAAAAGCGTTAACATAATCGGGACGACGATTTTGATATTTCAAATAGTAAGCATGTTCCCAAACATCTAACCCGAGAATTGGGGTTCCACCACATCCAACATTTGGCATTAATGGGTTATCTTGATTCGCTGTGCTGCAAACCTCTAAGCTGCCGTCTTTATGAACGCACAACCATGCCCAACCTGAACCAAATCGAGTGGCGGCTGCCTGTGAAAAAGCAACCTTAAATTCGTCTAATGAACCAAATGCGTTATTAATTGCAGTTGCCAGTTCTCCGGATGGAGACCCTCCTCCATTCGGGCTAAGGATTGTCCAAAATAAGGAGTGATTATAATGGCCTCCACCATTATTTCGAATGGCGGGGGTATCGCCGTTTTGTGATATTAGTTCTTCAATTGTTTTTTCTGACTCATCAGTACCATCAATAGCAGCATTTACCTTGTTGATATATGCTTGGTGATGCTTGGAATGATGAATTTCCATAGTCAAGGCATCTATGTGGGGCTCTAGAGCACTGTAGGCGAAAGGAAGATTAGGGAGCGTAAACATGCTGGTATAAATTTAAGATGATTGTAGAATAAAGGTACAAAACCATCACTGAGCTTGGTTATCTTTAATCCATGGAGAATTTGAAATTGCGTCAAGCGCCAGTTTCGGTTTTTAGCGCAAGTGCGGGCGCAGGTAAAACGTATAGGTTAGTTGCAGAATACATTGCAACTGCTCTAAGTGATGTAAATAACCCTAGAATTTTTGCAAAAATTTTAGCTTTGACATTCACCAATAAAGCGGCTAATGAAATGAAGAGGAGAGTTCTTGAAACTCTAAAGGAATTCTCAGAAAATGAGGATCTTGGTTTGGCAGCTGATATTGGAAAAACAATAAAGCAAATCATAGGTATTTCAGAACCTGAGCTTGTTTTTCGATCTAGGATTGTCTTAAAAGAAATGCTGCACGATTATGGGTCAATCGCTATTGGAACACTAGATCAATTCACGCACCGATTGGTGAGGACTTTTGCTATTGAACTGGGTCTCCCTGGAAAATTTGATGTTGAGATTGATCAGGGTCTTCTTTTAGACTTGGCTGTCAATAGGCTACTTCAAGATATTGGTAAAAATAATTCTCTTACAACCCTTTTGCTACAGTTTTCTGAATCTAATATTGATAGTGAAAAAAATGCTGATATATTTCCTGCTTTATTAGAAATGGCCAAGCAGCTGCCAAAAGAGAAGTCTATGGTTCCAATGAGAGCTCTAGAATCATGGTCATTAGAGCAGCATAAAAACGCTCAGAAATCACTTGAAAAACTTGAAAAACATTTCAAAGATTTAGCAAAAGCCACAAGTCATAATCTACAGGAGACATTAGATCAAATACCAAATGAAATTATTTATCACTTTGATTGGTGGAATGGTTTAATAAAGCGCTTGAAACTTCAGGATCCAGGAGGATGGGTTCCTAGTAAAAGCATGATGGAAATGACCCTTGATTCCCTAAGAATCATTAAAAAGCCATTCTTAGATCAAGCAGATATCTATTCTGAAGTTTTAATACATCTTTCCGATCAATTACTTAAAATTGAAGAGCTTTGTGCAAAGGCAATATTTCTGAATGAGATAAGGCGGAATGATAGAACAACCTCCGTATTAGCAGAGTTATCGAAGAAATTAGAATTAATTTTTAATGAGTCCAATTTACAGCCTTTATGGAAATTCAATCAACTAATAAATGATGAGTTACAATCCCAGCCAGCGCTATATATTTTTGAGCGTATTGGAGAACGTTATAACTATTTCTTCATCGATGAAGCTCAAGACACTTCTGAATTACAGTGGAAAAATTTATGGCCCTTGTTAGAAAATTCAACAGCTGATGAAACATCTCTAGGTGGAATTATGATTGTTGGAGATGCGAAACAATCTATCTATAGATGGCGCGGATCAGATGCTGAAGAGTTTCTTAAACTAGTCGAAACATCAGAATTAAAAATAGCGCCAAATATAAATATTCCCTCTCTTGACGGAAGAACGGAACACATTGCTTTATCTGATAACTGGCGAAGTCGAACAAACATAGTTGAGTTTAATAATTATTTATTTTCAGGAATTGCAGAATCTGGAGAATTCCCAAGACCTACTCATACTAAGGCATATCAAGAATCAAGGCAAAACCCAAAAGGATTAATTGGAGGTCGAATTGACATTCGAATATTTCCTGTTGTAAATGGTCCCGACAAACTATCTAATCAACTAAATACTTTAGTCCAAGATATAAAATCTGCTCAAAAGGAGAGTTGGACTCTTGGTGAGATGGCCATATTGGTCAGGACAAAGAAGGAAGGAAGAGCTGTTGCTATTCGAATGGCAGAAGAGTCAATTGAAATAGTCTCTTCAGAATTACTTGCTCTTTCAAGCTCTAAATATGTTCTCGCCATAACATCCCTTCTTTCTTGGATGTCACTCCCAAGAGAGAAGGAAAGACAATGGGAATTCTTATTAGCGATTTATGAGGCGAAAATTTGGACAGCTAATATTGAGTCGTTACATCTTGAAGGAGAGGCTATTTCTGATAATACTGGCAATGGGTTCAAGAGTTTAATAAAAGAGATATTACCAAAATTTGATATAAATATTGCATGGCAACTTGGTCTTTATGAAATTGGCGAGTATATAATCCGTGCTTTTGGAGTCGCTGATAAAGCTGACCCATTTGTTATATCATTTCTTGATAAACTACATGATTTCGCATTAAAGAAAGGTAACTATATAAGTGCTTTTCTTGAGGAATGGGAGAGAAAGAAAAGTGATTGGAGTATATCATCTCCTGAAGGGGTGGACGCTATTGAACTACTCACTATTCACAAGTCTAAGGGACTAGAATTCCCGCTGGTTTTTGTCCCCTTCACATCTTTTTCTGTAAAGGATGACCGCAAAGAATGGTTCAACTTGGAATATGATACTATTTTTGGCTTAGATCAAGACTCACCTCCTGTTGCACTGCTCTCATTAAAATCTTTTAAGAAAAATCCCGTATTAAAGTCTGCACTAAAAGGCATTAGCGCAGAATATGTTGAACGCTCTTTAGGCTCAGTAGAAGAACGCATATTTGATGATGTTAATTTATTATATGTAGCTTTTACACGCCCTAAAGATGGACTGACTATTTACTTGGATCAATCTACTTACGGTAAGATGATTATACAACAAATAGAGAAAAAACATAATTTTATTGATGATCATTTGGTTCTTGGTTCTTGGCCAAAAAAG
Organism: Owenweeksia sp. TMED14; assembly: GCA_949529985.1. GTDB lineage: Bacteria > Bacteroidota > Bacteroidia > Flavobacteriales > Schleiferiaceae > TMED14. The sequence goes on from CATIRS010000026.1 coordinate 12,485, forward strand.
AATGGTTTAGGAAATAAGAAACTCAATAATTCTTCTATGAAATTAACATCTAGTTCTTCAGAAGATTGGACAAGTCGAGTAAGGCTTGCAAAAAAAGAAGATTTTGGAATAGAGCAAAGAATAGGAAATTCGGTACATCGTGTTTTAGAGAGAATTCGCCATCCTGAGGATTTAATGTCGGCTTTAAAATTAACAAATATTGAATTTCAATGGAACAATGAGGAGTATAATTTGGTTTTAAATCGAGTGAATCTTGTGATTAATGACATTCGACTAAACAAACTATTTGACGCAGAAGAAGTTTACTCAGAGCGTCCGCTCCTTATTCCTGGGAATGCTGTTTATCGACCTGATCGGCTCGTAAAGTGCTTTGATGGAACATGGCTAGTGGTGGATTATAAAACGGGTGAACATAATGATAAGTACATAGTGAAAATAAAAGATTACGCAAATAAATTAGAACCAATGCTAGGCTCATTGCCAAAAACAATGCTGCTTTACCTTCGTGATAAAATTGAGATATATGAAAACTAAAGAAGAATTTTATTTTAGCCTCAGAAAGGAAATCGATGAAATAAAAAATGAAGGTCTATATAAGAGAGAACGAATAATTTCGTCCAAGCAAGACGCTTTAATTACCTTAGATAACGGATCACAAGTCTTGAATTTTTGTTCAAATAATTATCTAGGATTAAGCAGCCACCCTAGTGTTTTATCTGCAGCTCATGATGCTTTGAAAACTCATGGTTTCGGTATGAGTTCGGTTCGTTTTATTTGTGGAACTCAGGATATACACCGAATACTTGAGCTGAAGCTTGCAGAGTTTCTACATACAGAGGACACAATACTTTATGCTGCTGCGTTTGATGCTAATGGAGGTGTATTTGAACCACTACTAGGAGAAAGTGATGCGATTATTAGCGATAGCCTTAATCACGCATCTATTATTGATGGAGTGAGGCTCTGTAAGGCCAAGCGATTCCGATATGCGAATAATGATATGGCAGACCTAGAAGTACAGCTAATTGCTGCTGAATCTGCGAGTGCAGAAACAAAGCTGATCGTTACAGATGGAGTTTTTTCGATGGATGGATCTGTTGCTCAATTGGATAAAATTTGTGATTTGGCAGATAAATACAATGCTTTAGTTTTAGTTGATGAGTGTCATGCTACTGGATTGATTGGAAAGACGGGTCGCGGATCTATGGAGCTTCGCGGAGTTTTAGGTAGGGTTGACATTATAACTGGAACTTTAGGTAAGGCACTAGGTGGAGCGATGGGAGGATTTACAACAGGGAAAAAGGAAGTAATTGATATACTTAGGCAGCGCTCTAGGCCGTACTTATTTAGCAATTCATTGGCACCATCTATTGTGGGCGCCTCAATTGCAGTTCTTGACTTGTTAAGAAGCTCTACCGATTTACGCGACAAACTTGAAAAAAATATTCTTCGATTTAAAGAGGGAATAAAGCTAGCTGGATTTGATTATAAGGATGGGGAATCTGCGATTGTTCCAGTGATGCTTTACGATGCTGAATTGTCCCAAAAATTTGCAGATGCTCTCTTAAAAAGAGATATATACGTAATCGGATTTTTTTTCCCTGTTGTTCCGAAAGGACAGGCGAGAATAAGAGTGCAATTAAGTGCGGCGCATGAGATTCTTCATATTGATAAATGTATTGCTGCGTTTATCGAAGTAGGAAAAGATTTAGGGGTTATTTAAGAGTTTTTTATAAGGACAATATAGCTATTAGGTTCAAGAATGATTTGCCCACTTTTTTTAATTATCATTTCTTCCCCATTAAACGAATTTATATATTTCCCTCTTGGTGCATTTTGATAATATATTTCCTCATTTTTATCACTGAAATTCAGAAAGACAACTACATTATTATCTTCTTTTTCCCTACTGAAAGCATAAACAGAATTGTTATTGGTTATAATTCGATTTTGAATGCCCCCAAAGCCTCCATTTGCTAAAGATTTTTGACTTTTTTTTAAGTCCAACGCTTTCGAGTAAAATTCAATTTCTGATGTGTTTTCCCAACTGATTGTATCACGAGAAAAAAATCGTAAACTTTTACTTAAGCCAGCTTCTTGTCCAGAATAAATCAATGGCATTCCCTGCGAAAATGTACAACAAAGAATAAATGCTGTATGAGCATTAGGGCCAATACGACTTTGAATAGTTCCATTCCATGAATTTTCATCGTGATTATCAATAAAGTACATTTTATAACCGTCTGCGGGAAATGTTTTCCTTTGATTTTCAAGATATTCGTCTAATAAGTTTACGCTTCCCCCATTACCAGCTACCTTATTCAAGAGATGGTGGAATTCCCACCCATAAGTCATATCAAAAGTTGCATTATGAAGTTTACTATCCTCGGATTCGGCAAGCATAAAAATATCCTTGTTATCACTTCGCATTAAGTTATTCGTCTCTTCCCAAAATTCTAACGTTTGACCTCCAGCCATATCACATCGAAAGCCATTTATGTGAAAATTATTAATCCACCAGAACATTTCTTGCCTCATATCTTCCTGCATCGCAGGATTTTCGTAATCTAGTTCTGCAACATCTGTCCAATCTGTAGGATTGTTGTGGTCATCCCGGCCATTAGAAATTTCGCCACTAGACTCGTTTCTGTAATAATAGTCTGGATGTTCTTCTATCCATGGGTGATCCCACGCTGTATGGTTTGGAACCCAGTCAAGAATGACTTTGAACCCCAGCTCGTGAGCCTCTAAGACTAAATTAGTAAAGTCTTGTTCAGTGCCAAATTCAGGATTAATCGCAGTATAGTCACTTATTGAATAATAAGAACCTAGTATGCCTTTGCGCTTAATTACCCCTATGGGCTGAATAGGCATTAGCCAAAGTATGTCCACCCCCATTTTTTTTAGTCTTGGCAGATGTGTTTGAAAAGATTTGAATGAGCCTTCTGGGGTATATTGGCGAATATTCACTTCATAAATATTTGCATTTTTTGACCATTCTGGATGAAATGGATGAGGAGAATCTATGGTTTTAGAATTTGGGGTACAAGCGAAAAAAGAAAAAAGGCTTAGCGCTATAACTATATTTTTCATTCTTTAATAAATCAATTATTCCCCTGCAAGATAAACGAAACCATTTTTAGGTATTATGACCTGTTTTAATCCTAATTCACCTTTTCCTGCAACAATTTTAAAAGGTGAATTTATTTCGTAAACGAAGGGGTTATTTCCGTTGTTAAGGACGATATCTATTTTTGTATTTAAATAGCGTCTAGTGATAATTAAAACATCATTTTGGGGTGTTTTTATATCGGTAAACCCATAGTTTAATGCCATGTAATGCTTTCTTGCTTGGACAATTTGAAAAACCGTATTTCTTAGATTTTTTTCTTTTAAGCTATACCCTTTGAACTTCATCATTCTACGATTATCAGGGTCATTCGCACCAGGAATTCCATACTCGTCTCCGTAATATACAATTGGAACTCCAGGAATCGCATGATTAAAGGCATGTAATAAGGCAAGTTTATTGTAAGAATAAGATGAATCGCCAACATCTATTTTACGCTTATAGCCAGCTAATTTAGTGTCTTCAGAAAAGCTTATCGCCCCACCGGCTAGAGAGATAAATCGCGGCTTATCTTGATTGCCTGAAATATTACCCATCAAATGGTGATATCCATATGTATTGAGACTCGTCTCTAATACGTCAGCTAGATGTTTGGAGTTTCCGCCAAGATTACCAAAGAATTTAACGGCAGCATTATAAAGATTGAAGTCAAATTGCGCGTCAAGTAAACCAGATCCTAAATAGCTAGATATAAGCTGAGGAGATCCATATGTTTCTCCAATCTGAAATATTCGCTTTTCATGGTTTAATTCGTTTTTTATTTTTTTTGTTAAAGTTCTCCAATATAGAATATCAACATGCTTTGTGGCGTCATGGCGGAATCCATCAAACCCGTAATCTCGAATCCATATTATCGCAGAGTCGGTCATCGGCTCTACGACTTCAGGACGTCTCAAATCAAGGGTTGGCAGATGATTATCGAACCAGGTCGTTAATCTGTGTGAATCCCATTGCTCTGTATTGATACTTCCATCCTCCAAGTAAAGTTTTGTGGCCCATTCGGGATGCTGTTTGTAAACGGGGTGTTCTAGATGTACATGATTGGCTACATAGTCAAGGAGAACATTCAACTCTCTAGAGTGAGCTGTATTTAATAAATTTCGGATTGACTCCTTCGAAGCTAAACGCTTATCCGGCAAAACCGAACTAATGGGCCAATATCCATGGTACCCAGAAAACTTTGTTTTGACACCTCCCTTGTCCCATAACCCCCATGCTCCTTCAGGATTTTTACCAATAGGTGAAAGCCAAACAGTATTAAATCCAAAGTCTTCAAAATAGTTTTCTCTAATTACATCGTTGACCCCTTGTAAATCTCCCCCCATATAGTCTACCAAGGGTAGAACGTCATCTTGACTCAACGGTCTATCATTGATAGTAGAACCGTTAGAAAAACGGTCAACCATTAAGAAATATAGCCTTGCGGCTTCCCAATCTTGACGATTAAGTTCCGTTGTTGATTTTATGACATGTTCTTCTCCAAACGGAATTAGAATGTCATTGCTTACTTGATTTCCATTTTCGGAGTAAATATGAAGATGACTGCGCTTCCCCCATGTTTTTTTTTCAGGTAATAGAATCCATAATTCACCATTTTTAATTCTTTCAATATGGGAATTAGGTATTGCTTTATTATTCCATAGTGGATAGATAATTTGATTTTTTGGAAGGCTATCGACTCTAAGGTAGTTCCCAAGGACACCATCGATATTTCGTTCAATAATATTCAGGGCTATTAATTGGTGACATTCTTCTCCTGACTTATTTACGATCAAACTGTGATTATATCCCCCCTGGCCATTGCTAACAATATCATATACGCTATCGAGCAAAAGAACTTCATCACCCTTTATGTGAAATTTAAATTCATATTCTCCTGGTAATAGATTTAGCTCTATCACATGGTTCCCGGCCACAGAGCTTTCAGATTCTGGAACATACAATAAGGGCATGGATTTTCGATTCCAATTATTGAAGCTTCCAAAAACATAAATTGAGTCATGCTTATTTGTTTTATTGTATTTAATTTCAACTTTTTTAGATAAACCCTGCTTAAGTAATAAAGAATATACACCCTCCCTTGTCTGAAATTTGACTAGTCCAATTGGACGTTTCATGGATCCCTCAATGTGATAAATTGATGAATCTTTTTGAAATTTTATTTTTAACCCGTCGGGCCAGGTGATTTTTTCTACTTCAGAACTTAAGTAATCTTGAATATATAACTTGGTGACTCCAGCTTCTAATGATAAAGGTCTAAACCCTAATCCTGAATTTTCAATATTCTCAGCTGAATGATTATCTGAGCAACCAGAAATAAAAAAAGAGCCTAAAATAAATGTTATTGCGATAATGCGAAGTTGGGTAACCAAAATGCATTTAAAAAAGAATTCAGCAACCATGGAATGAGCTAATTTCATTAGTCATTACTAAATAATTGAACGGGGATAAAAAAATAGCAAACATGTCGGATCTTTTAATAACCTTTTTAGTTTTAAGCATCTGATTATTTAGTTTGAAACACATCTCCCTTATTAAGGTAATGAGTTTTTCCAGAAACAGTAAAGCTTGTTCGTGGCCCTTTGAGGTTAGTAATGCTAAAATTGTGTTGATTAATATTGACACTTAAAAAAGCTCCGCGCCAGCGAAGTTTGAAGACCAATTGTGTCCATTTATCAGGAAGCTCAGGCTGGAAATGTAAATGATCCCCAATAATTTTCATTCCCCCAAATCCATATACAACTGACATCCAGGTTCCTCCCATTGCGGTTATGTGAAGCCCCTGATGAACTTCATTATTATAATCATCTAAATCAAGACGAGCTGTTCTTAAATAAAGGCTGTAAGCCTTTCCTTTGTAACCAAGACGATTCGCAAGAATACTATGAACGCTAGGACTTAAGGAGCTTTCATGAACAGTAATTGGTTCATAAAAATCAAAATTATTTTTTAAAACCTCCAATGAGGTTTGATCTTCAAAGAAAAACATTCCTTGAAGAGTATCTGCTTGCTTTATGTAGCATGACCGAAGGATTCGGTCCCAGCTCCATTTTTGATTGATGGGTAAACTTTCAAGAGGTAAATCCTTTGCGGGAATAATCTCTTTATCTAAGAACCCGTCCTGTTGGAGGAATATATTGTGTTCTTTACTAAAAGGAAAAAATAAATTTCTGTGAATTTTCTCCCAATTATTTATTTCCTCACTATTAATTTCAAATTTTGAAGCAAACTTTGAGTACGAGATAGGGTTTTCACTTTCCCAATCTAATGAACACTTTGCTGTATATGATAAACACCACGAGGCAATAAAGTTTGTGTAATAATTGTTATTGACGTTGTTTTCATATTCATTTGGCCCTGTTACCCCAAGGATAACATATTTTTTGCGTTTGCTGCTCCAGCTCACTCTTTGAGCCCAAAAACGAGCAATAGCCACTAAAACCTCGAGGCCCCCTTCTTTTAAATAATTATGGTCTTGAGTATGTCGGATATAATTATAAATTGCATAAGAAATTGCTCCATTTCGGTGAATTTCTTCAAAAGTAATTTCCCACTCATTATGACATTCTTCACCATTCATTGTCACCATTGGATATAGGGCTGCACCATCTTTAAATCCAAGTTTCTTGGCATTTTCAATGGCTTTGTCTAATTGTTTATAACGATAAATGAGTAAGTTTTTGGAAACCTCAGCTTCCGCAGAAGCTAAGAAAAACGGAAGGCAATACGCCTCAGTATCCCAATAAGTCGAGCCACCATATTTCTCCCCAGTAAACCCTTTTGGTCCGATATTTAATCGTGAATCCACACCTGTGAAATTTTGTAATAACTGGAATATATTAAACCTAATCGCCTGTTGTGCTGAACTATCACCTTTAATTTGAATATCAGCCAGCTCCCACTTTTCAAGCCAAGCATTTTTATGTTCGTTAATTAAAGATTTAAATCCTTGTTTTTTAGCTTCTTGTGATCGTTTTTTTGCATGTGTATTGATGAAATTAGGATCGATATTTTGGGAGTTAACTACAGCTACATATTTATATAGTGTGTATTCCACACCTTGGATGGCATTAACATAGTAATTAGTTTCGGCATACCCTTTATTCGTTGAAGAGACTCCTGAGTGATTGGTTAATTGACAATCCATAGCTGCGCTTACATGAAAGTCTAATTTTTTCGTCTTACTATGCACGAACCCGCGATCTCCGCTACATTCTTCTTTCAGATGATCCCAGAAGGTTTCGCCCCAATTTGAATCAGAGTTTGAGACGTTAAAATCGAGGAAGGGAGTTATTTTAAGTTCTGTATTTTGATCTAATTTAATTTGGTATTTCATCACAGCTAGCTCATCTTGAGATATGCTTAAAAAACGCTGTGCATTAATAGTGACCTTTATTCCACTGTTCATTGTAGCCTGAAAGTTTCGACTTAAAACTCCATGCTGCATATCTAATTCACGATAAAAAAAATCAACAGACTTAGCCACATTTAAATCTAATTTCTCCCCATTAATAGTGATATGTATCCCCGAAAAATTAACAGCATTTATGACTTTAGCAAAGTACTCTGGATAGCCGTTTTTCCACCATCCCACCTTGGTTTTATCGGGATAATATACTCCCGCTATATAAGTTCCAAGTAAATGATTTCCGCTAAATAATTCTTCATTATTTGCACGTTGCCCCATCCGACCGTTTCCAAGAGAAAATAAGCTTTCTGAAATTATCTGTTGTTTAGAGTCCCATTGAGATTCTATTATTTTCCAATCGTTAATATCAATGTTTGGCTTCATTTTAATCAAATAATCATTACGATAAATGGTCAGATATGAAAGTATTTATATCGACAACTTCCTCCAAAGACTTAATAATTACATTAGCCCCTTTTAAATTATCGCGGCTTCCCACACCAACACACTTCATGCCCCCTCTTTTTGCAGCAATTATACCTGCTTGTGCATCTTCAAATACAATGCATTCCTCGGGTGGAATCTCAAGTAACTTTGCCCCCTCGAGAAACACTTTTGGATTAGGCTTTGAGATGGTTACAAGATTACCATCAATAATTTTATCAAATGCATTTATTAGGTTTATCTTTTTCAAGATTAAAATGGCATTTTTAGAGGCAGATCCCAGAGCTATTTTGTAGCCTTCTTCGCGAGATTTGGTTAGCAATTGTTCAGCCCCTAGAAGGACGTCATCAGGCTTCATATTTTTAATATGTTCAAGATACCAATTGTTTTTAAGCTCTAGCCAATGATTTTTTTCTTCGGCAGGAAGCTGAATACTTCCTAAGTTTAAAATAATTTCTAAAGAATTGATTCGAGAAATTCCTTTTAACTTTTCGTTCTCTTTTTCCTCAAACGGTATTTTTAATTTTTTAGCGACTTTTTTCCATGCTTTGAAATGGTATTTTGCAGTATCTACAATTACACCATCCAGGTCAAAGATCAGAGCGCGAATCAAACCTTGAATTGCTTATTAAGTATCCCTAATTTTTCAATGTGATAACCGACTAATAAATTCACTGGTTTTGCTTGAGTTCGCCCGTAATTAATATTTAAGTTGCTGCATTCTTCTATTAGAATGCTCTCGAATGCCTTTGCAACAGATCCAACAAAGCTTACCGGAACCCTATTTTTTGCTTCATTAAAACATAAAACATGAATTTTAAGGAACTTTTGAAATCCCTCTTTCACAATGTTTTTTATATACGAATGTTTTGAATATTCTCCGGCAAACTTTGAAAACGAAGCTAAATAGACATTTGCATGTTTTTGATTATAAACTTTTTCTAGAATCTCTTCTTTCGATGTGTCATATTGCTTTGAGAAAGCTAAACTCAACTCTGAGGGCATTCGATTGTATATCCAGTCAGCACATAATTGTTTTCCAATGGAGCTTGCTGAACCTTCATCTCCAAGTATATAAGCGAGAGCTGGAACTTTTTCATAAACTTCCTCACCATCAAAGAAACATGAATTAGACCCTGTACCCAAAATGCATACAATATGTGGGATGCCTTGATATGTTGCAAAAGCAGCAGCCTTCAGGTCGTGATCAATGTTTATATAAGCATTTTTAAACACTTTAGTAAGCCCGTCAAATACCTTTTTATTCAATTTTTCAGAACTGCAACCGGCCCCATAGAACCATACCTGTTCGATATTTTTAGATATTGCTAAAATTTCAGGATGATCTTTTAGTGTTTTTTCAATAAATTCAGCTGAATGAAAGTAGGGGTTAAAGCCCATGATTGACCACCTTGTTATTTCTACTCCTTCAAGATCTAAGCATATCCAATCTGCCTTGGTAGAACCACTTTCAATTATTAATATCATCAGAAATGTTTCAAAGGTTTGCAAAATGTTCAGTCATATCAGCCATTCTGGCAGAGTACCCGGCTTCATTATCATACCAACCCATTATTTTTATCAAATTTTCATTTACGGAAGTGATCCCAGAGTCAAAAATACATGAATGATTATTGCCAATGATATCTGAAGAAACAATCGGGTCTTCAGTGTATTCCATAATTCCTTTCAAGTATGAATTTGCAGCAGACCTCATTGCTGAATTCACTTCTTCTTTCGTAACATTACGATTTAATTCTATTGTAATATCCGTAGCTGATCCTGTAATTACAGGCACTCTAATCGCGTAGCCATCTAATTTCCCTTTTAATTCTGGTAAAACTAATCCAACGGCTTTTGCAGCTCCGGTAGTCGTCGGGATCATGTTTACTGCGGCAGCTCTAGCTCGACGAAGATCTTTGTGCGGAGCGTCCTGAATGCTTTGGTCGCTAGTATAAGCATGCACAGTTAACATAAAGCCTTTTTTAACTCCGAAATGATCATTCAATACCTTCATCATTGGGGCTAGGCAATTGGTAGTACATGAAGCATTACTAAAGATTAGATCATCTTTTGTTAAAAGATGATCGTTAACTCCAAGAACAATTGTTTTAACATTACCCTTAGAAGGGGCAGATAGACCTACTTTTTTTGCGCCGGCGGCTATATGCATTCGTAGTTGTTCTTCCGACGTGAAAAGCCCAGTAGATTCAATAACTAGATCAATCCCTAGCTTTCCCCAAGGCAATTCAGATGGATTTCTAACTGCAGTTACAATGATCTCATTTCCATCTACAATTAAGCTATTTGAAGTGTGGTCTATTGTCCCAGGAAAGATACCATGAGCGCTGTCATATTTCAAAAGATGTGCAAGTGTTGCAGTATCTGTTAAGTCGTTAATAGCAACAACTTTGAGAGTTGATTTTTTTAAAATGTTTCGAAAAGTGAGTCGACCAATACGACCAAATCCATTAATTGCAATTTTTTTCATGTTTTGGTTAAATAATTAAATAATTAAATAGATAAAATCTTAGCTATTCTGTGAAGCTCCATATTTAAGGGAGCCTTATTGAAAATGGCTTGTTGCAAAAACGTATATTCAAGATGATTATTTACAAGGCCAACCATGACATCTGACTTTCCGTTTAATAGGCCTTCTACCGCTGCAACGCCTAAAATACTTGCATTTACTCGATCCAATGAACTAGGCGAACCGCCACGCTGTACATGTCCCAGAATTGTAACTTTAACATCAATTTTTGGGTATCTGGAAATGATGGATTTAGAAATTTCAAAAGGGCTTCCTAGCCTATTGCCTTCTGCGACAACTATAATGTTACTTGTTTTTTTATTTTTCGCCCCCCGTTCCACAGACTCAAGCAATTCATCTATTGAAGTATTCATTTCTGGAAGAACTATTTCTAAAGCGCCAGTCGATACTCCTGAATTTAAAGCAATAAAACCCGCATCTCGCCCCATAACTTCGACAATAAAAAGTCTATTATGACTATTCGCGGTATCTCTTATTTTATCGATACAACTTTTTACTGTATTACATGCTGTGTCAAATCCTATGGTAGAGTCTGTTCCAAAAAGATCATTATCAATAGTTCCAGGAATTCCAATTACCGGGATTCCGTGTTCTTCATTTAAAAGATGCGCCCCAGTAAGTGTTCCATCTCCACCGATAACTATAAGTCCATCAATTTTTTTAGATTTCAGATTAATTGCCGCTTTTTTTCGCCCCTCTATTGTTCTAAAAAAATCACTTCGTGCAGACTTTAATATTGTCCCACCTTGAGAAAGTATACCCTTAACGCTCCTTGCATTCATAGACATAAAATCTCCTTCCATCAGGCCATCATATCCTCTTATTACGCCAAAGACATTTTTATCATAAAACACACAGGTTCTAACGACTGCTCGAATTATGGCATTCATACCGGGAGAATCTCCTCCAGAAGTTAATACAGCTATGTTTTTTTTTGACATAAAAAAACGTTAATCATCAAAGATAGTGTATAATCTACCCTAACTAATAAAGGCAAGAATAGGTAGTGTATCAATTACATTTGTCATGATTTATGATAAATCCTAATATTTCTGTTGATTGTGTAGTTTTTGGCTTTGATGGCCAAAATTTAAATCTACTTCTTATTGAGCAAAAAGATGTTGGTCAAATGAGAAGGTTTGCTCTTCCTGGTGATCATGTAGATGAGGATGAAAATCTTGATGAGGCCGCTACGAGAGTTCTTAAAGAATTAACTAATTTAAGTGGTCTTTATCTGACACAGAGTGGCGCATTTGGTGATATTAATCGCGTGAAAAACATCAAGGATCTGCCTTGGCTTAAAAGCAATAGACAGAATCCCGAAGCTAGAGTTATTACAATCGCTTATTACGCCCTTGTTAAGATGGAAGATTTTAATCCATCAGCTTCAAGTTTTGCAAATAGAGTTTTTTGGCAAGGGGTCTATGACATTCCAGAGCTTGCCTTTGATCATTCTAAAATTGTAATAAAAGCATTAGATAGGCTCAGGCAAGAAGTTAGTGAGCTAAGGGTTGGGCATGAGCTCTTGTCAGAGAAATTCACTTTAACACAGATGCAATCTCTATTTGAGTCAATATTGAATTCATCATTTGATAAAAGAAATTTCAGAAAAAAAGCATTAAATGACTCTTGGGTTATTCCTCTAGATGAAAAACAAACAGGTGTTTTTCACAAACCAGCGAGACTTTATTCTTGGAATAAGGATAGACAGTCTATTTAAAACAAAAATGAGACAAGAATTAAAAAAACAAAATCTGAGTTTTTTCCAAATTTGGAATATGAGTTTTGGATTTTTAGGAATTCAATTTGGCTTTGCACTCCAAGGAGGGTTCATGAGTCGAATATTTCAAAATTTAGGTGCTACTGAGGAAGAAATACCAATGCTATGGATTGCAGCACCTCTTACCGGATTAATTGTTCAACCAATTATTGGCTATTTAAGTGATAATACTTGGAGCCCTCGTTGGGGACGTCGGAGACCATTTTTTCTTATTGGCGCTATTCTTTCAAGTATAACATTATTGTTCATTCCTCACAGTCCTGCATTATGGATAGCAGCAGGGGCATTATGGGTTTTAGATGCATCTATAAATATTTCTATGGAGCCGTTTCGGGCTTTAGTGGCGGATAAGCTACCAGAATCACAGAGAAGTTATGGGTTTGTGATACAAACCTTGATTATTGGAATTGGGACTTGGGTTGCTTCAAGTCTGCCACTTTTAATGAGTAGTCTTGGCGTTAGTAATGTATCTCACCCCGGTGAAGTTCCCCTCTCAATTAAAGTTGCTTTTGCTATTGGTTCATTGATTTTTTTACTTGCTATCCTTTATACTGTTTTCACTACCAAGGAATACCCACCTGAGGATTTAGAAGAATTTAATCGAATTAAAAAAGAAAAAATTAAATCATCTAACCTGGTAATTGAAGTATTTAATAATCTTCGAACGATGCCAATAACAATGCGGAAGCTAGGCTTAGTTCAATTTTTTTCTTGGTTTGCTTTTTTTAGTATGTGGTCTCTGGCAACACCAGCATTAACAGATCATGTATTTAAATCCCCCAAACCCAATAAAATAGAGTGGAGCACATCAACGGCATTTGAAAAAAAAGAGTATGAAGTAGCTGATAGGTCATATAATGACGCTGCGGATGAAGTTGGGGCTTATATGGGCTACTATGGTTTGAGCTCTATGTTATTTGCTCTTCTATTAACTTTTTATACTTCACGAAAAAGAATCAATCGTAAGTATTTACATATGTTTTCTTTAATAGCTGGTGGGATAGGATTCTTGAGTATGTATTGGATAAAAGATTCAAGTATGCTTTTTTTCAGCTTTGCTTTAATAGGGATTTCTTGGGGATCTATATTAAGTATGCCTTACGCTATGTTAAGCTCATTTATTGATCCTAATAAAATGGGACTATTCATGGGTATTTTTAATATGTTTATTGTGCTACCTCAAATTCTAGCAGCCAAAGCATTGAGTTCAATATACCAGATCATTGGTCCAGGAGCTATACATGCGATGGTATTAGCCGGGATATGTCTTCTTTTAGCAGCTGGTTCAATGATATTGATAACAGATAAAAAGGCAATTCAAGGCTGAGAAATTTATAATTAATAAACAAAAAAGGGCGCTTTAATCAAGCGCCCTTTTTGTTTGAGGTCTAAAAAGTAACTTAGAGCTTACGCACATTAGATGCTTGTAGGCCGCGCTTACCTTCTTTTAATTCAAACTCTACTTCGTCGCCGTCGGCGATAGGTTCGAGTGTTCCTGTGATGTGAACGAAGAAATCTCCTTCGCCATCGTTATCCTTAATGAATCCAAAGCCTTTGGTTGCATCGAAGAATTTTACTGTTCCGTTTTTCATGTTTTATTGAGATCTGAGAATTTAATGGGTGCAAAGAAAAGTCTTTTTTTTCGAACTGCACCATTTTTTTTTGAAAAAAATGAATTAAAGACTGATTCGCTCAAATTTTCTCCATATTTAATACTGTGCTCTCAAGAGAAAGAACTCTTATTGTGTCGCCTTTTGACAAAGAGAGATCACATTTGCAGTCCCATGGTACACCATCGATATCAGAATAGAAATGTTCACCTGCATAAACATTTGAAGCAACGATACTCTCTTTGCCTATCATTGCTTCTGCATTTGTCGGAATCCCATTCGCTCCAAGATAGTTTTTAAAAATAGGACGTATTGAGATCAAGGAAATACCACCACCAATAATAAATGCTAAAAGTTGGAGACTAGCAGGCCCTCCAAGCCATGCTGTTCCGGAAGCTAAAAATGCTCCAACAGCAATGCTGGCTAGAAAAAACCCAGGGGTAAACATTTCAAGTACAAGTAAGAAAACACCAATTGCAAACCAAAGTGTTACAGGAGTCATATATTCTATCATACATTAAATTTAAGTATTATATATTGGTTCCCATTGTGCCTTTTGAACCCTTCCTTAAAACCAATAATAAACCTATTGCAACGAGAAAAGCCCCTGCGACAAACGGCGCCCCTGGAAAATAAAAAGGAGTATTGTCTGCCGTAAAATACGCGAAAATAGATGTCATTATTAGTGGACCTATAATTCCTGTTGCCGCCATCATACTAGTTAAGGCTCCTTGAAGCTGGCCTTGTTCATTGGGGGGGATTTGATTGGATAGAATTCCTTGTATTGCTGGTCCAGCGACACCGCCTAAAGAATAAGGGATGATAAAAGTTAATAACATCCAACCTTCGCTTGCTATGGAAAATAATAAACACCCAATCATCGACATAATAAATCCGATAATCATTGTTCTGTATTCTCCTAATTTGGGTATTATTAATCTAATTAGCAGCCCTTGCACCAGTGCGCTCATTAATCCCACTAATCCTAGAGAATATCCAACCATGCTTTCTGACCAATTAAATTTTTCCATGGAGAAATACGTCCATGTAACCTGGGTCGAATGGGAGGCTAGATAAATAAAAGTTAAAGCACCAATAAGACTTGCGACACTAGGGTACCGCCTTAATGATGACAATGCCCCTAAGGGGTTTGCTCTGGACCATTGAAATGGTCTTCTATTCTCTTTTTTAAGTGATTCGGGGAGAATGAAATACCCATATACTAAATTTAAAAAAGAGACGCATGCAGCGGCGTAAAAGGGAACACGTGGGCCAATTTCTCCCAAAATACCGCCAGTTACAGGTCCAATAATAAATCCTAATCCAAATGCTGCGCCTATTAAACCGAAATTTTGCGATCTTTTTTCAGGTGTGCTAATATCTGCTATATAAGCCGCTCCTGTTGTAAAAGAAGCACCAAAAAATCCAGCAATAATCCTAGCTAAAAATAACCACCCAATACTTGGCGCGACTGCAAGTACTAGATAGTCTAATCCAAAACCAAGCAATGATAATAAAAGAATCGGTCTACGACCATATCTGTCACTTAGTCCACCAACAATAGGCGCACAAAGAAATTGTACAAGGGCATAAGACGATATAAGCCACCCCGCGTAGCGAGAGGCTTCTGATACATCTCCACCTGTCAATTCTTGAATTAGCGTTGGAATTACAGGAATTATGATTCCAAGGCCGATTACATCGAGTAAAAGTGTAACGAAGATGAAGCCAACCGCTGCGTTACGATTTTTCAAATTAGAAACTGCATTACTGGCTCAGAATATTATTAGGTTGAAACCTTAAAAAAGTGGTCAATTAAGGTTTATTTGCCTTCAAGAATACTTTTAATACCACCCAAAGAGCTCAATACTCCTGAAGCTTCATAAGGAAGATAAATAGTCTTATTGTCTTTTCCAGATGTCATTTCCTGAAGGGTTTCAAGATATCTTTGGGCTATAAGGTATTGAACAGGATCCCCTGAAAAGCCTTTTATTTCTTCAGAAATGAGCTTTATAGCCTTAGCTTCGCCTTCTGCGACTCTTATGCGGGCTTCAGCCTCACCTTCAGCAGACAAAATAGCAGCTCTTTTTTCTCCTTCAGCACGTTGAATATCGGATTCGCGTTGTCCTTCTGCCGTTAGAATTTGACTTGTTTTTTCTCCTTCAGCTTCCAATATTGTTGCACGTCGATCTCTTTCTGCACGCATCTGCTTCTCCATTGCCTCACGAATTCCTTGAGGGGGATTGATATCTTGAAGCTCTACACGATTAACTTTTACTCCCCATTTGTTTGTAGCATCATCAAGAATAGTTCTCAACTTTGTATTTATTGTGTCTCTACTAGAAAGAGACTCATCAAGATCTAGTTCACCAACCACATTTCTTAGAGTGGTCTGTGTGAGCTTTTCTATAGCGCTCGGTAAATTGCCAATTTCATATACTGATTTAATGGGATCCATAATTTGAAAATAGATCAATGCATTTATTTCAGTAACAACGTTATCCTTAGTAATTACGTTTTGTTTTGGGAAGTCATAAACATTTTCTCGCAAGTCAATTCGATCTTGCATTTTGAAAATTGGCACAACTTCTCCATTGAACCCAATCTCACTATAACGCCAAGAAATCTGTCGTGGTTGATCAATTATAGGAATGATAATATTAATTCCAGAATCTAATGTTTTATGATACTTCCCTAATCGCTCTACTATCATTGCTTCGGATTGTTTTACTATACGAATGCCTTTTGCTAAAAGGAAAATAACGAAAATTGAAATAAAGGATAAAATTATCAGACTTGTAAACATCGGTGTTTGAATAAAATATTAGTGTTAAAAGGTACAAAAAATGCGATTAAAAGATAGGCAGTTCTTACTTGTCAATAACTTTAGGAACTCTATAATAGTCTGAATCAGCATCAGGTGCATTTTTCATGGCTTCTTTATGATTCATGGCGAGATCTACAGTGTCTTCCCTTAATATGTTTTCAGATTGAGTCATGTATACCAGAGGCTCAATGTTTTCTAGATCTAACTTTTCAATAATTGCGATAAAGTCGACAATTTTACTGAGATCTTTTTTCATGTTTCCAGCTTCGGAATCACTTAAACTTAATCGGGAAAGATGTGCAAGGTTTTGAATATCACCGTCAGTTATTTTCATAAGATCTTCCTGTAAAAATTTAATTCATTCAAAAGTACGCTATGAACTTTATCACTCAAAGGTTTCGTATCACTTTTTGTCAGCCCCTTTACGCTAATTGGCTTGTGAATAGTGGCGTGAATAGTTCCCGGACGACCCCCTTTAAAGAAGTCTGGTAAATGCTCTCTATTATTTGCAAAAGTAATAGGTAATATGTCGATATTATTTTCAATTGCGAGCTTGAAGGCCCCATGTTTAAATTCCCCAAGTAAAACGTTTTGGCCATCAGGGATTTCTCCTTCTGGATATATGCACATACCTCTTCCATTCTGCAGATGAAGTGCAGAAAGTTCCATCACTTTCTTTTTGCTAGCTAATGATTTTCTATCTACAATAATACTAGACCTCCTAAAGAAAAATCCAAAAAGAGGAATGTTCGAAAGCTCTTTTTTACCAATAAATACTGTTGGTGACTCTACCAATTGGTAACACAACATTACATCAAGTTCGCTGGCATGGTTAGAAACCACAACATAAGGCCTATCCCATTGAATTTCAGCTTCCCGTTTAATTTTTCTCGAAAGAAACATCCCATTTAAAATCCAGGCACTCCAAAGTCTGGCATATCCATAAAACTTTGGAAAATATTGTGATTTTCGAGATGAAAAATAAAGCCAAGGCGAAAGTGAAATGATACCGACAAGCATGAGTGTATAGTACCACAAGTGATAAAAGCAACCTAAAACTATTATGATTTTAGAAAAAATAATTGACTTTAACCCATTCATTGAATCACAAAGCTAGGCTTTTGCAATCAGAGATGGTTAACATGAACAACCTAGCTTAAGATAAAGTCTTCCATGAATTTTGTAGTGTAATTACCAGCAACATATTCAGGATGATCCATTAATTGTCTGTGAAATGGAATTGTTGTTTTAACTCCCTCTATAATGAACTCATCTAAAGCTCGTTTCATTCGTTCGATTGCTTGTTGCCTTGTTCTTCCAGTAACTATCAACTTAGCAATCATACTATCGTAATATGATGGAATCGTATAACCCGCATAGACATGAGTGTCAATTCTTACTCCATGACCTCCTGGCGCGTGAAATGCAGTAATTTTTCCAGGGCTAGGCCTAAAGTCATAATAAGGGTCTTCTGCGTTAATTCGACATTCAATTGCAAATTGTTTTGGTTCATGGTTTCTACCAGAAATTTTTGTTCCTGAAGCGACTTTGATTTGTTCACGAATTAAATCATAATCAGTGACCTCTTCTGTAATAGGGTGTTCAACCTGAATTCGAGTATTCATTTCCATAAAATAGAAATTTCTATTTTTATCGACTAAGAATTCCACCGTTCCAGCTCCTTCATACTTGATAAATTCAGCAGCTTGAATTGCTGCTGTACCCATCTTGTTTCTGAGTTCTTCCGTCATAAATGGAGAGGGTGTTTCTTCAGTAAGTTTTTGATGGCGTCGTTGGATTGAGCAGTCGCGTTCACCTAAATGGCTTGCTTTTCCAGTTTGATCTCCGATGATTTGAATTTCGATATGCCTAGGCTCTTCAATAAGCTTTTCCATATACATCGCATCATTTCCAAATGAGGCTAAAGCTTCTTGTCTTGCGGAATCCCATGCTTTTTCAAGTTCGGAGGGTTTCCATATAGCCCGCATTCCTTTACCCCCCCCACCGGCAGTAGCCTTCATCATTACAGGATACCCAATCTCTTCAGCAACTTCTGAAGCATGTTGAAGGGATGAGATTAAACCTTCTGATCCTGGAACACAGGGAACTCCTGCAAGTTTCATTGTCAACTTGGCAGTTGCCTTGTCTCCCATTTTTTCAATGTGCTCAGGTCGCGCGCCAATGAACTTTATGCCATGGTCCGCACAAATTTTAGAAAACTTAGAATTTTCAGATAAAAAACCAAATCCAGGATGGATGGCGTCAGAATTAGTGATTTCTGCAGCTGAAATAATATTTGATATTTTCAAGTAAGAGTCTTTTGATGCAGCAGGGCCAATGCACACAGCTTCATCAGCAAAGCGAACATGTAGGCTCTCTCTATCTGCTTCGGAGTAAACGGCAACAGTTTTAATTCCCATTTCTCGACACGTTCGAATTATTCGCATCGCTATTTCTCCTCTGTTGGCGATCAGTATTTTTTTCACGTCTTTTAAATCAGGAAGGATCGACTAAAAACAATGGCTGGCCAAATTCAACAGGAGTAATGTCATCCGCTAGCACTTTAACAATTTTCCCTGATACTTCACTCTCAATTTCATTAAAAAGTTTCATTGCTTCGATGATGCAAATAGTGTCACCGATATTTACTTGACTTCCTATTTCCGCAAATAAAGGTTTGTCAGGACTTGGTTTTCTATAAAAAGTTCCGATCATTGGAGATGTTATTGTCAAACAATGAGCATATTCATCTATAACTTCTTTCTTTTCAATTTCTAATTTTCCCTCTGATTCTGGACCTGAAATTGGAATGACTGCTGGGGAGGCATAAACGACTGGTTGGCCACCACTTTTAACGGTTATCTTGTAATCTTCTGTTTCCAGAGAAACTTCAGATGCACCAGATTTGGTGACAAATTTTATAAAATTCTGTACTTCCTTGAAATCCATAGTTTAACGAATTAGTATCACAAATGTGCAGATAAATAAATAAAATTCGAGAAGGTAATAGCTAAAATATTAAGAAATATTTTATTAAGCCTAGTTTTCGGCTGTAGCATTTTTGTCAATCACAACTTTACCTTTGTAGTACATTTTATCATCATGCCAATAGGCTCGATGCATTAAATGCGCTTCACCAGTAGTTGCGCAAACAGCTAACTGGGGCAAAACAGCTTTGTCATGTGTCCGGCGCTTATCTCGGCGAGTTGTCGATTGTCTACGTTTAGGATGTGCCATTATGCAGTGCTTTAATTTTTAATTCAATTTTTGAAAACCAATCTCTACAGCTATTCTTCTTCAATTTGATATTCAGGTTTAATTCTCTGCATAGGAATAGAAAGGGCAATTAATTCAAAAAATAATTGATTTAAATTGATTTCATATTCACGATGAGATAAAATAAGAATTTCCGGATTGTCATCGTTGTATTTTTCACCAAATCTTACGATTAAGGAAAATTTATTAGAAATCTCTAAAGTAAAAGGATCATTTGATATATCGCATACTGTGTCTAAATTTCCTGAAAAAGAAAGATTTAGTTCCATCATGTGATTGGCCTTTTTCAGAATGACATCCACTACCGTTGAATGAATTCCTTCGAGATCACTAATTTCAGAAGAAGAAAAGAACGTTTTGTTTAATTTGTACTCTAGCTTGTGTTCACCCAGAGCTAAACCAGAAAATTCTAAAATGTTTTCACGATTTTTCATGGCTGAACTCCTAATTAGAGCGTGCAAATGTACATTGATTTTGTTAATGCCCCAACAATAGTGAATTTAAAGTTTTTTGCGAGAATTCATTTTGAGATTATAGGCCAGACTTATGGATTAGGAATAATTTTAGTGCTTGAACTTTGCAATCTATTCTTAGCACGTTCAATTGTCTGAAATATAGATTCTCTGAAACTTGCTTCATCTGCTTCATTTTTTCCGGCAATATCAAATGCCACGCCATGGTCAGGAGAGGTTCGTACGAATGGTAGTCCACAACTATTGTTGACACCATTTTTAAAGTAGAGCATTTTAAATGGAATCAAACCTTGATCATGATACATAGCCAATACTCCATCAAATTCTAGATATTGCTTTTTACCAAAAAAGCTATCGGAGGGGAATGGTCCAGAGACATTTATTCCATTCGTTTTACAAAATTCAATACATGGTTGAATAATATTTTCTTCTTCTTGGCCTAACTTCCCATCATCTCCAGCGTGAGGATTTAATCCTAAGATAGCTATGCTAGGAGATTGAACTCCAAAATCAAATTTCAGAGCAGTATTAAAGTCATCAATTTTTTTCTTTAAAAAACTTATATCGATAATTCCGGATACGCGATTAAGAGAAACATGATCAGTTGCCATAGCAACTCTAGTTTTCTCTGCAGCCATTATCATTAGAGCAACAGATTTAAATCTACCAGCAAGGTAGCCAGTATGACCAGTAAAATCTCCCCATTTAGATTGTCCAATATTTGCCTTACTTAAAGGGGCAGTAATCAGGGCGTCTATTTTGTGCTCTTCAAGCGAAAGACATGCTGCCGAAAGAGCGTCAAAAGCGGCTTGTCCACCTTCCTTATTTTGCTCACCAAAATCAACTTTAATATAACGATTCCATGGATCGCATAATCCTATCTCTCCTTTTGTAATTTTTTCTCCAGGATTAATTTTAGAGTATGGTAACTCATTGCACGTTAAAGTTTTTTTGTGATAGTCGAGCACTTGGGATGAGCAAAATAAATAAAAGTCTGCTTTTAAGCGTATTTCTATAGATTCAAGTGTCTTCAGAATCACTTCAAGCCCAATTCCATTGGGGTCACCACAAGTGATTCCAATCCTTAATCTTTTCAAGATTTAACATTACTTAGAAAATCATATAAAAGTCTAACCCCAATCCCGGTTCCTCCTTTGCCATAATAACCATGATTCTTTTCAAGAAAAGCTGGCCCTGCAATATCTAAATGTACATATGGATAATCTGTAAAATGTTCGAGAAATTTACCTGCGGTAATCATGCCAGCTTCAGCACCGCCAATATTTTTCAGGTCCGCAATTTCACTTTTTAACAGATCATTATATTCTTCCCAAAAGGGAAATCTCACTAATCGTTCATGCGAGGATTCCCCACTATCAATTAAACGATCCCAAATTTTATCTTCAGCATTCCCCATCGCTACAATTGCATTAGGCCCTATTGCTTTAGCGGCAGAGCCAGTTAGAGTAGCGAGATCAATTACTAGTTTTGGGTCGTACTTTTTTGCGTAGTGCAACGCATCAGCAAGTATAAGTCTACCCTCAGCATCTGTGTTTAAAACCTCAACAGTTGTTCCATCTGATATTTTGATAACATCTCCTGGAGTGATCGCATTTCCACCAGGCCTATTGTCTGTTGCAGGAATGAGTCCAATAACCCATGTTGGGACTTCATCAATGGCTAGTGCGCAAAAAGCTCCAACAACGGCAGCCCCCCCAGCCATATCGCACTTCATGGTATCCATGAACCCGCTTGGCTTTAAACTAAGCCCACCAGTATCATAAACAACACCTTTTCCTACTAAAATATAGGGTCTTTTGTTTACAGCATTTTTTGGTTTATGCTCTAAAATACTAAATGTTGCTGGGTCAATAGATCCCTTATTAACGGAAAGGAGCCCCCCCATTTTTAATGTTTCAATTTTAGCTTGGTTAAATATTGTTGTGGAAAATCCGTGTAAATTACCGAGTTCTTCAATTCTTGAACTAAGGATTTCTGCAGTAAGTGTAAGTAAGGGAGAATTAACCAAATCACGTGTTTCATTAACAGCTAAAAATATTGCAGATAATTTTTGAAAGTCCCTTTTGCTTAGTCCGATTATTTCAATTTCTTTCAATGACCAAACCTGTTCAGCCGTCTTTCCAAATAATTTATTGTAACGATAAGACGCTAGAAATAATCCTTCTGCTATCCAAAAAGTACCTGCTCCGGCATCAACGCTAACACTGTTTACTTTATTCTTTCCTAGGTAGTCAGCAAGATCTTTCCCTAAATTCCTTAGGGCATGCTTACCATGATTGTTATCACTTTTCTCTCCAAGAACACATCCAAAAACATCATTCTTTTCCGATACAAAATGTGTCCAGCCCTTTAGTTTCCTTGCTGAACGGCTGATTATTGTTTTGCATTGATCTATATCTAATTCAGTTTCTCTTAGAGCCTCAAAATTAGATCTCATTATGGCGCGATTAGTCTTGCTAGATGTAGAGGAATTAAAAGTCAGTTTCATACAGGCTAAGTTAGTCATCGTACCTTTGAAAAATGTTTACAGGGATAGTCGAAAATTTGGCAACAATTATTGCAGTTACAAATGAAAAATCAAACGTTCATTTTGATATTGAGTCCTCTATAGCTAGAGAGCTTAAGATTGATCAGAGTATTGCTCATGACGGATGCTGTCTTACTGTTATTGCCCTCAACAGGAGTGATAGTGGTCAAGTTTTGGGTTATCGAGTCACGGCGATAAATGAAACGTTGAAGAGAACAACATTGGCCCACTGGAGAATTGGCTATTTAGTTAATCTTGAGCGATGCACAAAAGTTGGGGATAGGTTAGATGGGCACATAGTTCAAGGCCATGTAGATTGTGTTGCAAGCATTTCTGAAATGGTTGATCAAAATGGCAGCTGGGAAATAACTATTCACCATGATTTAAACGAACAATTTAATACTGTTAGTAAAGGTTCGATATCAATTAATGGGGTGAGCTTGACAGTTGTTGAATCAAAGTCCGATTATTTCTCAGTAGCTATAATTCCATATACATGGGAAAACACAAGCTTTCATCAACTCAAAGTTGGAGATAACGTCAATTTAGAATTTGATATTATTGGAAAGTATGTTGCACGAATTTTAGAAAAAAAATAGCATGTAATAGGAGATTATGCATCTAAAATTTCTAAAAAAGAGATATCAGGGTTTAAGATTTCTTCTACTAGAGGAATAAGTACATATTTTTCAAACTCTTTGAGTTCTTGGTGAGATAAACTCTCTTTTCCTTGCCAAGTCAGCCATGATACCGGCTGAGTTGGTTGCCTAATACTCGCTATTCCCGCCTTAAAGCCTTTAGCGCTTTTTAAATCCTCCTGTTTGCCTAGTAGCCAGGCATATGTCATTAATTGAAAGGCTTTTTCTTTTTTCTTTTTTCTGTCTAAGAGATCTTCCCATTCTTTTAAATTAATTTGATCTTTTTGAAAAGCACCTGTCTTAAGGTCAACAATGACCCAGTAATCATCCCATTTTTCAACTCTATCGGCCTTTCCTCGAATTCTTATATTTCTTCCATCGCTGAGTAACAATGGACTTTCTAAGTACTCTTCTATAAGATGAATTGACCAATTCCCTTGTCGATTATTTGGAGATTTAATTCTTTTTTCTTCCTCTTTAGCCCATTCATATGAGATTTTTTCAATTATTTTTCGCTCTAAAAGAAACGGTCCAGTCTGAACTTTACTGGGAAAGTGCAAAGAGATACTTTTATCTAGAGTTTTTTTAATTATCGATTGATCCCAGGTTTTTGTCGATTTATATGTTTCATAAAGCTTTTGATGAAGATCATGTAATATTGTGCCTCTAATATTTGCTGGTAATCGATCATTTACACTCTCTTCTGCTCTAATACCAAGTACATATTGTAAATAAAACTTGTACGGGTTTCCAATATAAGTTCCTGCAGCGGATGGACTTAAGCCTTTTCCTTGAAGTCTTTCTAACGTTCGTTTAATTATTTTAGGCCTTTTAATGATAGATCTTTTCTCTATAAGGGTACTTGAATTCATGGTTAATTCCATATTCATATTTGACCACTTAAATCCAGGATATTGGCTCAATTCGATTTCCATTTGTTGAATAAATCGACTAACCTCACTAGAATTAAATCCATCAGAAGCACTGTTTACAAGGAAAAAAACTTTTTTTGCTCGTTGGACCAGTCTATAGGTATGGTATGCAATAATTGCTTCTTGATCCTTTCCAAGGGGTATGTCATATTTATTTCGAAGGTCATTTGGTAAGAAAGAAGTGCTCTTTTTTCTTGCTGGAAGAACCCCTTCGTTACAGGGGGCAATAATAATAGTTTCAAAATCCAGATTACGTGTTTCCAACAGTCCCATAATTTGAAGCCCGTGAAATGGTTCCCCATAAAAATTAACTGGACTTTCCTTTGAAAATTGTCGAAACAATTGCCTTATGGTTCTGAACTTTAGTTCTCTTTTTGATTTCCAAGAAACTAGTCTCCCTAGTGCTTTAAGGCATAATCTAGCGGGTTCTTTCTCCCAGGGGGAGTGAAGCGTTCCGGTGTATTTCTCCAGTCTTTCAAGCATGCTTTTCAAATACAAAGTACTTTCAGAACATTCTTGCCATAGCTGTGAATTTTCGCCTATAAGTTCGAGAGTGTTGCTAACAGACCAATGACTTTGTTTTGAGTTTCGAAGAGAAGCAATTTGGTTCTCCATGCTATTTTCATTTTCTTCAGATAGCCCTCCATTTCGAAGATCACGACATATTGGATTAGCAAAAGTTGCTTCTAGTAATTTAAATGGGTAAGTTGATCCTATTTCTCTAGCTTCTTGAAGTTGAAAAAAAAGATCAATGCCTGAGTACAAAGCTGTAGTACTTAAAGCCATGCCCATTGTGACATTCGCTTCTTTTAGTTTAGGGGGTAGCGCTTGTAGGGTTGGGACTAATAATCCCTCATCAGTTAATACTACGGCACATTTATTAAAATTGGAAGCAATGAGTTTTTCATCATTTAAAATGTTTCCAATAGCCTTTGAAATCCCTACATTACCATTAGCATGTACGACTGTAAATGAAGGTGGTGATGTTAAAAAATAAGCTGGAGGGGTTAAAATATCGGAGACTAGAGATTTAGATAATTTTTCAATATTTTTCCGTAAATAATATCCTGCTTCGATGCTTTCGTTGTTTACGTAATGGGCATCAGTATCCCAAAAGGCTATTGCTTTGACTTGGCTGTGTGCAGTTTGAAATAATGATATTTCGGGAGGAGTCAGAGCGTTAAAACCAACAAATGCAATGTGGTCTAACTCATTTCTCAACATCCAATCTTTTAAATCTTGTTTTGATGGGCCTGAAAAACTTGGGCTCGCCTTATTAAAAATATATCCTGGTGATCCTAAATTTTCCTCCTCGAGAGCCTCATTAAAACTTCTATACAAGACTGGTAATTGTTGCCATAAAATGAGGCGACGTTTCATAAGATCTGTTGGTTCATCTATCCCCCATTGGGAAAGAGCCTGAATTTCCCTAACCTCACTGAATATCTTCTCCCCGTTAACTCCAAAACGAGCAATTTCATCAAAGTCTTTTAAAACGACAGGTGCCCACTTAAGAAATTCATCTAGACTCTCAGAAAACCCTTCATTTAGTTTTTCATAGGTCTCAAATAAAATAATTAGCTGATCCATAGCATTTGCTATTTTAAGACCAGAGATGTCTGCCATTATTTCTTCAATTGTAAAAATTGCGGGAGCGAGCGTTGGAGAGTTAATTTCTTCCAAAAGAGTTTGTCTTAAAACTCTTTCTGCTCTTTTAGATGGTATCAGAACACCGACTCTATGAATTTTCGGGTATCGCTCTAAAAGTTCAATTGCTACATGAGATAAAAATCCTTTCATTTAGAGTATTATTCAGATCAATATACATCTTTACTTCTTTTCGAAAACCATTTTATTTTTTAATTACAAGTGAATTTTTTTTTCTAAATATCTAGATTAAAACATTAGTTGATAAGTTTGAATAAATTCCATTTTTCAGATGATACTTGTACGAAACTTTTTGATTTGGAGGACTAAAATATTACTTAGAAGTTTTAATTCTATGAGTTGATAAAATCTTGAACCAGTTTGTCAAGCTCTGCAATTGCAACTTTTATTTTATCATTAACAATTACGTGGTCAAAATAGGAGGAGAAACTCATCTCTTCTTTCGCTTTAGCTAAGCGATTATTAATAGTTTTCTCGCTGTCGGTACCTCTATTTTGAAGTCGGGATTTAAGAGCTTCTATAGAGGGGGGCATTATAAAAATGGCCAAAGTGTTATCACCATATTTTTTTTTTAATCTCATTCCTCCTTGGACATCTATATCAAAGACAACTGTTTTCTTCTGGTCCCAAAGTTCTTGAACATCTGATTTTAGAGATCCATAAAATTTATCCGGATAGACTTCTTCCCATTCCAAGAAACATTTTGAGTTAATTTTTTCTTGGAAATCTTGGACCTCTAGAAAGTGATAGTCTAAACCGTTTTTTTCATTAAGCCTTGGCATTCGGGTTGTAGCGGAGATACTAAAGGCTAGAGATGGGAACTTTGATAATAGCTGACGGACCAAGGTAGTTTTCCCAGAGCCAGAGGGGGCGGCAAGAACCAAAAGCTTCATAAAATATTAAGAACTTGTTCTTTTATTTTTTCGAGATTTTCTTTCATCTGCACGACAACTTTTTGCATGCCTGCATGATTAGATTTACTTCCTAAAGTGTTTATTTCCCTGCCAATTTCCTGACCAATAAAACCTAGTTTACGTCCATTACCATCATCCATTGATTGCCTAAAATGATCAATATGAAATTGAAGTCGAACTTTTTCTTCATTAATGTCTAGCTTTTCCAGATAATATATCAATTCTTGTTCAAAACGATT
This sequence comes from Owenweeksia sp. TMED14, assembly GCA_949529985.1. Lineage (GTDB taxonomy): Bacteria > Bacteroidota > Bacteroidia > Flavobacteriales > Schleiferiaceae > TMED14. Next base: position 39,923 of record CATIRS010000026.1, read on the forward strand.
TTTATCGTATTTCAAGTCAGCTAGACCACGAATTAATCGTTCTTTGAGATTAATAATACGCTCCTTCTCCATTGGCTCAATAAAACTTAGACCTTGTTCAATCGATAAAACATTTTTTTCTAAATCATCGCTTAATGTAGCGCCTTCACTTTCTCTGAATACTTGAAAAGAATCCAGGGCTTTATTAATTGCAACTTCAACCGCTTGCCATTCCGATTCTAAAATATCTGTATGAATATTTTGGGCCGGTATTTTTAAAGCCATTGACAATAAATCTGAATTTGAAATAGGTTCAGAGCTTACCGACTGCAGTTCAGACATAATGGTTTGAAGCCATTTAATATTGATCCCTGAGATTGGTTTATCAATTACTTCCCGATGAATATTGAGATCAACTTTCCCACGTTTGACTTTGTCTCCGATACTTTTTCGCCAACTCATTTCTCGATCTCGATAAGCATTTGGGCACCTAAATGAAAGATCTAACCCTTTGCTGTTTAGTGAGCGTATTTCTACTTTGATTTGGGAGGTCAAGCTTTCAGCTTGTCCTTTCCCATACCCTGTCATGGATTTAATCATAACCACAAAGATAAAACCTCATTTGAACTTACAACCTTTTTATCCCAATTATATGATGCATAATTATCTATGAGGGCATCCGGTGAACAAGCATCTGAGTCTGAATTTAGATTTAGTCTGGCTGCAATTAATCCTATTATTGATTTTGGACTCCATCCTTTTCTTAAGAGGTCTTTTATGGAAATATCTCCGTGGCGTTTACTTATTTTATTTTTATCAGGACCACACCATATTGGAGCATAATATATTCTTGGAGAATTATATTCTAATAATGACCGGAAGTGATTTTGCAATGGAGCGCATTCCTTGAGGTCTAATCCTCTGACGATATGGGTTATGTTTTGATATTCGTCATCTATGACAGTAGAAAAATTATAAGCCCAAGCCTTATCGTATCGTCTTAGTATTGGATAACTGCTCCAACTTTTAAGACGCAATGTAAATGGACCGTCGAGAGATAGCCCTTTATTAAGGCATGTCCCGGAATATGAATTCACTGATGCGTTTTTAGACCACAATGTTTGTCGAATTTCTTTTTTGCTGCAAGAGCATGCAAAGATTAAATTTTGACGGATCAAGTAATCTAGTGCCAGTTTATATGCGGAAGATCTTTTAGATTGGAAGAGAACAACGCCATCCCAGAATAGTCCTAATGCGTTTAAATCTTCGACTATTGAATTTACATAATTCTTCTTACTCCTTTCAGGGTCGATATCTTCAATTCTTAAATATATCTTTCCGCCAATATTTTTAATCTGAAGCCAAGAAAGTAATGCAGTTGAGGCATTTCCAATATGCATGTGGCCTGATGGTGAAGGGGCGAATCTGCCATTCATTATGTTAAAGTACAAATAAGGCATATAAGAATCTCACGCTTTGGTTACTTTCGTAATATGAAATCAAAACATTTTGGAACTTTAGCGATTCATGGAGGTCAAGAGCCAGACCCTTCGACTGGTGCTGTTATGCCGCCAATTTATCAAACCTCCACGTACGCTCAGAGCGCCCCAGGAAAACATAAAGGCTACGAATACAGCAGAACACGAAACCCAACAAGAAGCGCTCTGGAGGCCTCTCTGGCCTCAATTGAGAATGGAAGTCATGCTATGGGTTTTGCTAGTGGATTAGCTGCAATTGATGCATGTATGAAGCTTCTTTCTCCTGGTGATGAAGTTATTTCTACAAATGATTTATATGGTGGAGCCTATAGACAATTTGTAAATGTTTATATGAAATATGGCATAAAATTCCATTTTTTATCCATGTCCCAATTGGATGTTATTGAATCAAAAATCAATAAAAAAACTAAAATGATTTGGATTGAGAGTCCTACGAATCCAATGTTAAATATTATTGATATTGAGAGGGTCTCAAAAATCGCCAAAATCGCAAAAGCTCTGTTGGTCGTGGACAATACTTTTGCTACGCCTTATCTTCAGCAGCCCATTAATTTAGGCGCTGATATCGTAGTTCATTCAGGCACAAAATATCTTGGAGGGCATTCTGATATTGTTTTAGGAGCAATAATAGTTAATGATTCAGAATTAGCAGAAAGATTGGATTACATAAGAAATGCTACTGGCGGAATTTGTGGCCCAATGGATAGTTTTTTAGCTATTAGAGGAATCAAAACACTTCATCTCCGAATGGATCGTCATTGCTTTAACGCAAATATTATTGCTCAATTTTTAGAATCACACCCAGCGGTAGGACGGGTTATATATCCTGGCCTAAAAACTCATCCGGGTCATGAAATTGCTAAGAAGCAAATGCGTGACTTTGGGGGCATGGTTTCTTTTTCAGTTAAAAGTGACCGCGCAAAAGACGCAAGTAAGGTTGTTAGTTCGATGAAAATATTCACATTAGCTGAGTCTCTTGGCGGGGTAGAATCCTTATCAGGACATCCTGCCTCGATGACGCATGCCTCTATTCCTAAAAAACAGCGTGAAGAAAATGGAATTACGGAAGGTTTGATTCGTTTAAGTGTTGGAATTGAAGATGTTCGTGATTTAAAAAAAGATATTAAAGCGGCACTTTCATTACTTTTGTGATCTTATGGCAGATAAATTTGCAGTAATCGGTCTTGGTCAGTTTGGTCAGGCAATTTGTAAGAAACTTTCAGCAAAGGGTGCAGAAGTTATCGCGATTGATATAGATGAAGACCGGGTTGATGAGATCAAGGATTATGTATCGTACGCTGTTCAATTAGATTCAACAGACATCAGAGCCCTCAAGTCGCAAAATATTAGTGAAATGGATGCGGTGATAGTTTCCATTGGTCACAATTTCGAAGGAATGCTGCTAACAACAGTAAAATTATTAGAAATTGGAGTAAAACGCCTAGTCGCTCGAACTCAAGGAAAAACTCAAAGAAAAATTTTAGAAAAAATGGGCGTCACAGAGATTCTTTCGCCGGAGGAAGAGGTTGGAATAAATGTTGCGGAAAGGCTCATGAATCCATCCATGTTGATGTGCATGCCACTTCCGGACGACTATGAAATTGTCGAAATAACGGCTCCAAAATCAGTTGTTGGAAGAAGCATTAAGGACTTGGGCCTTCTTTCTAAGTATAGTTTGAATTTAGTTACAATAATCGAAAGTTTCGGTAATGTTGAATTGCATATCAAGGGGGTTATTGAGGAAGATGAAATAATTAAGGATAACTATGTTTTAGTGGTTTTTGGTTTGAATAAGGATGTTGAACGATTTATAGATATAAATGGATAATAAACCACTTTTTGTTGGATTAGTTTTTTTAATCTGCTTTAGTTTAGTCTCTTGCGATAATATTTCAAGTAATAGTGATTTACCACCAAGAGCAAGTGGGCCTTTTGAAACGAGATTAACCGATGGATGGAAAATATTTTCTGTCGCATATGAAGGTCAAATGGAGAATCCATTTGACACAGCAACACAGGCGACATTTAAAGGTGATGCAGATGGAGTTCAGGGACAATTTATATTTCAGGAGATAAATGACTCTGCTATTGTAGATTATAATATTGATTTTTATATAAATCTTATGTTAGGGTTAACACCCATAAATTATGTTAAAGAGGGACAAGGTATTTGGGAATTTGATACGTCTATTCAGACTCTTTGGTTTTATGACTATCCAGACACGTTGACATTTGTTGTAGACTACGATGCCGACACATTACAACTTTGGCATTCAAATGTTGTAATTAATGACCCTTCTTTGGGTGAAGATGTGAACGCTCGTTTGGATATTCAATTAAGAAAGTAATATCTATTTCATCATTTAATGAGCTGATGAAGTGCAAAATTTCAAATTTTTAAAATGTGAAGAGTTGAAGAAATCCTTAATAGGTTTTTTATTCAGGCAATAAAAATTGAATAAGCCTTAATTATTTTATTTATCACTATTTATTAGAACTGGAGTTTTTCCATCAGTTATTATTATTTTGGCATTTGTCGATGAAGCTAATTCCTTTAAAACCTCAAGACTTCTCCATTCAATAGTGGCATCAGTAATTCCTTCTTTTATAATTTTTTGTGCGTCTCTTATCCCTTCGGCTTCAATGCGCTTTCTATCAGCTTCTTTTCTTTCTCGTTGTAGAATAAATACCATTTGTTGAGCTTCTTGTTCGGCTCTTAATTTTGATTCAATTGCGGCATATAGCCCTGAAGGAAGGGTTATGCTTTTAAGCAAAACAGCTTCAATAATAAAACCACGGTTTTCGAGTAACTTAGTCATTAGTTCTTGTATTTCTTTTTCAATAAATGATCTTTTACCCGAATGCATATCCTTCGCAAAAAACTTTGCACAGACATCAGCAGATGCAGATCGGAATGTGCTTAGAATTAAAACCTTTTCAAAATCAATACCAACTTGGTTTATAATATCGATGGTTTTCTCCTTCTCGACGTGATATAGTATGGATATTTCTGCTCTCACGTTGAGACCTTCTTTTGAGGGGAGATTCAGCTTGACTTCTTGATTAACTGTTCTAGTGGGAATCCTAACTAGTCGAGTAGTAAAGGGGTTTAATCCAGTTAATCCTGGAGTTATGACATTCTTTTTTAATTTCCCAAAAGTTTGTTTTACTCCAACTTCACCTGGTCGAACTACGGCACAGGAATTAAAGAGAATTATACAGATAAAAAATAGTCCAAAAAGCTTAATTTCTTTCATGATATATTTAAAAAATGATTGAGTTTAGAACGTGCGATTGTAAAAAATAGATTTTTCAATATCTAATAAACAATAATCTGGCCAAAAAAAAGGGCCCCGTCTAGGAGCCCTTTTTAAAATCAAGATAATTAAGATGTTTTCTTAGTCTTCTTTGCTAACTGCTAGAGCATAAATGACAAGTCCAAATCCTATTTTGTTGATAGCATCTGCTATGTTGTAGAAAATATCTACACCACCATTATATCCTACCATTTCTGCAACATCTAGTCCAAAAAGTCCACCTGCAGTTCCTAAAATGTAACCGATCGGATAAATTGCCCAACCAATAACAACGAATTTCGCAAGGTATCCAACAGCTTTTTGAACCTTTCCACCAGCAGAAGCAGCCAATTCAGCAACTTCACCAAACATAACTAAGTATACAATGTAGAAGTATGCAAGACCTGAAAGAAGTCCGTATACCCATGAAGTTGATTCACCAGCATAAAATGCTTCTCCGATGTATCCGAAAACAAGCATAGCTACTGAAGCGTAAATCAATTTCCAAAGTAATCCAATTTTAGCACCGGCTTTTTTGGTTAAAAGATAAAATTCAACACACATCAAAGGCACTGTTAGAGTCCAATCAATATATCTAAGAACGACAGGAGTCTCTCCGGTTGCCATGTAGAAATCACGCATATAATAATAGTGAACGGCTGCGATACCGGTAATCAAAGCAGAAACCAATAGTGATAACTTCCACTCGTCTGCTACACGACCGCGCTCAAAAAAGAAGAAAATGGATGCAGCAAACATTGCCATATATCCTGTAAAAAATGTGAAACCGACGTAGTCATCGGGTCTGAATGTTGCCATGTCGGCAGATAAAAATATGTCTAAGAAATTCATAATTAAATGTAGTTAAGGTGAATGAGTAATATTATTCTTTCGTTCTAATGAATTGGTAATATTAAGTAAAGTTTATTGAATATAAAATTAAGCTAGAATCTAAAAAGAAAAAAATGAATTACATCATTGATTTACAATGCTTTATAAAAATAATGTGTATAATTTTTATTAAATTATTTTATTGCAGTCCTTAATTCAAGCTTTTTTTTCAATTAAGTATCTGATTAAATGGGTTAAAAATTTCCGGATCATATAATTTCGACTGGATATTAATATCATTCTAACTAGTTAATATTGTAATTAATGCGCAAAGACATTCTAGTGAAATTAAAAACCTTTTTAATAAACCCTGCTAAATGGTGGGGTTTGTTTTTACAAGTCCATTTGGCTTTAGTACCTTCGGTCTATGGCAAGAATTCTTACAGGCATTCAAAGTTCAGGACGTCAGCATTTGGGGAATGTCCTTGGCGCCATAAAACCAGCAATTAAATTGGCAAATGATGATAAGAATGATGCGTTTTTATTTATCGCAGATTTACATTCTTTGACGTCGATAAAGGATAAGTTTTTAAGAAAAGAAAACTTATTATCTACCGCTGCTGCTTGGTTGGCATGTGGATTAGATCCTGAAAAAGTTGTTTTTTATGCTCAAAGTGATCTGCCACAATGCACAGAATTGACATGGTATTTAAATTGCTTTACACCATATCCTATGCTTGCTAATGCGCACAGTTTTAAAGACAAGGCGAATCGTCTTTCAGATATTAATGCTGGACTTTTTGACTACCCCGTTTTAATGGCTTCAGACATTTTACTTTACAATGCAAATCTAGTCCCAGTAGGAAAAGACCAACGGCAGCACTTAGAGATGACTAGAGATATTGCAGAAGCATTTAATCGTCATGTTCAAAAAGATATTTTAGTTATACCAGAGGCTAAGATTGATGAGTCAGTTATGACTATTCCTGGAACAGATGGACAGAAAATGTCAAAATCTTATGGAAACGTGATTGATGTTTTTCTTCCAGAGAAAGACCTTAAAAAGCAAGTAATGTCTATCGTGACAGATTCAATCCCACTGGAAGACTCCAAAAATCCAGATTTATGTAATGTCGTTAAGATATTCAAGCTTATTGCTCCAGCTGATGAAATTGCGCAAATGGAGAAAAGTTATCGTACTGGAGGTTATGGCTATGGACACGCAAAGGCTGCGTTATTTCGAGTTCTTCTTGAGACTTTTCGCTCCGAGCGATTACGATTTGAAGAGTTAATGCAAACTCCAGATGAGATTTACCGCGCCTTAAATATGGGTGCTGAAAAAGCAAGATATATTGCCGATGAAACATTGATGAAAGTAAAACAAAGCTTAGGCTTTAGATAGTTTATATTTTATTCCTGTGTTGTTCTATAAGATCTTTAGAGTTACCATGCCCAATGAAACTATCTCCATATCCTCTCAAACTTAATTGAATATTGTTGCGGTTGTTTTTCGCAAGCCACAATGCTAATGTGGAACCAACGCCTCCTATTACCTGCGCATCCTCCCAAACAATCCATTTATAATGATTCTTTGAAAAGACTTCTAGTATTCTAAAATCAATAGGCTTTGCTTTTCTTAAATCAATAACGGAATCTGTCGATTTTGCAAACGCCAAGGCATCTGAAATTGTAGGTCCTAGGCACCAATGGACTGTTCCTGTTCCTTTTTGAAGAATATCCATCTCTCCTTTTCGTTCTAAAGCCTTTGGCAGTTTCTTTTCCTTTCCCTTTGGATAGCGGATGATTGACGGCCCAGAATACTTTATCGCGTCAACAATTGCATTTCGCAGTTCCGAATTGTTTCTAGGGGCCCAAATATGGGTATTAGGGATGCTGCTGAATAGAGCTAAATCAAAAACTCCATGATGTGTAGCTCCGTCCTCTCCAACAATTCCAGATCGATCTAAGCATAAAATAACAGGGAGATTTTGAAGGGCAACGTCATGAATCCATTGATCAACTGCTCGCTGAGAAAATGTGGAATAGAAATTAACGACAGGCCGCATCCCAGCAGCAGCCATACCGGCCGCTTGGGTAAGCACATGCTGCTCGGCAATACCTCCATCAAAAAATCGGTTTGGAAATGACTCTCTAAAAACATCAAGACTACAACCTGTTGCCATTGCTGCAGTTAGTGCAACTATTCTATTATCTAGGTGAGCTAATTCAATCAATTTATCAGCAAAATGTGTTTGAAAATTATCCTTGTTGGCTTGATTTTCTGAAAGGCCTAGTTCTTCTATATTTGGCCGGTATGTATTGATATGCAAAACTCTTGGACCCTTGATATTTATTGCTTTTTTTATTGCAATATCAAGTTCGGAAATATTATTTCCATTTATATTGCCTTCCAAAAAGTTCCATCCTATGGCCTTGCAAAAGGCTTCATATTGACCATATTCATGCAGTGCACCAACATTTTCTTCAATAGCAAATCCGTTGTCGTTAATAATGAGTAGTACATCATCATTATTTGCTCCAGCATCATTTAAAGCTTCAAAGAGCATTCCTCCGGTAAATGCACCATCTCCTACAACTGCTACTCTATTCCGTTTTATACCTTTTAATTTATCAGCCCTAGCAAAACCAATTAATGCAGATAGAGCTGTGCTAGAATGGCCCACCCCAAAGGGGTCAAATTCAGACTCTCTTCGGTTAGGGAAACCACTTGGGCCATTTTTTTTTCGATTTAAGGCAAAAACATCAGCCCGGCCTGTAATGACTTTGTGAATATATGCTTGATGGCCAACATCCCATAGTAAAATATCATTCGGGGTGTCAAGCGCAGTATGTAGAATTAATGTCAACTCAGCTACACCAATGCTTGATGCCAAATGTCCAGCTTTTTCTTTCGTTGACTGAAGAATGAATTTACGAATGTCTATTGAAGTCTTCTTAAGAGACTCAATATTCATTTTCCGTAATTCAGCTAAAGATGGAACGGGTTGCATATGTCAAAAGTAATGTCTGCTCCTTCCATAATTTTATTAAAAAATACTTATAATTCTTTACTTGCTTTTGCCCAATAGCGCCTTGACCTACCAACTTCTGTTAAGTAAAGCATAACTGGGACAATTACTAAAGTTAGAAAAGTAGCAAATGTTAATCCAAAGATTACGGTCCAGCATATTGGCCCCCAAAAAGCAACATTATCGCCTCCAAAATATATTTGAAGATCATTTTGTGAAATAAGGGTATAAAAATTTAAATTCATACCTGTAGCTAATGGTAATAGGCCTAAAATGGTAGTGATTGCAGTCAATAAAACTGGACGCAGTCTAGTCTTGCCAGCGAGAACTAATGAAGCTGCCAAATCACTCACAGGTAAGCATGCTTCCATAGTTAGCTTTAGTTCTAACTTCTTGCGTTCAATAACCTGATTTGCATAATCGGCTAAAACAATTGCATTATTTACGACTACACCAGCCAAAGAAATTATACCAATCATTGTCATGATTATTACAAAGTCCATTCGGAAAATAACAAGTCCAAGTAAAACGCCGATTAATGAGAGGACTACTGTTGTTAGAATCAAAAATGGTATTCGTGCTGAATTAAATTGACCTACAATAATTAAAAAGATCATGAATACAGCGCCTAGTAAAGCTTTTGAAAGAAAATTAAATTCTTTTGCTTGTTCTTCTTGTTGCCCCGTAAAAGCGAGTGAAACGCTCTCTGGAAGGTCATAATTTTCAAGTAATGTTTTCATCTCAGAAACAATTTGATTTGCATTTGCTCCTTCTTTTAAGCCTGAGTAGACAGTAATTATTCTATCGAGATCTATACGTTTTACCGCAGAAAAAGTTGAAGATTTAGTCGCTGTCGCAATTGCGCTTATTGGCACTTGCTTAATTTTCCCATCACTTTGATCTCTGAAAGTTATTTTTTGATTCATTAGGCTTTCTAGATTATATCTATAATCATCCGATAATCGGATATTGATGGGATATTCATCCTCATCATTTTTGAATCGACTTATCTCCTTACCAAATAGCGCGGTTCTCAAAGCATCTCCAATTTGTCCTGTAGAGACTCCTAAACTTCTTGCTTTTGAACGATCCACAGAGATTGGCAATTCAGGTTTACCAGATTCGACATCTACTTTTAGTTCATCATAGCCTTTGACAGAAGAGCTTTTTATAAATCGTTTTACATCTTGTGCTACGGCTAAAACTTCTTCATAGTCAACTCCGGAAACTTCAATATTAATTGGCGGACCTTGAGGTGGGCCTTGTTCATCCTTCGCTATAACAATTATTGCTCCTGGAACATTAGAGACGCGATCCCGAAGAAGATTTAAAACATCAGAACTTAACACAGGATTCCCCGTTGAGTCTAATCGATATTTGGTCTCTCGAAAGGCCACAACAATCTTCGACTTATGAGGAGTGGCGGCATTGTCCGGCCCCTGATTGGGATCACTTGTCCCTTTGCCTACTTGGGCAATGATTGATTTAACCATATAATTATAGTTTTCGCCATTTGAATTATAAGTGTAAGACTCAAGTATACTTGATATTTCTCGTTCCAATTCTAATGTCACAATATTGGTCTCTTGGATATCAGTTCCAACGGGTAATTCAACGAAAATGTTTGCCAGATTAGGTTCCGAGTCTGGGAAGAAAAGAACTTTAGGGGGCAATACAGCCAATAAAATTATCGAGAAAAAAAGGAGCCCGACAGTTCCAAAGAAAGTGGATCGAGCATTTTTTCCGCGAAGGGAAAATTCTATTAATTGTGTATATTTTTTTTCTATGGCAGGCAATAATTTTGTTTGAAAATACTGCGTCCCAGGATCAAGAATATATAAAAAGCTTAAAATAAGTATGCCTGCATAAAATAGAATATTACCAAATACAACAGCATCAATCAGGTAATTAATAATAAGCCCTAATACCAACAAGACTAATCCTATTGCCGTCCATTTTGGTCGTGCAATTTTATTCTCACTAACCTTCATGAACCTTGCTGCTAAAGTTGGATTTATTACAAGTGCGACAAAAAGGGAAGAGGAGAGAACAACAATTAATGTGTATGGAAGGAATTTCATGAATTCACCAATTATTCCTGGCCAAAGAGCCAGCGGAATAAAGGCTGCTAATGTGGTTGCTGTGGATGTTATTATTGGCATGGCAACTTCTGCTGCTCCTAGTTTTGCTGCCTGAATCGGTGTGTAGCCTTGACTTAGAAACCTATATATATTTTCAACAGTGACAATCCCATTATCTACTAACATTCCTAAGGCTAATACTAGCGCAAAAAGAACCATGAAATTTAGAGTTACACCCATTGAGTTGAGAATGAAAAAGCTCAACAACATACTCAAAGGAATTGCTATTCCTACAAATAGAGCATTTCTTAGTCCCAAGAAAAAAGTTAAAACCAGGACTACTAATAAAACGCCAAAAATGATAGAATTCTCTAATTCACTTACTTGATTCTTGGTTTGGGTTGACTGATTATTGGTTATTGACAAGAGAAGGTTACTCGGGAAATAATCTTTTTGGGCAGCTGAGACAATGTCATTAATATCCTCTGATGCTAAAATTAGATTTTCTCCTGATCTTTTTTTAATATCTAAAGTCACTACTGGATCGTTGTATTGACGAGCAAACGATTCACGCTCAATTTCGTCGAATTCAACAGATGCTATATCACGCAAGTAGACTATTGATCCCTTTTCATGTTTCACGATAATATCTTCGATATCTGTCAATGATTGAAATTCCCCTAAAACTCTGACATTGCGCCTATACCCGTCAACTAATAGGTCTCCACCGGATATTGATATATTCTCATTCTGAATGGCCCCTGCAATGTCATTAAATGAGACATCTACAGATTCCATGATTGAAAGGTCAACTAAGATTCGAACCTCTTTTTTATCAATACCACGAATATCTACAGCAGAAATTGAGGGAAGATCTTCAATTTCATTTTTTAAATATTCCGCATAATTTTCAAGCTGATCGCTGGTATATTCTCCAGACAGATTGATATTCATTATTGGCACTAATTCGCTGATATTGAATCCAAAAACATTTGGATTAGCGGGTAAGTCATTTGGGAAATCTGGGGAAGATCTCGCAGCGTCAACTTTATCTTTCACTTTTTGGAGTGCTTCAGAGACTTCAACACTAAAATCAAATTCTACTTGTATTGAAGAGTATCCTTGAACTGAAGTTGAGGTTATTTTATCTATTCCTGAAACACTATTTAATTCCTTTTCTAAGGGTCGAGTGATCAGCCTCTCTATATCAATAGGAGAGTTCCCAGGGTATGGTGTCCCAACATAAATTGTTGGTTGTGTAATTTCCGGGAAGCTTTCTGCCGGCATAGCTCTGTAAGACATTAATCCTGCGACAAGAATAATAATAGTGAGAACACCAACGGTCACTCTATTATTTACCGCCCAATCTGTTATTGCAAATCGTCTTATTAAATTGTCATTTTCTTCAGCCATTATTAATAAATTTTAACATTTTCTCCGGACTGAACAGAACGAATTCCACGGTTTATAATTTTATCTGTATTCGCCAGTCCGCTTAATATTTCTGTCATATTATCATTGGACCTTCCTAGGGTGAGATCACGTCGCATAACGGTTCCAATTTCTTTATTTTCATATAGGTATAAATAAGTATAATTCACGCCTTTAGTGTCTTGAAGAATCAGTTTATTCGGGATCATAATGGCATCGTTCACATGATAATCACTAACCTCTACTGAGGCCATCATATTATCTTTTATAACCTTATTTCCATTGTTTTGAGGAAGATTCACAGAAACGTTAAATGTTCTGCTGCTTGGATCTATGTAGTCTCCCACTTGGGAAATCCACCCTTCTTTTTTCATTTTTATTGCAGTGAAATTCATATTCACTTTTTGTCCTTTTTTAATGCTAGTAATATAATTCTCAGGTATTTGCATTTCCACACTAAGAGGACCATTTCCTACTAGTCGAAGTAGAGGCATTCCTGGGGCCCCATACTCGCCAACTTTTCCATATATCTTATCAATAACACCTGAGAACGGAGCGCGGACCTCGGTCATATTCAACTGTTTTTTTATTGTCTCAAGACGATTTTCTAAAGATTCAAATTGCATTTTGGATTGTAGAAAATCCATTTCGCTCCCCACTTTTTGTTCCCAAAGTCGCGATTGTTTTTCAAACATTGTCTCGGCAAGATTTAATTGAGTAGAAACTTCTTCCATCGTGGCCCTAAAAACTTCAGCATCCAATGAGGCCAGAAGCCTACCGGACTTTACTTTATCACCTCCACGGACATATATTCCTTCTATTTTTCCAGCAGTTTCTGGATATATTTTGATAGATTGATCGGATTTGACAGTTCCATAAACCTTAAATGAATGACTAAATATATCTTGAACGACATCAACCACTGTGACACTGGCAAATGATCTGGTAGTATCAAGTAGAGCTAGATCATTGTCTATTAGTTGCATTTCTGACTTAACAGTTTGCATAATTAAAGATAGCGAGTCTCGTTTTTTTGTCAAAGTTTCGATCGAATTTTGACTTGATTTTTGAGAGCACGATGCAACCAGTAAGGCTGTCATTATAATTGGGAGAAGTAGTTTGTTCATGTTTAAATTATTCGAATGTTATAATGATTTTAAAGAGCGATAGATGGATTTTAATTTTCTATCTGAAACTTACCTAACGATATCTCAAGCGCAACCTTCTTATTAAGAGTGTTATTTGCGGATTGCAACATTGATGTTATTGATTGTTGGTATTGATTCGATGCTTGGGCATAGTCCAGGGACGATATGGTTCCTTCAGTTAATTTTGCATTGGAATTTTTCAGTATTTGTTTTGAAACTTTTGTGCTTTCAACTTGAAGTTGAAATACTTTCAAAGCGTTTGCATATTCAGATCGAGCTTTATTGTGATTCAAGATCAATACCATTCTAGTATTATCTAATAGAATGTCCAATTCTTTTAATTTTATCTGCTCTTCTTGGATTTTAGCAATCTGTCGTCCTGAGCTGAAAATAGGAAGAGAAGCCGACACATTCCAGGATGAAAAGTTCACATTATTAGCTTTTAATCCATTGGGGTCAAAAACGTTCGCGTCCTCACTAACAAATTGTCGATTTAAATTATATCCGGCATAAACTTTGGGTAAAAATTGTATTTTTTCATTTTGTACGTTAAGGTGCTGGCCAAGTCGGTTTGTTTTCATCAACCGGTAATCAACATGCCCAGAAACATCAAATTCTCGATTTAATAAGGCTTTACTGGCGTCTGCTGAAATTAAAAGGGATTCAATTGATGAAGTCAGCTTTAAATTGGTTTCAGGTGACAAACTACAGTGAAGTATCAAGAGTTGATGAGTTATGAATATCTGGCTTTCTAGATTGAAGGAATTAATTTCGATATTTTTGAGAATCAACCTAAGTTGATCAACTTCTTGCTTCTCTACGAATCCTTCTTTATACATGGCTTTTAAGCTATTTAAGCTTTTATTTGTGCTTTTAAATGTTGCTCTAAGGGCTTCCAGGTTTTTTTCAAGAACAATACCTAAATGGTATGCCTGAGAAACCTCTTTTCTTGCTTCAAGCACAGATTTCTCAAAGTTCTCCTGCTTTTGGTCTTTAAGGATTTTGGAAGCCAAAACAGCAACAATATATGAGCCGTCAAATACCAATTGATTTACACTAATGCCTCCAACAGAGTTATAGCGATTACCAAATTGTAATTTGTCTTGAATGCCATCTAGATCAATATCAAAAAATTGCGCGGGTAGCTCAATGTTATCAGTATAGTTTTGACCAATAGAGACCGATGGAAGACCTCGTGCTATGTTTTGATAAATCACTTTTTTCGCTGCTGAGCGCTCTAAGGATTGAACTTTAACATTCGCATTATTTTTTAGTGCAAGGTTAATGGCATTTTCAAAGCTGAGGTTTTTTTTAATGGTTCCAGTTTGTCCAAAAGAACTAAAGGGCAATAATAAAATAATTAGGATTATTTTTAAATTCTTCATTCGAGAAAAGGTTTGGTAATATTTTTATTTAACTCTAAACAATCATTTAGATAATTAACTCCTCGTTTGGTAGCAATATATTCAACATGCATGACTAGGCTATTGTTTAATAAAGATGTTCGCAATTCAGGAACATCTAATAGGCTTTCATCTTCGATAATTCCAGTGAGAGAGAAATATCTTAAAAGGGTTATTTTCTCTATGTCAATTTCACTTTTATAAATGCCTTCAGAGATTCCACGCTCAATGTTTTCTCGACAGGATTTAATTATTGTCTTTTTTCTGTATTGAATTGCCCAGTTAAAAGTTGACGGATAGTACTTGCGAAGGGCAAAAAAATTCTTTCCAAACTGCTCTAGAATTTTGATCAACATAGATTGATTTGCCAAGATCTCTTCTATGGCATTTTTTTTGGATTTTTTTATGGCCGTTAGCTCATTTTTATGAGATTTCATTTTTGATCTAATAGACTGATCTACCAAGTCTGATTTGTTTTGAAAAAAACTATATAAAGTCTTTTTACTGATAGACATTTCTTTCGATATGTCATCCATTGTGACGGCTTTTAAACCGAACCGTTGAAAAAGCCTCATGGCTCGTTCGCAAATGGTTGAACATGAATCTCGAATCATTTTTAATATTTAAAAAGCAGCAATTGACCGCAAAGATACTGTGGAAACATTTTATGGAAAAAATGTTTATTTTCTTATTTAACGCAAACTTTACTCAGGATAAAAATATCTGATGAATTTTGCCCATTTTTGTAAAAAATACTGAGACCATCATCTATCATGCCAAAAAATACGATTTCAGACATTTTAAATAACCAGCATACTGGTGAGGTTTCTAATCTTCAAGGATGGGTCAGGACCTTCCGTTCTAATCGATTCATTGCTTTAAATGACGGGTCTTGTCAGTCAAGTATTCAGTGCGTGGTTAATTTTCAAGACTTTTCTGAAGACTTATTGCGAAGGATTACAACCGGAAGCAGTATTTCTGTCAACGGAGAAATAGTTGTAAGTATCGGTGGCGGTCAGTCTGTAGAAGTTAAAGTTAACTCCATAGATATTTTAGGAGATTGCCCTCCAGACGTATATCCAATTCAACCGAAACGCCATTCGTTAGAATTTTTGCGAGAGAAGGCTCACTTAAGGATGCGCACTAGTACGTTTTCTGCAGTCATGCGAATTCGACACACAGCAGCATTTTCTGTTCATGATTTTTTTAACCAGAACGGATTCTTTAATCTAAATACACCTATTATAACTGCTAGTGATGCAGAAGGTGCAGGGGAGCTTTTCCGCGTTACCACTTTGCCTTTTGATGAAACACCTCGCAAGGAGGATGGAACTGTAGATTATAATTATGACTTCTTTGAAAAACCTACGAATTTAACAGTTAGTGGTCAGCTTGAAGGAGAGCTTGGAGCAATGGCTTTAGGCAAAATATATACATTTGGACCAACTTTTCGAGCAGAGAATTCAAATACGACGCGACACCTTTCAGAATTTTGGATGATAGAACCTGAAATGGCATTTCATGATCTTGCCGATAATATGGATTTGGCTGAAAACTTATGCAAGTTTATGATCAAATCGGTTTTAGAAAAGTCAAAGGATGATTTGAATATTCTTGATACAAGACTTTTAAATGAAGAAAAAAGTAAGCCTAAAGATCAGCGTAGTGAACTTAGTTTAATTGAAAAATTAAATTTCGTTTTAGATAATCAATTTATTCGTTGCTCTTATACAGAAGCAATTGAAATATTAATGCGAAGCAAACCAAATAAAAAGGGAAAATTCAAATTTCCAATCACAGAATGGGGTGTTGATTTGCAAAGTGAACATGAAAGATATTTGGTCGAAAAACATTTTAAGAGCCCGGTTATATTATTTGATTATCCTGTCAATATAAAGGCCTTTTACATGCGTCTAAATGAAGATGGGAAAACAGTTCGAGCTATGGACGTTTTATTTCCTGGAATAGGGGAAATAGCTGGAGGAAGCCAAAGAGAAGAGAGACATGATGTTTTAGTAAAAAAAATGCAGGATGTCGGAATCGATCCAGAACATCTGGATTGGTACCTTGATTCTAGGAAGTTTGGAACCTGCGTCCACTCAGGGTTTGGACTCGGCTTTGAGAGAATGGTTCAGTTTGTAACGGGAATGGCCAACATTAGAGATGTAATACCCTTTCCCCGAACTCCAGGAAATGCGGAATTTTGATTTAGAAAAGGCATGCTAAAACAGACATTAAGTCAAAGACTACAGCAAAAGCTTTCCCCTCAACAGATTCAATTGATGAAGCTGATTCAGCTTCCTACACAATCATTGGAAGATCGTATTCAAGAAGAATTAGAGATTAATCCAGCCTTAGAGGAGGGATTGGATGCAGAAGAGAAAAAGGATGAAGAGAATTTGTGGGAAGAAGAAGTTAATTCAGAGCAGGAATCTCTTGAATATGACCCTGTAGATGATTATTTATCTGACGATGAGACTCCTGATTATAAGCTTCAAGCAAATAATTTCTCTTCTGATGATGAATTGTATTCCTCTCCTGTTATTGTAAGCAAAGACCTTAGCGACATACTAAATGATCAGTTAGCAATGCGCTCGTTGAGTCCTAAAAAGGAAGCTTTGTGTAAATATATTATTGGTACTATTGAAGACGATGGATACATGCGTCGTGAGCTAAATGATATTGTTGACGACTTGGCTTTTAGCTTGGGTATTCTTGTTGAAGAGTCAGATCTGAAAGAGATATTAGAAATAGTTCAATCCATGGATCCTCCCGGCGTTGGCGCCAGAAACTTACAAGAGTGTTTGCTTATTCAAATAAATCAGAAACCCTCCAGCGATATTAGAAAATTGATGAAACGTATAGTTTCTGAGCTTTTTGAAGAGTTATCGAAAAGACACTACACTAAAATGATTGGAATTCTTGGAATTGAAGAAAAGGATCTCAAAGATGCAATAGAAGAAATCAGCAGGTTGAGTCCAAAACCAGGGAATACTGGATCCTTTGGAGGTCAAAGCGCTCAGACAATTGTCCCAGATTATACAATCCAATTATTGGATAATAAACTAGAGCTAAAATTAAATGGGAGGAATGCTCCTGAGTTAAATGTCTCTCGAGAGTATAAGGAAATGCTTAATCATTACAAAAAATCAAAATCATTTAGATCTGAAAAAGAAAAAGAAGCCTTTGCTTTTGTTAAACAAAAGCTAGAAGCGGCAAAATGGTTTGTAGACGCAATTAAACAGCGACAGCAGACTTTGATTTTAACCATGTCATCTATAATGCGTTTTCAAGAAGAGTATTTTTTAAGTGGTGATGAAAAAAACTTAAAACCCATGATATTGAAAGATATCGCGGATGAGATAGGGATGGATATTTCAACAATTTCTCGTGTTGCCAGCAATAAATATGTTCAGACACCTTTTGGAACATTTTTGATAAAAAAGTTCTTTTCTGAATCTATGTTAAATTCCGAAGGAGAAGAGATTTCTACACGTGAAATAAAAAAGATTTTAGAGGAAAGTATTTCAGATGAAGAAAAACGTAGTCCTCTTACAGATGATGCGCTGGCTAAGCTGCTTGAGGAAAAGGGATATCCTATAGCTAGAAGAACAATAGCCAAGTATCGAGAACAACTAAATATTCCAGTTGCCAGACTGCGAAAAATGCTTTGACTATATCGTCCGCTCACTCGCATCCCTCTTTCTCAGATTTTAAATTGATTAGTTGATTTTATTCTATTATTTTCGTTAAAGTTTATTTCAAAAAAATATTATGAAAAAATTTATTCTTGTTTTTCTTTTAAGCGCATTTCTTATGCCAATTGAATCCGAAGCCTCTCATATTTTAGGTGGAGATATACAATATAAATATGTTGGTGATTCGACCGGTGTTGCAGGGCAATACCAGATTAAGGTTGTTATTTACAGGGAACAAACTGGGGTTGGTTTGGGAAATACGGCAAATGTTAGCGTGGTTTCCTCAACTTGTAATATAAATACAAGTGTCACGTGTACTTTGGCTCAACCGGAATTTAGCGCTGCCTCTCTAGGGGCATATGATTGTATTCCTCAAGGAACATCAGGGTCATTTTTTAGCCCTATGGTAAATATTTACATAGGCTACGTAACCTTAACCCAAGTTTGTAATGATTATAAAATGTATTGGCAATCATGTTGCCGCCCTGCGGGGATTACGGGAATCACAAATTCTAATGGTGTAGGGTTCTATTTTGAAGCAGAGTTGAACAATACTCAAGGGTATAATTCTTCCCCAACATTTGTATCTATTCCAATAAGTTATGTATGCACAGGTGGATATATAAACTATTTGCAAAATGCATTTGAAAAAGACAATGACTCAATTCAATATGAACTTGTTCCGGCACGTGAGTTTGGCGGTGGCGGTGGCGTTAGCGTAGGCTATGCCGCTGGCTATACTTTCACCAATCCAATTCATACAAGCGCCTTAAGCCCATTTACATTAGATCCTCAATCAGGAAATATAACATTTATGGCAAATACTCAAGAAACTTCTGTTATGGCTATTAGAGTAAATGAATATCGCTTTGATAGTACTTACGGGTTTTGGGAAAAAGTCGGTTCTTCTAATCGAGAGATTCAAGTTTCTGTTGCAAATGCTTGTAACGCGATAGTAAATGCAGGTGTAAAATTGGATCAAAATGCTCCTGGTGTAACCCTGAGGCCAGATGGAAAACAACAAGTTGATTACAACTGCCTTGATTCTAACGTAATGCTCTACTTCACTCTTCCAGTTGAGTGTATATCTATTTCTCCAGATGGATCTGACTTTCGTCTCACCGCCCCCAATGGCCAGCCAATCCCTATTGATGAGCTCATGCCTTTTTGCAATGTCAACGGGGAAACAGATTCTATTCAAGTCAAGTTATTTGCCCCTCTCTCCATGAATGGAGAATATTTTCTTTATTCTAAGGTTGGAAATGATGGAAACACTCTGCTTAACAAGTGCGGTAAAGACATGGATGAGTTTGATACGATTGTCTTACTCGTGAATGATTGCGTCAACTTAGATTTGCAATTGACTAATGTGAATATTATTCAGGATGAAAAACCTCATATTTTTTGGAAAATAGATCCTGCTACATTCCCTTCATATTTGTTTAATAATTTCCGTATTTGGAGATCTGATGACAATGGAGGTACGTACAATCAAGTTACCTCATTGACTGATTCTACAATCCGGGACTGGGAGGACAATAGCCTGGGCGCTGGAGATGTAGATACAAGAAGTCACCGATACTATGTTGAGGCAATAATTAATGGGCTTCCGCAACCCCCTTCAAATATTGTTCATAGTATTTGGCTTAGGGGAGACCTCACCAATCCTTTGAGTATGCCCGTCGTTTGGAATAGATACAATGCATGGAATAACCCTCAATATACAGTTCAATTCGGAAAAGGCATTCCTGGAGTTCCGGGTGAATATGTCTGGGAAGACTATAAGGTCACTTCTGACACCAACCTAGTTGTTATTAGTCCATACGGTAATGACCCAGGTCAATTTTCTATTCGAACAAGAACACATGTAACGGATTCGAATAGATTTAATTACCTGCAGGATACTGCATATTCAAATTGGATTGAATACGGCACGCCAGTCCCTCCAGTCCCCCCTATTGACAGCATAGTTATCCCAAACGTGATAACAGCAAATAATGACTGGTTGAATGATGATTTTATTATACAGGGGATAATGACCTATAAAACGAGACGTGAATTGACAATAATGAATAGATTTGGCCGAATTATTTATAAAAATTTAGCTTATGATAACGCTGTACCATGGAGAGGTCAAGATAAAAGTGGAACAAAATTATCTGATGGTGTTTATTATTATGTTCTGCGAGTAGCAGATAATGTTAACGCTATTGAAGCCACCTACACAGGAGATGTTACGCTGTTGACTCAATAACTATTTATTAATGTTTTATGATCAAGGCCGCCCTGTATTTTCAGGGTGGCCTTATTCGTTGGAAAAATGGAAAATGAAGACCGCCTTCAAAAAATAAAAATCATTCTGAAGACGCTGCCCAATAGACCAGGAGTCTATAAGCATTTAGACTCAGAGGGTCAAATTCTTTACGTTGGAAAGGCCAAAGACTTAAAAAAACGAGTATCCAGTTACTTTTCTAAAAATCATAGTGAAGAAAGACTTCGCATGCTGGTGCGCAGAGTATCTAATATTGACGTGATCATCACTAATACTGAGTTTGATGCTCTTTTGCTGGAGAATACATTAATAAAAAAGTTTCAGCCTTGGTACAATATAAATTTAAAAGATGGAAAAACGTACCCTTGGATTTGTATCAAGAAAGAGAGATTCCCTAGAGTATTTAGCACGCGAAATAGAATTGAAGATGGATCAGAGTATTTTGGACCTTATCCGTCTATTAGAATGCTCAGAACTTTAATGGAATTGATTCGTCAATTGTATAAGCTACGAACTTGTTCATTGGCGCTTTCTTCCTATGCTGTCGAAGCCGGAAAATATAAAGTTTGTTTAGAGTATCATATGGGAAATTGCTTCGGTCCATGCGAGGATAAACAGAGTGAAGAATCATACATTAAAGACATTGATTCAATTAGACGTTTACTTAAGGGAGAATTAAAGTCTACTCGAAAAAATCTCCATGAGGATATGATGTTGAGTTCTGCCAAAAAAGAATTTGAGTTGGCACAAGATTTTAAGGATAAGCTAGAGCATCTCGAGAAGTATCAATCCAAGAGCAGCGTACTTAATCCAGCTCTTGGAGAAATTGACCTATATACAGTAGTTGATGATACTGACTTCGGATATGTTAATTATATGATGATTAGAGAAGGTGCGCTGGTCCATTCATTTACTCTGGAGTTAAAGAAGAAGATGCAAGAACATCCGGAAGAGCTATTGGAATTGGCCATTCCAGAAATTAGAATGATGTTTAGGTCTGAAGCAAAGCTAATTCTCTTATCACATTCTATAAACTATGAGCTGCCTGGTGTTAAGTTTCAAGTTCCAATAAGAGGAGACAAGGTTGCCGCTATTCAAATGAGTGTTCGCAATGCTAAAGCTTATAGAATCGAACGTTTAAAAAACATTCAAATTGTAGATCCAGATCGACATGTTAACAGAATCATGTCTCAGATGATGCAGGACCTACGAATGCCTTGTGAGCCGAGACATATAGAGTGCTTTGATAATTCAAACATTCAAGGCAATAGCCCTGTAAGTGCGTGCGTGGTTTTTCGTGATGGAAAACCTGCGAAAAGTGAATATCGAAATTTTAATGTGAAAACAGTTGTCGGTGCTGATGATTATGCCACAATGGAAGAGGTCGTGTATCGAAGATATAGACGCCTCACTGATGAAGGGTCAGAATTACCTCAGCTAATTGTTATTGACGGCGGAAAAGGTCAACTAAGCTCAGCGGTTAAGGCGCTAGATAAGTTGAATTTGAGTTCTAAAATATCAATCGTTGGAATTGCAAAGCGTTTGGAAGAGTTATACTTTCCAAAAGACCCTATTCCATTATATTTAGATAAGCGATCAGAATCATTGAAAATATTGCAACAAGCCAGAAATGAAGCTCATAGGTTTAGTATTGCGCATCATAGGAAAAAACGTGGCAAGATTAGTATCACATCTCAATTGGAGAGTATTAATGGTATCGGCCCAGCCTCTCAAAAAATACTATTAACAGCTTTTAAATCTGTAGCAGGTTTGAAAAAATCAAAAATAGAGTCTATTGAATTGCTAATTGGAAAATCCAAGGCGAAGGCAGTTTGGTCATGGATTCAAGAACAGAGACCTAAAAGTTAGAAGCCGATCAATGTATAAATCATTTTATCCGCCCGTCTTCGAGATAGATAATTCTGCGAGCACGATCTATAACACGTTGATCATGTGTTGAGAAAATAAATGTAGTTTCTTCTTTACTATTGAGTTCAGACATTATATCTAAAAGTTTACTCGTGGACTTTGAATCTAAATTAGCTGTCGGCTCATCCGCTAAGACAAAACGAGGGCTGCTAGCTAATGCTCTTGCTACAGCAACCCTTTGCTGCTGACCTCCTGAGAGTTGATTGGGGCGGCTATTTGCTTTATCGGAAAGGCCTACTGCTTCTAAAAGCTCCATTCCTCGATCGTTTCTTATTCTTTTTGGAACCCCTTGTAATTCCAGTATAAAAGTTGTGTTTTCTATCGCGGTAAGAACAGGTATGAGATTATATGCCTGAAACACAAAGCCAATATTTTTTAATCGGAAGTCAATTAAATCTTTATCGCTCATTTTGGTTATTTCTGTTTTATCGATCCAAATTTCACCAGAATTTGGCTTATCTAATCCGCCTATTGCATTAAGAAGTGTTGTTTTTCCACATCCAGATGGACCAACTATCGAGGTGAATTCACCAGATTCAAATTCGACACTTACGCCATTTATTGCGCGCACTTTTCCTGATTGGGATTCATATATTTTGAGGATGTTTTTTAGGCGAATAAGTGACATATTTCAAATAATATTTAAAGAACTCTCATGCTCTCAATGGGGTTTAATTTTAATGCTTTTCGAGCTGGGTGCAATGCAGATAAGAATGACAAGACTAAGACTAGAGCTGTCACAGGCAAATAATATTCAGGAACTATTGCCGGATAAACAGTAGACTCAATTCCATATTGAGCTAATCCTTGTTCTACTGACTTTAGTGTGATCCCGGTTTTCGAGGTGACATATAATGATATATGCCCAAAAAGCAAACCAATAGGAAGACCAAAAAAGCTTAATAATATTGTTTCTGTAACGATCAAATTAAATATTTTCTGTCTATTCATTCCAACGGCCATAAGCATCCCTAGTTCCCTTGTTCTTTCTAAAATGGCCATGAGCATAGTATTTAAAATACCAAAAGACATGGCTAAAAGAATAATCATCATAAACAACAACAGACTTTGAGCTAATATTGCATCTGCCACACCGAGCTCCGGACTAACTTCTTTCCATGTCCGGAAAATAAGCGAATTGTCATTGTGAATTTCTCTTTTTTTAACTTCGCCCTCAAGAGAACTGCTTGTTTCCTCTATTTGGTAAGGCTCTTTAACTCTATAGTTGACCTCGTGCGCTATTGAGTTAAAATTAAAATCAATATTTGTAGTATCTGTAAATCCCATTTGAGAGGAAATTGTGCCCTTAGGAACATATATCATTGATTCTTCCAACAAATTTGATGCCCCGTCATAAATTCCAACGAGCCAAAATAACGCACTATGAACACCTCCATTTATATCCTGAAAAGTGAGTATGATCCTATCATCTATTTCCACCTCAAGTCGATTGGCCAATTTCTCACCTAAAACTACATCTTCAGCAAAAGAGCTTTTAAAAAAATTCCCCGAGGAGATGTTTCTTGCTGCTGAAAAAAGTGACTGCTCTGATTTGGGTGTCACACCATATGCGATAACTGGAGCAGAACCGGATCCCCCTTGAACCATGGCATTGCAGACAACTCTTGATGAATAAGCTGTAATGTTGGGGTCAGCAATTATCATCTCTTCCACAGATTTCAAATTATCTATAATTGAGGAAGGGTCTTGCTTCTCTAAATAATTAAAAGAAGTGATTCTTCCATGTCCAACATTATCATCTAATAAAGTTACTGTTCTTTGATTATTCAGGCCTTGGGCCCAACCCATCATAAAGATTCCTGACCATACTCCAAGCGACATAGCGCCAATTACCACTGCCGACCTCCAAGAGTTTCGCCAAATA
Source organism: Owenweeksia sp. TMED14 (assembly GCA_949529985.1). GTDB lineage: Bacteria > Bacteroidota > Bacteroidia > Flavobacteriales > Schleiferiaceae > TMED14. The sequence goes on from CATIRS010000026.1 coordinate 64,404, forward strand.
TTTCGCCAAGCTATTATTAATATTGTCATCGATTTATGGCTGGAGATTTATAAACGACAAAGACAGGCCAAAAACTAACGAAGAGCACGATGAAAAGAACAATTGAAGTATGAGTAATTGCTATTGACCAATCTAGTGAGGGTGGAAGTACCGGTTCCCAACCCATATTTTCCATTGCCAAGGCGGCATCGCCTAAAAGTCTAGGAGGATTAAGATGTAAAAAATACGCTAAACTTCTACCGAGAGTTATTCCAATTATTGAACCTAATAATCCCATTAATAAGGCCTCAATTAAAACCACTCTTGTCAGGATTCTTCTTTTCACTCCTAATGCTATCTGCATAGTAAATTCTCTTTGTCTTTCATTTGCAAGCATAATCATAGTTCCTAAAAGCCCAAATGAGATTACAATATAAAGTATAAAAAGAGTTACTATTCCTCCGGTGGAATCAGCACGAATTGCTTGTTTTAGCTCTGGAACTCTCTCTTCCCATGAGCTCCATGAGGCCCCTTTCAGTTTGTGGTCGAGGGAAAGAGCAGAAGTTAGATTTAATGAGTTTTTTTTATCCTTTGGAGTAATTAAAACCGACCCCCACATTCCATAAGCCCCACTATATTCCTGTGCATCTTTAAGTTTTAAAATAGCGGCTCTCTTCTCTAACTCAGGGTTTCCAAGTTTTAAAGTTCCCGCTACAAGTAACAAATCATTTGCTAGTCCCCCCTGATAACCTTGACCAAGCCCTACAATTGTATCTCCAATATTTACATTTAGCAAAAAAGCTAATTTTCTCCCCAGCCAAACAGGAATAATTTTACTTTTTCTGTCTTTAAAGCTACCAGTGATTAACTTGTTGTTCCAGAATGCGGTATCTTCTTTTTCAAAATCAACGCCAATCCATTGTGCAACAGAGCTTTCATTTTTATAACTTAAAAGATTAAAGCCGGATAGTCTTGGCCGAACACTTTTAACTCTATCATCGTTTTCCAGCTTATCAAACCATCTAGTGTTTTCCGGAATAGCTAAGTCTATATTTTGTGCCGGCCAATAAGAGCTATCGGAAACCTGAATATAGCCTGAAACACCACCAATAATAGTATCTATCATATGCTCATGTATCCCTAATTGCAGGGATCTTAAAGAAATCGCAAAAAAAAGTGCAAAAGCAACTGCCGAGGCTGTAATAGTGCTACGTCTTCTATTCCGCCCTAGATTCCTCCATGCCATTATGAAAGCTAATTTCAAGATTCCAATTTCTTCATCCTGGTCTCTGTAAAATATTTTGGATTTAGATCTTGCAGTTTTTCCCAGTCTAATATTTTTAGAGAAGTTTTTTGTGTCCCTTTTTTAGTGCTGAACATTATTGACGAAGGAATTAGAACACCATCAGCTTCTTTATATTCTAGAAAGTCTATTTGTTGAATTATTGTTCCTTTTCTGTTGTAAACTACTAATCTACTAACGCTTCCCTTTTTTTTATTTAAAAAAGCGTCAATATGGTCATGAGCGACAGCAGTTTTTGGTAGAGGGAAGCAACGAATCAAATGACAAGGCTCACCATTTATTGTAGCAGGTAATTCAAGTTGGTGTGTAAAATCTTTTGATAAAGATGCTGGGCCTAAAATATTATCAAACTGAGCATCAGTTCCCATCCACCCTTGAGCCAGCATTGAGGATGGGAGATTAATAGTTCGTTTTGTTTTTGGCGAGTATGTTAAAAGCTTTTTACCAGCTTTCATATACACCATTCCAGAATCTCTGAATGGAGATATAATCTCTACGATTGAATAATTATTGTCTAAGCGCCAACTGCGAAGAGTTATTTTTTTAGTGTAACGTGGCCTTATCGAGACTAGTTCAATTTTAGAGTATGACGGAATGTTTCCATTAAGCTTTTCTGCTTTTTCGAGAAGAGAAATTGGTGTCTGACTAAATATTGATATGTAGGAGAAAAAAACACAAAATGAAATAATAAATTTTAAAAACATTGCTTTTTAAAACGCTTTAAATTTGGATTCAAAAATAACTAATAATCATATTGAAAATTGATATAATTATGCCAAAGTGTCCTACAATTTTATTCGGCACTAAATTTGAAGTATTATAAATCAAATAAATATTTATTTGAACGTAATTTTAAATATACTCGTTATGTATCCAGAAGATTTAATAGAACCAATGCGCGCTGAGTTAACGAATGCAGGTTTCGATGAAATTCGTGAATCAAGTTCAATGGAGGAGGCTATTACCAAGACTAAAGGAACAACATTAGTAGTAATAAATTCTGTATGTGGATGTGCTGCTGCTGCGGCTAGACCGGGAGTAAGAATGGCGGTAACTAAGACCTCAAAAACTCCCGATCATTTGATAACAGCTTTTGCAGGAAATGACAAAGCCTCTGTGGATAAAGCGAGAGAATTGATGTTGCCATTTCCACCATCATCTCCTTGTATGGCATTATTCAAGGATGGTGAATTAGTTCATATGCTTGAGCGTCATCATATAGAGGGGCGACCGGCTGAAATGATATCGGAGAACTTGGGTAGTGCATTCGAAGAGCATTGTTAAAATTTTCAATCAATCATATTTATCCTCGATTTTTTAGAGGATAAATATGATTTCATTTTACCATAATTCTTACCTTATGGTAAAATATACTATAGTGTAATTTGTACACTTCCATTTTTTAGGTTTAAATTTAGTGCTTAATAATTACTAGATAATGAACTGGAAACATACTATCGGTGCGGTGATAATATTTTGTATTTCGAGCACTTCAGTTATTGCTCAAACTATAATTTCAGGAACGGTTTCCGACAAGATATCAGGCGAACCAGTCCCTTCTGTTTCGATAAAAGAAAAAGGAACAAACAAGGCCTCTCTTACAAACTTTGATGGAAAGTATTCGATTGAAGTCACCAAAAATGCAGTTTTAGTATTTTCTGCCTTGGGTTTTGAAACTATTGAGAATGAGATTAGTGAAAATCTTTTAAATGTTTCTTTGAATCCATTATCGAGCGAATTAGATGAAATTGTAGTCGTTGGATATGGTTCTAAAAATATAAAAGATTTGACAGGCTCATTGGTTTCGGTAAAATCAAAATCTTTTCAGAAAGGTGCTTTTTCTACTCCCGAGGCACTGATTGTGGGCAAAACCCCCGGTGTCCGAATTACATCGAATAGTGGTATGCCAGGAGCAGGGAGCAGAATTAGAATAAGAGGCGGATCTTCATTAAATGCAAGTAATGACCCCTTGATTGTTATTGATGGACTTCCTTCTGACGGTTTGGGATTGCTGAACCCTTCGGATATAGAAAGTTTTACAATTCTTAAGGATGCTTCTGCAACTGCGATTTATGGATCTAGAGCAGCAAATGGAGTTATTCTTGTTACCACGAAAAAAGGCAAAGCCAGCGAATCATTTGCGGTGAATTTTAATTATTTGAGATCTACAAAGAGAGTGAATAATCGAATTGATGTTTTAAGTACAGATCAATTTCGTGATTTAATTACTGATAAAGGGACTTCTAGTCAAGTGGCGAGACTTGGAACATCAGATCCGGACACATACACCGATTGGCAAAATGAGATATATCAAACAGGTACTTTAAATGACTACAATGTATCACTCTCAGGGGGGCTTAAAAAAATACCTTATCGCTTAGGTTTAGGCTATTATAAAGAAGCAGGAGTTTTAAAGACATCTCAGCTGGATCGATATAGCGCCAACCTTAATGCCACTCCAAGTTTTTTTAATGGCAAATTGAAAGCAAATACAAGTGTGAAATTCATACGTTCAGACAATGTTTATGCGAATCAAGGCGCCATAGGAACTGCTGTATTTTTTGACCCGACACGTCCTGTTTTATCGGATGATACAAGTTCTTATGGTGGATATTTTGAGTGGTTGATGCCAAATGGAAATCCATCGGCCCTCTCCCCAAGAAATCCTGTTGGGCTTTTAAATCTAAGAGAAAATCTTCAGAGAAATAATCGTTTTTTAGGTAATATTATTTTTGATTATCAACCATTATCGTCTAAAGATTTGCATTTATTTATGAATATTGGTGGAGAGCAATCATCTATGAGCGGCATAGTTCGCGTTCCTGCTGATGCCGCTATGAATTTCAATAATGGAGGAGAAGACAATCAATATCAATCAACAAGAACTAATAGACTGATCGAATTATATGCTAATTATAAAGAAGATTTGAGTAAAAACATTAGTTCGGATCTTACCGGCGGATATTCTTTCCAACATTGGAGTTCGTCATCTCCTACCTATCCTAATTTAAATGCGTCAGGAGACACAATTTCCCCTGCAAATCCGAATCCATTTTTTACGGAAAATGCTCTTATGTCTTTTTATGGGAGGGCTAATTTTAACATCAGTAATAAATATTTGCTAACAACCACTGTCCGCTCTGATGGATCTTCAAGATTTTCTAAAACTGCACGTTGGGGATTTTTCCCTTCTGCTGCTCTGGGATGGAATATTAATGAAGAAGATTTTTTTAAAGACCTAAAGTTCTTTTCAAAATTAAAATTAAGAGTTGGATATGGAGTTACAGGTCAACAAGATATATTTAACGATTACGGATATATCCCTAATTATAATTTTGGGACAGCTACAGCTCAGTATCAATTTGGTAATTCTTTCATAGATGTACTGCGACCGGATGCTTATGACTATAATCTACAATGGGAGAAAACAGCTACAAGCAATATTGCATTAGACTTTGGATTCTTTAAAGGAAAAGTAAATGGATCTATAGATTTCTACAACAAGAACACTACTGATTTACTAGCAGTAATTCCAATTCCTGCTGGAACGAATTTTTCAAATAGTGTTTTGACTAATGTGGGTGCAATGACCAACAATGGTATAGAGGCGTCAGTGAATTTTGTACTTATAAATAACTCTAATACTAATTGGGATGTGGGCTTTAACGCAACACGAAATCGAAATAAAATAACAAAATTATCTATAATTCAAGACACCACATCCCCTGGAATTCAGGTTGGTGGAATTTCTGGCGGAGTAGGGAATACCATTCAGATTCACGCCATAGGAATGCCGATGTTTACATTTTTTACCTATGAACAGATATATGATGACAATAATAAACCAATTGAGCGGAGCGGAAATATTGATTCTTACTCAGGTAATGTAGATTTAGATGGGAATGGTAAGATTGATAACTATGAAGCCTATGTTGATCAAAATGGTGATGGGATTATAAATTCTAGTGATCTTATTGCCCACGTGAATTCAAGCCCGGAGCCACGTCAAATGTTTGCATTTAATACATCATTTTCGCACAAGAGATTTTCTGGAGGTATGACTTGGAGAGCAGAAACAGGTCAAGTGATGTATAATAACTTGAATTCAAATCATGCTAATTATTTCGAGGTTGGAGGATCGATGCGACATTTAAATAACTTAACAACAGATTATTTAAATTCAGAGTTTAGATTCCCCCAATACCTATCCTCATACTATTTAGAAGACGCCTCTTTTTTGAGATTGGATAATTTATATCTCGGTTACAACTTCGGCTCTTTATATAAAGATCAGTTTGCTACTAGTGTCAATCTTTCTCTTCAAAATGCTTTGGTAATTACAAGCTATTCGGGTCTAGACCCAGAAGTAGCGGGAGGAATAGATAATATGATTTACCCAAGACCTCGAGTATTTAACATTCAAGTCACTGTTAATTTTTAATTGATAAAAAATGAAGACTTTAAAATTAATCGGTTTTGCCTTTTTGGCTTCAGTGTTATCAGGTTCATGTTCGAATGATCTGAATTTGACTCCTCGCTATGGTCTAAATGCGGATGCTGTTTATTCGGATCCAGGAAATTATATTAATGTTTTAGCAAAATTATATGCGGGATTAGCTATTTCAGGAAATAAAGGCCCAGCGGGGATGCCCGATATAGGAGGTATTGATGAAGGGTTTTCTCAATATGTGAGAGTGCTTTGGAATCTTCAAGAACTTCCTACGGATGAGGAAGTATGCGGCTGGAATGACCCTGGAATTCCTGAGTTAAATTCTATGACTTGGAATGATAATAGTTCTTTTGTTTCTGCCATGTATTACCGAATATATTATCAGATTACGTTGGCAAATGAATTTCTCCGATATACCGACTCTAAGTGGATGGAGGACCATTCATTTAGTGATCAAGAAAAAAATGTGATTACAGAGATGGCTGCTGAAGCGAGATTTTTACGGGCTTTGAGCTATTATCACGCTTTAGATTTATTTGGAAATGTGCCTTTTATTGATGAAACAGACAACCCGGGATTATTTTTCCCAGAGCAAATAATGAGAAAGGATTTATATAATTGGATTCTAACAGAGTTAAATAGTATTGAGCCATTATTAAAATCGGCGCTAACAGTAGCTTATGGAAGGGCAGATAAAGGCGCATTATTAGCATTGAGATCAAAATTATATCTAAATTCAGAGGTTTATACAGGTCAACCGAACTATGAAGATTGCATGACGGATTGTGCCTCTTTGATCGCTTTAGGTTATTCATTGGAACCTAATTATGCTTATAACTTCAATGCAGATAATCATCTTTCACCAGAATTTATTTTCGCCGTTAACTTTGATGGTAATCATACCAGGACATATGGAGGAACAACATTTTTACTTCATTCTCATTTGGGAGGTTCTATGGATATTAGTTCTTTTGGCACAACATCAGGTTGGCAAGGCAATCGTGCGACTAAGGCGTGGTTTGATAAATTCTCTGACACTATAGACACCCGTCGTATGGTACACCTTGATGGTCAGGAAGACACGATCACTACAATCGGTTCCTTTACTGAAGGTATTGCAATTACAAAATGGAATAATACGAACCGCGATAGTTCAGCAGGGTCAGAGCCCGTCACTTTTGTCGATATTGATTTTCCTATGTTTCGGCTCGCGGATATCTATTTAATGTACGCGGAATGTGCTGTCCGCAAAGGACAAAACCTTTCTTCGGGTGTTGGCTACTTTAATATGGTTCGTGAAAGAGCATATGGCAATAGCTCTATGAATGTTTCGACATTGAGTTTACCAGAAATTATTGATGAGAGGGCAAGAGAATTATATGGAGAAGGGCACAGAAGATCAGATCTTATTAGATTTGGACAATTCACTGGAGGAGATTATCTATGGCCTTTTAAAGGGAATGAGCAATTTGGAATCTCAACAAGTTCACATTATAATTTATATCCAATACCCTCTTCGGATGTTCTTTCAAACCAAAACCTGGTACAAAACCCAGGCTATTAAATCAATTCTAATTAATTAAATCAACACCATGAAAAAAATCTTTACACTAGCATTGGCATTCATGATCTCAACGATGGCTTATGGCCAAGTAGATGTCGTGTATCATGTCGATGTAGCAGATTATGTTGCCTCTGGAAATACGATTGCGGCAAATGGAATTCGTGTCGGCGGTAATTTTGCTACTCAAGGAGCTACTAATGGATCTAACGCTATGTTAGATTGGAATCCCACGGACTCAAATTCTGCAATGACTGACCTTGGCTCAGACGTTTGGCAGATTACAGTAACTTATCCTTCTACATCAATCGGTGTTACACAACTTTACAAGTTTGTTAATGGAGACTGGGGAACTAATGAAGGAACGGATACATTGACATCTACGATTGCAAGTGATAATTGTGGTATTGATGATGGGGCAGGTAATATCAACAGGGAACTTGTAATTCCCTCGGTAAATGGAACAATTTTGAAGTATTGCTGGGATGCTTGCTATCAGTGTGATGGATCAGGTGCATCAGTAACAATTAATGAGATTTCTAGTCCCGGAATTTCTGTATATCCAAACCCTTCAAATGGCCCTGTATTTATAGATTTTTATGCGAACAGCGAGACCCTAGCGAAGATTAATGTTTATAATGTTTTAGGTCAACAATTAAATAGCTTTGATCACGATGCTAGTGCCGGCAACAATTCAATAACTTGGGACCCAAGTGCTTTAAATGGTAGAAACTTGTCAAATGGAACCTATCTAATTGAAGTACTAGTAAATGACGAAAGGTTTATTCAGCGGATAGCCATAAGTCTTTAAAACAAACCTACATATCTTTAAAGGCCGGACATGTCCGGCCTTTACTGATTTAAATTGGTTATTCGGAAGAAATAAAAATATGAATTAAATGAAATATTGTAGTTGCTTAATTGTTGGAATGCTGACATTTTCCTCATGGGCTATTAGTCCAGAAGAAATTAGAATTGATCCACCGCACTGGTGGGCAGGGCTGCATGTAGAATCTCTTGAACTATTGGTGGAGATGAATCTCGGGCTTAATGAGGAGTTTAAAATTACTGACGTAAAAGGCGATAAAATTACATTGCTAAGTGATGTAGAAGCACAGAATAGAGATTACCATTATGTAACCATTAGTATTGACTCAACAGCGGCTGCACAGAATATTTATATCAAAGGATGGCTTTATAAAGGGGGTCAAAAATTTCCAATTTCTAAGCTCTATAAATTTAAAGAGAGGGAATCCGAATCGCATAACTATATGGGTTTGAATGAACGAGATTTAATCTATTTGGTCACCCCTGACAGATTTGCAAATGGCGACTCTAAGAACGACGTCATTAATGATCTAAGAGAACATCATGTTAATTCCTCTGAAGGGTTTTCTCGTCATGGAGGAGATATTCAAGGATTAACCAGTCAGTTAGATTATATAAAAACACTTGGAGTTACTGCTGTTTGGACGATGCCTTTATTAATTAATGATATGCCTGAATACTCGTATCATGGCTATGCAATTACAGATCATTATCAAGTTGATCCGCGTTTTGGAGGGATAAAAGCTTACAAAGAATATTCTCGTCAACTACATGAAAGAGATATGAAGCTTGTTATGGATATTATTCCCAACCATATGGGAACATTTAACCGTTTATTTCAGAATCCGCCAGATTCAAATTGGATAAATGCATGGCCCCTAGAAGGAAAAATCGACGAGAAAGGACAAGTAGCAGGCGCGACAATAACGAATCATCGTTATGCTACTTTATATGATCCGTATGCTGCGCCAAGTGATAAGAAACAATTTTCGGATGGATGGTTTGTTCCATCAATGGTAGATCTGAATCAGAAAAATCCTGAATGCGCAAAATACTTAACTCAAAATAGTATTTGGTGGATTGAAGAGTTGGGGGTTGACGCTTTTCGCGTGGATACATGGGTATATCCCGATCAGGACTTTTTAGATCATTGGTCAAAAGAAATACATATGGTATTTCCGGATTTTTTTATTTTTAGTGAATCCTGGGTTCATAATGAGCATTCACAAGCTTATTTTTCTAATCGACACTCATCACTGGACGGAGTTGCAGATTTTAACATGTATGAGGCTTGGAAGGATGCCTTAGAGAACCCCACGTCATGGAATAGTGGATTGAATAGCCTTTACATGAACATTGCTTCAGACTATCAATATAGTTCTCCATATAAGTTCATCACGTTTTTAGACAATCATGATGCTGGACGTTTTTTTGCGAAAATAAATCAGGATTTTGATCTCTTTAAAATGGGAATAGTGATGCTTTACAGCACCAGGGGAATACCATGTCTTTATTATGGTACCGAAATCCTTCTAAGCGGTCTAGATGATCACGGTGAAATCCGTGAAGACATGCCTGGTGGATGGAGTGATAGACGAGACAAGCGAAATGTTTTCAAAGAAACGGCTTTGAGTGAATTGGAAAAGAAAGCTCTTTTTTTCGTTCGTAAAATGGCTCAGATTAGAAGTTCTTACAAGGTTATCGGTACGGGTTTATTTCGTCATTGGGCACCTGATGATGATATTTATTCTTACTGCTGGTATAATGAGAACGATATTTTATTTGTTCTTGCTAACAGAAGTAAAAAGACTCAATCATTTGATTTAAAGCGACTCACGGAGTTAACTTTCAAAGAAGGAAGGGTTGTTTTAGATTCAAAAGATGTCAATAATGAATCTGAGGAATGGGATATTATATCAAATACTGAAGAAATATCAATGCCCCCAAATGGAGTTAAGATTCTTTATCTGAAACGTTAATAATCTCATAGCCAAGAGTAAGAGCATCGTATATTTGTGTTTAATATTGAATTCATCATAAATGATTAATGTTTCTACTGAAGCTGCAAAAAAAGTAACATCTCTTATGAAGGATGATGGGAAAAGCACTGTTTCATCATTTGTTCGTGTGGGAGTAAAAAGCGGTGGCTGTTCAGGTCTGAGTTATGCTATGGATTTTGTTGATCGACCCGAAGATGGAGACCAGTTATTTCAAGAAAATGGAATTAAGGTTTTAGTTGAGAAGAAAAGCTTGCTGTACCTCTTAGGAACCACATTAGAGTACAGTGGAGGCTTAAATGGAAAAGGATTTGCCTTTAACAATCCGAATGCTTCTCGAACATGCGGATGCGGTGAAAGTTTTTCGCTATGAGTGATAATGATAAAATAATTGATGAGGTAACATCAAGTGAATACAAGTATGGATTTTCTACAGAAATCGATGCTGATACTTTGCCCCCTGGATTAGATGAAGATACTATCCGGCTCATATCTTTAAAAAAGAATGAACCACAATGGATGACAGATTGGCGGTTAGATGCATTTCAAGTTTGGAAAAAAATGGATGAGCCAGAATGGGCTAATGTTCACTACAAAAAGCCTGATTTTCAAGCAATATCATATTATTCAGCTGCAAAAAAAAGAAATATTGAAAGTCTTGATGAGGTTGATCCAGAGTTGCTAAAAACCTTTGAAAAATTAGGGATAAGCCTGGATGAGCAAAAAAGACTATCTGGAGTTGCCATGGACATTGTAGTAGATTCTGTCAGTGTATCTACAACATTTAAGAAAACATTAAAAGAAAAAGGAATAATCTTCTGCTCGATGAGTGAGGCTATTCAGGATTATCCAGAATTAGTTAAAAAATATATCGGTACTGTAATTCCTAAATCAGATAATTTTTATGCGGCACTCAATAGTGCGGTATTTACAGATGGTTCGTTCTGTTACATACCTAAAGGTGTAAGATGCCCCATGGAATTGAGCACATATTTTCGAATAAATGAGGCTGGAACTGGTCAATTTGAGCGCACTTTATTAATAGCAGATCAGAACAGCTATGTTAGCTACCTAGAAGGTTGTACTGCTCCTCAGCGTGATGAAAATCAGTTACATGCAGCAGTTGTTGAACTAGTAGCTTTAGATAATTCTGAGATCAAATACTCAACAGTTCAAAATTGGTTTCCCGGTGATTCTAACGGGAAAGGGGGAATATTTAACTTTGTAACGAAGAGAGGTATCTGCGAAACAAGTGCAAAGATTTCATGGACCCAAGTGGAAACTGGATCTGCTGTAACATGGAAATATCCAAGTTGCATTTTAAAAGGCGATAATAGTATCGGTGAATTTTATTCAGTAGCGTTGACAAATAATTTTCAACAGGCTGATACCGGTACAAAAATGTTGCACTTAGGACGTAACACAAAAAGTACAATTATAAGCAAAGGGATAAGTGCTGGTAACAGTCATAACAGTTATCGAGGGTTGGTTAGAATGAGCCCCCGGGCTTTAAATGCACGAAACTTTTCCCAGTGTGACTCTCTTTTAATGGGTGATAAATGCGGAGCTCATACGTTTCCATATATTGAAGTTAAGAATCCGACAGCAAAAATGGAGCACGAAGCAACAACGTCAAAAATAGGCGAAGATCAAATTTTTTATTGCCAACAAAGGGGTCTCAGTACTGAAGCAGCAATTGCGCTGATAGTAAATGGATACTGTAAAGATGTATTGAACCAGCTGCCTATGGAATTTGCCGTGGAAGCTCAAAAATTGTTGGCCATTAGCCTTGAAGGCTCTGTGGGGTAATTTTAAATAATATTATGTTAGAAATAGTTAATCTTCATGCCAGCATTGATGACAATGTGATTCTTAATGGTATTAATTTAAAGGTAAACCTGGGAGAAGTACATGCAATAATGGGCCCTAATGGATCAGGAAAAAGCACATTATCAAATGTAATAGCTGGCCACGATGGATACGACATTATAAGCGGAGACATTCTTTTTGATGGTGAAAGTGTTTTGGATTTTCCACCTGAAAAACGTGCTCACCTTGGTCTTTTCTTGAGTTTTCAATATCCAATTGAAATCCCTGGAGTTACAGTTTCTAACTTTATAAAAACGGCACTTAATGAAATCCGTAATGCAAGAGGCGAAGAGCCTTTAGCTGCCTCTCCTATGTTAAAAATGATGAGAGATAAAATGAAAGTTTTGGAGATGGATAAAGGGTTTTTGAGTCGATCGCTTAATGAAGGTTTTAGCGGTGGTGAGAAAAAGAGAAATGAAATTTTTCAAATGGCAATGTTAGAGCCTAAGATTGCCATTCTCGATGAAACTGATTCAGGTCTCGATATTGATGCACTTCGAATTGTTGCTAATGGTGTCAATTCACTAAGAAGTAAGGAGAACACATTTATAATTATTACCCATTATCAAAGACTCTTAGATTATATCATTCCAGATTTCGTCCATGTCCTTTTTAATGGAAGAATTGTAAAGTCTGGAGGGAAAGAGTTGGCTCTCGAACTTGAGAAACGAGGATACGATTGGATTAAAAAGGAGCAGGAATGAAAGACCGCTTGTCTGCTTTTTATTGGTTACATGAAACACAATTCGCACAAATATCAAGTAATCTAATCACATCCCAGCGTAGGAAAGCAATCGACATATTTGAAACTGAAGGGTTTCCAACAGTTCGAAATGAAGACTGGAAATACACTTCATTGAAGAAATTGATTGCTCCTAATTATGTTCTTCCGTCTCCATTTGCATCTTTTGACGAAGAGGAACAAGTCGAGTATAAGGATATAAAAAAATTTCTTGTTAACGATATTGACTGCTATCAAGTTGTATTTATTAATGGGCGCTATTCATCGTGGCTTTCTCAAACAACACATAGTAAATATGATATTTGCACACTAGGGAGTGCCTGGAAAAAATACCCAAAAATTGTTGAAGAGAACTTTAACAAATTAACAAAAGACGATGGCCCACTAGTTCAGTTGAATACGGCGTTAGCTTGGGAAGGTCTCTATGTGAATGTGCCGAAGAATATAGTTGTAGAGAAGCCGATTCAAGTTCTTTATTTTACTACGGGGAGTACTCCAGTATTTAATCAAACTAGGAGTTTAGTTATTTTAGCGGAAGGCTCCAGTGCAGAAATCATTGAACGGCATCATTCGTTGACAAATCATGAAACATGGACAAATGCTGTTGATGAAATTCAAATTGGTTCTAATTCCAGCATTCATTGGGTTAAGCTACAGCATGATTCACCCCAAGCGTCCCTAACTCAACATAGCAAAATAAATCAAGAAAAAGATAGTAAAGCAATAGTTCATACTATATCAACTGGAGGTAAATTTATTCGGAATAATTTAGATTTTTCATTGAGTGGTCCAGGAGCAGAAGCACATATGTTCGGTTTAACTTTAGGAAATGATCGTCAACTTGTAGATCACCACACTCGTGTTGATCACATAGCTCCAAATTGCTCTAGCCATGAAACCTATAAAGGAATATATGATGATTACTCTAAAGGAGTATTTAATGGAAAAATTTATGTCCATACTGATGCTCAAAAAACAGCGGCATATCAGCAAAACAACAATTTAATTCTAAGTGAAAAGGCTTCAATAGATACTAAGCCACAACTCGAAATTTATGCTGATGATGTTAAATGCTCGCATGGCTGTACAGTTGGACAGTTAGACGAAGACGCATTATTTTATTTACGTGCTAGAGGAATTAGACTTAAAGAAGCTAAAGCTCTTTTAATGTTGGCTTTTGCAAATGACGCTATTTCAGACATTCAACATCCCAGTTTGCGAGTAAAACTGAGTCAACTTATTGGACGTAAGTTAGGCGTTGATATGAGTACTGTTCTTTAGCTTTTATCAGCATAATTTAGTCATTAAGATGCCAGTCATAATGCTATCTTAGCAATCCTATTTTAATTATAGCCATATGAATCTCTCTTTCAAACAAGTTAATTCCCTAATGGGTTGGGTCACTTTCTTAATTGCCCTTTTTACATATGTAAGTACGTTAGAACCTACAGTAAGCTTCTGGGATTGTGGTGAATATATTGCTACATCCGTAAAGCTTCAAGTAGGTCATCCTCCTGGAGCTCCTGTATTTCAATTAGTAGCGAATGTTTTATCACAATTAGCACTCGGTGATGTTACAAGACAAGCATTCTATGTGAACATGGTTTCGGGATTATCCAGTGCGTTTACAATTCCATTTCTTTTTTGGACCATAACGATGCTTGGCAGAAAACTATTTTCTTCAATAGAGTTATCTTTTGGTGAGAAAATTACATTATTAGGCTCAGGATTAGTAGGCTCATTAGCATTTACATTCAGCGACTCATTTTGGTTTTCAGCTGTTGAAGGAGAAGTTTATGCTATGTCTAGCTGTTTTACGGCAATTGCATTCTGGGCAGTCTTAAAATGGGAATCTGTCGCTGATACTGATGAATATGCAAATAGATGGTTACTTCTCATCGCATACCTTACAGGTCTTTCTGTTGGAATTCATATTCTTGTCTTCCTAACGATACCCTCAGTGGTTATGATTTACTTTTATAAAAAGTCCCCCGAGGTCAATTGGAAAAAGTGGATTATTGCTAATGCTGCTTCTGTTGGCATATTAGGATTGGTCTTTGCAATAATTATCCCCTTCGTTTTATCTCTTTTTGGTTGGTTAGAAGTTACTGCTGTTAATGTCCTCAGCATGCCGAAAAATTCCGGATCACTTATTGCCATGCTTCTTATTGGTAGTGTTATTTATTTTGGAATTATTTGGGCAAAAAAGAATAATCGTCCTTTGATTTCGCAAGGAATACATGCCTTAGTTTTCTTACTTATTGGATATTCTAGCTTTGTTGTTTTAGCTGTCCGTTCCAATGCAAACACACCTATCGATGAGAATAACCCTGAAGATGCAAAGGCTCTTCTTTCATACTATAATAGAGACCAATATGGTGATTGGCCAATTCTCTTTGGTCAGAGTTTTAACAGTCAACTAGACAGTAAGAGGCCATACACTGATGGCCCTCCGGCTTATGGTTACAGTGATGAATCTGGTAAATATGAGATTACAAATAATGGAAAGGCATCTAAGCCTAACTATTCTAAAAATGACGTTGGATTCTTCCCGAGAATGTGGTCGGATCAAGCCAATCATGTAGAAAATTATCAGAAATTAATGGGTGTAAAAGCCGCTGAAAAAATAAAATTCAAAGATCATTTTCGCTTTTTTATCGATTATCAGGTTGGTCAAATGTGGTTCCGATATTTTATGTGGAACTTTTCAGGGCGACAGAATGACGACCAGAATCGATATGAATTAACAAAAGGTAACTGGATAACTGGAATATCTTTTATCGATGAAATGCGACTTGGGCCACAGAGTAATCTACCTAAACATTTTTTAAATAACCCTTCGAGAAATGTCTATTTTGGATTGCCACTTATCTTGGGTTTAGCGGGATTGTATTTCCAAGCAAAACGAGATAAAAGGAACGCATGGGTTGTTACATTATTATTTCTTTTTACAGGTTTAGCTATTGTGGTCTACACAAACCATAAACCATTCGAGCCCAGGGAAAGAGATTATGCATTTGTCGGATCATTCTATGTTTTTGCAATTTGGATTGGTTTAGGTGTGATTGCGATTTATGAGTGGCTAGGCAAATACCGGAGCACGATATCAGCATCTGTTGTTACTCTTATAGCTTTGGCTATTCCCTCAATTATGGCAGCTCAGAATTGGGACGATCATGATCGGAGTGACCGCTATACAGCTCGTGAGATTGCAAAAATGTATTTAAATAGTTGTGATCGAAATGCTATTCTTTTCACAAATGGTGATAATGACACTTTTCCATTATGGTACATTCAGGAAGTTGAGGGTTATAGGACAGATGTTAGAATTGTGAACCTGTCTTTATTGAATACAGATTGGTATATCGACATGATGAAAAGAAAATTTTATGATGGAGAGGCCGTACCCTTCTCTTTAGAAAAAAAGGACTATGTTCAAGGCACTCGAGATGTTCTTTATTATCAGGATTTGAAAATTGCTGGCCGCTGGTATGCTGAAGATTTCATTGATTATACTTTGCGTAATGACGATGGTGTTTTCTTTACGGCTTTCCCAAATACTCAAAGCCCAAAGAAGCTTCAATTTTTCCCAATGAAGAAATTTCGTATTCCAGTTGACAAGAATGCAGTAATGAAAAATGGAGTAGTTCCAGATGTAGATTCATTAAAAATTGTCGATTTCATTGACTGGAATTGGAATTCTAATGTAATCTCAAAGAGAGATCTAATGCTTATTGATCTAATTTCCAATAATGACTGGTCTCGCCCAATATATTTCTCAACAACGGTAGGAAGTTCCGCAAGTTCTTTCTTTTGGCTCCAAAAATATTTTCGTTTAGAGGGACTTGCTTATCGATTTGTCCCGATAATAACCGAAGGATCAGGAAATCAATTTGATTTTGGATCTGTCAACGCAGATAAAATGATAGAATTGATGTACAACCCTCAAAATGAAGAGGGTAAATTCAACTTCGGGAATATGGAAAAACCGAACGTCTTTTTAGATGAGACTAACCGTCGGTCTACTTTTAATTTACGTATCAATTATGGACGCCTAGCCTCAGAGCTATCGCGGCAAGGTAGAAGCGAAGACGCAATAAAAGTCTTAGATTTTGCTATGGAGAAAATGCCTGTGACTAAATTAGGATATGATTATTTCTTTTTGAGTCTAATTGAAGGTTATTACCAAGCTGGTGACAAGGTTAAGGGGATGAGTTACATTATGGACTTTGCAAGAGTTATGGAAGATGAATTAAGATATTATTCCCAGTATAGCGGAGCTGATAAAAGAGCAATAAAAAATGAAATCCAAACAGATTTGCAGTTTATGCAAATGCTTGTTCGTTTGCTAATGCAATATGAATACAACAATGAGGCTTTAACGCAAGAAGAGTATAAAAATGTAGAGCTAATAAAACTCTATGAAGAGCTTGCGAATTTGGTTAATTAGAATAATGAAATGTATTGAATGAAAATCAAATTACATTAACTAAAATTGAACGTCGCTAAGTTTTTATCTCAACGTACTATTACTAAAAAAGAATTATATTTTTCCGTCCTGAAGGTGTAGTTATTATACCTACTTTCGCCCGCTAACAGGACATAAGTATATATTGAAATCAAGATTACAATTTTTCGAAAAGACTCGCGGCAATATTAAAGATGACATTTTATCTGGCATAACAGTCGCTTTAGCTCTAGTTCCGGAAGCCGTGGCATTTGCTTTTGTTGCTGGAATACCTCCTGTTGTTGGCCTTTATGGTGCGTTTATAATGGGTATTGTGACATCTATTTTTGGTGGCCGACCTGGGATGATTTCAGGCGCTACCGGAGCAATGGCAGTAGTCATGGTCCACCTGATTAGCGAGGGCAATGATTTGGGCTCAGGAGATCAAATGATGGGACTTCAATATTTATTTGCTACTCTGATTTTAAGTGGACTAATTCAGGTTTTAGCTGGGTTTTTAAAGATGGGAAAGTTTGTTCGAATGATTCCCAGTTCAGTGATGATGGGATTTGTTAATGGATTGGCCATTGTAATTTTTATCTCCCAATTGGGGATGTTTAAAAGTCATGGCGAATGGCTTACTGGAGAAGCTCTTTATACAATGTTTTTTTTGGTTGGGTTAACAATGACTATTATGTTTTTGTTACCGAAATTAACCAAGGATATACCAGCTGCGTTAACGGCTATATTGGTTGTTTCCTTCATTGTTGTTTTTGGTGATATTGATACTTCTTCTGTCAAATCATTTATAGTAGCTGGCGGAGGTGAAGGCATCAAGGCAGGCCTTCCTCGGTTTGATATTCCATCTATTCCGCTAAGTATTAACACATTGCAATTTATCGCGCCATATGCGTTAATATTGGCTTCGATTGGTTTAATTGAATCCTTGATGACCTTGAATCTCATTGATGAGTTGACCGAGACACATGGAAATGGGAATCGAGAATGTATTGCTCAAGGAGGTGCCAATATATTGAATGGGCTTTTTGGAGGAATGGGCGGTTGTGCCATGATCGGGCAATCAATAATAAATATAAAATCCGGTGGGCGCGGAAGACTTTCTGGAGTGGTAGCCGCTTTATCTCTCCTCTGTTTCATCCTTTTTGCTTCATCCTATATTGAAATGATTCCCATAGCTGCACTGGTAGGTGTCATGTTTATGGTAGTAATAGGAACATTTGCATGGAATTCTTTTAAAATGTGGAATAAGGTTCCATTGACAGATGTATTTGTAATTCTTCTTGTGACAATTATGACTGTATTTTTTGATTTAGCCATTGCTGTTATTGCTGGAGTTATCATTTCAGCTTTAGCATTCTCATGGCAGAATGCTCTAATGATTAGAGCTCGTAAACATATTGATCAACACGGTATTAAACATTATGAAATCTTTGGACCATTGTTTTTTGGTTCCATAGAACTTTTTAATGCAAAGTTTGATATCAAAAATGATCCGGAAGAAATAATTGTCGACTTTGCAGAATCTAAAGTTGTAGATCAATCGGCTATCGAAGCTTTGAATAAATTAGCAGAACGGTATCTTCTTAGTGGAAAAGTAATTCACTTACGTCACCTTTCACCTGATTGTGTTAAACTTATTAAGAAAGCGGAAAAAATATGTGACGTTAATGTTTTAGAAGATCCGAATTATTTTGTCGCAATCGATAATTATAGACGTGCTTCAAATAAAGTCTAAGTAAAAAAAGTATTTTAATATTAGATTTTGAATTAAAATATTTCCAGTTCACTTGATTTTTTGCAAACTTTTAGAAACTTCACTTTCTTTGTAAATTATTTTTCCGATCAATATAGAATTAATTATGAATTCATAAGAATGAAAGCACAGACAAAAGAAAATCAATTAGCGATGACACCAGAAATGTCATTACGTTTCTTAAAAGAAGGGAATAAGAGATTTCAAAATAATATAAAGGCAGATCGAAGTTTAATCCAACAGGTTGAAGAGACTAGTGGAGGGCAGTTTCCATTTGCTACAATATTGAGTTGTATAGATTCTCGCGTTTCAGCAGAATTGATATTTGATCAAGGAATTGGTGATATTTTTAGTGCTCGAATTGCAGGAAATTTTGTGAATGATGATATTTTAGGAAGCATGGAATTTGCATGTAAACTTGCGGGTACAAAATTAATTGTTGTTTTAGGTCACACTTCATGTGGCGCTATAAAAGGGGCGTGTGATGACGCTAAACTAGGAAAGCTTACAGGTATGTTAGAGAAAATAAAACCAGCGGTGCGCGCCGTAAAGGATCCACAAGATAAAAGCGTTAGGAATTCTTCTAATATTGGTTTTGTTAATGATGTTGCCATAAAAAATGTTCATTTTACCGTTGACGCTATTCTTAAAGAGAGCAATGTTTTAAAGGAAATGCACGAATCAAAAGAATTGAAAATAGTGGGTGCGATGTATGATATTAATGATGGGTCGGTAGAGTTTTTTAAATGAAGTATTTAGTTCAATGAAATATTTCGTAAAAAATACTTTTTTAGGATTTTTGATCTGTGTTTGTGCAGTCCCTAATTATTTGAAGGCTCAATCATTAACTGAGCAAAGTGATCTTGGTAATTGGTTGATATATATAGGAAGTAAAAAATTAAATCAAAATTGGAATTGGCATCATGAGGTCCAGTATCGAAATTATAGTAATAATATCGAGGACCTAGAGCAACTCCTTCTGAGAACGGGATTAGGATATACTTTTAGTAATAAAAATCAAAATTTATTGTTAGGTTACGCCTATATTCTATTTCCAGGTTATACGCTTGATGTTAGAAATGAGAGAGGTGAAATTTTAGAACCGTCATACAAGATTATTGATTTTGAACACAGAGTTTTCCAGCAATTTATCTTAAAACAAAGAATTAATCATTTGAAACTTAGCCATCGATTTCGCTTTGAGCAGAGGCAATTTGCCTCTCAATTTAAAATGCGATTTCGCTATTTCTTAAGTGCTCGTCTTCCATTTAAAAATGTTAATGAGAATAAATTTTATTTTTCTTGGTATAATGAACTTTTTTTAGGCTATACTTTTGATCAACAGCTTTATTCGGATTTTTTTGATAGAAATCGACTTTATGGAGGGCTAGGGTATGAAATATCAGAGGGTATTAACCTGGAGTTGGGTTATCTGAATCAATTTTTTGGATCTTCTAGTCGGGATCAGTTAAATTTGATTATGTTTTTGAATTTGTGAATTCTTTTTTACAAGGTTCCTCGATTTTCTTGTTCTCTTTCAATCGCTTCAAATAATGCTTTGAAATTTCCTTTGCCAAAAGATTTCGCTCCTTTTCTTTGGATGATTTCAAAAAAAACGGTAGGCCGATCCATCAGTGGTTTTGTGAATATTTGTAACAAATACCCCTCATCATCGCGGTCAATTAAAATACCTAAATCCTTTAACGGAGCAATATCCTCGTCAATTTCACCTACTCTATCCATTACGGTATTGTAGTAGGATTTAGGAACTTGGAGAAACTCTACGCCTCGATTTTGCAATTCTTGAACCGTATGTATTATGTTATCTGTCGCTAAGGCTAAATGCTGCACCCCGGCACCATTATAAAAGTCAATATATTCTTCGATTTGAGATTTTTTTCTACCCTCTGCGGGTTCATTAATTGGAAATTTGATGCGCCCATTTCCATTTGTCATGACTTTCGACATCAATGCGGTATACTCTGTAGAAATATCCTTATCGTCAAATGAAACTAACTGAGCAAAACCCATGACACTTTTATAATAATTTACCCATGTATTCATTTCGTTCCACCCTACATTTCCAACCATATGATCAATAAACTTTAATCCTGTTTCCTCAGGCTGATATGTTGATGAATTTTCAATGAATCCAGGTAAAAAAACACCTGAGTATTTATCCCTTTCTATAAAAATGTGAACTGTGTCACCATATGTTTTTATACCTGAGAGAGTCACATATCCATTGTTATCCTTAATGGTATATGGTTCAAATGCTGATTTAGCACCTCTATCCGTAGTTTTTTTCCAACTTTCAGTGGCATCATCAACCCAAATCGCCATGTTTTTAACTCCGTCTCCGTGTTTAACAAGATGATCATTTATCTCACTTTTAGCAAGGAGCGAAGAAGTCAGTACTAGAATTATTTTATCTTGTTTGAGAACATAGGATGTTCTGTCTTTTAACCCTGTCTCCAGGCCTGCATATGCAAAATCTTGAAAGCCAAAAGCAGTCTTAAAATAGTGTGCAGACTGTTTTGCATTGCCTACATAAAATTCAATATAATCTGTTCCATTTAAAGGAAGATAATCTTCTGCTTCAATATTTTCAATGGGAAGTTTAAGTGAAGTGCTATCGTATTTCATATTTTTTACCAAATTATTTCTTGAATGCAGGATTTATTTACGACTTGGGATCGAGCCAGGACTTCCAGTAATCCTTTAGTTCTATATCCAAAGCTGCTTGAGTTACTTTTAAAGGCTTAAAGGTATCTACCATGACGGCTAATTCAGAAGTTTCTTTTTGACCGATGGATCGCTCATAGGCTCCTGGGTGAGGTCCATGAGGGATTCCTCCAGGGTGAAGACTCATGAAGCCATGTTCTACATGATTTCTTGACATGAAGTCTCCATCAACATAATATAATACTTCATCTGAGTCAATATTGCTGTGATTATAAGGTGCAGGAATCGATTTCGGATGATAGTCATAAAGTCTTGGTGCAAATGTGCAAATCACAAAATTATCGGCTTCAAATGTTTGATGAACTGGAGGAGGCTGATGGATGCGGCCGGTAATGGGTTCAAAATTTAAAGCAGAAAATATATACGGATAGCAATAGCCATCCCATCCAACAACATCAAAAGGATGACTCGCATAAGTCACATAATGCAGGCGACCCTGTTTTTTTATTTTAATTAAAAAAGCACCTTTTTGGTCATGGGTCTTTAAATCTTTTGGTAATCTTAAATCTCGTTCACAAAAGGGCGAACTTTCAAGAAGCTGTCCAAATTCATTTCGGTAGCGTTTAGGTGATACAATTGGCGAATTACTTTCAATAATAAATAATCTGTTTATATCATTATCAAATTCAATTTGATAAATTGTTCCTCGTGGAATGATTATGTAGTCAGCATATTTAAATTTTAAATCCCCGAAAATCGAACGAATTACTCCCGACCCTTTGTGAATAAATATAACTTCATCACAGTCAGCGTTTTTATAAAAATAATTACCTGTTCCTTTTTTAGGTGACGCTACATCTATTTGAACATCATTATTGAATAGTACTGATATTCTAGATTTCAAAAAGTCATCTTTAGGATCAATCTTAAACCCTTGAAGCATTCGACTGGCTATATTGTTATCTATTGCGGCCTTTGGCCGAATATCTATGGCCTCGCCAATCGATGAAACCATAGTTGGACGGTGACAATGATAAAGTAATGAGCTGACTCCGTGGAAACCTTCTGTTCCAAATAGCTGCTCATAGTAGATTCCACCATTAGGGTTTTCGTGAATTGTATGACGTTTCGAAGGAATCGAGCCAAGTTTATGATATCCCATTTTGATTATTTTTTAAATAAATTTGATCGATAATGTCGTTTAGCTTTTTTTTCTAATCCTTTTTTACGGCGAATAACAGCTTGCTCATCTTCTGGTAAATTAATGATTTTCTGGCATTCATTGGAACAAGTTTGTGCCATTTTATTTTGACAATCTTTACACTGAATAAAAAGTAAATTACAGCCCTGATTAGCACAATTCACATGGGTGTCGTTCGGTTCTCCACATTGATGGCAGTTGGAAATAACATCTTGTGATATAGATTCTCCAAGTCGCTCATCAAATACAAAGTTTTTGCCTCGGAATTTATTTTCAATTCCTTTTTCATTTACTTGACGCGCATAATCTATAATTCCCCCATGGAGTTGATTTACGTCATGAAATCCGTGGTGCTTCAGAAATGCCGATGTTTTTTCACATCTAATCCCACCGGTACAATATAACAAGACCGGGTTATTTTCTTTTCCCTTTAATAAGCTAAGGACTTCAGGAAGCTCTTCTCTAAATGTTTCAGACTGAGGAAGGATAGATCCCTCAAAGTGCCCAATTTCACTTTCGTAATGATTACGCATATCGACCACTATACTTTCTTCGTTTATTAGCAAGTCATTCCATGAATTAGCATCCAGATGTTTTCCAACATTTGTAACATCGTAATCATTCATAGTAAGGCCGTCAGCTACAATTTGTTTACGAACTTTAATACTAAGCTTAAAAAATGATTTCCCATTGTCTTCAATTGCGATTTTCAACGGTATATTTTTTAAATCTTCCCATTGTTGAAGTAGTTCTAAAAAAGAACTCCAGTTATGTCCAGGAATACTCATTTGGGCATTTATACCTTCCCGTGCAATGTATATGCGACCAAAACAATTTAGTGTATCAAACGCCCGAAATAATTTATCACGAAAATCTTGCGGAATTTGAATTTCCATATATTTATAAAATGACAATGTCTTTCGAGAAAAGGACTCTTCATTAAGATGTTGAATTAAAGTGTCGCGATCTAATTTGTTATATAAGATTACTTTTGAAGTTTTAGATGACATATATGCAAAGGTATAAATTCAAAATAAGAAAGGGATTTTCTGAATCTTTAATTAAGTTCATTCAAGATGCCATGTATTCATTTTGTTTCACCCGAATGAAGACTATTTCATAGGTACATTTGATGTATGGAAAAATCTCTTATAATTGGAGCTGCGGGTCAAATTGGGACTGAGTTAGTTAGTCAACTTCGTTCAAGAAGAGGAAAGAATAATATTATTGCAGTTGATCTTAGAATTGATAACCTTTCATCTCCATGTTTTGAACTAGACGCCATGAACGAAACGGCATTACGTGATTTAGTTCTGAAGGAGGGAATAAGTGAAATTTATCATCTGGTAGCAATGTTGAGCGTAACAGGAGAAAAAGCTCCTCAGAAGGCTTGGGATTTGAATATGAAGACCCTATTTAGTGTTCTTGATTTAGCCAAAGAAGGGTTGATTAAGCGTATTTTTTGGCCGAGCTCAATTGCTGTATTCGGTCCTAGTACCCCAAAGATACAGACTCCTCAATACTGTTCGATGGATCCGACTACAGCCTATGGAATCTCAAAATTAGCAGGAGAACTCTGGTGTCAGTACTATTTTAAAAACTATGGAGTAGATGTTCGAAGTCTGCGTTATCCTGGACTTATTTCATGGAAAACAATGCCGGGAGGAGGAACAACCGATTACGCAATTGACATATTTCATTCAGCCAGCAGAAGGGAAGAGTTCATTTCTTTTTTAGAACCGGACACGAGATTGCCCATGATGTACATGGATGATGCAGTAAGAGCAACAATTGAAATAATGGAAGCGGAATCTGATGCTATTAGAATTCGGTCAAGCTATAATTTAGCTGCTGTAGATTTCACTCCAAGTGAGTTAGGTATTGCGATTAAAAAAATTAAACCAGAGTTTGAAATGTCATATTCTCCAGATTCGAGACAGGCTATCGCCAAATCTTGGCCAAGTAGCATTGATGATACTCAGGCAAAACTTGATTGGGGATGGAAATCACGATACAACTTTCTATCAATTGTCAAACTGATGACCGATAAAATCTAGATATCTAGTTGTTTTTGACCATTAGTAATTCGCAATACTTAGCCAAAGCTGATATAGTTTCTTCCCATTGCCGATATTGAAATCCTGATAATTTCGACTTAGTTGCATCATATTTTACGCTGGAAGTTACAGTTCGAATAGAATCATGTGATAATTTTTGTTTATAAGTTGATAATTTTGAATAAAAAGATTCAATTATAGAGGCGAAAATCAATATTGTGTATGATGTTTTCCATTTTGGTGGGTTACAATTTAGTTCAACTGCTATATCCGAAAATGTTTTTTTAAATGAAGCATTATATCCGTTTAAAATGAATCGCTCTCCTGATATTCTCGTTGAAATATTTTTTAAAGTAAAATCAGCTACATCTCTTACATCTACCCATCCCGTGGATCCAGGAGGATAGAACGGCATTCCTTTTTTTATTCTTTTTAGAATCAAACTACTTCCTTGATTCCATGCGGGACATCCAAGTATTACACTTGGTGAGACTACTGAAATTGATAATCCCTCTGCTATAAATCTCCAAGCAATTAATTCAGAAGCCCATTTACTTTTTCCGTAAGAACTTAGATTTTCTGTCTTTGTTTCTGATTCCTCATTTATAAAATTTTCATTTGGATTATATGAAAAAGTTGATATGCTACTTACATGCACTCCATGAATAATATTATTTCTAAACCCAGACGACCATACATTTTCAGATATTTGAGGGTTGATATCAATCATTGTATCTGAATCAGATGTGTTTGGGGAGACAAGAGCTGCACAATGAATAATATATTTTGCTCCCGATATTGCTTCATCCGTTTCAATTGGGTCTAAAAGATCTGCCTTAACCCATTCTATAGAATTAAATTTATCCAAGGCTCCTTGAACGGAAAAACTCAATTTAACATTGTCTAATGATCTTGAGCTCCTATAAATCCCACGAAGTGATTTCTCTCCGGACTGAGCTGCGTGCAGCAGGATTTGCGAACCTAACATGCCAGATGCCCCAGTTACTAATATCATGTGAACAAAAGTAGCTTTTAAATTTAAATTCTGCCCTTGGCCTCCCTTAACTTTACTGTTATGATTACCAAATTTATAGAAGAATTACGTTGGCGTAGAATGCTCCATGATATAACTCCTGGAACTGAAGATTTTTTAGCTACAGATTCAAGAAAAGGATATATTGGTTTTGATCCTACTGCTGATTCACTTGGCGTAGGAAACCTCGTTCAGGTCATGATGTTAATTCATTTTCAGAGATCAGGTCATCAGCCTGTGGCTCTTGTCGGCGGTGCAACTGGAATGATTGGTGATCCCTCTTTTAAGTCTGAAGAGAGAAGTTTACTTAAAAAGAAAGACCTTATTGCGAACTTGAATTCTCAACAGTTACAATTAAAGAAATTATTACGAACATCAGAAGCTAATTCAGCTGAGGTTTTAAATAATCATGATTGGTTTGCAAATTTCGGATTTTTAGATTTCATAAGAGAAATCGGAAAACACATCACGGTTAATTACATGTTGGCAAAAGACTCAGTAAAGAGTCGTAAGGAATCAGGTATAAGTTTTACGGAATTCAGCTATCAATTAATTCAGGCATTTGATTTTCACTTTTTATCTAAAAATAAGGATGTTTGTTTGCAAATGGGCGGCAGTGACCAATGGGGAAACATAACAACAGGAATTGAGCTTAACCGAAGAATGGGAGGACCTAATGCATTTGCGATAACAACACCATTAATAAAAAAAGCCGATGGAACTAAGTTTGGAAAAACAGAGGGTGGAAACATATGGCTAGATCCCAAAAAAACAAGTGCTTATAAATTTTATCAGTTCTGGTTAAACTCAACCGACGATGATGCAGCTAATTATATTAGGATTTTTACCGTAAGAAGCAGAGAAGAAATAGAGGCCCTTGAAAAAACACATATAGAGAATCCTCATCTTAGGATTTTACAAAAAGAACTTGCTAGTGATATTACTGAGAGAGTACATTCTTTAGATGCTTTAAAAAATGCTATAAGAGCTAGTGAAATTCTTTTCGGTAGCGGCACCAACGAGATGCTCAGGGAAATAGCTGAAGCGGATTTGCTCGATATCTTTTCTGGTGTTGTAAAAATGACTGTTTCATTTAATTCTCTTACTTCTGGAATTTCAGTTTTGGACTTAGTTACTGCCGATAATTCCCTCTTTAAATCACGAGGGGAAGCGAAAAAACTAATTCAGGCCGGAGGAGTTTCAATTAATAAATCAAAAGTTAAGATCGAAGAATTAATTTTTAAAAAAGATTTATTGGGTAAAAAGTATATTCTCGTTCAAAAAGGAAAAAAAAATTATGCATTTGTAACTTTTAAATAAATGTAATTAAGAAGATGTTAGAACAAATATTCTCCGTTTTTATCTGTGCTTAAAATTTCAGACATATAATCAACAAATGGACGAATGTTTTTAAATGCGCTTTCTATAATATTTAGAAAATCCGGATCACAAACCTCTAGATCCGAGTATTTAATTGAAAATATATATTGTTTTTTTCTAATCAAATTAATGTCTGGATGCATTTTATCTGCTCCTTGAGGAGCAGTTTTTAGTTCATTTCCTTGAAGATCTCCCCAAATAGAATGAAACGGATCAGCTGTAATTATATTTTTAAATTCATTAGAGTCCTGAATCAATTCTTGGCGAATCCTTTTAAGATCTTCCGAATTTGGATCCCAAAATCCGCAAGATAAAAAATTATTTCCTGGAGAAATGTGCATGTAGTAGCCACCTCTATGTTGAGGCTTACTTCGTTTCCATGTTAATCCAAAATAAGTTTTATATGGTGTTTTATCTTTTGAGAATCTGACATCTCGATATATTCGAAAAAGCTTGAAGTGTTCGATGCTGTCAAATATATCTAGTCTGCTTTTGACTTCCTCCCCGAACTTTTTTACATTGGATTCGTTTGTCTTGAAAAGATTTTTATTTTCTGTAAACCAATCTCTATTATTATTTTGATTTAGGTTTTTTAAAAAAATAAAAATTTCGTTTGATAGAGACATTTTCTGTGGTTTAATCGGAATTTTATTAATCCTGAAAAGGTAAGAGATCATAAGCCATAACCTCGTATCCTTCGGATTGAGATTTATTAGGTTTGCCAAAGTGATAAATTGAGCCAAAGGGCTTTTCTTCAAAAAGTTTAACTTTGGGAAAAATTAATTTCTCTTCAGAGATTTCGTTATCAGCCATCATCACGCACTGAATTCCTGACGTTCCTCTTGTAAATATGATCATTCTGAACCCTTGGTTTTTTTTGTTTAAATAATCTTTAAACGGCAAAACATATGCTTCAAGTCCGGCATTAGATATCTCATCTGGTAAACCATCTTTTCGATATTTTTCAAAGTTAAATTTCTTCAGATAGACTTCAAAAGATGGCCAAAACCCTCCAGACCTTTTCTGTCTTAACAGTTTCACCAGGGCTCGATCAGGCCAAGAATCTCTAATGAACGATGTAGAATTAACTTCTCCATTAATAATTATTGCAATATGTTTTTTCGCTAAACGTCTGTTTATGGGACTTACTTGTTCCTTAAAATTTAATATTCGGATAGCTAGTCCAATTTCTTTACCCTTTTCGTTGTATAAAATGCTCCCTTCTTTTAGGTGAGAATTTTCAATTGACGACTTTTTAACTAAAACTCTTTTTTGTATTGCATAGCCACTAATACTAGGAACAGCATATACACTGGTACTATCCATTAAAGTGAATTCTATTTGATTATTAATACGAATCTCGGTCCAATCATAAACCCATTGTCCCAAAAGTGATTTTGGCAACATGAGAGTGACGATAAGAATAAATAAAACTCTATTTAGGTCTGTTTTTTTAATCATAGTCACATTTGTCATGGTTTTAAATATAACGGTATTGATCGATTTTTTCATGGATGAGTATATTGCGGGGGTGAATTTTTCTAGATTAGGAGAAGGGAGCAGCCTCTTTGGTCTGATTCTTCGGATCGACCAAGAACCTCAAAGGAGCCGTTTTTAAAAACCTTGCCAACGTCATCAGTGGCTATAAAAGCGCACGAGTCAGCGTTCGCAAGGTCTAATATGTTTAATCCAGAAATTTTATTTATCTCAGAGTAGGATAAAGGCGCATCTATGGAACGTGGAAGAACCCTCATCTGAGGGGGTGGGGATAATATTCCATCCCCGAAACTATAAGCTTGAGATAATAATTCAGTCATGCCATATTCGGAGTGAATGGTTTTGACACCAAAAAAAGAACATAATTTATTGTGAATGTCTTTCCGAATAAGTTCTTTACGACGACCTTTCATCCCACCAGTTTCCATTATGATTGTATGATTTAGATTCATAGGGGTTTTTAACGATTCAGTGAGATCCAAAAGGGCAAATGAGACCCCTAGCAATATTGTTGGAATACCATTTAATTCTAATTTATCAAGCCTATACTTAAGTTCGTCAATACCTTTTAAAAAAAACCCACTTTCTTCGTATTGAGACAGAGATATAAAGTGATCAGCCATATCAATCAGCGAGGAGCCTTTTCTTTCTAAATAGTCAGGAAGAAGACAAAGCCAGGCAAAATCTTTTACTGGCCCATAGAATTTTTCAAAGCTTATCTGAGCATTTTTCAAATAAACTTCTTTATTCGAGACCAAATGCCTCGAGTTTATCGCTCCGCTAGATGTATAAACAACTTCCGGAACAAACTGACCGGTTATGA
The DNA here is from genome assembly GCA_949529985.1 of Owenweeksia sp. TMED14. Classification (GTDB taxonomy): domain Bacteria; phylum Bacteroidota; class Bacteroidia; order Flavobacteriales; family Schleiferiaceae; genus TMED14. The sequence goes on from CATIRS010000026.1 coordinate 94,030, forward strand.
CTTCATTTGATTTAAAAGCAGTGACAGGAAGGAATGGGATTTGAGTTATTCTGTTTGTAGTTTTAATTTTATTGGCATTCCATTCTAATGACTCCAACCACGAAGCAAAAATTTTATTATTTTTCGCTTGATATCTGAAAAGTTCTAACGCTACATTTTCAAAACTTTCGTCAATAAAAGGGAATGACCCATGATTCATTCTTTTAATGGTTCATTTAATTCATAAACATCCTGGCGTAAACTATCAATAATCCATTGATAATATTCTGACATTTTTTTCGGGTTAGAATGATAATAAGCAAAGCTGCTCCTGACTTGCATGGTCGTTACCCCTTGTTTTGTATAGAGATGCTCATAGAAATAACGCAATAAAATTGAATCTCCAAGCACAGTAGATCCTGTTCGAGCTCCTTCTAGTATTTGCATTTGATAAAGAAGTTCAATAAATTCCTTTTCAGGAATTAGATTTTCCGGAGTTATATTGGCTCCATTTTCAATAGGAGACGAGCATGATAACGATATGTAAAACGTAAACAGTAAATATTTTGCAGTTTTCATTTTCTTGCAAATTGTAATCGATGACCACTTCTTAACCCAATAACCTTGCCATTTAGATAGTTTAATTCACCATTAATAAATGTGTGAGTTACTCTGGAGGTGAAAGTCTGATTCTCGAAAGGAGACCATAAACATTTACTAAATAAATCTTTTTTATTAACTGTTAATGGCTTTGATGGGTCTACTATGACTATATCTGCATGATACCCTTCCCTAAGATAGCCTCGTTCTTTAATTCGAAAAAGATCTGCTTGGTTATGACACATTAATTGTACAATTCTTGTAATATTGATATTGTTGAGTTTTGCAATATCTATCATAGCTGACAAAGAATGCTGAATCAATGGGCCTCCAGCAGGGGCCTTGTAATAATCCTGCATTTTTTCTTCGAAAGTATGGGGGGCATGGTCTGTTGAGACAACATCAATTCGACCATCTAATAATGCTTTCCTTAGAGCTGATCTATCGAGTTTGGTTTTTACTGCGGGGTTCCACTTTATTTTATTTCCTAGCCTTAAATAGTCCTCGTCGCAAAACCATAAGTGATGCACACAGGCTTCAGATGTTATTTTTTTTTCTTTTAATGGTATTGCTGCGTCAAATAAATCAAGTTCAATAGCTGTGCTTATATGGTAAACGTGAAATCTTGCTCCTGTTTTTTTAGCAAGAGCTATTGCCCTTGAAGAACTCAAGTAGCACCCCTCCGCATTCCGAATAAGAGGATGATCAGAAGCCTTCAAACCATTTTCTCCTTTCAAAAATGTGAGCTTTTCTAGATTTTTTTTAATTGTAGATTCATCCTCGCAATGAGCAATTAATTGATGATCCACTTCTGAAAATATTCGCTCAATTGCCATTTGATCATCTACCAACATATTTCCAGTTGATGATCCCATAAAAATTTTTATCCCAGCAATATTTTCTTTTGATGCTAATTTAAGTTCTTCCAAATTATCATTTGTAGCTCCTAAATTAAAACTATAGTTTGCCCATGAAACTAAAGCTGCTCGCGAATATTTTTTTTCTAATTCTTTAATTGTTGTAGCAGATGGTATTGTATTTGGTTGCTCAATATAACTTGTTACTCCTCCCGCTATCGCGGCCATTGATTCACTTTTTATATCCCCTTTGTGAGTAAGTCCCGGTTCCCGAAAATGAACTTGACTATCAATAATTCCTGGAAAAACATAACTTCCATTAGCATCAATAATCTTGACGATATTTTTGTCTGTGCTTATAGATTTATCAATACGCTCTATCCGTCCGTCTCGAATTAAAATATCAGCTTCATGGATTTTACCATCATTAACTAATAAGGCATTTTTAATAAGTTGCTTAGGAAATTTATTCACTTATGAAAAAAGCTCATTAGTTTAAGTAATATGACACCGAAAACAGCTTCTCTAATTATTCCGCCAGACATTTTACTTTGGCCTAGTTTCCGGTCAGTAAAAATTACTGGAACTTCTACGAGATTGAACTTTAGGCGCCATGCTTTAAATTTCATTTCTATTTGAAACGCATAGCCAGTAAATCGAATTTCTTCAAAATTAATTGCCTCTAGAACTTTTCTCTTATAACATTTAAATCCTGCTGTTGTATCATGAACCGGAATCCCTGTGATAAACCTAACATATTTGGAAGCGCAGTAGCTGAGTAGGACCCTAGACATAGGCCAGTTGACGACATTTACGCCGCTCGAATACCTAGAGCCGATTGAGAGGTCAGCATTATTTGAAACACATGAATTCAATAATTTTGGCAAGTCATTAGGGTCATGGGAGAAATCTGCATCCATTTCAAATATGAAATTGTAATCTCTTTCGAGAGCCCATTTGAAACCATGTATGTATGCAGTACCTAATCCTAATTTACCTGTTCGCGATTCCAAATATAATTTACCGATATAACGGTTTTGTAAGCCACGGACTATGTCTGATGTTCCATCAGGTGAATTATCATCAACAATAAGAAGATGAAAATCATTATTTAAATTGAGTACCGCATCAATTATTCCGACAATATTGTCACGTTCGTTAAATGTTGGGATGATAATTAGATTCTCACTCATAATATGTCAGTATCAAAAGTAGCGGTTTAGGGCCGTATTTTTGAAAAAATCTCAGAATAATATGACTCCATCCCGACTTTATTTACTTGATGCTTATGCTTTAATTTTTAGAGCCTACTTTGCATTTGCTAAGAACCCTCGAGTTACAAGTAAAGGGCTTGAAACATCTGCTATATATGGATTTTTATTGGCGTTATTAGATGTTCTCGAAAAGTATGACCCTAGCCATATTGCCGTTGTCTTTGATATTGGCGGGAGTAAAGCTCGTCAAGATATTTTTTCAGACTATAAAGGTAATCGCGACGAAACACCTGAGGGTATCAAAGTAGCAGTACCGTATATATATAAAATTTTAGAGGCTATGCGAATTCCAGCTCTTGGCGTTAAAGGGTTTGAAGCAGATGATGTAATTGGAACATTGGCACAAAAAGCGGAGAAATCAGGATATGATGTTTTCATGATGACTCCTGATAAGGATTTTGGACAACTTGTAACTGATAAAGTTAAAATGCTCCGTCCAGGAAGAGGGGGCGATCCTGCGACTATTTTGGGACCGAAGGAGATTTGCGAAAAATGGGGAATATCAAGAGTTGAACAGGTAGTCGACGTTTTAGGCCTAATGGGAGACGCGGCGGACAATATTCCTGGAATCCCAAGTGTAGGTGCTAAAACAGCAGCAAAGCTCCTGGAGGAGTATGATTCAATGGAAGGCATATTAAACAATGCTGAAAAAATTAAAGGAAAACTGGGTGAAAAAGTTCGTGAATTTGCCGATCAGGGTCGAATGTCTAAAGTTCTTGCTAAAATAATTACAGATGTTCCTATTGATCTTAATGAAGATGATCTTTTAAGAAAAGTCTCAGATGAAATTGTCTTAGCTAACTTATTAGATGAGCTAGAGTTTAGGACATTGTCGCGAAGGTTATTAAAAAACAAGGAGAAATCCGTTGTATCTAGCCCCGAAGCTTCCATGTCAAAAATGATGACTAAATCACCGTCTCAAAAAGTTAGTTCATTAGGTCAAATGGATCTTTTTAGTTCTTTTGAGAGTGATGAAAATAAAATAAGTACTGAGTCTATTGAGGCTTTAATAGACAATGATTATTTATTAATAGACACACTTTCTGTAGCGCGCTTAATTGGTCGAAAAATTTCAGATCAAAATTCTTTTTGCTTTAGTATTGAAACCAGATTAACAAGTGATTTAAAAGTTGAACTGGCCGGGATAGCGTTTAGCTATTCTTATCATCGAGCTTATTACATCTCATTGCCTAAAGCTAAAGAGGAGTCTTTAGATTATATCGATATTTTTAAAAAAATTTTAGAAAATAAATTAACAAATAAAGTTGCACATAATGCGAAAAATGATATTGAAATATTATTAAATTATGGTTTACGAGTTGAAGGGTTAGTTTATGATACTATGATTATGCATTATTTAATGGAGCCTGATCAACGACATTTAAAAGTAAAATTATTTGAAAATTATTTAAGCCGTCCTGCAGAAATAATTAATTCCAATTTAGTGCAAAGCTCTAAAAATGTAGATGAAAAAACTGTCGAGATGTCATTGAAACAAACTGCCCAAATAAAAGGCAAGGAAGTAGATCTTACTTGGCAGTTGTATCATGTTTTTTCCCCGAAGTTAAAGGAGTTAAAAATGTACACGCTTTATAATGATATCGAAGCTCCACTAATTTATGTGCTCTCAGATATGGAGGTTTGCGGAGTAAGTGTTGATAAGAAAGGCTTAGAACTTTACTCGGACGAGTTGGGCATAGATATGACTTTGCTTGAGAAAGATGTTCATCACCTAGCTGGACGTGATTTTAACTTAGGATCTCCAAAGCAATTAGGGGAAATTCTATTTGATGAACTAAAAATCGGGAAGGGTAAGATAAAGAAGACTAAAACAGGTCAATACGCAACAGGAGAAGATGTAATTGAGAAATTATCTGGCGAACACAAAATTGTCAAAAAGCTACTTGAATGGAGGCAACTAGGAAAGCTGAAGAGCACATATGTCGACGCTCTTCCGTTATTGATAAGAGATGACACTCAAAGGATCCATACAACTTTTAATCAAGCCGTTGCTGCTACAGGACGTTTATCAAGTACGAATCCTAATCTTCAAAATATTCCCGTCAGAACCTCAAAAGGAAAAAAAGTCAGAAAACTATTTATTCCAAGAAATTCAGAGCATATTATTTTGAGTGCTGATTATTCTCAAATTGAACTTAGAGTTATTGCCTCTATGAGCGGAGACAAGGCAATGATAGAGGCCTTCATGAGCGGTGAGGACATTCATGCTGCAACTGCATCTAAAGTCTTCAGCATCCCATTAAGTGAGGTAACCAGAGAGCAAAGAAGTAACGCTAAAACAATTAATTTTGGTATAATATATGGGGTTTCTGCTTTTGGATTAAGTCAACAGTCCAATTTATCTAGAACTGAGGCAAAAGAAGTTATCGATAGCTATTTTTTAACCTATCCAGGAATAAAAGAATATATTGAGGATCAAATTCATGTTGCTCGAGATCAAGGTTATGTGGAGACATTATTAGGTCGACGTAGATACCTAGGAGATATTAATTCTTTAAATAGAGCTGTTCGCGGCCATGCTGAGCGAAATGCAATCAATGCTCCTATTCAAGGAACAGCAGCTGATATTATGAAATTGGCTATGATTGGTATTGATAATAGAATGAAAAAGGATGACTTTTCATCTAAGATGATAATTCAAGTTCATGATGAGCTTGTTTTTGATGTAAGAAAAACGGAGCTAGAAGAATTACGTTTACTGGTTGTTGATGAAATGGAAAGGGCATACAAACTAGAGGTGCCACTTGTAGTGGATACAGGAATTGGTGAAAATTGGTTAGATGCCCACTAATTTTAAATATCATTGAAAGGATTTCTTATTGAATCCTGGACTCTCCTTCTAGAGCTTCTGGATCAATGCTACCAGTTTCTCTTATAACTTCTCCTAGTGTTCTATGGTCATCTTTGTCCTTATGCCGGACCATACCCCACGCCATAATACTACTGGTAGCAAGTATTATATAGAGTAAAATTCCATTATCAAATTGACTAATGACCATATTTTCTGGAATGGCATAAAATAATAAAATGGTGATTAACCCCCTTGGTGCGAGATAATTTAAAAGTATTGAGGGTTTACGTACAGTCCAATTAATGGCCAACTTACGAATTTGATAAATTCCAATCAAAGAAAGTGCAGCAAAGAAAACAACGAGAGGATTTCCAAGAGAACTCAAGTCTATACTATATCCGAATACAACGAAGAAAAATGTTCTTACGATAAATGCTGTTTCACGTGTTATTAGTTTGAAATCCTTCAGCAGTGAACTGACGATATTCGCTTTAAGTAAACGTTGAAGCCTTCCGGGAAAGAATAATCTCGGATTGTTCAGAATCATACCAAATATCAGGATGACTAAAAGAGAGCTCAAATGAAGTAATTTACCAAGAGCATAGAGAAGAATCAGTACGGATATTAATAGAAATAATTTAAGTTGTGTTTTGATGTTTTGTAGTAAAAGCACTAGGAGGTAAGAAAAAACTGCGGACACAACAACACTGATTCCAAAGGACCATCCAAATTGTAATAACCACTCTGTAGCACTTCCACTAGGGTTTTCAAATCCTTCGATCAGAAAATAAAAGAGCATAATTCCAATTATGTCGCTGAAAGTTGACTGATAAATCATAAACTCTTTTAAATCTTTTTTAAAATATTCAATGCTTGGAATAACTATGGCAGAACTTAAAATACTTAAAGGGACTGCATACAATAAGGCACTTTCCCAAGAGGCATCCATGCCAATATGAAATAACCCGGCAAGGAAAACAACGGTTAATCCCATTTCGAGCAATGTTAAAAGCAAACTTCTACTAACTATGTTTCGTCTTTCTCGACTAAATTCAAGATCTAAAGCAGCTTCAAGTACAATCATTATTAATCCAATACTTCCTAAAATCTCTAAAGAGGGCTGGACATTGGGTTGCGGAAGGTGTAAATAAGTCCCTAGGGTGCTCAAAAGCATTCCCATCCCGAGTAACATTAAGACGCTAGGAATTCTTGTTCTCTTTGCAAGTAGGTTAAACAAATAAGATACTATAACAATTGCCGCTAAAGCGATTAGAACAGAAGGTGTATTTATCAAATTGCTCAAACGTGTTTGTATTTAATGTGAATGTACAAACAATAAATTTTGATTTTTAAAGCCCTCGTATCCCAAATTTAAATTTGTATTAGACGAGCTCCTTAGTTTTTTGTCATTTTACGTTTCCTCAAACGTAAACTCTTCGGAGTTATTTCAACTAGTTCATCTGATTGGATATATTCTAATGCTTCTTCTAGGCTAAGTTTAATAGCTGGAGCAATCCGAACCTTGTCATCTGTTCCTGAGGCACGAACATTCGACTGTTTCTTTGCTTTCGTGAGGTTTACATCTAAATCACTTCCACGGGTGTGCTCTCCACAAATTTGACCTGCATATATATTTTCACCTGGTTCAATAAAAAACCTACCACGATCTTGAAGTCTATCAATCGAATAAGCAATTGAAAGACCCTGTTCCATCGAGACTAGTGATCCGTTTGTCCTTCTCGGCGGATTGGGTTTTAGGGGTTGAAACTCAAGAAAACGATGATTCATTATAGCCTCACCTGAGGTTGATGTCAATAGAGCATTACGCAAACCAATTAGTCCCCTAGATGGAATGTTAAATGTCAAAATCATACGTTCACCTTTTGGAATCATATTTAATAATTCGCCTTTTCTTAAAGTAGACATTTCAACAGCTGTTCCACTCATAGTCTCGGGCAGGTCAATCACTAACTCCTCAACTGGTTCACATTTGACTCCATCAATTTCTTTGATTATCACTTCTGGATTTCCAATTTGAAGTTCATAACCTTCTCTTCGCATCGTTTCAATGAGAACAGAAAGATGTAAGACTCCACGTCCATAAATTCGAAAAGTATCAGCTGAATCTGTCAGCTCCATTTTTAGGGCCAGATTTTTTTCTAATTCTTTTTCCAATCGGTCTCTCAAATGGCGAGAAGTGACGAACTTACCTTCTTTTCCGAAGAAAGGTGAGTCATTTATGGTAAATACCATACTCATAGTAGGTTCGTCTATGGAAATAGGAGGTAAGCCTTCAGGTGCTTCGAAATCTGCTATAGTATCTCCAATCTCAAAGCCTTCTATTCCATTAAAGGCACATATTTCTCCAACTCCGACTTCTTTTGTCCGAACTTTCCCTAGTCCTTCAAAAATGAATAATTCTTTAATTTTAGATTTCTTTAAACTTCCGTCACGCTTTACTAAAGAAACTTGCATATTCTCTTTTAAAATTCCTCTGTGAATCCTACCAATGGCCATTCTCCCAGTATAAGATGAATAATCTAAAGATGTTATCAGCATTTGAGGAGTCCCAGGGTTTGGAATAGCCTGAGGTACATAATGAAGAACCATATCTAATAGCGGCTCAATCGTATCAGTTTTATTTTTCCAATCTGAGCTCATCCAATTTTCTTTTGCTGAGCCATAAACGCATGGAAAGTCAAGTTGCTCCTCGGATGCATCTAAAGAATACATGAGATCAAAAACAGCTTCATGAGCAGATTCAGGATCACAGTTTGGTTTATCGACCTTATTAATAACGACAATGGGCTTGAGGCCTAATTGAAGAGCTTTTTGAAGTACAAATCGAGTTTGAGGCATTGGGCCTTCAAAAGCATCAACAAGGAGTAAGACTCCATCTGCCATATTCAAAACGCGCTCTACTTCTCCTCCAAAGTCTGCGTGACCTGGAGTATCGATAATGTTAATTTTAACTTCTTTATAGTTGACACTTACATTTTTTGAGAGTATCGTAATTCCACGTTCGCGTTCTAGATCATTGCTATCTAGTATTAATTCTCCAGTTTCTTGATTTGATCTGAACAATTGACAATAGTGAAGAATTTTGTCGACTAGGGTTGTTTTTCCATGGTCAACGTGAGCGATAATTGCTATGTTTTTTATTTGGGTCATGATAATGAGCCGTATTTTTTAAAGGTGGCGCAAAAGTACTCTTTTATTTATTTAAAATATTTTCTATTTTTTTAAAATACTTTTTACACATTATCTTGCACAAAATTTATTTTTTTATGAAAAAATTATTTTCACATTTTCGAGGAGACCTTTTTGGTGGATTAACTGCTGGAATTGTTGCCTTACCTCTCGCACTTGCTTTTGGAGTGCAATCTGGTTTAGGGGCAACTGCAGGTATTTATGGCGCTCTTTTTATTGGTTTCTTTGCCGCTTGGTTCGGTGGTACACCGACTCAAATAAGTGGCCCAACAGCACCGATGACAGCAGTTAGTATGGGGGTTATCGCCGGAATTGTCGCAACCATGGAAGGTGATTTGGAAAAGGCACTGCCAATTATTTTAGCAGTTTTTCTTTTAGCAGGACTAATCCAAATAGTCATGGGGCTCCTTAAGTTTGGGGTTTATGTTAAGTATATTCCATATCCTGTAGTTTCAGGTTTTATGACAGGAATTGGAGTGATAATTCTGATTACTCAAATATTTTCTTTAGTCGGCTATGTTCCGAAGAATGATCAGTCATTAATAGAATCGTTTAAGCCCAGAGCCGAAGAAGCGATATTAGAAAAAATTTTGGTTAATGAGGTGAATGAAGGACTTCTAATTTTAGAGGATTTTAAAGAAACAGTGATTAAAGCTGAAAAAACAACTGAAAATGAGATTTACCTTGAAGCTGAAACCCAGCTGAAAAGAGACACTTCGGGAGTGTTAGGAAGTCTAAAATATCTCTCTCGTGCCTTGAAACAAATTGATGTTTTAAATTTAATTTTAGCAGCTCTTACTATTCTTATAATCTACTCCTTTAAAAGGGTCACTAAAAAAATACCAAGCACATTAGTAGCGCTAATACTAGTTACATCTTTAGCTTATTTTTCCGGCTGGGATTATCGTTCAATAAGTGATATTCCAAGAGGGTTCCCAGTCCCTCAATGGGGGATCTTTACAGATATAAAGATTTTAATTATTCTTCCATATATAGGTGCAGCATTCATGCTAGCAGCTTTAGGTGCAATCGATTCACTATTGACATCAGTTGTTGCGGATAACATGACAAAAACACGCCATAACCCAAATAAAGAATTGATTGGACAAGGTATAGGGAATGGTGTTGCAGCATTATTTGGTGGAATACCCGGAGCTGGCGCAACCATACGTACTGTTGTTAATATTCAATCTGGAGGAAAAACCAAACTATCTGGAGCTATAGCTGCAATTTTTTTATTGCTAGTTGTTCTCTTCGTTGGTCCATTTGCTGAAAAAATCCCTTTGGCTGTTCTTGCAGGAATACTATTCACTGTTGGCATAAGTGTAATGGATTTTAAGGGACTAAGATCATTGACATCAATTCCTTATACTGATGCAATCGTCATGATATTAGTCCTTCTATTAACTGTTTTTTGGGACTTAATTTTCGCCGTAGGAATAGGACTTATTCTTTCTTCATTATTCTTTATGGCGAAAATAGCCGATATAACTACCGATAAAATAAATTTAAAAGAGCCAAAGAACGAGTCAAATGCTGAAACCTCTATTTTGATCAAAACTATTGTTGGTCCAATATTTTTTGGCGCAGTATCAGGGCTTATTGAAGTTTCGAGAAAGCTTCCAGACACTGTTAAGGTTTTATGCGTAGATCTTTCTGAGGTTCCATACATTGACCAATCTGGTCTATTTGCTTTGGAAGGCATCTTTTTTGGATTACATGAATCAGGAATTGAAGTTCGTTTAATTGGTTTAAATTCTGAACTTGCTCATAGGTTTAATGATTTAATGATTGTTCCAAATATTGTATCTGCAGATTTAATTTTTGATGATATAGATTCTGCAGTTGCTCACAAGACTTTATCTTAGGTTTGTTTAGCCTTGATGAATTCATGAAGGAGCGGGGATTGAGTCGCTTCTACTGCTTTTTTATAGGTTAATTTCTTGAAATAACTGTTGCTGAAGCTTGTTGTGATGGAAGAATAAGTATATCAGCAATATTGACATGCAGAGGAGTATTTGCGACATAATTAATTAAGTCTGCTACATCATCTGGATCCAGTGGTTTCATGTTTTTATAGACCTCTTTGGCTTTGGTATCATCTCCATTAAATCGAATATTTGAGAATTCAGTTTCTACCATTCCAGGACATATTTGCGACACACGTATTCCATGCCTACAAAGGTCTTGGCGCATCGCACTGGTTAGACCGTCAACTGCAAATTTTGTAGCGTTATATACGTTTCCATCTGGGTAAGTTTCTTTTCCGGCAACGCTCCCAATATTTATTATCTGTCCACTTTTTCTCTCAACCATTTCTATACTTATGATTTTGGTAACATATAAAAGGCCTTTAAGGTTGGTGTCAATCATTTGTTCCCAGTCGTCAATTAATCCATTTTGAATAGGACTCTTGCCAAGAGCTAATCCAGCATTATTTAAAAGCAAATCAATTGTTTTAAATTTTTTTGGTAAAGATTGAAATGCATCTTTTACTTGGTTTTCAAATCGAATATCTACTCGCTGTAGAAATACGCGATTTTGATCAGTTTTTGAGAGTTTATTTTTCCATGCCTCCATTTTCTCTAATCTTCGTCCCCACGAAACAACATTCCAACCAGACTGAACAAAAAGAAGGGCAGTTGATCGACCGATTCCTGAACTTGAACCTGTAACTAAAATCGTTTTCATAATTTGCCGTAAATAAAATTAACTGTTATGCTGACATCTATGCTTTTTTCATTGATTTCTGTTCTTTCACCAATAGACTCAATTGTGTCTCTGGAGACTATGGTCGTTTCGGCAAATCGAACAGAACAACGTATCGAAAATACGACGGTATCTGTTGATGTGCTTCCTCAACGATTACTAACATCAAAAACTAATTCGCGAATTGAGCAGGTTATTCAAATGGCTCCTGGCGTAACATTGCAAGATGGTCAGGCTAATATTCGTTCTGGAAGTGGGTGGAGTTTGGGCGCAGGGTCACGAGTTCTAATATTAGTCGATGATATGCCAGTTCTCAGTCCAGATGCAGGTGGGGCAATATGGAATGCAATGCCAATGGAAGCAGTCGATCAAATTGAGATTGTGAAAGGAGCAGCGTCATCTCTTTATGGGAGTTCTGCTCTTAATGGGGTGATACATTTGAGAACCTGGGAGCCATCGGAAAAAATACGTTTGAGGGTTAGTGCCCAGACAGAAATATATGATCGTCCTAAGATAAATAGTTTAAATTGGTCGGATAAAACAAGAGCTCAGGGAGCTATTCGTTTTGCGTATTCAGATAGTAAAGGTGAAAATAAAAAACATGGTTGGGTAATACACGGCCAAGGGTTTAACGATCAAGGATTTCAATATTTAGTTGGAGATAAGTCTGTTAGAGTTCACGGAAAATATCGATTTAAGCCTTCTAATAATTTAGAAATAGGGATTAATACCAATGCATGGTCTTCAGATAGAAGTTCGTCTTTAATTTGGGAAGACTATCGATACGGTTATACTCCATTGGACTCTTCAGCTACCGAAACTAAATCAAATTTAGGATCAATTGTTGGCTATTTAAAAATTAGAAATGGTCGCCTCCTTCAAACGTTGCGGACGAGATGGTTAGGTTATCAAAATATTTCTGGTTTAGATAGTAATAATTATGACAATTCTGCAGATGCGGGTCATTTTGAGTATTTAGCTCAATTATTTTCTAGCGATCATTGGACTTATACAGCGGGAGCCCTTTTGACTTCAAGCTCTATGAATAGTGCTTTATTCTCAGGGCCACATAAATCTAGTAATCAGGCATTGTTTATACAGGTTGATGGGAAATTTAGCAAGTTCGACTTTACACTGGGTTCTCGTTGGGAGAGATATCAGGTAGATTTAAAAAAAGAAAGTAAGCCGGTTTTAAGGGTTGGTTCGCATTATAAAATCATAAATGGAAGCCATTTAAGAAGTTCCTTAGCTCAAGGATATAGATTTCCTTCTGTTGCCGAAATGTATTCTGCTTCTTCCGCTGGGGAATTACAGGTTTTTCCAAATCCTAATGTTAATCCTGAAAGCGGTTGGACAGCAGAAATAGGGTTTAAGCAGTTATTTAATTTCAAATCTAAGCTGAAGGGTTATTTGGATGTCGCATTATTTCAAACAAGGTTTAACGATATGATGGAGTTTACATTTGGTAAGTGGGATACTGTTTCTGGAGCGACTTTATCGAATTATGGATTTAAGTCACTCAATGTTGGCCCAACTCGGATTTCTGGTATCGAAACGACTTTGGCAGGTGAAATAAATATAGGGGGTATTAATATTCAAAGTATGATTGGGCATACTTATGCTAATCCAATTTCGTTGAAGCCTAACAGTATTTATGAAATGGATTCTGATGGTGAAGAAATGTCTTTTAATAGTACATCTCTCGATCCAAGTTTAAGAATGCTAAAGTATCGTTATCGAAATACTTTAAAAAGTGATGTTCAGGTTTTATGGAAACGTTGGTCAGTTGGAATGAGTATACGTTACAATTCTTTTATGGAAAATATCGATAAGGTTTTCACAGATCCATTGATTTCAATATATGTACCAGGAGTTCAAGACTCTAGATACAATATGAGCAAGGGAGACATGTTTGTTGATCTTCGTTCTCAATTTAGATTTAATGATAATTGGAGAGCTCAATTTGGAGTGTTGAATGTTTTTAATCGCTTATCTAGTCCGCGTCCGGCTTTACTATCCAAGCCAAGAACATTTATGCTTCAAATTAGTTACGAACTAAATTAAAAATCCACTTATATTTGCCGCTTGGGGGTATAGCTCAGTTGGCTAGAGCGCTTGCATGGCATGCAAGAGGTCGTCGGTTCGATTCCGACTATCTCCACGAGAGAAACCCGCTTAATAAGCGGGTTTCTTTTTAGGTGTAGTTTTTGTTTTTTGTTAAGAATCATCCAATTTTAAAAGGTATTTTTCTGCAATCTTAAAATGTGTTTCTTTTTTTTCTTCAGGCATTTTATCAAGCATACTCACCATAAACTTCATTCTGATATTTTTTTTAAATAAATCTCTATTTAAGTTAATGAACCTCCAATAAAGAGCATCCCATATTTCTTGCCATTCTCCATTTGGGAAATCACTCATTTTTTTCAAATAGTTACTACTTGATATGTAAGGTTTAGAAGACATTAATCCACCATCAGAAAATTGACTCATGCCATATACGTTTGGAACCATAACCCAATCGTATGCATCAATATAGTGTTCCATAAACCATTGATAAATTTCATCAGGGTCAAATTCACATAGCATCATAAAATTACCCAGAATCATTAATCTTTCAATGTGATGATTATATGCAGTCTTTTGAACCTTTTTAATAGTTGTGTCAACAGGTAAAATACCAGTAGAGCCATCATAAAATGAGGCAGGTATTTTTCTTTTAAAATCGAAAAAATTTAAAGTTCTCTCTTGACTTCCTTTTGAAATATAAATGCCACGTATGAATTCTCTCCAACCAATAATCTGTCTTAAAAATCCTTCAATAGAGTTTAAAGGATATTTATCCTGAAAAGATAAAGTTTTATTAATCACTTGATCTGGTGTAATTAATCCACAGTTTAGCATTGGGGATAATACGCTGTGATTTAAAAAAGACTCGTTTTGAACTAAAGCATCTTCGTACGCTCCAAAATCTTGCATTCGTTCATCTAAAAAAAGATTCAACCAATCATCTGCTGACTGATGAGTATGCGGGTATATTGGTCGGTCAACAAATTGGCCAGGGTTAGTTGCAAATTTTTTTTCGATATAAGTCTTAGCTTCATCAAAGAATGTATCAGTTTCTAATATTTTAATTGCGGGGGCTTGTTTTCCTTTTGGGTATTTTTTTCTGTTTTCTGTATCAAAACTCCATTTTCCTCCAAGAGCATTTCCTGAATTATCAGTTAAAATATCACGCTTTTTTCTTTGTTCGATATAAAATGATGTTTGGTAAAACTTTTTCTTTTCTTTATTGAAGAAGGGTTGAAGCTCTAAAGATGAGTTTAAAAACATCGGGCTCTCAAATGGATTTAAATTTAATTTATTATCCTTAGCGGACGTTTTTAAGCGCCTTTCCAAGTAGTTGTCATTTGTAAGAATATAGTTAATTTGTAAAAACCCCTCATTTTTTAAGTGAGGAATTAATTTTCTAATATCGGAAATGCTCTCAGCTTGATCAACATAGGTAATTTTTTTTTTGTGTTTCAATAAAAAGCTTTGATAAAACTTCATTGAAGAACGATGTAATACTAATTTCTGAACATGAAATTTAAAGTAGTTAAAATATAGAAACTCCTCTACTAAATAGAACTCTCCTTTTTTTTCTAACAAGGGGTTGTTTTCAAATAGCTGGTGAGGAAAAATAATGTTTACAGTTTTCATTTGTTTTTATTTCTTTTACATCGTTCGCTGCAATACTTAACATTTTCCCACTCTTTAGCCCACTTTTTCCTCCAATTGAAAGGGAGCTTGCAGGTCGTGCATATTTTAAATGGTAAATTTTTCGCCATGTCTAAAGAGAAAGTTCTTTTTTGGCTTTTTTCCAGAATCCAAAAAAAGATGAGTAGTATCCCTTTATTCCGCATAGCCAATCGCGACTATCCTCAACTCCTTTATAATTATAGTTTAGAGGGTGCTCCTTAAAATAAACTTTTGATTCTCCTAATTGAAGTTCATGGAATTCTCCTACAAATATTCGTACAGCAGGAATATTTTGCGATAATGAAATCATGAAGTCCATAGCTTTTTGTCCAATCGGATATTTGGCAAAAATACTTGGCTCCAAAAGTAATATTCGATGAGCGTCTAATTCTTTTCTCCATATGGGATCTAAATTATAATAATTGTAGATACAGACTTCTTTCTCGTCACTAATCACAAAATTGTCAGAGTCAGGTAAATTGCTTTCTCCGACTTCAGTAACCATTGAAGAAAAAGATGAGGGTGGATTCATGGCAGCAATGCTTTCATAGGAAGTATCTAAGAAAGTACTTGTTTGCTTGCTAAAAGTATATTTATTAATATTCTCTTGATTGGCAAAGTATTTTTTATTGCTATTAGCGCCACATACCCATTGCCAACTTAGTGAATTTGACGCCCAGTCTCCATCCAGCAAGTTATAATACATCCATTTGGCAGGAATCGCCCAATGGCTTTTTGCTATGTTTGTTGCTATTGAGGCGAGGTACATTCTCAAGTGATTATGCATGTAGCCAACTTGATATAGCTCAATGATAGCCTGATCAATGGCTTCTATCCCAGTTTTTGCTTCTACTATACACTTGGCAATTCCTTCTTGATTCACTCCTAACTGCTTTTGCTTAAGGTCGAAGTCAATATTTTTTTCAATCCAGACCAGTTGCCAATAATCTCTCCAGGCCAGCTCTTGAATATATTTTTCTATTTCTTTTGATTGGAATCCCTTGTTTAAAAGATGATCTAATATTTGTTTTGTGGATATTACCCCTCTAGATATATAAGGAGAGAGTTTACTTACTGAACCATTAATAAAATTTCGATTTTTGGCATATTCCAGAGGTTTAATATTGTCAAGTTCCTTTATGATGTTTTGATATTCGAGAATAATTCTCATAAAATGTTTTTAAATATAAAAATGAAACCTTCTTATTTTCTGTAACTAATAATTAAAACTGTACCCGTAAGTCCAAATGAAATAAGATAAAAAACTCCTTCTTGAATCGTATGAAGTAAAAGTGCTCCAATCCCAAATAGGAGAGAATAGGCGCAGATTACGGAAAGAACCCATCTTAAAAATAGCAGACCAATTGATGTCATTCCTTTTGGGAAAACACGAGATTTAAAATATTCCCATTGCTTAGATTTTTTTGTTAATAGTAGGACTAAAATCCAAGAAAAAGTGGTCAGCGCCACGGTAAAAAAAAACGAATATGGAAACTCCAAGTTGAAAACATATCGAGCCAGTGAATAGCCCGCAAAAGGAATGATGGTTGCTGTTATTTCTACCCATGCATTTATTCTTCCCCAGAACCAGCGTAATATTAATACCAAACCAAGTCCAGCCCCACATTCCATAATAAATTTCCAAACTCCAGAGATACTATCAATTTGTGTTGAGACTAACAAGCTCAAAGAAGCAAGAATCGCGAGTAACCATTTGCTGTTTTGCATAATCGTCTCATCTTTTGTTGGTGACTTTTTCATTCTTAGCCAGACATCGTTAATTAGATAAGAAGCTCCCCAATTTAGCTGAGTAGAAATAGTGCTCATATAAGCGCTAAAAAATGCTACGAGCATTAGTCCCATCCACCCTTTTGGGAGGTGATTTTTCATGGCATAGATGTATCCATAACGTGGATGAGCCTCATAATTAATTGCTTCTGAGAGCCTGGGGTTTTTTTTGGCAGCTTGCCTTAGGCCCTCTCTTACAACGAGTACTTTTGTCGCTTCTGAAATATTATTAGGGTTGCTTTCTCCTGTTAGCCAAAGAGGAGAATAATTTTCCATCATTTTCACCTCTGTTAAAGCCTTTTTAAATTCTTCAGGGGCATGATTTTCCACATTAAACAATGTTAATGACGCTAGACCTACTAATATCCATGGCCATGGTCTTAGGGCATAATGAGCAAAATTAAAAAAAAGCGTAGCTCCAACTGCGTGAGCCTCATTTTTTGTACTCATAATACGTTGAGCTATATAGCCTCCTCCTCCTGGTTCTGCTCCCGGATACCAGGTGCTCCACCACATCATTCCGAAGTATGCAAAAAATGCCCCAATACCAATTGCTAGACCATTTGTATTTCCTTCTGAAAGGTTTGGAAAGAATTTTAATTGCTCTAATGGAAGCGAGCTTTTCAATCCTTCTAGGCCTCCAATCTCTTCGGATTGAACAACAAAAATTGCCAGAGCGACACTTCCAATCATAGCAATAATAAATTGCATTGCGTCTGTTACTACAACTCCAAATAATCCTGAAATTGATGCGTAAATGGTTACAAGAACTGTAATTCCAGCGGTAAGCCAAAAAGCAAATGTATATGGTATCCCGAATAGGCCTTCGAGAACAGATATCATGGCTACATGAACCCATCCTAATATTAAGAGGTTTATAAAAAAACCAAGATAAACTGCACGAAACACTCGTAAAATAAATGCTGGTTTACCATGGTATCGCAATTCAATTAACTCTGCTTCTGTTACAACACCAGCTCTGCGCCACAATGGAGCAAATACGATTGCCGTGAGCATTCCTCCTGCTAGCAGATTCCACCATATCCAATTTCCTGAAATACCACTTAATCCAATAATCTCAGTTACGGCTAATGGCGTATCTGCGGCAAAGGTTGTGGCCACCATCGATAAACCAGCCAACGCCCATGGTATATTTCTGCCTCCTAAGAAAAACCCTTCTAAAGTTTTATTCGAACTTTTCCCTGCCCAAATTCCAATACTAATTATTATAGTCAATATTGTAATAATTATCACAATATCAATGTTTTCAAGTTGAATGGAATTCATCTCGAAAAGATACACAGCTTAAGGCTTTAATAATGAATTTGAGTCAAATATTTTATATGACTATTATTGATTTTAAAAAGAACTAAAAGGGCGTTGTACTTTTGATATAAACCCTGAAAATAATGAACGTATTACTATTTGGTTCTGGCGGCCGTGAATCTGCATTTGCTTGGAAAATTGCTCAGAGTAAATTATTAAACGAGCTATATATAGCTCCCGGAAACCCCGGAGTAAAGGAGTATGGAAAATGTGTTGACTTAAAGTGGGACAACTTTAGTCAGGTCAGGGATTTTTGTCTGATAAAATCAATTGATATGGTAATTGTGGGTCCAGAAGATCCTCTGGTATATGGATTAGCGGATTATTTTTCTGATACAAAATCTCTTTCTGATATATATTTTATTGGTCCTAAAAAGCAAGGAGCAAAACTGGAAGGAAGCAAAGACTTCTCGAAAAAATTTATGCAACGGCATGATATACCCACAGCTAGTTATCAAACCTTTGGAAAAAAGGAACTCACAGAAGCTGTGGAATATTTAAAAAACACTCTTGGGCCGTATGTGTTAAAAGCAGATGGTCTTGCCGCAGGTAAGGGTGTTGTGATTCATAATGATTTGAATGATGCCATAAATGAGATTACGGAAATGCTCCATGGTGAAAAGTTTGGCGAGGCTTCTTCCAGAGTTGTTGTTGAAGAGTTTCTTGACGGAATCGAGTTTTCTGTGTTTGTGTTAACTGATGGTCATGGATACTTTCTTCTTCCAGAGGCAAAAGATTATAAGCGTATCCAAAACGGTGATAAAGGATTAAATACCGGCGGCATGGGCGCGGTTTCTCCCGTTCCGTTTTTAACTGAATCAATTTTAAATGAAGTGAAACAAAAAATAATAGAACCAACTATCTCAGGTTTATCAAAAGATGAAATTGATTATGTGGGTTTTGTTTTCTTTGGATTAATTCACACGAAAAGAGGAATTAAAGTAATAGAATATAATTGTAGAATGGGAGACCCCGAAACAGAAGTTGTGTTAGCTAGAATTAATGAGGATATTATGGGAGTCTTAAAGCAGGCTGGTGAGAAAGAAATAATAACTCGTTCATTGAAAGTGAAAGAGGAAACCGCAATAGCAGTTATGAGTGTAAGTAAAGGATATCCCGGAAAATATGCTGATGGAATTCTCGTAAGAGGTATTGAAGAAGCCTCTAAAGAAGCTATTATATTTCAAGCCGGAACTAGGTTAGAAGACAATAAAATTCTAACCAATGGTGGTCGTGTTTTATGCGCTACAGCGTTGGATAAAGACCCCTCTATTGCTAGAGAAAAAGCATATAGATCTTTAATGTTCATCGATTTTGATGGAGGGTTTTACAGGACAGATATTGGCAAAGATTTAGGGATTAAATAACAAAGCCTTGCTCAAAATAAACAAGGCTTTGTTAAAGTTTATACTATTAATAGCTAGGTTAAAAAATCATTCTTCTGGACTAATCCTGCTCATTCTTTCGTCTATTCTCTCTGCTTTTTCTTTTGATGCAGTCCATGAGCTATCAAGCTCATAAGCTTTTAAAAACATTTTTTTTGCTTTATCTAAATCTCCAGCTTTAATATAAAAGTCACCATAAGAATCAAAAGCATTTGGAACATCT
The DNA here is from genome assembly GCA_949529985.1 of Owenweeksia sp. TMED14. Lineage (GTDB taxonomy): Bacteria > Bacteroidota > Bacteroidia > Flavobacteriales > Schleiferiaceae > TMED14. The sequence goes on from CATIRS010000026.1 coordinate 113,931, forward strand.
GCGTTTGCTCTAGCGAAAATCTCAAAGTGTTTTTTCGCTTTTTCCATATTTCCATCAGCCATATACTTGTATCCGAGCATATTATTCACTCCACCATGTTCTGGTAACCTCCACCAAGCGCGCTTTAGTATATCAATTGCAAGCTTATTATCTTCTAATTCCCATGCGTACCATATTCGAATCATATGATCATCGGGAGCATGCATCATGGCAAGTTCAAGTTCACGTTGACCTATTTCTCGATCACGGGTATATGATTGAATAAAATGTTTTTCTGCACGACTAGAATTGTCAGTTTTTGATAAAGCTAAATTCATAACTTTTTCTAAGTTTTCGACATCATTTTTCGCCCAATAATATTGAAGTTGTCCAAGGTGAGCTGTTGCCCAATTTGGATCTTTTTCAACTAGGGTGTCAGAAATTAATTTGGCCAAGTCAAATTCTAGATTCATCATGGCATTGCGCATTTCATTGTATGCGTATAGCCCTCCCTCTAGTTCGGTTGATGGCCATAAAAATCCCTGTGCTAATTCTGAGTTATCAACCCCTAGCCATCGCTGCCACTTTAGTTTTCCATCTTCTTTCCCTACGATACCAGAAAAATTTCGGTATGTAGTATTCACGCCATCAATGTACCATTGAACAGTTCCATAAACATTGGCGTGATTCCCCATCATATAGATATCATGAATGGTTGCTTTAATAGAGTCTTCATAAAGCGAACTGCCGTCTGCTCCATCGGCAATGTATTCGGCAGGAGTATTCCTCCATACAGGGTTTGACCAAACGATTAGGTTCTCCGAAAGTCCATCAAGGTATCCCTCAATGCCTGCTTCATAGCCAACTTGGCTCTCAATGTGATTGATTGCAAATTCTCTGACATCATCTTCGGATAATTGAGTGCAAGCAGAAAATGTTAAAACCAATAAACTTATTGGTATTATTTGTTTAGTATTCATCGTGTTTAGGTTTTTTATTTAGAATGAGAATAAATGTACTCAAATCTTATAAACGATCAGCATAATTGGAAGTCCCTATAAAATGCGATAGATTTTATTTTTCTCCTGCTTTTTGGTGCTTAACCATTTCTCGAAGCCAATATATTCCAAGACCTGCTATAACAGACATGAATAAATAATTTAAATTATCACCTAAAATGGGTAGTATTTGAAATGTCCATTCAAAAAAACTTCCTAAACTTTCAAAAAGAATACGTAATGGCATAGTTGAAATGTTAATTTTAAACAAATTTACTGCAAAGCGTGCTACCATCGATTCATATTTTTAGAAACCCTCACCCTGGGATTGCTATTTTACTAGTTTTTTTTACTTCATTAGGGACGGGGATTATTAATTTTTTTCGCGGTGTGCATCTTTTTGATGAGGACATTGATTTCTGGACTGCTCCAATTTGTATTGGCTTGGCATCTTGGTTGATAAATGTTATTCTGGTTTATCGAAGTAGATATTTACTCTCTAATTATCTTTTAGGTTGGTATTGGTGGTGCCTGTTAATAGCGCTTACTGATGACCCACTTACATGGAAGGAAGGAGTCTTAAGTGTTGGTATTTCAATATGGATGGCAATATTGTTTGAGCTAGGCGATGAACGAAAAAAATCTCTTAGGACAAGGAGTAACTTAGGATTTACCGCAGCTCTGTTAGGTCTTGTTCAGCCTCTTCTTTTAACACTATTGATTCCATCTATAATTTCACTTGCAGTGGGATTAAAAGTGATTGCTAGAGATTGTTTACAGGTTATTATCGCTTGGTTAATGCCAATAATATCATACATCGCATTTTTGATGCTGCCTTTTATTTCACTGAACCCCTTTATTTTTAACATTCAACCAAATGTTTCTTTTCGATGGCCTCTTTTTGGAGAGTATATTGTTTTAATCTGGGCTTTTTTTGCTTTGAGTCAGACACTACGGGCACTTACAAATGCTAAAAAGCCAAAAAGACGAGGGTTATTAATTAGTTGGCTAGGGATCGGCTATGCTATATTACTTTCTTTTTTCTCGCCTAACTCAAGTGAATATATACCAATATTGGCTGTTTTTTTTGGTCCCCATCTTGTTAATCTTCAAAATTATATTTATCCAAAAAAACTTCAATATTGGCTAACCCCTTCCTTCCTATTAGCTGCATTGGTTGAAATTATTATTTAATTGAATAATTTATCTTTCGACCTTATGAATTTCCAAAAAAAAGGGCCTTGAGTTCAGTAGCTTCATCTGGGATCATCTTACCAGATAATATTAATGCCAATTGACGGCGTCGAAGCGCACTTTCAAAACGTTGTATTTCAATTTTACTCTCAGGAATCAGACCTGGTACTTCAGTTGGAATTCCATTATTATTAACAGCCACAAAAGTATATATCGCTTCGTTACACTTTGTTTTTTCTCCATTTCCACGCTGATCTTCTGTGAATACATCAATAAATATTTCCATTGATGATTTGAATGCACGTGAAACTTTGGCTTCAAGAGTAACTATTGACCCTTGAGGAATAGCTTCTTTAAATGACACATGATTAACTGAAGCCGTAACAACCGTTTCTCGACAATGTCTATGGGCAGAGATTGCAGCGCATCGGTCCATCCAGCTCAAAAGCTGCCCTCCGAAAAGATTGTTAAGATTATTCGTGTCATTTGGTAGAACAATTTCTGTCATAACAGAAAGAGATGCAGAAGCTGTTTTTTTTTTCATTGGGTATAAATCCAAACAGCAGGAAATTGTAGACTAATATTTTCTTTTTCGGATTGGGCTGACTCTCTATTATCAAAGCTGCGAATAGCTACTTTGGTTAATTCTCCGCTCTTTCTTATCAGAGCTGCAGGATATCCATTTGTTTGTAAGATCTTCACAAGCCTTTCCGCATTAGGCATTTCTCCAAAGGCACCAACTATTAAAGCGAATTGCCCGTTGATTTTTATTTCATCCGATTCTGCTTTTATCTCTTCTGAAATTAATTTTGGGTCATAGTTGGTTCGAGGAATATCCGTGGTTTCAATAATTGGTTTTTCAATGGTTATCCAGTTGTTTATTTTTTTCTCTAATAATTTCCAATTTGGTTGGAACGAGGCATTCTGAATCATTTCTCGATAATCTTCTTTTGTTGTCCCTAAAGCAAGCAAGCTAATAATCACGGCCATTACAGCGGCTGTTCGGATAGGGGCCATCCATTTTTCTCTTTTTTTCGAAGGAGTTGGAGGATTTAATCTAGACGTATTTTTAAATTCTGTAGAAGCTGAATTTAATTGATTTAGAGGAGTGACGCGGAATATTGGTAAACCGTATGCTTCCGGCAAGAAGTTAGCCTCTACAGATGCTTGAAACACCCATTGAAGACCCGTCTTGGAAAAAGACCCAATACCTTCAAGTCTAAGTCTTCTTCCTTGACTGAGTTCAAGTTTCCAGCCTCTAGTCGTTATTTGAATTATTTCAATTGCAGAGTCAAAAGATAAACTTTCATATCGTACTAAATGATTAATTAAAACTTCACTTTTTTTGGCGATTGGTGAAAAACTCAACCTTCTAGCTGGAGGCATACAAAGACCTGTGTGAATCTGTATTTCTGCATCAAATCTTTGAACTTCGATTCGACCAAACCCCTGAATGTCGATGCTATCTTCTTGAAAAAGAAGGTGAAATAGGTGGCGCTCTATGCTGTGAGACAACTTAGTCATATATCAAGCAAAGTACATATGAATCATCTAATTAAATTATGCTTAAAAAAGAGTTTTCAACAAGCCATTGTTCCCATAATGGGAGAATTATTTATTTAGAATAATGCGCGATATCCATGGCAGTATGGTGTCCCACCTTTTCTATCATAATAGTCTTGGTGGTAAGATTCAGCAGAATAAAATGTGTCCGCAGCTATTAATTCGGTGGCAATATTCAGGCCTTTTTCTTTTAGAAGATTAATAAGTTTTTCTGCTACAATTTTCTGATTTTCGCTCGTAAAAAAAATGGCACTTTTATATTGGGGTCCGATATCTGGACCTTGCCCATTAAATTGAGTTGGATCATGTGTTTCAAAAAACATTCGAGCCACTTCTTCAAAACTTGTTTTTCTTGAATCAAAAACAACTTTAGCTGCCTCATAGTGCCCTGTGCGCTTTGAGCATACTTGCTCATAGGTTGGACTATCTACAAACCCGCCTGTATATCCAACCGTAGTTGAGATAACACCATCAATTCGTTTCAGAAAATATTCTGTCCCCCAAAAGCATCCACTTGCTAGTATTGCTGTTTCCATGTGTTCTGTTGAAATTAAAGAAATAGTTGAATTCTCATTTTGGCCTTTACATGATTCTGAAAAGAAAAAGACGATAGAAAAAAATAAAAATTTCTTCATAATTACATCCCTATGTCCATGCCTCCTCCAGGCTTGCCTGAACGATATTTACCACGGCTAGCCCTCGAGTCTTTCTTGCCGAAATTGTACTGTAATGATATCCAACCAACCATACTTTCCCTGTATCTCATAAAATCAATGTCTAGTCTATCCGTGTATTGTAGATATCTGAATTTCCTCGTATTGAAAATATCTGAAATTCTAGCTGAAAGAGATAAGCGTTTATTGAGCAGATCCACTTTATAGGCAGCGTTAACAAAATGAATTCCTTTTCTGAAACCCTGACCTGTAGGTCCAGCGCCCCATTGAGAATAGCTGATTTGTAATTGTTGATCTTTAGCGGTTTGAATCATCATGCTGCTTCTTCCTTGCCAGCCAAATCCGTTTTGATTAATGTTTAAACCTACATTTCGACCATTGATAACAGCATAAAATGCATCTCCTGATAATTGAAACCGAATATTCTTGTTCAATCTGATATTGGCATTTGTGCTTATTCCTAGATTATCTCGAGAATCAAAATTCTTCCAAGTCATCATCACAACCCCATCTGGCCTAGTTTCAAGATACCTTGACATCATATTGACTGTATGCTTGCTGTAAAAAGAGCCTGAAAGAGAACCCCATCGCCCATATTGGACTGCACTGAAATCAATAGAATGAGTAAATTCAGGATTAAGCTCAGGATTTCCTTTTCTCAGACTAGAGGGGTTAGAGTAATCAATATTTGGATTTAAATTACCCCCCCATCGTCCATCAGGCCTATTAACTCTTAAAGAATAACTTAATTGGAAATCAGTGCCCTTCTTTGGACTATAATTTAAATAGGCACTTGGAAATAAGCCCGGAAGAATTCTATTAATTGATGAGGTATCACTTGTTCGGATACCGATTATAGCATTTTCATATCTTAGTCCAAATTGACCTTTCCATTTTTCTGAAAATGCATGCCCTAAAGTTATGTAGCTGGCATGAACTTGATTCTTCATGTCAGTTTTAAAACTGCGAAGAGAATCATAATTTGCACTAGAAGTAATTTCTTTTCTCTGCTCGGCTTTTTGATCTTCTAATGTGTTTCTCCAATTACCTCTATAGCCGAAGTCTAATTTTGTTTTGTCACTCAAGGGCCATTCAAAATCTGTTTGAAAATTTGCCCGCTTTCCTGATCCAATAACAATGAAATCTTCTTGAGCTGCACCATCATAAGTAAAAGCTACTGGGAATATCGAGTCTCGATCAAAAATTGATATATCACGTCCTTCATCTTCGTTATTGGAGAAACGAAAATCTGCGGTCCACTTCTTATTGTCTTCTTTAAATTTCTTCTCAAACCTTAAGGAGAAGTTTTTGTCCCTATCTTCAGATTTGTTTGTTGTGCGTTGTAAAGCCTTTGAGGTAATTGATTTATCTCCAGAAGTGTTTTCAAAACTTGTGGAATCCCATGAGTTATTAGATCTTTGACTAATGCCAGTTGAAAATCCAAATATATATTTATTTGCAATTTCCCAATCTAGACCAAACTGTGCATTAAATGATAAATTTTCTCTTTCTGAATGACTTAGCTCCTCTGTAGAATAAGCGGTATCTAATAGTCTATATTCCCGGTCTGTTTCTCCTCCGCCAAGATTAGTCCTGTCATTAAGTCCAATGTTTGTATTTATCCTAAATGCTCCTAGTGGTATAGAAATACTTCCTCCTAAATTGTTTTTATTTCTTGTTCCAATTCCGCTTTGTAATGACCCATTAAAAGGTAAGTTGCGATCTTTTTTTGTTACAATATTAATCACTCCTCCGGTTCCTTGTGCATCGAACTTTGCCCCAGGATTCGTTATGACCTCTACTCTTTGGACTGTTCCTGAAGGAAGACGGTCAAAAGCATTAACACCTCTATATCCCATCATTGAAGCTGGTCTTCCATCGATTAAAATGGTTACATTTTCATCGCCTCTTAACGCTACGTTTCCATCAATATCTAAAGTTACGTTTGGAACCTGTCTGAGTATATCAGTTCCTGTCCCGCTTGTTACCAGTAAATCTTCGGCAACATTATAAACCTTTCTATCGAGACCATTTAACATCGATGGACCTTTAGAAATTACTTCGGTTTCTTGAAGTTCAATTTCACTGCGTGAAATACTAAGCGTATTCAAATCTATGTTATTTGATTTGACATTTATAAGTTTTACAAATGGAGAAAAGCCAAAGGCTCGAATTACGAGACGATAACTGCCAAATTCGGGGACAGAAATATTGAATACACCAAGGTTAGAAGTCAATACTTTTGATATAGGTTTATTTCTAGAACTATCAATAGTTCTAGCCGGCGGCATTAGAAGAACAGCTGCACCAACTATTTTTTCATTATTTCCTTCGCCAAGGACAACCCCCTTTATGGAGATCTGTGCATTACTAGGAATGAAAATCCCAACGAAAAAAAGAAGTAATAAAATATTTTTTTTCATAAAAACAAAACACTTTAAATTATAATAAGTCAATTAGCCAGTAAATGTTTAGAAATAAGGTTTTCAGCAATTTGTAACGCATTTAGCGCTGCTCCTTTTCTTAAATTATCAGAAACAATCCATAGATTAATTGCTTTTGGATGTGAAATGTCATTTCTTATTCGGCCCACAAAAACATCATTTTTGCCTTCTGCATAGATTGGCATTGGGTAGGTTTTTCCCTCATTAAAGTCTTGAATCTTTACACCGGGAAATGCTGCTAAAAGTGAACGGATAATGTTAACGGAAGGACGATCGTTTCGAAATTCAATATTAACGGATTCAGAGTGTCCACCCTTAACGGGAACCCTTACAGCTGTTGCTGTTATATGGATATCCATATCATCAAGGATTTTTTTTGATTCATTGGTTAATTTCATTTCTTCCTTGGTATAGTCATTCTCTAGGAAAACATCACAATGAGGAATGCAGTTCATGTCGATTTGGTATGGATATTCCATTGCTCCTTCAACGTCACCATTTCTTTCTCGATTTAATTGATCTAGGGCATTCCTTCCAGATCCAGAAACGCTTTGATATGTACTAACAATTACTCTAGTGATTGGATAAGCGTCATGGATGGGTTTTAGAGCCATCACTAACTGAATCGTTGAACAATTTGGATTAGCAATTATTAAACTATTCTTATTTAACATATTGCAGTTTATCTCTGGGACGACCAAAGGTATTCCATGGGACATTCGCCAAGCAGAAGAATTGTCAATAACATAGCAGCCTTGCTTTGCAAATAGCTGCGCATATTTTTTGGACACTTCACTCCCCGCTGTAAAAATTGCTAAATCTGGATTTTGAAATAGAGCTTCTTCAGGTGAGATAATATTATAATGATCTCCCTTCCATTCAATTGTCTTTCCATGAGATTTAGAGGATGCTACAGGGATAAATGTTGAAATCGGAAATTGTCTTTCAAGCAATAAATCCAGCAAGACTTCACCTACCATTCCGGTAACTCCGATAAGGGCCAAACGCATAATTGATTATTCTAACTATAATTCGAGTAAAAGTACTTAACTAAAGCAATCTAATTTCTAGTGACTCTTGTGCATTAATCATACCGCAATTCCAATGATATTAGTTTCATATTATTTTCGTCATTACTTTTTATTCAATGAGAAATTTAAAACAAACCTAGAATTAGGTTTATGAAATAAAAACGAATTGAATATTGGCTAAAAATAATTGTGCTTATTTTAAAAGAAGAAAACAAATGTCATACCTACCTTTGACTAATGAAGTTTGGAGTTGTTACTTTTCCTGGGTCTAATTGTGACCAAGACATGATTGATACTTTACGTGACGGTTTGGGTTGTGAAACTATACCACTTTGGCATAAAGATCATGATTTGAAGGATGTAGATATGGTGGTACTTCCAGGAGGGTTTTCTTTTGGTGATTATCTCAGGTCTGGAGCGATTGCAAGCTTCTCTCCAATAATGACAGAGGTCAAGAAGCATGTTGATAAAGGTGGTTATGTCCTTGGAGTGTGTAATGGTTTTCAAATCCTTACGGAGACGCAATTAGTTCCTGGAGGATTACTCAATAATTCCTCGCATAAATTCATTTGTAAAAATACTTATTTGAGGCCATCAAGTTCATTGAGTCCGATAACGGCTGATTTATCAGAAAAGAGCATTTATAAAATCCCTATTGCTCATGGCGAAGGCAGATTTTACGCCGATGATTCTACATTGCAAATGTTAAATGATAATGATCAAATAATGTTTAAGTATGTAGATGAATTTGGATTGGCTTCAAGTGAGTCCAATCCAAACGGATCTTTGCAGAATATTGCCGGAATATCAAACAAGAAAGGTAATGCAATGGGGATGATGCCTCACCCTGAACGTGCTGCAGATAAAAATTTGTTAAACACAGATGGTTTGGCACTTTTTAATAGTATTCTAAACTCAATGGTTCGTATTTGAGTTTAAAGTTTAATTAGTCGCTCACTTTCTATTTTTTCAGAATCAATTCGTTCTATCAAATAAACACCGGGAGGCCAAGAGCTAATATTAAGTTTTACAATATCTTGATCTCCACTAGATTTTTTATTGTATTCCTTGAGAATTTGACCTGCTGAATTTGTTAGTTTTATAGTATATGAACTGGAAACTTTACCAAAAGAAATTATCTCAATTAGATCGGATGATGGATTTGGTGTGACCGTTAGTTTAGAAAATTTCAATTCTTCAATTGAAATTATGTTCGCTGCCGATGATGTTGGAAAGCAGCTGTTTCCTAATTTAAGTCGAGCATAATAAACACCTCCAAATGGGGCAATGAACCATGGTTTTGTTGCCCCAGAAATTGCAGTTTTATTAACATCAAGCCATTGTATATTCCAGCCTAAAATTGCTTCTGGACAGAAAAGGGAATCGCCATTAAAAATTTGAACAGAAGGAATAGGTGGAGTGTTTTTTATTTCGAAAGAGTCAATCCTACTTGCTGTACATCCGTTAAAATTTGTATAAATGTATTTTAATTCGTGCTTGCCAACACCTAAATTATTGGGTTCTATTTGGGTGGAAAGAATTCCATTTATATAGTAATTACCTCCGGAGGGATATCCCCCAGAAACATTAAATGCAGGATCGTTCTTACATAAAACACTTGCAGGCAAGGTTATAAATACATTTGGTCCACCTGTAACAGTGATAATAGATTCTGCAGTATTAACACAGCCATTATTATTTGAATAAGTGTAAGTAACTGTATATTGGCCTTGGCCTACTGCTGTTGGGAGAAAGGAGCCATTCACAACTCCTGTCCCAGAGAAAACACCTCCTGAAGGGGTGCCCTGTAGATTTACTGCGGCACTTCCAGCGCAAACAGGAGTGTAGGAGCCTGCTTGAACTAATGGCAGAGGAAGGATTGTCGTTATAATGGAGTTGGATGTTGTTTTTGACGGAGACGCACATATTTCAGACGATAAGACTTCGCAACGAACGGTATCTCCATTATTTAAATTAAAAAGTTGGATGCTTGAACTGTTACCTCCATAAGGGGTGCTATTTATTGTCCAAAAGTAGCGCGCTGAATTGCCAATGTTTATGGCAGATGTATTTATAATCATTGTATCTCCACTGCATATTGAATTCATGTTTGAACTAATACTTATTGACGGTTGTGATGAATTTAAAACGTTGAGATAATTTGATAATGAGACGGAATCATTCCCACTTGAATTGGAGACATTTAAGCTAATCGATTTACTTCCAGGAGTCAAGTATCTCACTGTAGGGTTTATTAATGAACTACTATTAGGTGATCCTCCTGGGAATGTCCAGAGATAGGTTGAGTTTTTTCCCTTACCCGTAGAATAAAATTTAATGGGATTATTTATACAGGCTATGGTGTCAGAAAATATGTTAGCTATAGGTGATGAAAAAGAGTCAGGAATGAACTGGATTCTATCTAAGTATAGATTATTTCCATTTGCGTTTTTTATTTCAAACTTGAATTTTAAGTTGCCATGATATCCCTGAAGAGCAATCGTATCAGATCTCCAATCTGATGAGTTTGATGGAGTAAATGAAATAGATTGACTTGGTCCTGTGGAAAAAGAGTTATTTATATCATTGTAAAAACTTTGTAATAAATTCCATGATACTCCGCAATTGTCGCTAACATATACGTTTAGGGTGTCTGAATTAGACCCTATCTTTTGACGATAAGCTAAATCATAAATGAGCAGACTATTACTATCTAAGGAATAATTGGGCGAGATTAAGTCATCTAACTCACCTGTATTTGAATAGTTATAGCCTTTAAAAACAGCACAGCTACTATCCGTTGTGCTTCCAAAAGGTGCAATTGACCAACCGTTAGAATAATCAGGATTCGAAATAGACCATCGATTTGGGATTGCCTGAAAGAATTCTTCAAAAGTTGGAGTTTCTATTCCTCCAGCAGAAATTGTATTCACTTTTACAATAGTATCGCTTCCATAAGAATTACCTGAAATTAACTTAACAGTGTATGGCCCTTTTGACTGAAGTCTAATTTCTATCTGTGATGAGCTAGTACCTGTGCCATTTATATACTGAAAAGTTGCAGGTGTGATGGTCCAGTTCCAAAAACTGGCTAAATTTTTAGAATTATCAGTAATTATAATAGTGTCTCCAATTGAGCAGGTATTTTCGGGTGAAGCTGTAAAGTCAGCTTCTGGACGGATTAAAAAACTATTTGCTAAAGGACTTTCCCAAACACCTCTGCCATATGTCCCTACTCTAATAATACCTACGTTATCCAATATCTCTATATCGTTAACGATTGTATTGGGGATACCATTATTAAACGGCAACCAATCGGACATACTGGCATCTCGAAAGTAAACACCTAGATCTGTTCCTATATAAATAATCCCGTTACTGTTTTTTTGATATTGGATGCAATTTGCTGGTATGTTTGGTATAGAGCCACTTCGGTTATACCATGAGCTGCCTGCATTAAAAGATTCATAAACTTTAGCCCCAGATATGTAACCGGATTTAGAGATGTAAACATGGCTTGAATTCAACGGGTCAACTGTAATTCCAGTAATTACATTTCCGCTTCCGATATTGCTGGAAATCCAGGTCCAGTTGAGTCCTGCATTGGATGAATAATAAAGGCGATTATTTATTCCTGCATACAAAGTATTAGGATCCCCTGGAGCTTCAGCAATAACGTCAATGTTATTGGAGCCAAAAATTCCACTGGAAGTTGTCGCGTTAAAATTAATACCTCCATTTGTGCTCTTCCATAGACGATCAAATCCAGCATAGAGAATATTACTGGAAATACGACTCGCAATAAATGGAGTAACCCAATTGCCAGAACCAGAAGGAGGAAGGTTGAATGTCGCATTAAAGTTATTACCTCCATTGGTTGATTTATCAAAATCACCATAATAGATTGATCGATACATGGTGTTGGAATTTCCAAGAGCAATGGCGCAATCCATACCATCTCCACCTCCAACTCTATCCCAACCGTTATCATTTAAGTGCGTTCCATTATCTTGAGCACCTGCTATAGTTAAAGCTGGTGCTGATTCTGATGTTCCTATTTTATAGTATTGCGTTATTGCTAATCCTTGATTTCGACTAACCCAGCTATTATTCATTCCACCATTTCCGGATTTATAAACACCACCATCACAACCGGCATACACCTGATCACTTCCGGGCCTAAAAATCATCCAGTGATGGTCGGCATGAACAAATGAAACACCACCTCCTCCATACCAATGTCCGCTGAGAGAAAAGCTAGATCCGCCATTATTAGAACGCCAAACATTCACACCACCTGTGAGTACAACATTTTTATTTAAAGGAGAAACGGCAATTGAAAGATCATACCAGGCTTGTCCGCCACTTCCACTTCCATTTGTGCTCCAATCTAGTAGATTTGGAGTGGATCCGTGACGTTGCGCCCAACTGGCTCCACCATCAATAGTTCTGTAAACTCCATATAGCCCATTATTATTCGCTCCATATATCGCATATGCATAGCTCGTGTCATTAGCGGTAACGGCTAACTCAACTCTACCGGCTCCCGTCGGAAGACCATTGGTAATTTTAGACCAACTAGTGCCAAAATCAAAGGAGACCCATATTTGACCATTGGATGAGGTTCCTGCAAAGAGCTTATTAGACCCAGGAACCTTAACTATGCATTGAAAAGATCCACCTTGTTTTAATGACCAGCTAAGTCCACCATCTGTGCTCTGATATATTCCAGTTCGGGAGGCTGCAACTATATGATTTGAACTATCATGATGCATTACGAGTCCAGTAATTCTGTATGATTGAGTCACATTAAAACTTAAAGCTGTTGGATCCCATGTTTGACCACCATCAAAAGATTTTAGAACTCCTATAGAATACGTATCTCCACCATCTCTATCACCAGTTCCTATGTACATTATATTTGTATTCTTTGGATCAATAAGAATTGCGCTAACACCAAGATTTGGAAGTAAATCAGTATTTGTACTCCAACTAAGTCCGTCATTTATTGATTTCCATAATCCACCTGCAGGGGAACCTGCAAAAATTATATTGTTTTGATTAGGATGTAAAGCAATCACATTCACTCTCCCTATTCCATTCAAAGAATTACCATTTGATGGCCCAACAAGGCTCCAATCACCTAGTCCACTAGCTGTTAAAATTGAAGAACTTGATTCTGAGCCATTATATGAATTAAATAAATTACTCGAGCCATAACGGTTCCCAGTAGGAAAGACACGAGGTTCCATAAATGCTTCCCAGCGCCTAAATTGTTTCCATCCGCGGCCTTTTTCAATAGCTTTACCATCCCAATAATCGTTAAACGAATCAACAACATCGTAGAAGTTCACTTCAGGGTCATGCATTTGATCTAGCCATGTGTTTCCTGGCATATTCTGACCGTTTAGATAAAGTGTAAAGAGACTGGCAAGAAGAATAATTGACTTACGCATTTTGAATACTTTTAGCTAAATGTTATCAAATGAGTAACATAGCATGACAAGATATGTTTAATTCGTTACGTCATTGTTGCTTATATGAATGGATAGATCATTTAATTGAGAGTTTGAAATTTTTGAAGGAGCGTCAATCATAACATCTCGCGCCGAATTATTTTTTGGGAAAGCGATATAGTCTCTAATGACTTCATCACCACCCATCAGGGCTACTAAACGATCAAAGCCAAATGCTATGCCCCCATGAGGTGGAGCTCCAAACTCAAAGGCGCTCATCAAAAATCCAAATTGTTCATTCGCCTCTTCCTTTGTGAACCCTAAAAGATCGAACATTTTTGCTTGCATCTCTCTTTCATGAATTCTGATAGATCCGCCACCAATTTCGTTGCCGTTTAGAACAAGATCATATGCATTTGCTCGAACCGATCCTGGATCTTCATTAATTATCGATAAGTCTTGAGGTTTTGGACTGGTAAATGGATGGTGCATAGCTACCCATCTTTTACTCTCATCGTCCCAATCTAATAAAGGGAAGTCAATAATCCAAAGTGGTGCAAATTCAAAAGGATTTCTCAGTTTTAGCTTTTCAGCTAGGTGCATTCGTAAATCACTAAGTGCTTTTCGTGTTTTGTTTTTTTCTCCGGCTAAAATTAGAATTAAGTCATTTTTTGTAGCATCAAATGCTGTCATCCAATTTTTCATAGAATCCTCATTGAAAAATTTATTCACGCTTGAGTTAGGTGTTCCATTATCGTCAACTTTCATCCATATGAGACCTGACATGCCCAACTGAGGTCGTTTGACGAAGTTTGTTAATATGTCCAGCTCCTTCCGAGAATAATTTGCACACCCCTTCACTTTTATTCCAACAATCAATTCAGCATTTTCAAATACAGTGAAGTTAGATCCTTTTACTAGAGAATTCATTTCAATAAATGTCATGTCAAACCTAATGTCGGGCTTGTCATTTCCATATAACTTCATCGCCATATCATAGGTCATCCTTGGTATTTCTCCTAACTCTTGAGAATGAACATCTCTTATGACATGACGCAACAACCCTTCAAAAATTTCTAGAATATCATTTTGCTCTACAAAAGACATTTCACAATCAATTTGGGTGAATTCAGGTTGACGATCCGCTCTCAAATCTTCGTCACGGAAACAACGCACAATCTGATAGTACCTATCTAATCCACCAATCATAAGAAGTTGTTTAAATGTCTGAGGAGACTGAGGTAAAGCATAAAATTGACCACTATTCACTCTGGATGGGACTACGAAGTCTCGTGCCCCTTCTGGAGTTGACTTGATAAGGTAGGGCGTCTCAATATCTGCAAATCCATTGGAGTTTAAATAAGTCCTTACGGACATGCTAATCTTATTTCGTAGTAATAATTTATCCCTAACGCGTTTGCGCCGGAGGTCTAAATAGCGATATTTCATTCTTAGCTCTTCTCCACCGTCAGTATTTTCTTCAATGGTAAAAGGTGGTATTTTTGACTCACTAAGAGTTTTTAAAGACGTGATGCTAATTTCAATCTCTCCAGTATCTAAAACGGTATTTTTTTTTTCTCGTTCGACTACAATTCCAACTGCTTGTATTACAAATTCTCTATTTTGAAGCCTTGCTTTTGATAACATTTCAGGATCTATACCTTCGTTGAAAGCTAGCTGAGTTATGCCATATCTATCGCGTAGATCAATAAATGAAAGGCCTCCAAAGTCCCTGCGCTTATGGACCCAGCCACTTAAAGTTACAGATTGACCAACTTCTGAAAGTCGTAATTCTCCACAGGTGTGAGTTCGATACATGATATAAGTTTAGAATGCAAAGGTAGAAAAGGGGAATGGCCTGCGTAAATTTATCCTCATGGAATATAATGATGTATATTTTATGCGCCAGGCAATTAGAGAGGCGATAAAAGCACTTGAAGAGGACGAGGTTCCTGTTGGTGCCGTTGTGGTTGTGAATAAGCAAATTATTGCTCGAGGTCATAACACCACAGAACGGCTAAATGATGTTACAGCCCATGCTGAAATGCTAGCAATAACATCTGCAGCAAATTACCTTGGTGTGAAGTACTTGAATGACTGTACTATATATATAACTCTAGAGCCTTGCAGTATGTGTGCTGGGGCCCTTTTTTGGTCTCAAATAGGAAGAGTAGTTTATGGGGCGTCGGACGAAAAAAGAGGTTTTATAAAGTCGGGAGGTGAACTGCATCCAAAAACCATAAAAACTATGGGGATTGAAGCAGAGGTATGTAGTGATCTTTTGAAGGATTTTTTTAGAAAAAAAAGAATTAGGTGAACAAACACAAACGCTTTGCCCAAATTTTGAATTTATTTGAGAAATAAATTGCACTTTTTTATTGAGGTTGAGAGGGAATTCGGGAAACTTCCCTTTCTTTTTAGTTCTAAAAATTATGCAGCAGCAAATATCCCAACTAAATTAGCACCATGAAGTTACACGCAGTCAATACTGGATTTTTCAAATTAGACGGTGGAGCTATGTTTGGAGTTGTACCCAAGGTTCTTTGGCAAAAGACAAACCCATCAGATGCTAATAATATGTGCACTTGGGCTATGCGCTCGTTGCTAATTGAAGAAAATAATCGTTTAATATTAATTGATACTGGTATTGGTTCAAAGCAAGATGAAAATTTTTTTAGCCATTATTCTCTTCATGGTGAGGATAGTTTAAAAGGAAATTTGAAGAAAATTGGGTTTGAACCAAATGACATTACGGATGTGTTTTTAACTCATCTACATTTTGACCACGTCGGCGGGGCCGTAGAGAGAAAAAACGGTGTTTTAAAACCCACTTTTAATAATGCAAACTACTGGACTAATGAACGTCATTGGGCGTGGGCAACTACTCCAAATATGAGAGAAAAGGCATCTTTTCTTATTGAGAATATTTTGCCTCTAAAGGAAAGTGGACAACTAAGATTCATCAATGCTCCTCAAGGTGAAAGACGCATTACTACGGAACTTGGATTCGATGCTTTTGTCGTAAACGGCCACACCGATGCCCAAATGTGCCCTATTATTTCATACCGAGGGGAAACACTAATATTCATGGCTGATTTACTTCCTTCTGTTGGACATATTCCTCTGCCATATGTTATGGGTTATGATACCAGGCCACTTATAACATTGGAAGAAAAAAGTGAAATATTAAATGAGGTCGCAAAAAATGGATATCGTCTTTTTCTTGAACATGATCCTCAATATCAAACTTGTACACTTGACTTGACCGATAGAGGTCCTCGATTGGCTCAAACTCGAATATTAAATGACTGATCTATGAAAAGAATTTTTTTAAGCTTTTTTATCCTTTCGGTGGGTATAGCAAATGCTCAAATGGGGTACTGGCAGCAAGAATTGAATTATGAAATAAATGTTGATTTAGACGATAAGAAGCATATTCTGGATGGGGATCTAGAGCTTCTTTATACCAATAATAGTCCAGATCTATTGTCCGAAGTGTTTTTTAATTTGTATTGGAATGCATTCCAACATGGAAGTATGCTCTCGAATATGGCTAACATCCCAACGAGGTTCAAGGATAAGGCCATTGGTCAGAATATAGAGAATTATAAAGATGACGAATGGGGAGAGCAGATCATTGAAAAGATAACCATGAATGATAAAGTTGTCTCTTTCTACATTGACCAAACTATTCTTCATGGAAAATTACCCAATAACATTAAGCCTGGAGAGACGGTTATTTTTAAAATAAAGTACACTACGCGAATCCCTAAACTGGTTGAAAGAGCTGGAAGAGATGGCCCGGAGGGGGTTGCGTACACTTTTACACAATGGTATCCAAAAATATGTGTTTTTGACAAAGATGGTTGGCATCCAGATATATATGTTGCAAGGGAATTTTATGGGGATTACGGGAGTTTTAATGTAAACATAACAGCTAATAAAAACTATTTAATCGGAGGCACAGGAGTCTTATTAAATAGCGAAGAGATAGGTCACGGATACAATGATAAAAAAATAACGCACAAGAAAGGAACACGATTGACATGGAATTTCAAAGCTGAAAAAGTTCATGATTTTGCCTGGGTGGCAGATAAAGATTTTGTTCATGAAAAAAGAGAAACCCCAACGGGGATTGTCCTTCATTTTATTTATAAAAAAGATAAGAAGTCATCAAAGCATATTGGGAAAGAGAAATTTAAAGATGATATGCTAAGTTATTTTAAATTTATGCAACCAAGGTTTGGTACTTATGAATGGCCTCAGTTTACTATTATTCAAGGTGGAGAAGGAGCTATGGAGTACCCTATGGCTACAGTAATGCAAGTGCGTAGTGATTCTTATGAAGGTCTTTTGGGGACGGCGGTTCATGAAGCTTCCCATATGTGGTATTATGGAATGCTTGGGACTGACGAGCAGCAATACTCATGGATGGATGAAGGGTTTACAAGCTTTGCAGAGGATGAGGCAATGAATGTTCTAACTGGAAAGAATATTTTCAACCCGCACTCAATTTATTTGTCAAGATTCTCTAAAGTGGCTAGTGTTCCTTGGATTGAACCTACTTCAACTTTAGCGAATTATTTCGATGGAAAATTCCCTTACCAAATGGCGGCATATATGAAAGGCTCATTGTTTCTTGTTCAGCTTAGAGGAATAATTGGCGAGAATGCTTTCTGGTCAACTTTGGCGAGGTATAAAAAGGACTGGGCATTTAAACATCCAACGCCTAAAGATTTTTTACGAATTGCAGAAAAAGAATCAGGAATGATACTAGATTGGTATTTGAATTTATGGATTTCAACAAATAAGTATCCGGATTTAGCAATTGACTCTATTTATAGTACTGACAAGAATTTGACTAGTATCTCTCTTAAACGAATAGGGTCGATGCCAATGCCTGTTGATATAAGGATTACTCTAAAGTCTGGAGAGGAATTAGACTACACTATCCCATTGAGCTCTATGTTTGGTCATAAGAAAGACTTCATCCTTTTAGGTCCATGGAACTACACTCAAAAAGAGCGAATTTTTGTTTTAGATATTCCTTTAAAAGATATTGATCAGGTCCATCTTGACCCTGAAAGTTGGACTGCAGACATCAATAGAGATGACAATGTTTGGGAGGTGAAAATTTAATGCCTTTTCTTCTTTGACTTTGTTGTTTTTGGACCCCTTACTTTAAAAGTAGATTCTCTTCTTTGAGAGGATGAATCTTCATTTCTGTTTTTCTTAAAATGACTTTCAGCGCTTTTTCCTTGCTGTTTGCCGAATTTAGATCCGTTTTTTGACGGCACTCCAAAATCAATCGTTTTCTTTACTAAGTCAACGTCTTTGACGATAATTCTTAAGGAATCCCCAAGGCTATAATCAGCGCCATTGCGTTCTCCTACTATTCGATAATTTTCTTTGTCTATTGCATAATAGTCATCTTTAAATTCACTGAGTCTAACAAGTCCTTCACAACCCATTTTTGGAATTTCTACAAAGATTCCCCAGTCAGTAACACCAGAGATAATACCGTCAAATTCTTCTCCGAGATATTTATCCATGTATTTGGCTTGCATAAACTTTATCGATGAACGTTCAGCTTCACTTGCATTTTGTTCTCGTTGTGAACAGTAATCGCACATATCATTATAATCTCCAATATTTTGTGAGTTGCTTCCTTCTAGAAAATCTTGAAGAAGCCTATGCACCATCATATCAGGATACCTTCGAATGGGAGAAGTGAAATGAGTATAGTCATCAAAGGCAAGGCCATAATGACCTATATTTTG
Source organism: Owenweeksia sp. TMED14 (assembly GCA_949529985.1). Lineage (GTDB taxonomy): Bacteria > Bacteroidota > Bacteroidia > Flavobacteriales > Schleiferiaceae > TMED14. The sequence goes on from CATIRS010000026.1 coordinate 133,050, forward strand.
CGTGGAGTAAACTGCTTTTGCCATAGTCCTGACAGTCAATGTTTCAAGCATATTTGCCTCTGGAGTGTCTTTTACTTTAGCAAGTAAGTCATTAATGGATTTTCGAACAGCTTGCGTCCCTTTTGTTGCTAGGTTGTAACCCATGGGTCTCACAAATTGAGAAAGAGTTTCTAGTTTTAATGGATCAGGGTGGTCATGAACCCTAAAAATCATTGTCCTGGAATTGCGTTTACCGTCATCTTGCCGACCTATATAATTGGCAACATGTTTATTGGCTAAGAGCATAAACTCTTCAATCAGTTTATTTGAATCTTGCGCAACCTTCAAGGCAGCTCCAATAGGCTCATTGTCAGCATCTAGTTTAAATTTAACTTCTGCACGGTCAAAAGCAATTGCCCCATCTTTTATTCTCTTTTCTCTCAGGTCCTTCGCAATTGAGTCCATGATTAGAAGTTCTTCTCCAATTAAATTATCTTCTTCTCCTTCTATTATAGATTGCGCATCTTCATATGTAAATCGTTTATCAGAATGGATCACGGTCCGTCCAAACGACCGCTTACGGATATTTGCGTTCTGATTTATTTCAAATACTGCCGAAAATGTGAACTTATCCTCATTAGGACGTAATGAGCAAACTTTATTTGATAATGCTTCAGGTAGCATTGGGACAACTCGATCAACTAAGTAAACTGATGTCCCTCGTTTTTGGGCTTCCTCTTCTAGTTTGCTTCCAGGTTGAACGTAGTAAGTGACATCTGCAATGTGAACACCAATCTCCCAATACCCGTTATCCATTTTTTGAATACTAAGTGCATCATCAAAATCTTTAGCATCAAAAGGATCGATGGTAAATGTTTTAATAGCTCGCATATCTCTTCGATTTAAAATCTCTTTTGCATCGAGTTTTAATGAGATAGTACTGGCCTCGGATTCTACATCTTCGGGAAAAGAATACGGCAGACCATAGTTGTTCAAAATAGCATGAATCTCAGTGTCATGATCACCTCTATCGCCCAATATTTCTTCTATTCTTCCTTGTGGATTTTTTTCCGGATTGTCCCATGATAATAACGAAGCGACAACTATTTGACCATTTTTCCCGCCGTTTAGTTTATTCTGCGGTATAAAAAAGTCAGGGCCAATTTTTCTGTTATCTGTAATTAAGAAAGTATGATTCTCTGAAACTTGTAATTCGCCAACAAACCGCTCTCTTGATCTTTTAACGATTTCTACGACTTTACCTTCTTTCTTTCTGCTCCCTTTTTTAGGATGCAATAAGACTTTTACAATATCTCCACCAAAAGCTAGACCTAGATTATTTTCTCTCACAAAAACATCTTCTTCAGCCCCTCCTGGGATAACATACCCTGTGCCTGAAGAAGTTAATTGCAACGTGCCCTCAATATAGTTTTCATCAAGAATAAATTGATAGTTTTCTGGACTCAATTCTTTTATTTGCCCTGTCCCTTTAAGAATATCTATTGCAGCTTTAATCAATATTCTTCCAGTACGTTCAAACATACCCATATCCATGGCTATATCATTAATCGGAAAAACAGTGAAAGGACGTTTTTGAAGTAGTCGAAGGATTCGGGAGGCTAAAGAAGCAGCATCCATCGAACGATGTGCTTTATTTTTTTTGTGGCCTTTTTTTGGCATACGTAAAGGTGGCATAAAATTTCCGTTAAAAATATTTCGCGATAGACCCTTTAAGGATCTTTAGAATCATCAAAATTATCTTGATAGCATAAATCTTGTTACTTTTGTGAACTACTATACTTATTTAAGAACTTATGAAATCTATAGTCTATACCCTTTCATTGATTTGTCTTCTGGCAGCCCCTGTATTTAGTCAAACTGCTAATTCTTCTTCAGATGTCGCCGCTTCAAGTGTGGATCAAATGTCTAAAAAAGAAAAAAAAGCGTTAAAAAAAGAATTAAAGAAAAACAGTAAAGAAATAAAGAAGCAAGAACCTAAATCGAAAGGAATAATTAAAATTGGAGAAGTCCCTGAATCCGATGAGGTAGAGGAAGAGAGCGCCGTTAAGGTCGATATACAAGCTACTATAAAAATTGATGATAAAAGTAGTGGTGGTATAGTTAAAGTTCATCGGGGCATGTCCTTGACGTATGGATTTTTAAATTTGGCAAGAAAGGCCTTACTCATTCCTACTAATGGATTTGCTGGAGACGATGAGTTAGATGGAACGCCTTCAGCAGATAAATCTTGGATGCAAAACCAACATTATTTAAGCTCATCTTCGTTTTCTTCATGGGATATATTTTTTAATCAGTACAGACTCGGGCAATCTCCATTTTGGCTTCGTACCGGCGCTTCATTGTCATTCAATGTTTTAGATTTTGGAAAAAGCACAAGCATTACTATGGATTTCCCTTCGGCGGATGATATTGGAGTTAATGCAGACGTTGATGCATCTTTCACGATGAAGCAGTCAAAATTACGGACTACTTATTTTGAAGTCCCACTTGAATTGGTTTTTAATAGTAGTAATGAAGGGAACAAAGGAATTACCATAGGTTTGGGAGGGTATTGCGGACTTCGTGCCAAAACATCGACTTTGAGGGTCTATCCAATGTCCTCTGATTCTACTGAAACAATACGCGAAATAAAGATTAATGGGTTTCATACGAAACTTCTGTCCTATGGAATAAGTGCAAGGATAGGTTTGGGATCATTTTTTGCAAAAGGTCGTTTTGCTTTATCGTCTTATTTTGATCAAGGTGAGAAATTAATAACTCCGGATTATCAAATTTTCTCTGCCACGTTAGGGATCGACTTTTTATAGAAAGTCACACGTTTAAATCTAATCTAGAATGTAGATATGTAAATAAGAAAGCCCACTTTTTAAAGGTGGGCTTTCTTATTTGATATGCGATAAGTAAATTGTTTTATACAATACCTTGATCCAACATTGCATCTGCGACTTTGACGAATCCTCCTAAATTAGCTCCCTTGACATAATCAACGAAACCATTTTCTTGAGTTCCATACTTTACACATGTCGCATGTATGTCTACCATGATATTATGTAGTTTTTCGTCAACCTCTTCGCTAGTCCAACTCATTCTTAAGCTATTTTGTGACATCTCTAATCCTGATGTTGCTACTCCACCGGCGTTGGCAGCTTTTCCAGGGCTAAATAATAATTTTGCTGAATGAAAAGCTTCGATTGCTTCTGGGGTGCAAGGCATATTTGCCCCTTCAGCGATACACATAACGCCATTATTTATTAGTAGCGTTGCATCATTTTCATGAAGCTCATTTTGAGTTGCACAAGGAAGTGCGACGTGGCAAGAGACACTCCATGGTGTTGCTCCAGCATTAAATTTCGCAGTAGTGTAACGTTTGACGTATTCTGAAATTCTCGCACGTTTTATATTTTTTATCTCCTTAATGAAATCTAGTTTCTCTGAATTAATTCCTTCAGGGTCATATATATAACCGGAAGAGTCTGACATTGTAAGAACGGTTCCGCCAAAATTTATGACTTTTTCAGCAGCATACTGCGCCACATTTCCTGAGCCTGAAATAACAACATTCTTATTTTTGAAAGATTCTTTTTTAGTAATGAGCATTTCCTTGGCAAAGTATACTGTTCCATATCCAGTCGCTTCTGGGCGAATGAGTGAACCTCCCCAATTCCTTCCTTTTCCTGTTAGTACGCCAGTAAACTCATTTCGTATTCTTTTATATTGGCCAAACATATATCCTATTTCTCTACCACCAACTCCAATATCGCCTGCAGGGACATCTGTATTAGGTCCAATATGCCGCGAAAGTTCAGTCATGAATGCTTGGCAAAATCTCATAACTTCTGAATCTGATTTTCCTTTTGGATTAAAATCAGCGCCTCCTTTACCTCCACCTAGAGGAAGTGTCGTTAAACTATTTTTAAATATTTGTTCAAATCCGAGGAATTTCAGCACGCTCAGATTTACTGAAGGATGGAATCTAAGTCCGCCTTTATAGGGGCCTAAGGCGCTATTAAACTCTACGCGGTAGCCTCTGTTGACCTCAACATTACCATCATCTCTGGTCCAGGATACTCGAAACATTAATGTCCGTTCTGCTTCAACAATTCGTTCGAGTATCTTCGCAGCTTTATATTTAGGATTTTCTTCAATGAATGGGATTACTGATTCTGCAACTTCTTGAACAGCTTGAATGAACTCTGGCTCGTTAGGATTTCGCGACTGGACATCCTTCATAAACGCATTAATTTGCGCATTGAAATTCTGGGTCATAGGATTGTAATTTTATCAAAGGTATTTTAACAAAGGTATACTGAAATTTGCGTCATGCTTGATACACCAAACGAACAAAAAACACAATTATCCGAATTAGGCGAATTTGCTCTAATAAATCGCTTAACGTCATCGATAGAACTAAAAAACGATTCTTCGTTGACAGGAGTAGGGGATGATGCAGCAATAATCGATCATGGTAAAAATGAAACCTTAATTTCTAAAGACCTTCTAATAGAAGGAGTGCATTTTGACTTGGCGTATGTGCCATTAAAACATTTAGGTTATAAGGCGGTGGTAGTGAATATATCAGATATATATGCTATGAATGGCACCCCTAGTCAGGTTTTAGTAGGTGTGGCTGTTTCAAGTCGTTTTCCTGTAGAAGCCTTAGACGAAATATATGAGGGGATGCTCCTGGCATGTAAGCGATATGGAGTGGACTTGGTTGGAGGCGACACAACTACTAGTACATCTGGTCTATTGTTAAGTGTCACGGCTGTTGGATACGTCAAAAAGGGAGAAGCGGTAAAGAGATCAGGTTCAGCTCCTACAGATTTATTGGTTGTTACTGGAGATTTAGGTGCAGCATATATGGGGCTTCAAGTTCTTGAGCGTGAAAAGGTTGCATTTAAATCTAATCCAAATCTTCAACCTGAGCTACAAGGACATGAATATGTATTAGAGAGACAATTGAAACCAGAGGCTCGAAAAGATATTTCTGATTTACTGAAGAGTTTAAAAGTTAAACCTTCAAGTATGATAGATATTTCAGATGGCTTGAGTTCGGAAATAATGCACCTGTGTAAAGGAAGTAGTTTGGGCTGTACTATTTATGAAGATAAAATACCGATGGATCCACAAATGATGCGTTTGGCAGAAGAGTTTGGAATTAATCCAATAACTGCGGTACTTAACGGGGGTGAAGATTATGAGCTTCTTTTCACAATATCTATTGAGGATTATGATAAGATTAAGCATAATCCGAGTTTAACCGCTATTGGACACATCACTGAGGATAAACCTATACAGCTAGTAACTAAAGCGGGTCAAGCTATAGAGCTAGAGGCGCAAGGGTGGACATCATTTCAAGAAGGATAGACTTGAGAGAAGTTAAATTTTTGTAAAACCAAATTCGGTTAGCATATTAACATTAGACCCCATAAATTCAACTGCTAAATTTGTGCGTAGCCGAACAGTAGTCTCTAGAAGGGATAAAATCTCATATTTCACAGTTGCAGAGTCAGTAACTAAATAGACAGAGTCTGGTGCTGTTCCACCGCCATCAATCACATTCCATGTTCCAGAGCCGGACTCCTTGAATGGGAAATCTATTACTGTTCCAACATTGACGCTTAGAACTGCATCTACTGAGTATGTAACAGAATTTGGGTCTTGGGTCAATATAAATTGTGAACTATCACCATTAATTGATTTATCTTCTGCAACAATCGGAACAATCGACCCTAGAATATCTACAGTGCCTGTAGCTGAGACGTCATTCACTAGCCAAGAACCTTCTAGTTTATCACTTAGAGTTGGAACTTTAGTACAAGAGGCTAAAATTATTAGCGTCAGGGAAATTGCAAATATTTTTTTCATAGTAGGCTTAAGGTAAGAATTATTATTTTGAGGACAACGATGCACTTATATAATCTCTATTCATCCGCGCTATGTTTTCGATACTTATGCCTTTAGGACATTCTACCTCGCATGCTCCGGTATTTGTACAATTGCCAAATCCTTCAAGATCCATTTGTTTAACCATATTCAATACGCGTTCACTTGCTTCAATCTTTCCCTGGGGAAGAAGAGATAATTGGCTCACTTTTGCTGATGTGAATAACATTGCTGATGCATTTTTACATGTAGCTACGCACGCTCCACAGCCTATGCACGTTGCGGCATCAAAGGCCGCGTCGGCATCTTGTTTTTCTATTGGCGTTGCATTGGCATCTGGAAGATTTCCCGAGGTGTTCACCGACACGTATCCTCCGGCTTGAATAATCCTGTCAAATGCGCTTCGATCAACCATAAGGTCTTTAATGATAGGAAAGGCTTTAGCTCTAAAGGGTTCGATAGTTATGGTGTCTCCATCTTGGAATTCTCGCATGTGAAGTTGACAAGTGGTCACACCACGACCAGGTCCATGGGCTTCTCCATTTATAAACATTGAACACATCCCACAAATTCCTTCGCGGCAATCGTGGTCAAAAACGACGGGTTCTATATCTTGAATGATTAACTGCTCATTCAGCACGTCAATCATTTCCAAGAATGACATGTCATCCGAAATGTTATTAACTTTATAAGTGGCAATGCCCCCTTTTTCTTTAGGCCCGCTTTGCCGCCAAACATTGATTGTAAACTTCATTTGTAAGAGCGTGTATTTAGTTTGACATCTTGAAAAGATAATTCTTCCTTGTGTAATTTAGATTTTCCAGGATCACTTTCAGCAAATTCCCATGCTGCTACAAAAGCGAATTCATCATCTTTTCGAACGGCCTCTCCTTCTTTTGATTGGAATTCTTCCCGAAAATGCCCTCCACAAGATTCTTCTCTGGTCAGGGCATCAATGCACATCAACTCTCCTAATTCAAGAAAGTCTGCAACACGACCAGCTTTATCTAGTTCAGGATTCATCTCATTCATTTTACCAGGAACCTTGACGTCAGCATAAAACTTATCTCGAAGCAAGCGAATATCAGCTATGCCTTTTTTTAAATCTTTTGCATTTCTTGCCATCCCGCATTGAGACCACATTATTTTTCCCAGTTCACGATGAAAAACCTCAATGGGAATGCTTCCTTTATTATTTAGAAATCCTTCCATCCGTTTCCGAGAAATGTTTTCAGCTTCTTCGAACTCAGGAGAATTAGTTGATATTTTTCCGGTGGTAATATCCTCTGAGAGATATGTTCCAACAGTATAAGGCGCTACAAAATAACCATCGGCTAACCCCTGCATTAATGCCGAGGCCCCCAATCTATTTGCTCCGTGGTCAGAGAAGTTGGCTTCACCTAAGGCAAAAAGTCCCGGTACTGTTGTCATTAGGTTATAATCCACCCAAATTCCGCCCATAGTGTAATGCACAGCAGGATAAATCATCATTGGGGTTTTATATGGATTCTGAGCAGTGATTTTTTCATACATCTGAAAAAGATTGCCATATTTAGACTCAACAACTTTTTCGCCTAATTTTCTAATTTCATCATCATTAGGGTTTTTGACTCCCTGGACAAGAGCGGCTTCAGCTCCGAATCGTTGAATCGCAGACGAAAAGTCTAAATAAACAGCTTCACCAGTTTTATTTACTCCATATCCGGCGTCACATCGTTCTTTTGCTGCACGCGAAGCTACATCTCGGGGCACGAGATTTCCGAATGCCGGATAACGACGTTCTAGGTAGTAGTCTCTATTTTCTTCTGTAAGCTCAGTAGGTTTCAGATTTCCATTACGAATGGCTGCAGCATCTTCAGAATTCTTAGGAACCCATATTCGTCCATCATTTCTTAATGATTCAGACATTAAGGTAAGTTTTGATTGCGAATCTCCACTTACAGGAATACAAGTTGGATGAATCTGAGTAAAACAAGGATTGGCCATATAGGCTCCTTTTCTGTGAGCTTTCCATGCTGCTGTAACATTTGACCCCATCGCATTAGTGCTCAGATAGAAGACATTTCCGTACCCTCCTGTACATAAAAGTACTGCATGGGCAGAGTGTCGTTCAAGTTCTCCTGTCACTAGATTTCTGGCAATTATCCCTCTTGCCTTTCCATCAACTTTAACAAGCTCTACCATCTCATGGCGAGAAAGGAGTTCAACTCTTCCTTTGGCTACTTGTCTTGAAAGCGCAGAATAAGCTCCTAATAGTAGTTGTTGTCCAGTTTGACCTTTAGCATAAAAGGTCCGGCTTACTTGAACCCCACCGAAAGACCTATTGTCAAGCAACCCTCCATATTCACGAGCGAAAGGAACTCCTTGAGCCACGCACTGGTCAATAATGCTGGCACTTACTTCAGCTAGGCGGTGAACATTTGCCTCTCTACTTCGGTAATCCCCACCCTTAATGGTGTCGTAGAAAAGTCGATAAGTTGAATCACCATCATTTTGATAGTTTTTTGCAGCATTTATTCCACCCTGAGCAGCTATTGAGTGAGCTCTTCTTGGAGAGTCTTGAAAACAAAAAGCTTTAACGTTATAACCTAGCTCCGCTAAAGAAGCGGCCGCTGAGCTTCCGGCAAGCCCAGTACCAACAACAATAACATCAATCTGTCTTTTATTTGCAGGACTAACCAAAGGGATTTTTGCTTTATGCTTGGTCCATTTGTCAGCTAGAGATCCATCTGGGATATTGGCATTTAATTTAGACATCTAATTGTATAGTTGATTCAGGACAATAAAAGATAGATTGGGATACTAGCAAAAGCTAGGGAAACAATTACCGAAAAGGATTTCCCAAATATTTCAATAATTGGAGTGTATTTCGAATGGCTAAGTCCAAGTGTCTGGAATGAGCTGGCAAAACCATGCCACAAATGAAACCCTAATCCCATCATAGAAATAACATAAAAAAGCGCATACCATAATTCTTGAAATGCAGCGACAGTAATGGTGTATAAATCTTTTAATTCAACGCCCTCCTCACTAATGTAAGTTGGCACACTTCCAAAGTGCATTTCATACCAAAAACTCTTCATATGAATAATTAGAAACACCAGGGTCAAAGTCCCTAAAATAGCCATATTTCTCGAAGACCATGACGCATTCGCCTTTCCATTATATTTCACATAGTCAGTTTCCCTTGCGGCCTTGTTTTTCCTGGTCAAAAGAATTCCATCAATAGAGTGAAGTACAATACTACCGTAGAGTAGATAGCTCACAATTTTAATTAATGGAAAAGTAGTCATGAAATGAGCATAACCATTGAATGCCTCTTTGTCACCTGACAATAGAGGGAGATTTCCAATCAAGTGTACTACAAGAAATGAGCATAAAAAGAGCCCTGTTAACGCCATCCAATATTTTCTGGCTAATGATGACATAATAAGTCTGCTGGATAAAGCCATAGTGAACTAATGATTGAAGTATTCAATACAAAAGTAAGTCCAAAAGAGAAAGAAAGTTCAAAACTATGGCCTTTTAAATGATGAAGTGAAAAGATACTATCTTCGTTAGCTATGAAATATCATCGACTCAACCCTGAACTATTTATTAATAACCGGAAACGTTTTGAAAATGCGATGCAACCTAATTCGTTAGCTATCTTCCATTCAAATGATGTTTATCCTACAAGTGCTGATGGGACTTTACCATTCAAACAAGCGACGGATATTTTGTGGCTTTCTGGAATAGATCAAGAAGATTCGATTTTAGTAATTTTTCCAGAGGCAGGAAAAAAAGAACATCGCGAATTACTTTTTTTAACTGAAACTAATGATCTAATTGCAGTCTGGGAAGGGGCTAAGCTAAATAAGAAAGATGCTTTTGAAGTCAGTGGAATTCGAACGGTTTATTGGGCTAGTGAGTTTCAACAAGTGATGAAAGAAATCATGAGTCAGTGTCATAATGTCTATCTATTGACTCAAGAACACTTAAGAAGGAATAATCCAGTAGAAACTAGAGAAATGCGTCTGAATAAAGAGTTAAAATCAATTTATCCAGCACATAATTACTTGAGATCGGCACCTATATTAAATTCTCTTCGGGCAGTAAAAAATAATTTTGAAATAGATGTTTTACAGAAGGCGGCTGAAATAACAACTGCTGGATTTCAAAGAGTTCTTCGGTTTTTAAAGCCTGGCTCCTGGGAGCATGAGATAGAAGCAGAATTTGTTCATGAATTTTTAAGACAACGATCAAGGGGTTTTGCGTATACCCCGATTATTGGCAGTGGTCCAAGTGCCTGCGTACTTCATTATATAGAAAACAATAAGCAGTGCAAGGAAGGAGATTTAATCTTAATTGACGTAGGAGCAGAATATGCTAATTATGCATGTGATGTTACGCGTTGCTACCCAGTGAGCGGAAAATTCAGTGAGCGTCAAAGACAAGTTTATGAAGCTGTATTGAGAGTGGAAAAAGCGTCAATTTTACTTCTGAGACCAGGTGTTGTATTGTCAGATTATCATTTTCGAGTCGGAGAAATGATGACAAAAGAGCTTATTGGTTTGGGACTCATAACTCATGTTGATGTTGAGAATCAGGATCCTAAATGGCCTGCTTATAAAAAATACTTTATGCATGGAACATCTCATTATATCGGTTTAGATGTCCATGACTATGGATTATGGGATGGCACGCCAATATCAGAAGGCATGGTTTTTACATGTGAGCCAGGAATATACATTCCAGAAGAAGGTATTGGGATTCGTATTGAAGATGATATTGTAATTACATCCGACGGGCATATAAACTTAACCAAAGAGATTCCTAAAGAAATATTGGAAATAGAAACGGCTATGAGTAATCGTTGATTCAATGAAACGATATTTGCGATCATTTTTTTATGCTTTAAGCCCGACGAATAGGCGAATATTGCGTAGGGTTATATTTTCCCCGGTTGATCTGTTTTTTCGGTTGCTCGGTAAAAACTTTTATAATGGTATCAAGCTGCCTCTTCCTGGAGAGATATTTACAGGTGGAGGTGATTTTTTAAAGAATGGCTTGATATATAAAAAATATTTTCTTGAGTTGGGGCAATTAGCCTCCAATGAAGATGTTTTAGACATTGGTTCAGGATTGGGTAGAATGGCCATTCCTCTAACTGATTTTTTAGATAAAAAAAGTAAATATGAAGGATTTGATGTTGTAAAAAGTGCAGTAATTGAATGCCAGCAAAGAATAAGTTTAAAATTCCCTAATTTTTCTTTTCAATATGTTTCATTAGAAAATGATTTATATACTAGCAATGGAGGGTCTGCGTCTGAGTATGTTTTCTCCTACGAAAAAAATTCATTTGATTTTGCATGGGCTACAAGTGTATTTACTCATATGGAACAGGATGAAGTCATTAATTATCTTCATCAGGCTAGAAGGGTAATTCGTCCTGGAGGTAGGTTTTTAGCTACCTTTTTTCTTATGGATCAAGAGTCTAAGGTGAGTTCTTCCAATTCTGCATATTCATTTAAGTATAAAATAAAAAACACCTGGTACATGGACAAGAAAATCAAAGGAGCTAATGTGGCATTTGATAAACAGCTCCTTCAGGCGTGGGCATTTGATGCCGGCTGGAAAGATATAAGTATATATCCAGGTTCATGGTCAGGTCGTTCAGGCCCAACTACTGACTTTCAAGATATAATTGTATTTCAATAATAGGGTCAAGGCTTTATTATCTTCACCTAATGGAAAGTAAATTACAAGGTATGAGAGCTCTTGTTGGCGGGAGCACTCAAGGAATTGGGAAAGCAACGGCTAAATTACTTGCAGATAAAGGTGCAGAAGTGGTTCTACTTGCAAGAAACAAAGATAAATTGGAGAACACTTTATTGGAGTTAAGTTCCAAACAAGGGCAGTCCCACTTTATTCTTGTTGCAGACTATAATGATCCTAATGTTTTGGAGTTAATAGTCAAAGAATACTTAAAAAAGGCAAAACCAATAAATATTCTTGTTAATAATACTGGAGGACCCCCTTCTGGACTGATTACTAACTCAACCTCCGAAGATTTCAATAATGCATTTACGAATCATTTGATAAATAATCACAATTTGGCAAAATTGTTAATTCCTGGTATGAAGAAGTCTGGATATGGGCGAATAATAAATATCATTAGCACATCTGTAAAAGTGCCCTTGTATGGATTAGGTGTTAGCAATACTGTAAGGGCAGCGGTTGCAAATTGGTCTAAGACTCTAGCTAATGAATTGGCTATCGATGGAATAACGGTTAACAACGTTCTTCCTGGAGCTACCCTAACAGATCGACTGGTGAATATTATTCACAATCGGGCAAAAAAAGACAAACTAGAAGAAGGGGTCGTTAGACAAATAATGCTTGATGAAATCCCTATGAAGCGTTTTGCTGAACCTATTGAGATTGCACAAGCCGTAGCTTTTTTGGCCTCAATTGAAGCCCGATATATTACTGGAATTAATTTACCCGTTGATGGTGGGAGAACTCCAAATCTTTAGAATATGCAAATACAAAATTATATTGATGGAATCTTTGTCAAACCCAAGAATGAAAGGTATTTAAAAAACATAGACCCTTCAACTGGAAAGGCCTACGGGGGAATACCGGACAGCAGTCAAGAAGACGTCAATAACGCTATTAAAGCTGCGAAAAAAGCATTTCCTGTTTGGTCTAATCTAACTGCTTCTGAACGCTCGACACATTTAGGTCGTGTTGCTAGTAGAATAGAAGAAAGAATAGATGAATTGGCTTCTGCTGAATCATTAGATAACGGTAAGCCATTAAAGCTAGCTAGGGCAGTGGACATTCCAAGAGCAGCAGATAATTTCCGGTTTTATGCATCTGCAATTTTGCACGAAAACAGTGAAATTCATGACATGGGGATTAATGGTTTTAATTATACAACTCGGCGACCAATTGGAGTGGTTGCCTGCATTTCACCTTGGAATCTTCCATTATATCTATTTACATGGAAAATAGCTCCTGCATTAGCAGCTGGTAATACAGTGGTTGCGAAACCCTCAGAAATAACACCTGCTACGGCTTATATTTTAAGTCAAATATTAGATGAGGTGAACTTTCCAAAAGGGGTTTTAAATATAATCCATGGAACGGGATTAGGCGTTGGTGAACCTTTAATAAGTCACCCTGAAGTACCTGTCATCTCTTTTACAGGAGGGACGAAAACTGGCGAAAGGATAAATAAAATTGCAGCTTCGTCTTTTAAGAAAATAAGTCTTGAATTGGGCGGTAAAAATCCTAATATTATTTTTTCTGATTGTGATTTTGACCAAATGTTAAAAACAACATTACAGTCTTCATTTGCAAATCAAGGTCAAATATGTCTTTGCGGGAGTCGGATTTTAGTTGAACGTTCAATTTATAATCGATTTTTAAAGTTTTTTATTTTAAAAACAAAAGAATTACGAATTGGACCTCCTTCAGATATAAATACTCAAATTGGTGCTATTGTTTCTTCCGATCATCGGGATAAAATACTATCATGTATACAATTGGCAAAAGACGAAGGTGGGATAATCGAATGCGGTGGCGTATCCGTTAATCTTGGCGGCGAAAATTCTGGTGGATACTTCGTTGCACCTACGATAATAACTGGTTTAGATATGAATTGCAGAACAAATCAGGAAGAGATATTTGGTCCGGTCGTAACGGTAATGCCATTTGATTCTGAAAATGAAGCTATAGACCTAGCAAATAATTCACAATATGGTTTAGCATCTACAATCTGGACTAATGATTTAAAAAAAGCCCATCGGGTAGCAAATAAGATTGATACTGGTATTGTTTGGGTCAACAGTTGGTTAGTTCGTGATCTACGTACTCCTTTTGGCGGTGCTAAAAATAGTGGTATTGGTCGTGAAGGAGGCTTCGAATCCTTGAGGTTTTTTACTGAGCCAAAAAATATCTATATCGACTTGAAATAGTATTTAAAACAAAAAGAACCCCAATATATTGGGGTTCTTTTGAAAGAGATTCGATCAACAAAATTTTGTTAACTCATATATCACCTAAACACATAATCTCTTCAAAGTACATATTCTCAAATTGTATGCCAAAGTTTAATTTGAATTAAAATTTATACCCAATTGATAAAATAAATTGAGAATTCCCATTACTTAATGGGATTCCATTGAGAATTCCAATTGAAGGGTTAAAAGATGCGTTGTAAGCGAGATCAGCAGTTATACTTAGAACATCCAGTCCAACTCCTAATCTATATCCTAATTTAAAAGTTTCGAAGCTTTCTTGAAAATTTTTATTTAATTGAAAGACCGCATTTAGTCCAGCCTGACCTCTAAGAAGTTTAAATATTCGGAAACCAGGAGAAATAGCTAATTGCAAGGTTTGTGATGTCAGATTCTCCGTGATGAGTGGCGTCAATGTATCAACACCACTGATAATTTCTGTTTTACTATATGCATACAGAGATTCAAAAGAAAGATATTGAGTTGAATTCCTATATTCTCGAACAGTAAAACCAGCTTGCCATCCGTTGAATGATTTGATGTCATTGATAACCTGTTCAGCCGAAGTCATTGCGCTGTCGATTCCCATGGCTCCAGTATTATAATTCACTCCACCTTGGACATAAAACTTTATACCCTCAGTTTGAGCTTTACTTGTAAACCCGAGAAGGATCAGAATAGAAACTCCTATGAAATATTTCATGTTAAAAACTTAATAATAGTTGTGCCTATCAGAAGAGTTTACCAAAGTCATGCCAAAAGAACTTATTAATTTAAAACGCTCAGCTGCTCTTTTATGGTTGAGCCATCTTTAAAAACGATATAGATATTATAAAAGCCACTCGACAAAGATGAGATGTCTATTATTTTCCCATCTTGATCGGAGGATTTCCAGGTGGTCTTGTAAACAGTTTTTCCGATAGAGTTATAAATAAATAAAGACCCAACGCCATTATTATTCTGAGTTGAAATATTTACATATTTTTTAGCGGGATTAGGGAATACACTCATTTGATTTGTTCTGCTCTCATCAATGTTAAGTGTATTCTTTCTTAAAACATGAGAGTTAAGAAGCAAAACATCACCGCTGGGAGCGCTATTGCCATTGGCAAAGATCCCGGCAGTATAAAGTGTCACACTATCAGGTGAGGAGCTAGAATTCCATATGAAATTCCATGATTTGTTACCTGAGGAAGGGGTGTTGCTCCCACTAGTGTGAGTAATATAATCTGTTGATTTAATTTGAGTAACGCCGCTTACCGAAGATAAAATCCCTTGATGTTGACCAATTGCTTCAATTGAAGATTGAAACCCCATTTTTGATGCGCCAGTTCCATTGTCTTTTGAAGTAACCGTTATTGTATAGTTTGTATTTGGCATAAATCCATCGGAAGGAATATCCGAACTAATTACAATAGTCTCTAATGAAGTAGATGGGCCGCCATGGCAATAGCCATTGAAGCATGTATTATTATTGCTTTTGGGTGAACCTGTTTTTCCGGCGGGAGCTCCATTTTTATATGTTAGAGCTGGAAAAGAAAATATTAAAATTGTAATTATAAATAATACTCGGGTTTTCATACTTCTTTTAAGTTTTTTATTCAAATTTTAACTTATACCAACCCAAGCTAACCAATATTATTCATAAACTGTACCTTTTATGTAAAAAGGAATATATAAGTTCTTTCCTTTCTCTGGCTCTTAAAAAGAGGATAATTAATAGATCAAATAATTAATAAAAGTATTATAGTTTATTTAATTCATGAATTGTAATTTCCGGCCAAATACCTACTCTTCCTGGGAATGCTAAATACCCAAAACCTCTATTTACATAGAGACTTTTTTTAGTTTCATGGTGTGTATAATGCCCTGCCCATTTCGGGTATTTAAATTTAACAGGACTCCATTTTATCCAACCTGGTATTTCAATACCAAACTGCATTCCGTGGGTATGTCCACTTAGAGTTAATGCAATATTTGCCTTGTTATTTATCACTTCAGCATCGAAATGTGATGGATCATGACTTAATAAAATTTTAGGAGTATGACGATCTAATCCATCTAATGCTAGATCTAGGTCTCCGTATTTTGGAAAAGGAGGATTCCCCCAGTTTTCTACACCAACAATATCTAGCTGGCTCCCATTTTTTTCAATCTGAGTATTCTCATTTTTAAGAAGCTTCCAACCCAACTTTTTGTGAGTTTCAAATAGATTAGTCATATTCTTATTTTTGGCTTCAGAGCTATCCCATTTGACATAGTCACCATAATCATGATTCCCTAGTATGCTGAAGACTCCATATGGTGCATCTATTTTTTTAAATAGATCGATCCATGGAGTCATTTCAGAATAAATATTGTTTACTAAATCTCCAGTAAACACAATGGCATCTACTTTTTGCTCTAAAACCATATTCACACCCTCCTCGACTTCGTCAAAGTTTAGAAAACTACCAGAATGAATATCACTTATTTGAAGAATTCTAAATCCATCAAACTCGCTTGGGAGTCCTTTGATTTTAACTTTATTATTTAATATTTGGTAATTAGATCTGCCAAGAAATATTCCATGTATAATGCCCAAAAATGGAATAGCTGCCACGCCCCAGCTAATGATAGAAATAAATTTCCTTCTGTCAGGTAATCCTTCACCGACGACCCAAGATCCGCCGCGATATAAATCTTCGATTGTCCCTAAAAAAATCGGAATAAGTTTAGGTACATAAAATAAAATACCCCACCCAGTAACTATTTGAACAATAACCGTCATCTTATTTGATGCCCCTTGAGGATCATAAATGGCTATAGAATATAAAATAATAATATATCCAATAATGTGAAATGCCCAATATGATTTTTCAAATAATTTTCCTAATTGAAGTACTTTAAATAACTGAAAAGCATATAAATCTAGAATGAAAAAAAATATTAAAGGAATTAGTAAAAAAACTTTCATTTTATCATTAAGTTTGAATTTGTTCCAAATAAATATTAAACGTAAGTAAAGTTACTTTTTGGAGATTATATCAGTTATGAAGCAGTATGAATAGAGGAGGGTTTTGAAAATCTTGCGGTTGCAAAAATGATAATATTTTCGATAATATCAATAACTTTTTGATATTGAAAGTATGCACAGAAAAAAGACCCACTAACTTAGCAACTATGAGTAAATGGTATTCATATTTCTGGAAATCACTTTGGAAAGGCGGACTGATGACAATTGCAATTGTAATTGGTGTTTTAACGCTTGTCTACACTGAGAAATTCACAAATCAATTAAGACTTCAGGAGAACCAGAGAATAGAGTTATGGGCGGAGGCCATGTCAAATATTGTAAGTTCTGATGACGGTTCAGATTTAACAATGTCAACAAGCATAATTGAATTAAATACCACGATCCCACTAATACTTACCGATGATAAGAATAATGTTATCACATACCGTAATTTATCCTTAAAAGGAGACCCTCTTGCGTCCGAAATCGAACGGAAATTAGATGATATGATCTCATATGCGCCACCACTAGTCGTTAATCTTGGGCCAGGGGTTGACCAGTTGATTTATAAAAATGAATCTGTGAGCTTAAAAAGATTGAGAAATTTCCCTAGATTTTTATTGGCAATTATTGGCCTTTATGTTCTCTTAGCATATTTAGCGTTTAGTCGCGCAAGAAAATCCGAACAGGATCTTGTTTGGACCGGAATGGCTCGTGAGACAGCTCATCAATTGGGAACTCCGCTATCAGCTCTTTATGGTTGGACAGCATTACTTGAAGAGGAAGGAGTCAATTCTGCTGCTTTGGAAGAAATTAAAAAAGATTTAAAACGGCTTCAAACAGTTGCTAATAGATTTTCAAAAATCGGATCATCGCTCAATCCAAAAGCTATTAATATTTTAGAGCTTTTGAATGAAACGGTAGAATATTTACAAAGAAGAAGCCCAAGCTCTTTAAAAATAAATGTTGATTCCCACCAAAAAATTCCTCAGCTGCATATTGAGCCAATTTTAGTTGGCTGGGTAATTGAGAATCTTGTTCGTAATGCAATTGATTCTATGGAAGGAAAAGGAACTATTAATATTGTAGTTCAAAATTCAGGACCGTCAATTGATATTGATATTTCTGATTTTGGAAAAGGAATACCTTCTAATGAACGCCGTGCAATATTTAAACCTGGATTTACGACTAAGAGTCGAGGGTGGGGATTAGGTTTATCTTTAGCTAAACGAATAATTGAGAAAGGTCATGGCGGAAAACTTTACTTGCTCAGTTCTCAATTAAAAAAAGGTAGCACCTTCCGAATCGAACTAAATAATTTATAATTGGGGCTCTACATTCACATCCCATTTTGCCGGAAAGCATGTAACTATTGTGACTTTCATTTTTCAACTCAGCTCTTAGGAATTGATGAAATTACTGATTCAATGAAAACAGAGTTGAAATTACGATTCCCAAAAATTCCTGTTGAACAAGCAACTCATTATTGGGGCGGAGGAACCCCATCTGTTTTATCGCATAAAGTAATGGAGTCTCTAGCTCATCAGGCACTTGAAAAAGCTCCTCTAAAACCTGGCGGAGAATTCACTCTTGAGGTCAATCCTGATGATGTAACGTCTAACTCTCTATTAAATTGGAAGTCTATTGGTGTAAACCGATTAAGCATAGGTGTTCAGTCTTTTAACGATAATAGGCTTGAATGGATGAACAGATCTCATGGTTCCAGTCAGGCTAGTGAATCTATATTACGAGCTCAGGATGCTGGTTTCGAGAACATAAGTATTGATTTAATTTATGGAATACCAAATTCGTCTATAGCAGAATGGCAAGATAACCTCGGACGTGCATTAGATTTTGGAGTGGTTCATCTTTCTACATATGCTTTAACTGTTGAGGAAAAGACAAAACTTTTTTATCAAATTAAAAAAGGGGAGTCAGAACCTCCCAAAGATGAAAGAGCAGAAGAAGATTTTCGCTGGTATCGAAAGCACTTAAATGACTTAGGTTGGGATAGTTATGAAATAAGCAATTCGTGCATTCCAGGACGGAGATCTATCCATAATTCCACCTATTGGTCTGGAGAAGAATACCATGGTATTGGTCCAGGTGCTCATTCCTTTGACGGGATTAATACTCGTCGTTGGAATATTAGTAACAATGGAAAATATAAAAGAGCTATGGATGTTGATAGCTCTTGGTATGAACAGGAGTTTTTAAAGCCTAGAGATATGATCAATGAGAAGATCATGACCAGAATAAGGACTAAGGAGGGTTTAGATTCGAAGTCTCTTGGGACATGGGACATCGAATTAGAAAAACTATGGAAGCCTCATGTTGATGCCAATAGAGTCTTTAAAGATGAGTTTGGAACGTGGAAATTATTGGAATTGGGACTTTTTTGGGCTGATCGTATCGCATCAGATGGATTTGTCCCTGAAGATCAGTTATTATGAAAAATCCTGAATTAGTTTATGATATTAGTACGGTAATTGAAGAGGGAAGATCACGTGCTTGGTATATTCCTGGGATGAAAAGAGATCCTGTAAAAATGGATGGATGGATAGGGTCTGTAGAACTAGGTGGAGATGTTAATTTTTACAATTTAACCCTTAATCCTCATGCCCATGGAAGCCATACCGAAACTCTTGGTCATATTTGTCTTGGCTGGCACCCAATTAATGAACTCCAAATACCATTTTTACAGCCGGCCCTTTTAATTACGGTAAATCACAAAGAGACAATTGCTGATGGCAAAGTAATCGGTCTAAATGAAATTAAGAAGGCTTGGAAGAAATGGAAACCTGAAAAAAACATTACGGCCTTAGTCATAAGATCAAGTCCAAATTCATCAGAAAAATCAAAAATCAATTTCTCATCCAAAGACGCACCATATTTTTCACACGAAGTAGGAGATTTCTTAAGAAGAAAAGGAATTTTACATTGGCTTGTTGATCTACCAAGCGTAGATAGAGAAGAGGATGAAGGAGAACTATTGGCACATCGAAGTTTTTGGGGGCTTATTCCCGGGGAGAAAACAGTCAGTAAAAAGTGTCGTCCCAACGCGACAATTTCGGAACTTATTTTTGTTGATAGTGCCATAGAAGACGGTTACTGGGCCTTGTCAATGCAGGTTGCGGCAATTGCAAATGACGCTGCTCCGTCCCGTCCACTTTTGATCAGATAAAAATATTTTAAATAGTCGTTAATCTTCTTTAATCATTCCATTTATATGACCTTACCTTTGTTTCTCTATGTGGGAAAGAGTAGGGCATTTTATATTAAAAAACCGTAAAGGGGTTCTCCTATTCTGGATCCTGTATGTCTTATTTATGGGGTTTTCGGGTCGTAATGTTGATATCAGCTATCACTTTGCAAAGATGCTTCCGGCTAATGATTCTGTATTTACCACCTATAACCGATTTCAAGAAGAATTTGCTGGCTCAGGAAGCTCGATAGTTTTAGGAGCTAAAGATGATTCGTTTTTTACCCCATCTGTCCTGAATGCATGGAAGGACATGGCGGAAAGGCTAGAAAAAGAAAAAGAAGTCATCGGAGTCTTATCCCTTCATAATGCTGTAGATATGGTCTTAGGAGACCAGGAAGGCGAGAGAATGAAGTCAGTTCCAATTATGAGTGGAGAGGTTGACAGTCCTCAGAAAGCATTTAATATTCGTGATCATTATGATGCTCTTCCTATTTATCATGGTTTACTGAGCAGTAGAGATAATAAAACACACTTAATGGCAATTTCTATTACAGAAAAAGCAAATTACAGTGAAATAATCTATGACTTATTTGATAGAATTCATGTCGAAACAAAACGATTTGAGCGCAGAACTGGAATTCCAATTGAAGTTTCAGGTCTGCCATATTTGCGCCTAAATAATGCTAGATCTATAAAAGGCGAAATTAATTTATTTATGTTCTTAACGGCACTGGGGACAGTGTTAATAATGCTCATTTTGTTAAGAAGTATGCGTGCTGCATTGATTGCCTTAGTTGTCGTTGCTGTCGGCGTTATCGGGTCATTTGGAATCATGGGACTGCTCGGATTTAAAATCACATTATTTTCCGCTTTGTTACCGCCTTTATTAATAGTTATAGTTGTTCCAAACTGTATTTTCTTTATTAATAAATACCATCAGGAATATGCTAGAGACAAGAAAGTAAATGAAGCCCTTCTTCACACAGTGAAAAAAATTGGTGGGGTTGCTTTTTTAACAAATACCACTACAGCTCTTGGCTTTGCAACTTTCGCATTAACATCAAGTGATGCTCTTGTCCATTTTGGCGTTGCTGCTACTATTAATATTCTTGTAGTATTCGTTCTTTCTTTGAGTATTATTCCAGTAATCTACAGTTGGCTTTCCGAACCTAAGAAAAGGCACTATAATCACTTGAATCAAAAATGGATTACAAAATGGATTGAATGGCTAGTCCGGATTTCTGAGTCCCATAGAAAAAAGGTATATCTAGGTTCTTTGGTGGTTTGCATTTTTGGCGTTGTTGGTATGACACTGATGGAAACAACAGGAAATCTAACTACAGATATAAATCCGAACGACCCTCTTGTTACTCAAATGAGATTCTTTGAAGAAGAAATGGGTGGAGTTATCCCTTTGGAGATAATAATTAATTCACGTTCTGAAAATGGCATTGAAAAATCAAAACTTTTAAGGCGTGTTGACTATTTTCAGTCAAGCCTAGACACTTTTTCCCAGCTTTCGAGGTCATTATCATTAGTTGACATGTTGAAATTTGGTCGTCAGACATATTACGGTGGCGATCCTTTATTTTATGCTTTGCCAAATAGTCAAGAGCGAACTCTAATAGCATCGTCTATGCCAGATTTAAAGACGAAAGACTTAGGGGTTTTAACAAAGGGATTTTCGGATAATAAAAATCAAAAACTTAGAATTTCTGTTCAAGCTAAAGACCTTCCAAGGCCAGAGATGATAAACCTGGTTCGAAATGTTCAAAATTTAGCAGACAGTACATTCAGTAAAAAAGACTACGACGTAGAATTTACTGGCGCGAGTTTAATATTTCTCAGGAGCACGAAATTTTTAATAAACAACTTGGTCTTGAGTTTGCTTTTGGCGATTGCTATCATCTCTTTAATTATGGCTTTTTTATTTAAAACACCGAGAATGGTAGTTGTAGCAATTATCCCAAATCTTTTACCTCTTTTGATGACTGCTGGATTGATGGGGTGGTTCGGTATTCCGGTAAAGCCATCAACAGTTCTTATTTTTTCTATTTCTTTTGGAATTTCTATTGATGATACACTTCATTATTTAGCGAGATATAGACAGGAGCTAATAGGTAATGGACACAATATATCTCTAGCTGCAATTACGGCTATTCGAGAAACTGGAATTAGTATGTTTTATACTAGTATTGTTCTTTTCTCCGGCTTTTTCATTTTTTTAGCCTCTGATTTTGGAGGCACTCAAGCACTAGGTTTGTTAGTTTCCATTACTTTAGTATTTGCAATGTTCTCAAATTTAATATTGTTACCGAGTCTACTTATATCACTAGATAAAGTAATGACAGGTTCAGAGATGGAGAATATTTTAATAGATTTAGCTGAAGACGAATGAAAGGAATTATACTAGCGGGAGGTTCAGGAACCAGACTACATCCGTTAACTTCTGTTGTTAGTAAACAGTTGATGCCGGTTTATGATAAGCCAATGATTTATTATCCACTATCAACTTTAATGGAAGCTGGAATTACTGATATTTTACTAATTAGCACACCTGAAGATTTACCTCTGTTTAAAAAGCTCCTTGGAGATGGAAAAAAAATTGGATGTAGGTTTTCTTTTGCTGTTCAACAAGAGCCCAATGGTCTTGCACAAGCTTTCGTGATCGGTAAAGAGTTTATTGGAGCCGATTCCGTGGCATTAATTCTGGGAGATAATATTTTTTACGGAAGCAGTATGATCACCTCTCTCAAGGAGGCTCGAAATATAGAAGGAGCTGTTGTTTTTGCATATGAGGTCAGCGATCCTGAAAGGTATGGTGTTGTTGAGTTTGACAATAATGGTAATGCTATTTCTCTTCAAGAAAAACCTATTGAACCTAAGAGTAATTTTGCCATTCCTGGTCTCTACTTTTATGATAATAAAGTAATTGAAATTGCCGAAAATTTGGAACCTAGCGCTAGAGGGGAATACGAAATAACAGATATTAATTCTGTCTATTTGAAGCAAAAAGCTCTTCATGTGAAAGTTCTTGAAAAAGGCACTGCCTGGTTAGATACAGGTACTTTTGATAGCCTTTTAGAGGCTGGTCAGTTTGTTCATATTATTGAACGCAGGACTGGAGTAAATGTGGCTTGCATTGAAGAAGTAGCATTTAAAATGGGTTATATTAACTCTGACCAACTTTTAGAATTATCAAAACCTCTTTTAAAAAGTGGTTACGGTAAATATCTGCAAACGTTGCTAAAATGAATTCAGTAGAACGACTACAGCAAGTCTTTTTAAGATCAATGGAATCTGATTTTAGTGAACCAGAGTGGAATCGGCAACCAGATACACTTTATGCTCCCCAAAGGTATATTCTAAGCATGGGAGGTAAGAGGTTAAGGCCAGTATTGGCTTTAATGGCTGCTGAGGCATTTGGAAGTAATGCTCAACTCGCATTACCGGTGGCACATGCTGTAGAACGATTCCATAATTTCTCTCTAATCCATGATGATATTATGGATAAAGCACCTCTCCGTAGAGGGAAACCTACAGTTCATGAAACTTGGGGAGTGAATACAGGTATATTATCTGGAGATGCTTTGTTAGTTCTGGCATACAAGTCTTTACTTAAATCGCCAAAGCATATTTTATCCGATCTTCTTGATACATTTAATCAGACGGCACTGGAGGTGTGTGAGGGGCAGCAAATGGATATGGACTTTGAGTCTAAAGAGAGAATAGAAGAGGGACAGTATCTACAAATGATAAGAAGTAAAACAGCTGTTCTTCTTGGGTGTTCATTGCAGATGGGCTCCTTAATTTCTGGGGCATCGAAAAAAGCTTCAAAATCACTTTTTAATTTTGGATTGGAGCTAGGGACAAGCTTTCAAATCCATGACGATTTATTGGATGCTTATGGATCTCCAGAAATATTTGGTAAAAAATTAGGAGGTGATATTCGATCTAAGAAGAAAACTATTCTTTGGATACATCTTTCAAATCATAAGCCAGATCTTTTGAAATCAATACTTCGATCTGAATCAGATAATAAAATTGCTGAAATACTTTCTGCTATGGAATCTTCAGGAAGTCGTATTTATGCTGATGTTCAGCGTAAAAAACATTTTGATCTTGCAATTGCTTCGCTTCAGCAGGTTAAAAGTGAAAGTTGCGATATTAAGGATCTGGAGAGTTTTGCGAATTGGATTTATGATAGGGAAGTATAATTATTACTTATTGATGTGTGAAAAAGCCTAAACTTCAAGTATATAAGGTCTTAAATTGACGTAATTTTGACATTCTGAACAACATAATTCTATGGATCGTTTTTCCTTTTTAGGGACCTCACATATTGGCTTCATTGAAGACTTATACCAGCAGTACGTTTCAAGTCCAGATTCTGTAGAGCCATCCTGGAGAGCTTTTTTTCAAGGATATGATTTTTCCAGATCTGATTTTGGAGATGTTTTAAATGATGAGAACATAGCGGTTCCTGACGAAGTAAGAAAGGAATTTGCAGTATTGAATCTGGTTCATGGATATCGAACACGCGGTCATCTTTTCACTCAAACAAACCCTGTGCGCTCGAGACGCCAATACAGTCCTGATTTATCCTTAAAAAACTTTGGTTTATCGGATTCAGATCTAGAATTAATGTTTCAAGCTGCTTCTCAGCTTGGTTTGAAATCTCCAGCTAAACTAAAAGATATTTTGAGCCATCTTGAAAATACATATTGTCGCTCTATTGGCGTAGAGTATATGTACGTTCGTGAGCCTGATGTTATTAATTGGATTCAAAAGTTCATTCAACCCAATGAGAACTCTCCTCTTCTTGACTCGAATGAGAAGCTTCATATTTTGCATAAGCTGAATGAAGCCGTTGCTTTTGAGAGTTTTTTAAACACAAAATTTGTAGGTCAAAAGAGATTTTCAATAGAAGGAGCGGAAAATTTAATTCCTGGTCTTGACTTTATGCTTCAGAAAGCTGCTGATTTAGGAGTGGAAGAGGTAGTTTTGGGAATGGCTCATAGAGGCCGATTGAATGTTCTAACAAATATTTTTGGTAAACCGGCATCGCATATATTTTCTGAATTTGAGGGGAAAGAATTTGAAGAAGCTGATTTTGATGGAGATGTAAAATATCATCTGGGTTATTCAGCAGAAAGAATTCTTGATAATGGAAAAAAAATAAAATTGAACATTGCCCCTAACCCTTCTCACCTTGAAGCTGTTGATCCAATTGTTGCTGGAATATCTAGAGCAAAAAGCAAGTCTAATTATTCAGAACAGCCTAACAAGGTATTGCCCATTATGATTCATGGAGATGCAGCTATTGCCGGTCAAGGTGTGGTTTATGAGGTGATTCAGATGGAGAGTTTATCCGGATATGGAACAGAAGGAACTATTCATGTGGTGATTAATAATCAGGTAGGATTTACTACGAACTTTACTGATGGTCGTTCCTCCACCTACTGCACTGACGTGGCAAAAGTTGTTCTTGCGCCCGTGTTGCATGTTAATGGAGACGATGCTGAAGCTGTAATACATGCTATGCGCTTTGCAATTGAATATCGGCAAAGATGGAAAAAAGATGTTTTCATTGACCTTCTGTGTTATCGAAAGTATGGGCATAATGAAGGAGATGAACCTCGATTTACGCAACCACTTTTATATAAGATAATTTCTACTCATCCTAATCCAAGAAAAATTTATTTTGACAAACTTGTTGCAAATGGAGAGGTTGCCTCAAATATTGTTGGGGATATGGAAGTTGAGTTTAAAAAAATGTTGGAAGGCCTATTTGACGATGCAAAAAAAATAGAGAAAAATAAAATTGTTCCATTCATGTTAGACGAATGGAACGGATTCCCAAGAGCAAAGAGTGGTGACGTCTTTCGTAAACCTGATACTGGTCTAGAACGAAAAAGGTTAGATGGTGTAGCTAGAGCTCTAACAACGTTACCGCCAGATAAAAAATTCTTCAAAAAAATAGTACGCCTAATTAGTGATCGAGCTGAAATGGCTTTTAATCAAAATTCCTTGGATTGGGGCATGGCTGAAATGCTAGCTTATGGAACGCTTCTCCAAGACGGGTTTAACGTCAGAATTTCTGGAGAAGATGTTGAGAGAGGTACCTTCTCGCATCGTCATGCCATAATCACATTAGAAGATTCCGAAGAAGAAGTTTCATTACTTGATAATGTGCCAAATTCGAAGGGTAGATTTGCTATTTACAATTCTCATCTCTCAGAATATGCGGTTTTAGGATATGACTATGGTTATGCAATGGCTAGTCCTCAAACATTAGTAATCTGGGAGGCTCAGTTTGGAGATTTTTCAAATGGTGCTCAAATTATTATCGATCAATTTATAGCTGCGGCAGAAGATAAATGGAAAGTGCAAAATGGTCTTGTTTTATTGCTTCCTCATGGCTACGAGGGTCAAGGAGCTGAACATTCTTCGGCACGCCTTGAGCGTTTTCTTCAACTCTGTGCTCAAGAGAATATGTTTGTCTGCAACCCAACTACACCTGCTAACCATTTTCATTTACTACGTCGTCAAATGCATTTGAAATTTAGAAAACCTTTGATTGTAATGAGTCCTAAAAGCTTACTGCGTCATCCAATGGCTAAATCCACTATGGACGAACTAAGTGTTGGTAGATTTCAACTTTTGATAGCAGACAAATTAGAAGAAAGTGAAATAAATAAAGTGGTTTTTTGTTCAGGAAAGTTATACTATGAACTTTTAGAGGAAAGAAATAAACGTAATGATAAAAAAACGGCTCTTATTCGATTAGAGCAATTATATCCATTACCTCAGAAAGAAATTGATAAAGAATTAGCGAGATATAATAAGAGCATTAATTTGATATGGGTTCAAGAGGAGCCTGCTAACATGGGAGCCTGGACTTACCTTAGGGTAAACACAGAATATCCATTTAAGTGTATTTCTCCTAAAATTTCAGCCTCTACTGCACCAGGATCTAAACAAGCCGCTAATCAAATTCAAAACGACCTAGTAACTCAAACGTTTGACAGTTAATATTCAGTACTATGATTCTTGATATGAAAGTCCCTTCGCCCGGTGAATCCATAAGCGAAGTTGAAATCGCAGATTGGTTAGTAAATAGCGGTGACTACGTGGAGAAAGACCAAGCTATAGCTGAGGTTGATTCAGATAAGGCAACACTTGAATTGCCAGCGGAGATGAGTGGGGTAATTGAAATACTTTATGAGTCTGGAAGTATAGTGGGTGTTGGTGAGGTAGTTTGTAAAATCGACACTTCAGCGGTAGCTCCAAAAGAAATCAAAAAGTCGCCCTCAGCACAAGAGTCCATAACCAATAATGCTCCCAATGTGTCATCTCAAAGTACTTATGCTAGTGGAACACCAAGCCCATCAGCAAAAAAGATTTTAGAGGAAAAAGGGGTCTCTGTGTCTTCCGTAAAAGGGACTGGTAAAGACGGGCGAATAACAAAAGAAGATGCAGTTAATGCGGAGGTTTCTATGGGTACATCTCCAGCTGGAGAGGTTCGTGGACAAAATCGACAGAGGATGAGCTCTTTGCGTCGAAAGCTTGCGAAACGACTTGTATCAGTAAAAAATGAAACGGCTATGCTTACAACTTTTAATGAAGTTGATATGAAGCCAATTATGGATTTGCGTAAAAAATATAAAGAGGATTTTAAGAAAAAACATGAAGTTGGTCTTGGCTTCATGAGTTTCTTCACCCTTGCCGTTGTTCGTGCACTCAAAGAATATCCAACAGTAGCAAGTATGATCGATGGAGACGATATGGTGAGCTTTGATTCTATGGATATATCTGTCGCTGTAAGTGGGCCGAAAGGTCTGATGGTGCCAGTTGTAAGGGATGCAGATAAATTAGGATTTGCGGCTGTGGAATCAGAGATAAAAAGTTTGGCAATAAAAGTCCGAGATGGTAAAATAACCGTAGACGAAATGACAGGAGGATGCTTTACAATTACAAATGGTGGTGTTTTTGGGTCTATGTTAAGTACTCCTATCATAAATCCTCCTCAGTCAGCAATTCTTGGAATGCACAACATTGTTGAAAGGCCTGTTGTTGTTGATGGTAAAATTGTCGTTCGCCCGATTATGTATGTAGCAATTAGTTATGATCATAGGATTATTGATGGCAAAGAATCAGTTGGTACATTGGTAGCAATTAAAGAAGCCTTAGAAAACCCTGTTGATGTTTTAATGCAAGGTGATATTAAAAAAGCTTTGGATCTGTAATTATTAGAAAATTTTGATCGATACACATACGCATTTAGATAGCTCAAAGTTTTTAGAAGACATAGATGAAGTAGTTAATAGAGCTTTATCTGTAGGGGTAACGAGTATGTATCTGCCTAATGTTGATGATGAAAGTCTTGTTAGGATGAACAGTCTTCAAGAAAGATATCCAAATTATATTGAGCTTATGTTGGGATTACATCCGTGCGAGATTAAGGGTGACTGGGAGAAAATTCTTGACCGATACGATAAATTATGGGAAGCTAACCCATCAGCCTTTATTGCAGTGGGAGAGATTGGACTAGATCTATACTGGGATAAATCAAATATCGGTCAACAGATTCAAGCTTTGAATCATCAATTAGATTGGTGCTTAAAATATGATAAACCCTTCAGTATGCACGTTAGAGACGCTTGGGAGGCAACTTTGAAAGTTTTACGAGAAAGAAAATGTCCTGAATTAAAGGGCGTTTTACATTGCTTTTCAGGCTCTTTAGAAATTGCACGTGAGCTAATAGACATGGGTCATTATTTAGGTATTGGCGGTGTTGCAACATTTAAGAATTCTAATATTGCAAATGTGCTTTCAGAGATAGGCCTTGATCGAATTGTGCTGGAGACTGATAGTCCTTATTTAGCTCCTGTTCCACATCGAGGTAAGAGAAATGAAAGTTCACACCTTCAAAACATAGCTATTTTTCTTTCTGATAAACTGGGTTATTCAGTGCAAGAGATAGATACAATAACATCTGCTAACGCTCGATCTGTCTTTTTAAAATGAAACTTCTGCTTGTTTATACCGGTGGTACAATTGGGATGGTTCAAAGCCCTGAAGGAGACTTGTCCCCATTTAATTTTGATGAAGTATTAAGACAAGTCCCAGAATTAAACCAGCTAGAATGTGATATCGAAACAATTCAGGCTTGGGAGCCTTTAGATTCGAGCGATATAAATCATAATCACTGGATAAAGTTGGCAGACATTTTGAATAATAACCGTGATCAATACGATGGTTTTGTTATTCTTCATGGCACCGATACTATGGCGTATACAGCGTCTGCTTTAAGTTTTATGCTAAATAACTTTTCTAAGCCTATTATTTTAACTGGGAGCCAATTACCTATTGGTGTACTAAGGAGCGATGGTCGTGAGAATTTAATTACATCCATCGAGCTTGCAATGGCTCGAAAGAATGATGAAACTGCTATTATTAAAGAAGTCGCTGTATATTTTGAAAACAAGCTATTTCGAGGAAATCGTGTTTATAAACGAAGTTCTCAGGACTTTGAGGCTTTTTCAAGTCCTAATTACCCAGTTTTAGCCAATGTTGGTGTTCATATTGATATAAATAAACAGCATACTTTAGCTCCTGTCGAAAGTTATTTCTGTAAAAATAATCTAGATCCTTCGGTTGGTATATTGACCCTATTCCCAGGTATCGATGAAGAGATTTCTAGGGCTCTCGTTCTTGAGTCGAAGCGGAATGCAATTATCCTGCATACTTATGGAAGTGGAAATGTTCCAAAGTTGAACTGGCTTCCATCTTTATTGGATGAAGCTCACGAAAAGGGTGTTATGATTATAAATGCTTCACAATGTAGAATGGGAGGCGTTTCTCAACCAGCATATGCATCATCTCGCATATTACGAAATTCGAATGTTCTCTCTGCGGGAGATATGACATTAGAGGCGACAATTACTAAAACAATGTGGTTACTTGGTCATGGTAAACGAGGTAAGGCTTTTAGAGAACTTTTTCTTGATGATTTAGCTGGAGAGCGAACTCTTTAAATAGACTCTTTTAAAAAAAAGTTCAACATCACTTTGAAATTAAGTATCTCAAGATCTCCGTTTGAATGGCCTGTTGTTTGTCTTTTGCATACCATTTATGTAATTTTTCATTATAAGAATGCGCTATAGTCGGATCAGATTTAATTCTCTTAACAAGAGAATTAGCTTCACTCGGCCTACTTCCCAAGCTATCTAATAACTGAAAGTCCTCGCTAAGCATTATTGTCTTGGGGATGCTCCTTGATCCATTTGTAAGAAATTGATCCATTAAATCTAGGTTCTCCTCTCTTAACAATACACGAGCTTCAATTTTTCCATTAGATGCACGTGCTATTGCATCTTGAACGGGTAAGATTTGGGCTCCATCTCCGCACCAATTCTCATTGATAATTAACCAACGAGCATTAAATTTTATATTTAATGCTGCAGATTCAACTTCTGGATTTAATTTAAAGTTATTGAGTAATCTTTTAACGCGTTGTTTATTAATAGGGATATATTGATCTTTTGGCTCATCTTCTCTTTTTATTGATTGTAGCAAATTTTTTAAATATTGATTAATAGGGAGAGCTGAATCCCAGTATTTTTTAAAATTCATTGAATTATGATTTTTGAATTACAAATGTGCGATTATTTTTCCTTGAATATTGCATTACCTTTTGGTTATATTTGCCGTCCATAATTTACTTTGGAGAGGTGTCCGAGTGGCTTAAGGAGCACGCTTGGAAAGCGTGTGTACGGGAAACTGTACCGAGGGTTCGAATCCCTCTCTCTCCGCAAATTTTCTTTATTTCCCAGTCTTATACTACACATGAAAAGACTATTATTATTATTACTATCATTTTCTTTTCTCCTTAGTGGTCAAAATATAGGATCACAATCTTATAAAATTGACCTTGTCAATGTGGTAAATGATCGTGTTAAAGTAACGGTCGATGCTTCATTTTCTCAAATAGGCAATTCGATTAGCGGATTTTATAATTTTCATTTCCCGTCTACCATTCCAGGTACTTATGCAAGTCTAGACTATGGTCGATTTATAAAAGATTTCAAGGCTTATGACAAGTATGGGGAACTACTTACAGTCACTAATAAAAAGAATTCTTTTGAAATTAAGGGTAAGCCCAACAGGATAGAATATTGGGTAGAGGATACATTTGATGCTAAAATTCGAAAGAACAAGGTTTTTGAGCCAGCAGGGACAAACAATCAACAGGATCAAAATTTCCTTATCAACGCTGCGGGTTACTTTGGCTTTTTTGAAGGGAAAGAAGATCTTCCAGTATCTCTAGAGATTACTAATAGCCCTAGACTTTTTGGGATTAGTGCCATGAAAAACTACTTAGAGAAAGGTGTTCAAGTTTTTGGAGCTTCTAATTATCACCACTTTCTAGATTGCCCAATAATGATAAGTAGGGCGGATACGACATCATTTATTCTAGGGGGAGCAAAAGTCACTATTTCTGTGTTTTCAGAAAGTGGTCGTGAACTTTCGAGTAAGATATACGATGAGGTAGAAGAAAGTATGATAGCTATCGAAAAATTTCTTGACGGAGATCTTCCTGTTGATAATTATGCCTTTATTTTTTACATTAAGGACTACACGGAATTTGAAGGGCTTTTTAGCGGAAAATCAATTAGTATAGGTAAAATATTAAAGGCTATTCGTCAACTTTTAGGAAAAGGCTTTGGGGCTTTAGAGCATGGTAATTCTTCTGTTTATTATCTGCCAGATTTTGGGGGTAATTCTGTCCTAAATATGATCAAAGATGTCTGTATCCATGAGTTTTTTCATATTCTAACCCCTCTTGGTCTTCATAGTGAGGAAATTGGAAATTTTGATTATATAACTCCGAAAATGAGTAAGCACTTATGGCTATATGAAGGAGTTACAGAATACTTTGCCGGCTTGAGTCAAGTTCAAGGTGGTGTTATAAGTGCAGACCAATATATTCAGAAAATATTGAGGGGCAAGATTAAAAGAAGTGAACGATTTCCCAATAAACGTATGTCGTTTACGGAGATGAGTGAAAATGTTTTGGATAATCCCTATAAAAAACAATATGGGCAGGTTTATGAAAGGGGGGCATTAATTGGTGCACTTCTGGACATTCGAATATTGGAATTAACAAAAGGAAATAAAAGCCTTAAAGATGTTGTTCTTGAATTACGAGATAAATATGGTCCTAAAAAAAGTTTTAAAGATTCTGATATCATTTCTGAGTTTGTCAGTATCGTAAATCCTCAGTTACAAGAATTCTTTGATCAATATGTGACTGGAAAGGAAGATCTACCAATAAATGAGTATCTAAATAAAGTGGGGCTTATTTACAACCCTTTATTTAAAGGCAAAGTAATAGTTGATCCATTAGACTATAATAATGTTAAGCGCTTTAGATCGCCCTTGGCTGAGTATTATATCATTAAAAAAGTAGGGAAAAAGGAATTTGTAGGATTTAAGCAAGGAGATAAAATCAATAAAAATTATAAGAAACTTCTCAAAACTAATTTCGGATTTCCAGATGAGGGGGTTATAATTAATCTTGACGTTGAAAGAGATGGAGAAACTATTCAATTACCATATAAAGTAATGATGAAAGAGGGTTCGATTCGATATTTCCTTCGCGAATTAAGAAATCCTAGTCAATCTCAACAAATGCTGAGAGCACTTTGGTTAAAGTCTGAGCTCAAAGAATAGAAATAATTTTATAATTCTCTTTGAAGAATGTAATTATTTATTATAAATCTGACTTTTTTTTGCCATTTCTTTTTTGAAGGGTTCTTTTTTTGATTCCACTCATCGTTTAACACATACATTGTCTTAATTAGACTCTTTCCTTCCGATTTGAGTTTAACTCCAAAATCCACTTTCTCCTCAAAGGCAATGTCCCACTCATTGCGCACAATTTGCCAAAAATCTTTGTTTGTAGCCCACCAATCTATTGCTGGAGACAAAAGACTTGGTGAAATCAATAATGAAACTGGTAGATGAATATCACAACAGTAGTTCAAATAAATAATCTATTAAAGGGTTGTTTGACACGATAAAATAGATTCAGAAATTAATCCCAAGAGGGCCAATCAATAATTTTAGGAAAATCTAGTTTAATACTGCGATAACAGTCTTTTAGAAAAATTATGTATTCTGATTTACTTCTTTGGTTTATCAGATGTAGATCTGTTTTTTTTATTGCCCAAGTTTGAAGTTGGAGTCTAGAATCTATGTCCTTTGCAAATTGGCAGAATTTTGGATAGAACTTAGAGCCAAAACCTACAACGCTATAAGTAATCTTTGCTTTTTCAGGGATTGTCAAGAATGCCTTTTCAAAATCACTACCATTTTCAGGCGCCTCTCCATTTCCATAGGTGGCTGCAAATATCCATATATGTTTGATTCCTTCATGGAATTTAAATGAGTTCAAAGCTATAACTTTTACTTTAATATTTTGTCTTTTCAATTGCCGCGCGAAGGAATAAGCAATTTGAGTTGTTGATCCGTTTTCCGAGGCATATAAGATTTGGTAGCTATGGGGTTTTTTCAATTTAATTTTCCACCTCCATTTGGAAAAATTAAACCCGCTTATTATAAAATATATAGACAATATAGCTGTGGCTGTTAGAGTAAATGACCAGATCGATGAACTTTTCCCGGTGTGAATACTCTTACTCCACATGGTTATTTTATCAAACCTTGACGATATGATTTCAGACTGTATTTTTTTATTTTGAACGGTTAATTTATATTGATAATTTTTCGTTTTAACTTCATAAACCTCTCCGATATCTTCAGTAAAGGGGAAGTATATTTCTTTTAGATTTGATACCAGTTGATAGTTTTTATCTGTTTTAGATTTGACATTATGATTGAATTGATCATCAATTAATCCAAACCCTTCTAAAGATAATATTACTCCGGATAAACAAAGTAGGAGAATAGGGATTAAAGCCATAAATCCCCCATGTCCATGGACAAGGTTACTTTTTCGTTCTGTATAAAATGAGTTTTTTAAAATTTGAACGTTAGAATACTTTTTTAACCATAAGAATAGACCTGTTATGGCGAGAAATCCAGTTAAAAGTGCGGTGATCAGCATAATTGCACGTCCAATATCTCCAACTAAAAGAGATCTGTGAAAGCTTGTTACAGTTTTGATAAGGGGAGGATCTAGAATTAAGGGTCCAATAAATTCAGCAGTCTCAGGATGAAAGTATCCCTCGAGAAATACATCTTCATGGGCATCTATCGTCCCTTCTAAATGATTATATCCATTGATTTTCAGATCGTATACTTTGGCGTATTTATTTTCGAATAAATCAATAAGTTCAGGTATAGTTTGCTTACTATTCTCAGATACGGAGGGGATATCTCTTAAGCCATGATACGATATATATATTCCAAGAATGGCCCCAGTAACACTTGCAAAAAATAGATTTAAGAATAGTGTTGCGCCAAGTAAGAAATGAAGGAATCTTCTATTCAAGAATTACCATTATTGTTGAATGAATTTAAGGTATCTAATGTACCCGTCTCCATTATACTTTTTAGTTGTCTCCAGTTGACTGATTTTTATATCTACTTCTGAAGGATAGTATTTTTGTTCTTCAACAGCAGTCTCAAACCTTAAGTAATAATCTGGATTTTTTTGTGGTATGTTCAGTGCGATAATCTTTCTTTCTCCCCCGCTCAAAGTCGCTCCAGTTATACCATCAACATTTCTTCTTTTTTTACCAAAAAACTTCCACCATTCCTCTATTTCGTTATACCACTCTCTATCATCACCTAAAATTCTTAGAGTTTTTTTATATTCTTTGTTCTCGTCTAGCAATGATATTACTATATATGCGCCGTGACCGCTATAATTTTTCATCTGAAGCATACATCTTAAGCTCAGATTATCTTTTTTTGTGCTCAGTGCACTTAATAGAGTTAAAGATGAGATTAAGATTAGAATTAATGCAGCTTGATATTTCATTTGGCTAAAATGGTTTTAAAGTCATTTGCATATGGCTTTAATAATTCATTTTCTTGAGCTAACTCCATAGTTGTTTCACCAAATGATGTTAAAATTGATCCCGTAGCTCCTTTATCAATAAGTGCTTTAATTAAGCTTAAGTCTTTTGATGACATTACTGCTTGATGAAGTGCGGTGATTCCATCATTATTGATATGATTGATAAATTTTTCATTACTAGGTAAATAATCAATAAGAGAAATTTTGTTTTGATCCACAGCTAAATGAAATAAGCTATTCCCATCTGGGAGAATTGAAGAAAAATTAAAACCGTTTTTTTTGAGAAGATTTGCTTTTGCGATAAAACTTTTATGGTCTGATTCTCTATATCCCTCAAATAAAAAATTTATAAGATTCTTAGATTCTTTGTTAAGAGCATGAATATCAGCCCCGTTACATAATAAAAAGTTCAGATTTTCCAAACTTCCGTATTTTACAGCTCGATGCAAGGCTGTTTCTCCCTTACTTGTTTTGAAGTTAATTGATTCTGAATTTGGATTAAAAGCACTTAGTTTGATAGGTGTTTTTTTTCCAGATATACTTATGAAAGCTGATCGGCCCTCATTGGGGATATGAAAGGGGTCATTCCCATTTTCTACTAAAAAGTCGATTATATCTTTTTTAGAATTTCTGGCCGCATATATTGTTAAAGGTGTTTCGCCGGATTCAGATGTTTCATTTATCTGAAGACCAGCTTTTTTGAGATATTTAAAAATTTCTAAATTTTTCGTTTGACCTCTTTGGCTTTTTGCAGCATAGTGAACTGCATTTTGATTTTTTTTATCTTTTTCACTAAGGTCAAGGCCTGAATCAATCAAGAACTGTATCATTGGAAAATTTTGTCCTTTTACTGCATACATGAGCGAGGAGGCTCTATTTTTATCTTTATCATGAATAGATAAACCAAAAATTTTGAAATAATCAATAAATTCAGTAGTCTTTAAAAATGGAATTAATAATAACAATGCATTGGCTCCATCTCTGTTGACCTCATTACGGGGTTTGGATCCGTGATCAATTATAAAATCGTAAATCTCTTGTTCTTGATTTCCAGTTGCCGCACAGAAATTCAGAAGGGAGTACCCATGTTCATCAATAATATCGGTTTTTGCTCCACGATCGATAAGAGTTTTCATAAACTCAAGATTATTTCCATAAGTTGCCCAAAAAATATAGGATCTTCCATCGTGAGTTAATTTATTCACATCATTTCCCTCAAATTCCAAAAGGTATTCTAGAATGTTATTCGGAGCATTTTCAATTAAAGCCCATGACATCGCATCAAAAGAATTTGAATTAAGATCTGTTGCGCTATTACCATTTTCTATTAAAGTTTTAACAGTTTTAAGATCAGGATTCGACTTCCAGAA
>CATIRS010000027.1 GCA_949529985.1 Owenweeksia sp. TMED14
GCAGTAAGCCCTTCTTCAGCGAAAACTAAAACCTCACCTACATTACTTTCCCTAAATTCTTGTTCACTCATTCCTAATTGAGCGTTAACCTTGAGTAAACCAGCGCAAGAAGTGAGGCTTAAAGCGAATAGGAATATAAATTTCTTCATTGGTTTAATTTATTGGTTCTAATAAATAGAAAAAAAAGCCTCAGTTAATTCTGAGGGCTTACTGTCGCCAAATAGAAAAAAGTAGTTGTGCCGTATACTTAAGAAACCCATTTAAGTGGGTTTTGTATTGTTTTACCAATCATCACCTTCTTCTTCTTCTTTTTTCTTTATTTCAAGTGCAGTCTTAAAAGTATGATTATAGATATCACTTGCTTTACCTAAAAACATCCTCTTAAATTCCCCTTTTTTATTTATTGCAAAATCCTTCAAAGAAATGACTTGACCTTGTTTAAATAATGGGTCATCATATTTCTGAACTAATTGAATGTTTGAGATAGTTACCCTATATCTTCCGTCTTTAATTTCAATTAATGAATGAAAATTCACGAACATCCGAGCAACATACATTGGAACAGACATTTCACCATATCCCAAAGGTTTATAATTCGCATCCATATTTGAGCTAATAGCAATTAACTCATCGCCTACTTTCTCAAATGATTCCCAAATTCCTTTAGTACTCAAATTTTGAAGCACTTCCTCCTGAGTCAAGTCAGTTTCATAGACATATTGCCAAATCAACTCATAACTTTCAATTTTAAAGTTTTTCGTTTCTTGTCCAACAGCTGTAAAACTGATTAAAGCGAATAGAAATATAAATTTCTTCATTGGTTTGGTTTTTTGGTTCTAATAAAGATAAAAAAAATTCACAAATCTGGTAAGTCCTCAACATCCAAAGGCCGTGTTTCATCCATAAAACAGCCCCTTCCGAAGAAGAGGCTGTTCGCTTAGGCTTGGTATAATAGCTTAACATTAGTTAACCAATAGCTTGAGGTTTGTAGCCTTGATAGCTTGATTTATCTTATCTGCTACTTTGTTGAATTGTTTATCTCTTTTTCTGAGACACCCATTTTTTGATACAATCCTTGAAAATGCTTTGTACGAGACTACGCTAAGACCTGCTCCTGGGACGAAGAATAGAGCAGCAAACCCTGTCCCCGAACCATAATCAAAGAATATTGCACCTAAACCGACCCCCCAACCTCCTAGATAACCACTTACAGCACCTCCTAGGAGGTTAAGACTGTTATTTGTAACAAAAACGATTCCATTCTTGTGCATACGGTCAAACCTAAACCCTCTCCAAAAATTCCCACTTCCAGCTTTATATAATACAGTTAAATCATTAATCTGCTCCATTGACAGTTGCTCTCCATTCTGAGTGAAGGTGCCTTTATCATATTCAACATAGTCTTGGCTGTACGCAGAGATTGATATGAGTACTGCTGCGATGGTAGTGAGTAGCTTCATAGGTGTATTGGTTTATACTTACAGAAAAGATAACGTGAATAAAATTTCTTCCTAACTAATGGAATCTCACTTTTAGGTACATATACCTTCTGTATCCACCAA
>CATIRS010000028.1 GCA_949529985.1 Owenweeksia sp. TMED14
AGGCAAATATTACTGGTCTGAGCTTGAGATACTGCGGTTTTTAGAAGAATATTAAGGATGAGAACTATTTGGTTTCTCCTTTTCCGTTAGAAGATTCGTTGTTTTTTCCAGGAGAGCTAAATGCTCCCCTAGTCAGATACTAGAGTTTTATATTGAAAAATTCAGTATTCCTGAATTTAAGGAATCACTAATTAAAAATGACATTAAATTAGTGACATGGCGAGAAATTAAAGACATATTATATCCTTGAATATTTTATTTTTCATCAAAACCAATGGCCTGAAGCTAAAAAAGAACTGATCTGTTAATATTCGTTTTCGAAAGCATATGATTCCTCGCGATTGGATTGGGTGTCTTTCCAAACCTAACCACAAAGACATAAAACTAATTTTTTTTATCAGCAACATAGTATTCTGTTGTTCCTTCCCAATCTGGATCTGCAGCACCCTTCCATGAATTATTCAAGGAATCAAATGAAACTGCGTGTACTCTTCCAAATCTAGCAATCGAATTAATCATTTTAGTTCTAAAAGTAGTTGCATTTAAAACCGCATTAATATCTTTTACAGAATCATGGTCTTCAATCCAAAGGGTATCTTCAAAAGGATAAACTCTAGGGAGCATTATGGAGCGCTCTAAGGTATTCTTTTGATCAATGTGCCTGCTTACCACTTGTGATATAGCCGGGACAATTCTACTCCCTCCAGCTGCCCCTATTGCAAGTATTAACTCTCCATTTTTGGTTATAATTGTTGGTGAAATATGAGAATTGGCTCGATCACCTGGCTTATAATCTCCTAGGTATCCACCCAAAGTAACCGCATATAGAAATCCAAGACCTTTAGTCGCTACTTTTGAACCCATATTAGGCCCAATAGTTTGGGTTAAAGAAACAGCATTCCCAAAATGATCTACAGCTGTTAAGTGAGTTGTGTGTCCGTCGATAGAGCCAAAAGAAATAGGGTTTTCAGAGTTATCGTTTCTTTGAATATTCGAATATGATGAGTGTATTTTATCTGCAAGTTCTCCTGCTTTTTCATAGGATAAAATAAGGTTTAGGGAATCCAAATTTCCTTGCTTTTTTCTATATTCATATGCTATTTCAGTTGCTTTCCCATTACTAAGCGCCCAGTCTTCTTCGGATTTAAAACTTGGTAAGTGGTCTAGAATTTGAAGTATTTGAATTGTAATTGCTCCGAAGGAAGGTAAGTATAGAGAATGAACCTTATGGTCTTTAAAAACACCATCAACTATTTTTGAAGATAAAGCTCTATAATTTTTCAAATCCTGAAGCGTTATGATTCCACCATTTGCTTG
Source organism: Owenweeksia sp. TMED14 (assembly GCA_949529985.1). Taxonomy (GTDB): domain Bacteria; phylum Bacteroidota; class Bacteroidia; order Flavobacteriales; family Schleiferiaceae; genus TMED14. Next base: position 1,318 of record CATIRS010000028.1, read on the forward strand.
AATGTCTTTTACTATTTTACGAGCTACCTTTCCTTCATAAAATCCTTTTCTACCTTTTGTAGCTATTGCTTTTAGAACCTCCGCTAAATCTTTTTGAATAATTAAATCGCCCACACTATTTACAGCACCATTTTCTTTAAGGAAATGGTAATTTGAGCCTTCGAATTCTGCAATTTTTTCTGCTGCCATTTGCTGCCTAAGGGCTTCTCCTGGAAGCATTTTATATCCATTTTCTGCATAATCGATTGCTGGAGCTAGGACTGCATTCAATTCTAAAACGCCGTGATCTTCATGTAATTTAATTAATCCTGCAACAACCCCTGGTATTCCAATTGTTTCATATCCATAGGAATATTTTTGCTCTTGAGGAGTATAATTAATTGGTACTTCAGTGGATGCATCTACTCCGGCTATTGAACCGTCTGAGGTTCTATATATTGCTTGTAATCTTCCACCTATTCCACTCATGCTAGATTCAACAACAGATAAAGAGAACGCTGCTGCAACTGCAGCATCAAATGCATTTCCTCCTTGAGCATACATAGCTTTTCCTGC
>CATIRS010000029.1 GCA_949529985.1 Owenweeksia sp. TMED14
CGTAAATATGCTCTTCCATTCTTCCTTCACCACCTACCCCTGTCGCACAGCTTAGCTGACCTGAATAACACGTCGGAGAAACATTATTAATCGTTATTCGTGGAGCTGAAATAGAACCAGCTGGAGAGTTTGAAGTTATAGATATCGAACCTGGAAGGCCAGCTGCACCTCCAGATGTAGTTCGGCACTCTCGGTAAAGAATAACTCTGAACTTTACTTTTCCGGCATTTGCACCAGATTTTGCACATTGCCAGGTGATCTCACCACCCATTAAATGCGTAGCTGAAAGGTTATAGCCAAAAAACAATAAAAGACTTAAAACGAGTAATTTTTTCATAATATTTTTATGCTTTCGACAAATGTAAAAAATGAACTAGAGAACTAAGGAATTATTTAATTAAAAGATCTGAATTTCAAGACCAACGGGTATATATTTTTAGATAGCGAAAAGTTTAATTGTCAAGGCTCTTAGAAAGCTCTCTACTGATAACAACCTTTTGAATTTCGGAAGTGCCTTCTCCGATGGTACAAAGTTTGACATCTCGATAGAATTTTTCTGCTGGATAATCTTTAGTGAATCCATACCCCCCATGGATTTGGATTCCCTCGGTGCACGCTCTTACAGCCATCTCACTGGCAAAATATTTTGCCATCGCAGACTCTTGGGTCACTTTTAATCCTTGGTCTTTCATGGACCCGCAGTGGCGAATCATAAGCTCGGCCGCATATATTTCAGTTTCCATATCCGCTAACTTAAACCCAATTGCTTGAAAATGAGCGATCTTCTTCCCGAACTGCTCTCGCTCATGTGCATATTTTAATGCCGCTTGAGTAGCTCCCTTAGCAATACCAAGAGACAAAGCAGCAATAGATATTCTTCCTCCATCAAGAATCTTCATACTCTGAACAAACCCCTCTCCTACTTTTCCTAGGATATTAGAATTAGGGATTCTACAATCGTCAAAAAACAGACAAGCAGTCTCACTTGCTCGCATTCCAAGCTTATTCTCTTTCTGACCACCACTGAAACCGGGGGTTCCCTTTTCTACAACAAAAGAAGTCATACCATGAGAGTCTCCCTTTTCACCAGTACGAACAATCACTACTGCCACATCTCCAGAGATAGCATGTGTTATAAAGTTTTTTGAGCCGTTTAACACCCAATAGTCACCATCTTTTATGGCTGTGGTATTCATACCTCCAGCGTCAGATCCTGTGCCCGTTTCGGTTAATCCCCACGCGCCAATCCATTCTGCTGTCGCTAGCTTTGGAAGCCATCGAGACTTCTGCTCATCATTTCCAAATTGAGCAATATGCTGCGTGCACAGTGAATTGTGCGCTGCTACTGACAGACCTATTGAACCGCAGACCTGGGATATTTCATCGATAATAGTTACGTATTCGGCATATCCCAATCCTGACCCGCCATATTCATCTGGAACAAGCACGCCCATAAAGCCTAGCTCTCCCATCTTTTTAAATATTTCCACTGGAAAGTGTTGAGACTCATCCCATTCCATAACGTGTGGAAGAATATTTTTTTGTGCGAAATCTCTAGCACTCTCCTTTATAAATTCAAGTTCACTGCTTGTTGTTGCGTTTAAATGTCTCAAGATTTGTAATTAGATAGATTAATAGATATTATTTTTTTTGAACCTTATTATTCAAAAGCAAATAAAATTCTTTGCTTTCCGGACAGGCTGCATCACCGTTTGAATTAAATTCTAGCTTATGACCATACTCACTCATCCATCCTATTTGTTTGGCGGGGTTTCCGACGACCAAAGCATATGGCGAGACTGACTTTGTAACAACAGAGCCTGCTCCAATAAATGCAAATTCACCAATATCATGACCACATACAATTGTCGCATTCGCCCCTATTGTGGCGCCCTTCCCAACATGAGTCTTTTCGTATTGACCACGTCGGTTGACGTGCGATCGCGGATTTGTAATATTTGTAAAAACGCAAGAAGGGCCTAAAAAAACATCATCAGCACAAGTCACTCCAGAGTATATGCTGACATTGTTCTGAACCTTAACGTTATTACCTAAAATCACGTTTGACGATACGAGCACATTTTGACCAAGGTTACAATTTTTTCCGATTTTTGCATTTTTCATAACATGAGAAAAATGCCATATGGTGCTGCCAGCACCTATTTCGCACGGTTCGTCAATCTCACAAGTTGGATGGGCCTTAAAAGCCATTTCGTTTTTCATTTAAATTTAAGAGCACTAAGATAGTGAGCACAGGACGGATGTATATTTGGTATTGCTTCGAGTTATTAAAATTATTTATGAAAAACTTCTTTAAATTCTTTTCAGTAGTTCTACTGACTTTTTATTTTTCTATTCAGGTATCCGCATGGGGTGCAAAAGGCCATAGAATAATAGGTGAGATTGCACAAAGACATCTAAACAGAGATGTCTCAAAAAAAATATCTCAAATCCTCCAAGGTGAATCACTCGCCATGTGCTCTACATGGATGGACCACATCAAGTCTGACAAGTCTTTTAAATACATGTATACCTGGCATTACTGCACCATACCTGATGACAAATTATCTTACGACGATTGTGAAGTCCCCAAAAGTGGAGATGCTATTCAAACCATTGAAAGATTGATTCAGGAATTATCGACAAAAAAAATTAGTGATGGTGATGAACGAATGGCAATTAGAATGCTTACTCATTTAATAGGTGATATACATCAACCACTTCATGTAGGAAATGGAGAAGATCGCGGGGGTAATGACATGAAAATAAAGTGGTTTGGATCCAAGAGTAATTTACATCGGATATGGGATTCTGAATTAATTAAATACCAGGATCTGTCCTATACTGAATACGTGAATTGGATTGAAAAAACCGTCTCTCCATCCAGATTAAATTATGAAAAAGACCCAGTGAGGACATGGGCTATGGAGTCGAAAATGATAAGAATGAGCGGGATCTATCCACCTGAAGAAAAAACATCTCTAGGATATAATTATAACTTTAAACATATAAACCCCTTAAATCAAAGACTAAAGGAAGCAGGGATGAGACTCGCTCATGTTTTAAACGAGATATACAAGAAATAATATTTCCATGTTAAATCGAAAGACATATTATGGAATCCAAGCGTTATTATTTCTAGCAAAAGAGAAGAAAGGGAACCTAATCCCAATTAACACTATGGCTCTATCTCTTAAAATATCTAGAAAATTTCTTGAGAAAATATTATCTGAGCTTCGCCTCGAAGGGCTCGTTTCGAGCAAAAAAGGAAGAGATGGCGGATACAAAATATCTCAAGATGAAAAACCAATCTCTCTTGCCGATATTGTTCGCATACTCGAAGGTCCTATAGCCCTTCTCCCTTGTGCCTCTCACCGTTTTTATGAACCATGTAAAGAGTGTTCTACTCCTGAGAAATGTGTACTTCAGGATGCCCTTGTTGGTGTTCGAAACGATACGGTCCATAGCCTTAAATCTATAAAACTAAATGATCTTGTAACTCAAGAAACGCTCCTGCAATCAGGAAAGATAAATCCCAAGCGGCCCACTCCTTATTTGAAATAATTGACTTGAGAATCAAGCCTATATTTGCAGGCATGAAAAACAATCGTTCAAACCCTCCTATAGTTTCTAATATTCTCGAGACAATCGGTAACACTCCTATGATTGAGTTGAATCGTATCGCAGATGATATACCTGGTCGGGTGCTTGCGAAGGTTGAGTATTTCAACCCTGGACACAGCACTAAGGACAGGATGGCAATAAAGATGATAGAAGATGCAGAATCAAATGGCTTATTAAAGCCAGGAGGAACTATTATTGAATGTACATCAGGCAATACAGGAATGGGATTGGCTCTTGGAGCTATTGTTAAAGGATACAAGCTGATTTGTACACTCAGTGACAAACAGTCAAAAGAAAAAATTGACGTTTTAAAAGCTTTAGGAGCAGAGATACATGTCTGCCCCACCAATGTATCACCAGACCACCCAGACTCCTATTATTCTGTAGCTAGAAAGCTTAACGCGGAAATCCCAAATAGCTATTTCCCCAATCAATACGACAATATTAGCAATAGAATTGCTCACTATGAATCAACGGGACCTGAGATATGGGAACAGACCGAGGGGAAAATTACCCACTTTATAGTTGGTGTTGGAACAGGAGGAACGATATCGGGTGTCGGCAAGTACTTAAAAGAGAAAAATCCGGAGATTCAGATTTGGGGAGTTGATTCTTATGGCTCTGTATTTAAAAAATACCATGAAACTGGAGAATTTGACGCCTCTGAAATCTATTCGTACATAACCGAAGGAATTGGGGAGGACATACTTCCTAAAAATGTACAATTTGACCTTATCGATAAATTTGAAAAAGTAACCGACAAAGACGGTGCTCTTGCCGCTAGAGAATTAGCAAAAAAAGAAGGCTTGCTACTCGGATATAGCTGTGGTTCTGCTTTTCAAGGACTTCGGCAATTAAAACACTTACTCCCAGCAGAAGCGGTTTCTGTAGTTTTATTCCATGATCACGGTAGTCGATATATCAATAAAGTTTACAACGATGATTGGATGAAAGAAAATGGTTTTTTATAAATACTCAATTATAACTTGATTACGGAAAAACATCAAAAGCTCAAGACACACAACCGCAAGTTCTTCATAGCGTCTAATTCCGCAAATAGCAGTACATTTGCGCCTCATTAATTAACAGGGTTTTGGACCCTTTTTAAACAATTAACCAATGGCAACAAGAATCCGCCTTCAAAGACATGGCCGAAAAGCCCGCCCTATTTATACTATCGTAGCTGCTGATTCCCGCTCCAAGCGAGATGGCCGCAATATCGAAAACTTAGGACAATACAACCCAAATACAAACCCAGCAACTATTCGTTTAGATTTTGATCGTACTCTGGACTGGATAATGAAAGGAGCTATTCCCTCTGACACTGCAAAATCTATTTTGAAGTACAAGGGAGTAATGATGAAAAAGCATCTTTTAGTAGGTGTTAAAAAAGGTGCACTAACTATCGAGCAAGCTGAAGAGCGTTTTGAAAAATGGTTAGCGGACAAGGCGACACGCATTGACAAGACAATTGATACAATCAATTCATCCGACAATAAAGAAAAAGCAGAAAGACTTAAAGCCGAATCAGCTGTCAAGGACAAAAGAGCCGCTTCGATTGCAATTAAAAATACACCTCCCCCAGTAATAGAAACGGAAGAAGAAGTCTCCTCTGAAGTGAAAGCTGAAGAGGCTACTCCTGAAGTGAAAACTGAAGAAACTGCTCCTGAAGTGAAAGCTGAAGAGACTGCTCCTGAGGTGAAAGCTGAAGAGACTGCTCCTGAAGTGAAAGCTGAAGAGACTGCTCCTGAGGTGAAAGCTGAAGAGACTGCTCCTGAAGTGAGAGCTGAAGAAACTGCTCCTAAGGTGAAAGCTGAAGAGACTGCTCCTGAAGTGAAAGCTGAAGAGACTGCTCCTGAAGTGAAAGCTGAAGAGACTGCTCCTGAAGTGAAAAATGAACAAGAATAACAACTTGACATGGAAGGATACTTCCAACTAGGCTACATTCGTAAAAAACACGGTTTCAAAGGGGATGTAGTTCTCCATTTAGAATCTGATCATCCAGAGCGTTATGCGTCTCTGGATGTTCTTTTTATGGAAGATTCCGACTCACCTATTCCCTTTTTTATATCCTCTATGAGGACCCACAAAAAAGATGAATATATTCTAAAACTAGAAGGTGTTTCAACAGAAGATGAGGCGTCTAGACTAGTTGGTCAGGGTATGTTTTTACCTGAAGAAATCTTACCAGAACTAAATCCCGATCAGTTTTATTATCATGAAATTATTGGATATAAGGCTTTTGACGATTCCTTTGAAGGAGAAATGAAAGTAATAGATGTTTTAGATAGACCTAGCCAGCCTTTAATCAGCTTATCGCACCCTGGAAAAGAAAACCCTATACTAATTCCTTTGGTTGAGGGCTTTTGGAAGAGTATTGACAAAAAATCAAAATCTATCTATCTCAGCGCTCCTCGGGAGCTATATGAACTTTAGCTCTCTACTTCAGTAACTCTCTCGTCAAAGCGTATCCCCCACTCTGAGAGCTCCTTAAGTATCGGCTGATAAAGTTCTTTTCTCATCGGCAATAATACTCCACGGGATTTTATCTTATCCAAAGCGACTAGTCGTGTCGCTATACCAACGGGAAGGCCGACAGTAAATGCCATGGCAGTATCTTCAATGGTTTTACCCTTGACGACCATAGACGATTCTAAACGGTACTTGGTATTGTCTTTTTTGAAATAGATTCTGTGCCACATCACAAGCATGTCAACATCACCTTTACCCATAGTCCATTTTTTTTCGAGCATATGCTGAAGAATTTGGGCCGGAGTACCTCGTTCGAGACCTACTTTTTCATCACTCAAAATATTTATATCATTCAGCATATTCATGATTTCAGAATCCTGAGGAATTTGTAAATAGTGCATCAATTTTAGTTCTACACTATCAGTCTTGTGATATGCTAAAAAGCAATTTATAAAACTTCTATGAGTCATTCCTAAGACGTTATCCATTTCATAAGAATCATCTGTCGCTCCTAGTTTTACAAAAACATCCCATGCCCTGCAAAAACCTGGTCGACGTAGCGTACCTCTGTACATTGTAGGAATCCCATTCAAGCCATATTCTGAAATATATTTAAGTGAATCTCTGTTGGCGTAACCTTCAAAACGGCCATACCCTGGAATTTTTATAAATTCCGTTCGCCGAAATAGCTTATTGTATGGTATGAATTTATAAAGACCCTCTTGAATAAATTTCACGGCACTCCCGGCTCCCGCTAGAACGACATTCCTAGGGTTCCATGTGAATTTATAATTCCATAATGTTTTTGCACTTTCTGGGGCAAGAATACCCCCGGTGAAGCTCTCATATGACAAAATCTCAGAGTTGTCGTCACGTAGACGTTCAATAATCTCCATTGTTGACATATGATCGATACCCGGGTCCACTCCGCATTCATTCATAAATATTAAGTCTTTTTCCTTTGCTAATGAATCTAGAGATTTCATTTCGGAACCTGCATAAGACGCAGTTACCATATGCTTGTCGTATTTCAGGCAGGCAGCTGCAACTATGGGATGCATAAATGCGGGAAGCATACTAACAATAACATCTCCTGAACTTATCCACTTCTCAAGAATATCTGATTTGCGCAAGTCATCAGCAACTCCGTTTACATTAGAGTACCTGTCGCACTTGCGATGTATTGTTTCTTTATCAATATCTACAACGGTTAAGGTCCATTTGTTGTGATCTGAATGGGTGGCCAAATACTCTATTAAAGAGGAGGTGCTTCGCCCTGCACCAAGAATAATAATTGATATCACTTGTAAACTGTTGAAAACTGTATAATATGATGTTAATCTGAGACGCTAAGGTATTTTAAATTTGCCATAACCTTTGAAAATTATCTTATGTCTTATCTTAAAAATGACAGCGCAGCTCTTAAATCGTGGCTAACGGAGCTAGGCCTGAATACCTCAAAATTAACATATCAATCTGACCATCAATTTCTTACCAAAGAGACGCTACGACTAAATCGTGGTCAATTAACAGATGAAAATGTCTTAGCAATAAGAACAGGAAGCTTTACTGGCAGATCTCCTGAAGACAGATTTATCGTGAAAGACTCACTAACAGCGGGTAAAGTTTGGTGGGGAGACATTAATAAACCATTTAAAGAAGATGACTTTAATAGTTTAAAAAAACAGATTATATCTCATTTATATAATAAACACCTGTATGTAAGAGATGCATTTGCTGGATCAGATAACAGATATCAAATTAGCCTTAGAATCATAAATGAATTTCCAGAGCACAATATGTTTTCAGGGAATATGTTTATTGAACCTTCAGAAAAAGAATTAGCAGAGTTTACGCCTCAATGGACAATTCTTCACGCTCCTGAATTTCAAGCAAAACCAGAAAGAGATGGAACAAGGAAAAGTAACTTTGCAATCATTAGCTTTTTTGAAAAAACAATAATTATTGGAGGGACTGGATACACTGGGGAAATAAAGAAGGGGATATTTTCAGCTCTTAATTTCATTCTCCCAACAGAGGACGACACACTACCTATGCATTGCTCAGCAAATGTAGGAGAAGACGGCAACACGGCCTTGTTCTTTGGCTTATCTGGAACAGGTAAGACAACACTGAGTGCAGACCCCTCTAGATTACTGATCGGTGACGATGAACATGGCTGGACTCCAGATGGACGGATATTTAATTTTGAGGGCGGTTGCTATGCAAAAGTTATTAATTTATCAGAAGTAAATGAACCAGATATTTTTAAAGCAATACGTCCAGGGGCTTTATTAGAAAATGTAATTTTGAAGGAGGGAAATGTACCCGATTTCAAAGATTCAAGCATTACTCAAAACACTAGGGTCTCATATCCACTTGACCACATTAATAACTTAGCTAAAGAGCTAGGAGATACGCCTAAAAACATTTTCTTTTTAACATGCGATGCATATGGTGTTTTGCCTCCAATCTCAAAACTAAACCCAGAGCAAGCAGCATATCATTTTATATCTGGCTATACTGCCAAAGTAGCAGGGACAGAGACAGGAATAACTAAGCCTAAAGCTGTATTTTCAGCATGTTTTGGAGCACCTTTTATGCCTCTGCATCCTGCAGAGTACGCAGAGCGTTTAAAGTTAAAGATGAGAGATGTCCAAATGAATGTTTGGTTAGTAAACACGGGTTGGATCGGTGGTGGCTACGGAGTAGGATCAAGAATCTCTTTAAAGCATACTCGGACGATGATTAAAAATGCCGTAAATGGAAAGATATCTGATAAAGAATTTTTAAAAGATAAAGTATTTGGTCTTAGTCGCGTTAGCATTATTGAGGGAGTTCCAAATAAAATATTGGATCCACGAGAGTCATGGAGTGATAAAAGTGCCTATGATTTAGCTGCTTTGAATCTGGCGAATAAATTCAAGGAAAATTTTCAACAATTTAAATCCGGTTCTTCAGGGGATATTTTAGCAGGAGGCCCAATCAATAAGGAATAGTCATAAGAGATCATTCGCGAGGTTTGCTAACTCTGAACGCTCTCCTTTTTCCAGTGTAATGTGAGCGTAAAGAGCCTGCCCTCTCAACCGATCCACTATGTAAGAAAGTCCGTTAGACTGCTCATCTAAATACGGAGTGTCTATTTGATGAATATCTCCAGTAAATATGATTTTAGAATTTTCACCCGCTCTTGTTATAATTGTTTTTATTTCGTGTGGAGTTAAATTTTGAGCTTCATCCACTATAAATATAACATTCGATAAGGAACGACCTCTTATATACGCTAATGGAGTTACTAATATTTTTTCACTCGCAATCATTTCATCTATTTGTAAATAATTTCGGTCACGTTCTCCAAATTGATTCTTAATGAATTTCAAATTATCCCATAAAGGTTGCATGTATGGATTTATCTTTTGCTCAGCATCCCCAGGCAAAAAGCCAATATCACGATTTGAGAGAGGAACAATAGGCCTCGCTAAATAAATCTGCTTAAAATCTCGTCGCTGTTCTAATGAGCCAGCCAAAGCTAGAAGAGTCTTTCCAGTTCCAGCGACACCGGTTAGAGTCACTAATTTAATTGCAGGATTCATTATTGCATTCAAAGCAAAAGTTTGTTCAGAGTTTCTTGGCTTCACTCCATAGAAATTTGATTTTTCAACTAGCTCCATGTGATTTGTTTCACCATTAAAAAAACCAAGTGCTGAACTTTTGGAGGATTTCAATATGTAAAATAAGTTTCGCTGCAAATGAAACTTAATGTTTTTTTTATGAGAAGGGTCAATAGCGACTGATTTATTTTCAAAGAGTCTTTTAAAATAACTTACCGGGAAATTTAATAACTCAGACCTTCCAGAGAACCTAGTGTCTGACTCCTTCACTCTACCGGTCAAATAATCTTCCGCTTGGAGATTTAGAGCCTTAGCTTTTAAACGTAAATTAATGTCCTTCGTAACAAGAATAATAGGTCTATCTTTCTCTGTCTCTTGCAGAAAAAGAGCCGCATTAAGGATGCTGTGATCGTTTTTTCCTTTACCATATATCTCTGTTGCATCAACCAACAACCCTGGCGTGGCCATGATAACTCGGAATTTTCCACGCTTATCTCCGTTAAGACTTATCCAATCAGTAAGTTTTTTATTTTCCGCCTTTTTATCAAGCATGCGAATGAATTCTCTGGCTTCAAAATTTTTCGTGTCGCTTCCTTTTTTAAACTCGTCGAGCTCCTCTAAAACTGGAATAGGAATTGCTACATCATGTTCTTCAAAATTCATAATTGCATTATGATCATACAAAATAACCGAGGTGTCAAGAACAAAAATTTTACGATACGCTTTAACGTTTGAACCCATATAATCCTTTTTTTTTCTTCTTATGAAATTATATCATTAAAGTGGCCCTTTTGATAAAGCCTTAATATGTTTTTAACATCTAGTAGATTGTAACGATCACTCTAACTAAGTTTGCCCTATGGTTCAAAAATATTTAAGACTATTCATAGCAATACTTATTTTAAGTTTTTCGACTCAACAATTTATTAATTCCGAAATTGGTAACGGGATCTTTCTAATATTGATATCTCTTTTTCCAATTTTATTTCACTTTCGAAATGAAAGAATACTACTGGCTCTTTGGCAAGTAAGAAAACAGGATTTTCAAAAAGCTGGAAATCAGTTAGATAAGATAAATAATCCTGAAAAAACTTTAATCAAAGGGCAACTTGCTTACTATTATTTTCTTCGAGGACTAATGAGTTCTCAAACAAATTTGAAAAAAAGCGAGTCAATGATGCGGAAAGCTCTCTCAACTGGATTACGAATGAAACAAGATAGAGCTCTAGCAAAAATGCAACTTTCAGCGATGGCAATGACCAAGCGGAAAAAGAAAGAGGCACAGATCTTATTGACCGAAGCTAAAAAACTAGATGAAAAAGGTCTACTCTCCGATCAAATTAAAATGCTCCAACAACAAATGAAAAGAATCTAAAAAAATCTAAGAAGACCTTCTGAACTATTTTAGATCTAGTATGATTTATTTTTTTTGAGCAACATCAGGATTAACAGCTGCAGTTAAATCTTTACTAATAGCAGCACGATCTAATCTCAATCGAGTCTTTTCAGACTCAATTAGGACAGTTTTCTCATCAACTTCAATAATTTTTCCGTGGATTCCACTAGTAGTGACAATTTTCATGCCCTTTACGAGCTGACTTCGAAACTTATTCTCTTGTTTTTGTTTCTTCATTTGAGGGCGAATAAAGAAAAAATACATTACTGCTACGATAGCAATTAATGGCAGGAAGTTGCTAATGCTGCTAGCAGAGTTTGCTTGTAAAAATAAATTTGACATTGTGAATTATATTTTATTTTGAAGAAGCCACTTTGGCTTTTATTTTTAAAACTTTCGTGTTAGGTACTGTATTTGCTGAAAGAGTTACAGTCTTTTCTTGGCTTCCACCCTTCCCCTTGGAGTTAAATTTAACCGATATAACACCTTCAGCGCCAGGCGCAATTGGCTCATTTGAGTATTTCGGAACTGTACAACCGCAGCTACCTTGTGCTGAACTAATAATGAGAGGAGATTCCCCAGTATTTATAAATATAAAGTCGTGATCAACAACATCTCCATCATTTATATCGCCAAAGTTCCATTCTTCTTCCTCAAAGGAAAAAATCGGTAATTCATTATTTTTTAATACATCCGTAACAGCTTCAATGGACATTCTATCTTTTGAGCTATTAATCTTTGAGGATGCATCTGAGCACGAAATAAAAGTAAATGACACTAGAGCTAATAAAATTGTGATTCTCATGAATTATTGTTTTAGAGTTCTGCGAATGTACTAACCAATTAGGCCCCTCCCAATCTTCTGAACTTTACCTTCTGCAATCATATCCTTTACAAGAGAATCCAATAGTCCATTAATAAATCCAGGAGACCTCTCTGTCGAATATTGTTTAGCAAGTTCAATGGCTTCATTAATTGTTACTTTGATAGGGACTTCATTGGCATATTGTACTTCGATCATAGATTGCTCAATGATACATCGATCAACTGGGGCTAACCGTTCATAATCCCATTTTTCCGATTTTGCACGAACTTTTTTCATTAATTCATCATGTGATGTTACTGCCTTTATGAAAATCATCTCGCCAAAGTCTTCATCGTCCCTATCCTTAAATAGCTTCACAAGAAGAGGCTTTCCTCGCTTTGCATTTTGGAGTGTTTGTACAGCCATCATTTGAGCAGCATCTAAATCATCAGACCAATGCATGCTTTGGTCCTCATAATATGACTGAATAGATTCGTTATTAGCAATAGCGTCACGGTAAAAACGTTTAAACCATAATACGCTCTCTTGCTCATCAGCACTTTCTGTTGAGGCGAACCAATCACTATCCATTTCCGTGTTCCAAAAGGTAAAGAACGCACCACGAATCATATCAACACCATCTCCCCAATTAATACTTTTCATCTCCCAAGCTGCGATAACATCGTCATCAGAAACTAGTGCGTGCATAAACGGCATAGATAACAGATCACGTATTCTTGACTCTCTATTTGGATTAGGTATTTTTTTTTCCTTTTCTATCTGTAATCGTTCTTCCAGAAATCGATGGAAATGCCAAAACATTCTCAACTCGTATAAATAAAGCGTATATATTTTTTCAATACTATCATTGAGACTTACTAATCCCTTTTTTAAATCTCCTGATCCACCTTGATGAAAAGAGAAAAGTGCCTGCATCACTTTGATGCGTATGTGACGTCGAGTAAGCATAGAACGATTTTAGAATGTAAAAATACAATGAAATTTTAGTTAAAAGCGAGTAGACAAGCTATCAAAAGACATCTCTTCATTGGTTTTTGGATGAAGAAATGATAAATGGCTGGCATGAAGTGCCACGCCTGGCTGATCCCAAGGATCACCACCGTAAAAAACATCCCCTAAAATTGGATAACCCCTAAAACTTGCTTGAGCTCTAATCTGATGATACCTCCCCGTAAATAACTCAACCTCAGCTGAGTAATCATCAATACGAACACCTCTTAATGACGCCCGCTGACCTTCACCATCATTAACGACTAGGCTTTTAAATTTCAAATTATCTTTTTTTAAATAATCTTCCCAATTCCAAGACCCAGTCGGAAGCTCTTTGTGGGTTTTAAATTGATATCGTTTTTTAACTTTTCGAGACTCAAACTGTTTCATTAAATGAGTACAAGCATATTTTTTTCGAGCGATAACGAGTAATCCGCTTGTAGGTCTATCTAATCGATGAACAGCCCAAGTCTTTCCACCCCATTGATATTCTCCCCAATCCTGAAGATTTGGATGGCCAAGCTTATCGGGTTCAACCATCAACATTGCCGGTTTCGAAACAACCGCTATATCTCCGTCTAGATAAAGGACTTCTGTCTCCATTTCGTTTGCATTACTGCGGTGTATATGAGCATCATTTCCATGCCATAAAAAGCATCTTCAACCGGAATTGTAAATATTCTATATCCTAAAATTTCTGATTCAGAATACCAAACAATGGGGTTATCTAAAAACGAGCCTGTTAATAAGCCATTAACAAATAAAAAGGGAATCAATATTATTAGATATGACCTAAAAAAAGATTTAAGCCATTTTACTTTCCAAAGCCCAGCTAGAATCAATTCAGCACCAAGGGTCATACCAATAAGAATCGTATACATTCCCGTTTGTTGAGTGCTAGCATAAATTAAAAACGCTCCAACTAGTATACTGGCATTATGCATCAATTTTGGAGTAGAATTTATTGGGAAGAAGAGCTGCATAACTTCGTAAATAAAATAAGACGAGAAAGGAACAACAATAAAAAAAAGAACTTCTTCAATAGGAAGATTATAAATGTATATATCAACTAAATAATCAGGATTAAAACCCCAATATCCCTCTAGCGCAAAGAAAATGTCCCACGGAATCATTATTAACATCGTGAAAAAAGTAGCCAATAATAACTTCTTCCATTTACTGTAAAAGGCAATTCTAGGCTCAAATGATCTCGTTAAAGGTCCAAGAAAAACCAAAGCATCTATTAATAGGTATAGCCCCTTCATTATGATCGCTTTTTTATTATGCGCTGAGAAGTGATTAACTCTCTTGATACCCAAAGTAAACCAAAGTGCTGTGCTCCTTGCTGATCAAGGTTTTTATGATGCAGCTTATGCTTTAATCTAACGGCTTTGAAATATGGATTGTTAGTGTTTCTAAAAAATCTAAATCTCTGATGAATAAAAATTTCGTGAACTAAGAAATAAGTCAATCCATACCCAGCAATACCATATCCAAAAGCAACAGATTCAGATACACCGTATATCATTCCAAGCATAATGCAAAGCCAACTAGGAATTGCAAATATTAAAAAGAAAAAATCATTTTTTTCAAAAAAACCTGGATCCTTAGTGTGATGATCTGAATGCAAAAACCATAAAGGGCCATGCATTAAATATTTATGAGCAGCCCATGCTGCTCCTTCCATCAGAAAATAAGCAGATACTCCAAAAAATAAATCTATAAATCCCATATTAAAAATGTAAAGTTTTTAGTTTTGTTACTGCAAACGTTTGAGAACTTCAACAAAATAAATCCATGACTTATTGACGGATTTGATTTCAACTCTTTCATCTGGAGAGTGAGCTCCCCTTATATTAGGGCCAAATGATGTCATCTCCATCCCTGGACACCTTTCGCCTATAATTCCACATTCAAGACCCGCATGACAAGCATTAACATTTGGATCCATTTTAAAAAGATCCTTGTAGGTCGTCTGCATTAAGTCTGTTAATGGCCCTGAAGGCGATGGCTCCCACCCAGGATAATTCCCAGAAAAGGAAGTCTTAAATCCTGCCATTTGCAGAACTCTTGAAATCCTATTTGCACAATCCATTTTTTCCGAGTTTGAAGAAGAACGAGTTAGGCATAAGACCTCAGCCTTATCCATTCCTATTTTAACCCGTGCAACATTATTGGAAGTCTGCACTAATCCTGGAACTTCTGGACTCATTCTAATAATTCCAACTGGGCAACCAGCAAGAGCTGATATTATATTTTCTTGTTGTTCCGAATCAAGAACCATAAGAGCACCCTCATCGATTTTAGTGCAATCTAATTTAAAATAAGGGTCTGTAACACGATGCTCATTAGATATTTCACTTCTAATCTTCACTAAAGTTGAAAAGAGTAATTGAGAATGCTCCCTACCCATAACTAATTTAGCTCGAGCCTCTCGAGGAATAGCGTTTCGAAGATTTCCGCCATCAAAATCTACAAGCATAGCGCATGCTTCTTTTTCAAGCTCACGTAATACTCTCGCTAGCAATACATTTGCGTTACCAAGACCTAGATGAATATCCATCCCAGAATGTCCACCAGACAAACCCGATATGCAAACCTCATACATTTCCGGTTTTTCAACAGGAGCATTCCTTCTTTTAAGATCTAAAAAAGATGAAACATCAATTCCTCCAGCACAACCAATTGTTAATTCAGTATCGTCTTCTGTATCTATATTTAAAAGATATTTACCTTTTAGCCATCCTTTTTTTAACCCGAGGGCTCCGGTCATTCCAGTTTCCTCGTCAGAGGTGAATAGAACTTCAACGGGTGGATGAGCTAGTTTATCTGACCTTAGTAACGCTATTGCAAAAGCTACGCCTATTCCATTGTCAGCGCCCAAAGTCGTGCCTTTTGCTTTTACCCATCCCTCTTCAATAAACATAGATATTCCGTCATTATCCCAATCATGATCTGTACCGTCATTTTTTTGGCAAACCATATCTAAATGTGCCTGAATAACAATTGGAGTTGATCCCTCCATACCCTTTGATGCAGGTTTAGTTATTTTAATATTCCCCACTTCATCTTTCTCAGTATTAAGACCTAGAGAAGTTCCTACTCTAAAAGCGAATTCTTGAACTTTATCTTCTCTCTTCGAAGGTCTTGGGACCGCATTTAATTCCATAAATGCCTGCCATACTTCTAATGGTTCTAATTTGGAAATATCATTCATATATTTTTTCTGTCTATTGGTTAATCATTAAGCTATCTTGTTCACTTCTTATTTTTTGCGGAATATCATCTAAAACGCGCACTCCTAGCTTATCAAATTTAAACATAAGAGCAGATTCATTGACATAACCATCAGCTTCATTGTGGCTCCAAACGTATAGACGTCTCGGTCCTACAAAAGCCATTGGTATGGCACTTCTCATATAGCTTGCATACCATGCCATATCATACCCAAGCCATTCCCAACGACCTGGAGGCATTTTAGAGACACGTTTGATAGTGTTATATATATTTTCTAGGCGAATATAATCTGCACGTTCTGTTTGAGCCCAAACAATTGGCTGCCTTAGTAATAAATAGGAATCTAAAGCACTACTTTTTAAAACTGAACCAAGTGTCCAGAATTCTGTCAGATTAGCATCACGAGCCCGAAAAGAAGTTAACAATTGGGCCGCCATGAGAACATCATTGTCTAAAAAAACATAACGGATTAACTTGTTCTTAGGTCCACGAGAAGACAAGTCTATAAAGTCTGACTCCGGAATTATTTCTTGAATTATAACTTCAGTAACATCCCTACCTACCGATCCGTATGATCCTATAAAAGAACTATGTAATTTCATTTTGACACTGCTCTCAGTTAATAAGAGAACAGTAATACTACTATCATTGTTCCCTTTGTCAATCGCAGCCCTTCTCCCGAGGGCTTTAGCTTCTGAAACCCTCGATGGTGCGGCCGCTACTAATAAAGGATTACCCAAAACATTAACAACACGAGAGACAGGATTAATTACTGGAATTTTAATAGAATGAGTTGATAATATTTCAGACGCTCTTGAACGAAAGGGGCCTATTATTTTTTCCACACCTAAACGATTACAGATATCCATAAATTCTTTTGGCGAATAGGTATAAAGTAGGCTGTAAGGATCATCCTGGACCCTGTAGACATTATTAATCTCATCATGCTCAACTAAAAAAAGTTGGATATTCTGATTTGCTCGATTCATAGAATCTACAGCAACCCTAAATCCTGAGTAAAATTTTGTGGCCATTTTATTATTAGCAATCCACTTAATATCTAAACCTTGGTATGAATTAGTATCTGAAGTAAGATTCATTGGGAGTGCTAATGCCCATAGCCTTGGTTTTAAAAGAGAATCTAATCTTACTCCAGCAGTGGTGTCAGTCAATTGAGAAATGACAATTTTCTCATTTTTAACTAAAGAATCATACTCCTGAGCAAGAAGTGAATAGCTGCCAATCAGAAAAATAAAAAGGAGATAAATTCTCATTCCCATTCAATTGTAGCCGGTGGTTTGCTGCTAATATCATAAACTACTCTATTAACCCCTCGAACATTATTAATGATTTTATTTGAAACTTTGGCTAAAAAATCATGCGGCAAATGAACCCAGTCTGCTGTCATACCATCCGTTGACTCTACAGCTCTAAGCGCCACAACTTGCTCATATGTGCGCTCGTCACCCATCACCCCCACAGATTTTACGGGAAGAAGAATCGCTCCTGCTTGCCAAACTTTATCATAAAGATTTTCATCTCGTAGGGCATTAATAAATATTGAATCCACATCTTGGAGTATTTTCACTCTTTCTGGGGTTATTGATCCCAATATGCGAATTGCTAGGCCTGGACCAGGGAAAGGATGTCTACCTAATAATTCATTAGAAAGTCCTAATTCCTTCCCTATTCTTCTCACTTCGTCCTTAAATAGGGATCTTAATGGCTCAACAACTTTCAATTTCATGTGTGCCGGCAAACCACCAACATTGTGATGAGATTTGATTGTGACGGATGGGCCATTTACACTTACCGATTCTATAACATCTGGATATATAGTTCCTTGCGCCAAAAACTCAACATCAGAGATAAGCATTGACTCACGATCAAAAACATCAATAAATGCACTCCCGATAACTTTTCTCTTGGCTTCGGGCTCCTCAACGTCTTTTAGTTTTGATAAGAAATCACTAGTAGCATCAACGCCTTTGACATTTAAACCAAGTCCTTCATATCGATTCAAAACATTTTCATATTCATGTTTTCGCAAAAGCCCGTTGTTTACGAAAATACAAAATAAGCGTTCACCTATAGCTTTAGATAAAAGAACAGCGGCAACGGTACTGTCAACGCCCCCACTCAATCCAAGAACAACTTTACCATCACCTATAACCTTTTTTAAATCTGACACTTTACTTTCGACAAAAGCTTTAGGTGTCCAGCTTGGGGAACATTTTGAAATAGAGTAAACAAAGTTCTTTAACAATTGAACGCCGTGTTCAGTATGGTTAACTTCCGGGTGATACTGGATTCCATATGTTTCTTCATTATCAAACCGAAAAGAAGCTATTTTAACATCCGAAGTAGAGCATTCAATGGAACAATTTTCTGGAAGTTTTATAATTGTGTCACCATGACTCATCCAGACTGAAGAATTTAATGGAATTCCGTCTAATAATTCAGAATTACTATTTAATTTGGTAATGTTTGCCCTTCCATATTCCCGATATTTTGAAGATGCGACATCACCTCCTTTTATTTTTGCCAAATACTGCGCACCGTAACAGATACCTAAAACCGGGATTTTACCTAAAAAAAAAGAGAGATCAGGATGCGGAGCATTTGTCTCTAAAGTTGAAAATGGAGATCCACTTAGAATGACGGCATTGAATCGTTTCCAGTCTTTCGGAAAATTGTGAAAAGGATGGATTTCACAGTAAACCTGTAATTCCCGAACACGTCTTGCGATCAATTGAGTATATTGAGAACCAAAATCAAGTATTAAAATAGCATCCTGCATAGACTACAAATATACCATCCTAGTCCTGTAGTATCCATATCAGACCATTGTTTTCATTACCGAGTCCCTCGGTATATTTTGAAGATGAATTTAAACCAAAATGAAATACTAAATCGATCAATGTCCATTTTCTTTCCTGAAGAACATTACCTGGATGATGCTCATTTTTAAAAGACTTATATCTCTTCATCTGAATATCTACTTTTTTCAGCGAGCCTCTCCTAATGCGCTCGTTCATGCGCTTTTCATCCCTTTTTATTCGCTGAAGCCATGCATCTGTAGACTGTTCAACACCATTGTTCTGGTTATAGTGACTATTCATGACTCGCTTGACTGTTTCAAGAACAGGATATCTGTCGACATCAGATTTTCCTAGAATTTTTAACCAATGGGACCTGTACTCTTTCTCAGAAGTCCAATAATTAATTCCATTTTCAGAGATAGAACTCCAGTTTCTCTGAGTCGCTCTTGTCCACCAAGCAAATGAAGTGCGAATGTTAATTCGAACATTAGATTTTTTCCATTGTTTTAAATATGGTATTAGTTGAAGCCAATATTCAATCTCTCCAAGGCCACCTAGATAGGACACATTAGGTAGTATTGTTTCCTGATATATCGGTCTTAAAAGAGCATTGGGACTGATCCTTTCCGGATGAGAAGAGGCCTCATTTAAAAGCTCATTAGGTGTCCATCGATGACCATCAGAAAAATATTCTCCATTCTCAAAATCAATTCTTGAACGAATTCCATTTTTTAAATAAAACATCATTGATGGCCTGAATGGAACAGGCTCTTCCCTTTCATTGTTCCAAATAGAAATTTCTCTGGAATTATATAATGTTTGATTTAATATTTCATCTTCCCATAACCCAAAGGCCATTGCTTTTAATCTCTGATCTGCAGCATCTAAACACAGTATTCCCGGATGAAATTCATGAATTAATCTGCGTGTAGCATCAGCAAGAGTACCGCCCAAGCTATAAGCCTTGTGCATACATATTAACAACTCCTTTATGGAAGTATTTCCTCCAAGCTGAGATATCATTTTCTCTACAACTTCTTGAGCTATAGAACATGGCAATGAGCCCACAGAATGACCTTTTATTTCTTCACCCATTGAGAAATCTTGCTCTTGGAATCGCAAATGTCTTATCTCTTCAAAGTCATGATCTTCTGTAGCCATCCAAAAAACAGGAACTACGGGTTGATCATATTTTTCAGATAAAAAATTTGATAAATATTGCGTCTCACGAATCTTTGAGTGAACATAAAGGGGACCTAAACAGAGACTAAGTTGATGGCCGGATGTAACGGTAACAGCGTTTTCTATTCTTAATTTTTCAATTAAAGAGATTACCGAATCATCATCTTTCCACTCTTGATATTGGTCTTTCAAGACATTCACAAGAATTTGACGCTGGTCAATACTATAATTTGAGCTCCGAGACTCTAGATCTTTTTTTGTGAGGCTTTTAAAGAATGGCTCGTTACTGAATTTAGATTTTATTGTCGAGCGTAGCCACTTTCCATTTGGGTTCTCGCTGTTTTCAGGGGAAAAATATTTCATTTTAATCTATAATAATATGTCCCAGGCTGTAAAAAGTTATTTGCAAATGCTCTCAATAAAATTTGTTCTATCAATGCATCTTCTTCATTATCATTTGGAAGATACTCTTTGCGAATGGATATATCCCACCAGCTCGCCGTAATTCCCAAGACAATGGCTCTTAAAATACTTCTATGACTCTTTAAGATTTCAAAGATCGTTTTTCCTGTTTCACGATAAATCAATTTGCATAATATTTGACCCTCAGACACCGTCAGTTTGTGCAATTCAGGAGCAAATTTATCTTTTAGCAATTTATGATATTGCCGAATCTGTCTCTTGTGCCCTCTTTTATTAGAGTCATCACTTAATCTATTTTCTAAACTATCTAATTTCTCACCTAATCCCTTTGCATATGGATAAACCTTCAGAACTCTTCTCCTTAAAAGGTAATAACTTTTCCTTGCCTCAATATCTGAGAAAGTTGGATTATCAAGTACAAGTATATCATCTAAAAACACCCAAGGAATTGTATCACCATCAATTACTGAAGCTCCACTATTAACTCCTTTATAGTCAACAGCGATTTGACCATAAAGACCTAGGCCCAAAAGTGAAAGAGTAGAAGCTAGATAAAGTCTATATATTATCGCAATCTCCATTTAGACGTTATCATGTTAGAGTCAGAATTATATATTTTTTTTGAATAGAAATAATTATGAAGAGACAATGCGAGCTTTGCATTATCATCATTTATCAAATATTCAGGCTTGAAATGATTCTCTATAAAATGAGTATTAAAGTCACCATTTAAAAAATTTGGATGAGTTAAAACAAATTTTCCAAACTGAAGTGTATTCTCAACACCAATTATCACGTAATCCTCAATTGCTCTAACCATACGCTCAATAGCGATCTCTCTATTCGGTCCTGTGACAATCAGTTTTGCAATCATTGGGTCATAATATATAGAAACTTCCTGACCTTCCTCAATACCGTCATCTACACGTATTCCTGGACCTTGCGGCCTCTTATAAACACTCAAAACACCAGTGTCTGGTGAAAAATTATTGTTAGAATCCTCTGCATAAATCCTCAATTCCAAGGCATGACCAGTTACATTAATATCATCTTGATTAAATCCTAATTTCTCTCCATTTGCAACTCTCAACTGTTCCCGAACTAAATCGATACCAGTTATACATTCTGTCACAGGATGTTCGACTTGAAGTCGAGTATTCATCTCCAAGAAATAGAATGAACCTGAAGTGTCAAAAATAAACTCGACTGTACCGGCGCCAACGTAGTCACATGACTTCCCTGCGTTGATCGCAGCTTTCCCCATCGATGTTCTCAACTCATCACTTAGCAAAGCACTTGGAGCTTCTTCAATAACTTTTTGATGACGTCTTTGAATAGAGCAATCCCTTTCAAAAAGATGAACAAAATTACCAAAACTGTCTGAGAGAATTTGGATCTCAATGTGACGAGGTGACATTATATATTTCTCTAAAAAAACATCACCATTACCAAATGACTTTAAAGCTTCATTGACAGCCAAGGAGAACAACTCATCAAGCTCATTAATGCTATTTACTATTCGCATTCCCTTTCCACCTCCACCAGCAGAAGCTTTTATGATAATAGGGAATCCGATTTTTTTAGCCTCTAATTTGGCTTGGGAGATGTCTTTTACAGGAAAATCGGTACCCGGAACTAACGGAACAGCAAAACTTGAAACTGCCCTTTTTGCTGAGAGCTTATCACCCATTATTTTTATTGCATTTGGACTTGGCCCAACAAATATGAATCCAGCAGATTCAACCTTTTCAGCGAATAATGAATTCTCCGAAAGAAATCCATACCCCGGATGGATTGCATCCACATTAGCTTCTTTAGCAACATTTATAACCTTATCAATATTTAAATAAGATGAAGTGCTCAAAGCCTCGCCGACTGAGTAGGATTCATCAGCCATATAGACATGCGGTGAACCTTTATCGACTTCGGAATAGATAGAAACCGTAGTAATTCCCATCTCTCTCGCTGTTCGTATAATTCTAAGAGCAATCTCTCCGCGATTAGCTATTAACAATCTACTAATTTTTGGCATTCTGATATAATTTTTATTTAAAAACTACGATATTTAAACTAGATTTTTTTATCAACAGCAGAACTTAAAACAGCATCTAATTGTGTCTGAACCGCCCGAAGTCTTTCAGAAATAGCAGAACTATCAGGATCGTTTTGAGAAGTGTTCTTCAAAGATATCATCTGGTTAGCCATCTGTAAGGCTGTCATTGCTAAGGCGTCTTGTTTATCACTCACAGCATATTTCTCTTCAAAGCGTTCAATAGCCTGACGTATAAGAGAAACTGCTTTTCTCACTTGCTCTTCTTCGTCTCTTTGAATTGTAAGGGGATAGCTCCTATTCGCAATATTAACTTTTATTTTTAAAGGATCACTCATGGCAAAATAAAATTAGACCTATACATTTAATTGAGTTAAACATTTGTTGATTTCTCTTACCCATTCGCTAAGTTGACCTTTTAAAATAGCGCGATCTTTTTGATTACCATCAAAAGCCATGATCAAACGAAGTTGTTCAATCTGATTATTAAGATTGGCATTTTTTTTTCGCTCATTACTTAACTCATCAGATAATTGATTGATCAAAATGGTTTTTTCTTCCAGAGTACTTTTTATATCTCGATAGGCAGAGACCAGACTATGTACCTGATTTTGAATATTTTGAACTTGATCTATTATAGTAGACATTGAAGAATTTTTGTATTGAACAAACTTAATCAAAACGAGAAGCATTTCCTACCTTACAAGTATGATCTTAAGACCTCTATTGATAATTTTAATTTTAAACTTTAGTCTCTGCGCGCAATCGAGTCATTTTGAGATTCAACCCTTACCGTTAGTTCCAAAATTAGCTGGAAGCTTTGGAGAACTCAGAAATCATCATTTTCATTCTGGTGTGGATCTGAGAACTGCTGGGAAAATCGGACAGCCAGTTAGAGCTGTGACGGGAGGATATGTGAAGCGAATAGTAGTTCGCCCCAAAGGGTTTGGCTGGGCTCTGTATTTGGCTCACCCCGCTGGATATACTTCAGTCTATGCTCATTTAAACGACTTCAAACCCGCTTTACATGAATTCATAGTTAAAAAAGCATTAGAAAATAAATCTAACCAGATAGATTTATACCCTTTTAAGGATGAGTTCCCAATTAATGCTGGCGACACTATCGGATGGTCTGGCAACTCAGGAAGTTCTTCTGGACCTCACCTGCATTTTGAATGGCGAGACAGTAGAACGGAGGAGCCTCTCAACCCCGTTAGTTATGGCCTTGAAATTGGTGATGATCTTGTAGAGCCTAAAATACTCGCCATTCATACCTCTTCAGGAAATAAAGTTAAAAGACTGTGGTTCGATACACTCATAATCAAAGACTGGCAGGATATTGGGGTTGAAATCCTTGAACAGCAAAATATAAATGGACCAAAATTAGGAATCAAATCTATGTCCGTATGGATAGAAGATATGAATGAGCCAAAACAGCAAGAAGTTCCCGATTTCTCATGGGAGATGACACGGTTTTCATTTTTAAATACCCGAGGAGCAGATGGCCATATGCAGCACAATGTTCATAGCCTAACGAGAAAACGAACATATCGAATCGCTCCAGTCTATCAGCCAGCGAAAATATGGAAAGATGTTTATTCTTTTCCAGGAGATGGTCTTTATCAGCTAACAATTATGATAAAAACACATAGCGGGCAGTCAACTATATCAAAAGGTCCGATTTTGCGAGACTCAAAAGACTCTAAATGGATAGACAAAGAGATCTCATCTAATCAGTGGAAATCCCCTGCAGGAAATATGAAATCTGAAAATATCCGTATTAGTTGGAAGCAGGGAACATTTATGGAGCCCGCACAGCATTTAATATATCAAGAAACGATTAGCGCGAGTGATTTTGAAAACACCCACACTCCTTATTTAGATCAAAAATGGATATGCAAGCCTGATCTACCTGTTCTAAAGTTTATTGACTTTTATTGGACTCCTCACCCAGAGTTCCCAATGCATCTAAAATCCAAAGCTGTTATCGTTGGGAAAGACTCAAGAGGGTCTTATAAAATTGTCGGGACACCGATCGAAGGCGGAGAGATTAAATTTCGAATGAAGCTATGGGGAGATTTTTTTATTCAAACAGATGAAGTTCCTCCCATTATTTCTCTAAAAGGAATAACTTCTTTTCAGGGAAAAAAGGCTATCTCTTTTAATTTAAAAGACAATCTTCTCGATATTACTAAATACAGCGTAAAAATAAATGAAAAGTGGGAATGGGCTTATTATGATGCTAAAAATGAAGAATTGTTGATTCCTTTAAACTATGATACTGCTGATATCAAAATATATGCTGAAGATGAAGCCCACAACCTAGCTACCTTTGAATATAAATTTCAATAAATTAATGATGCGTTATTTCATATTGTTAGGTTTTATGTTTTCATATTCCTATTCATATGCTCAAAAGCAAGCTGTTCAAATAAGTGGAGTGGCGCTGACAGCAGATTCAGCGAGTAATCCAATACCAAATGCTAAACTCCAAGTAAAAGGCAGAAAATTAATAGCGGAGTCTGGGGCAGACGGATTTTTCAGTATCACGGCAATTCCCGGCGATAGCATTTTTATTACGCGATTTGGATTCAAACGGACAAGATTATCTATACCAGATTCTCTAAAGGGAGACTCGTACATAGCAGTTATATCAATGGAGTTATCTACTACAGAATTAAATGAAGTCACGCTCTATCCGTGGCCCAGACCTGAAAATTTAAATAGAGAATTACTGTCTATGAGAATTGAAACAAACGATCGAGATATCGCTCTTCGAAATTTGGCAATACAATCTTTAAAAGAGCAGGCAAAAGCGATGGGGATGGACGCTGGAGAGATGCAAGGATATATAATGAAATCTCAGGCTCAGAATATTCATGACGCAAACCGGTACTATGGAACCGGAGGTGCTGGGACTGCGATATTGGGAAGACTATCAAACCCATTTGCTTGGTCCCAATTTTTTAATGCTCTGAAGCGAGGCGACTTTAAGAATTAGTCATGACTTGGACAGATCTTGCTTTGGTCCTAGCTCCAGGCCTATTTCCTGTATACGATACCCTTCCTCCTTCCACGCGATTAAATGAAATTGAAGTAAAAGCTGAAAGAAACCCAGTTGAGTCTATTATTTCAATTGAAAGCTCTAGTTTAAACTCTGTTGGCAACGCTGGTGAATCCATCGAAGGGGTGATTAGAAGTTTGGCCGGAGTAGCTGGTAGCGATGAGCTATCAAGCCAATACAGTGTAAGGGGCGGGAATTTTGACGAAAACCTTTTAGTGATTAACGGATTTGAAATATATCGTCCACAACTGGCTCGAAGTGGTCAGCAAGAAGGATTAAGTGCCGTTAATCCAGATATGGTTAGAAAGCTTGAGTTTTCTGCAGGAGGGTTTAACTCAAGTGAAGGAGATAAACTTTCTTCTGTTCTTAGGCTAACTTATGGCGTCCCCTCAAATGAGGAAGCGGCGCAGCGCAGTAGAATAGGATTATATTCAGGACGTCTTTTCATGAGCTATCGTGAATCTAAATTATCAAAATCCGAAAACAAAATCTACACAAATGGTGGAATTGCTATCAGATATAGGAGTAATTCCCCGTTCATTCTTGGGGGAGACACTCAAGGGGACTTAAATTCAATTTCATATGATATTCAGCTAATTCAAAACATTCGCACAAAAAAATGGTATCATGAATTTTTATCCATAGCTCAATCCAGCGATTTTACTCTTCAGCCAAGGTCAAGAACTACAGAATTCGGAACGGTCACAGATGTTCTGAGATTAAACGTTTACATGAAAGGACGGGAAAGTTATGTTTACAGTAATGCTTTTGCTGGATGGAGAAGTACTTATCGAGTAAATAGCAAATTAAAATTACACATAGAATCATCAATTATTCAAGCACTCGAATCAGAAAATGTCGATGTTATTTCAGCATATCTATTGGGTGAGGTTAATAATAATTTGGGATCTGATGATTTTGGGGAGATTTCATATCAGAGAGGCTCTGGAGGTCACCAGCGGTTTGCAAGAAATCATTTATTCGCTCGGGAGTCTCATCTTTTTGCGGGAGGTACTTATGAGGAATTAAATAGTTCTATATCCTTTGGGGTTGGGTTACGTAATCAGTTTGGAATTGATCAATTATATGAATGGGTCAATATTGATTCTGCAGGCTATAGTATACCTCATAACTCAACAGAGGTTCTCTTGATTGAGAATGACACAATAATGGAATTTAAAGAATCATTAGAATTATTTCAATTAACAAATACGTCTGGAGAATTAAAAAACTTTAAGACATACGGGTTCTACCGACATAAAATAATTAATGACCAACAGGACCCAAAATGGGCATTGGATTTTGGGGTGAGATTACTGCACGATAGCCGAAGTAATGAAATACGCATAAGCCCTAGATTTCACTTAAAGCACTGGACTTTAAGTGGATTTATATGGGACTTAAAGGCAGGTTCATACGCTCAAACAGCCAGCGTTAGAGAATTAAGGAACTGGCGCTACTCAACTTTAGAACTAAATAGTAAAATGCAGCATGCATGGCACGGTATTATAGGCGGTGAAAAAAAATTCACATCGAATGGTAGACCCTTTTTCTGGAGAACTGAATTATACTACAAGTTCTTGGACCGAGCATTTCCATTTGAACAAGATGGAATGCGCATACGATATTTGGGCAATGGACCTGGGGTGGCAAGAGTAATTGGAATCGACAATCGAATCCATAGCCAGTGGCTACCGAAAACTGAGTCGTGGATTTCGTTGTCTCTATTTAGATCTCAAGAAAAATTTGATAATTCTTGGGTTCGCAGAGGGAGTGATTATCGTTATTCATTTTCTTTAAGAGTTGAAGATGCATTGAAAGGTTTTCCAGACAATAAAGTATATATGCAGGCGTCGATTACTGGAGGGTTTCCATTTGGATCACCTCTAGCTTTCTCAAAGCCTTTCAAAGCTCCACCTTACAGAAGAATGGATCTAGGGTTTCAACATAATTTAAATACCAAAGCCAGTATATCACTTGAAATTTTTAATCTTCTTGAAATTCGTAATACTGCTAGCTATTTTTGGATAATGGATATTTCTACTGCCAGAGAATATGCAGTTCCTAATTATTTAACAAATAGACTAATAAATTTTATTTTTCAATATCAGCTTTAATGAGAATAGTAGAACAGATACCTCACTCAACATTTCGTATTGTATTATACACTACTGAAACGCATTACATTATTGAGTTAGAGGCAGGACCTATGCGTCAAGCATATAAATACAATAAGGACAAATTCCCTGATATTCCTAGCGTCAAAAAAACCTTGACAAAAGAATGGTTTGAAGAACTAAGAGTTATTTTTAATGAAATGTATACCCATTGGGCAGCGGCGTCTAATAAAATTTAGACCTTAAAAATATTTCTTGAAATTGGCATAATAATTGAATTATTAATCTTATGAAAATCAAACAATTATTTTTAGGATTTACAGTTGGGGTGCTATTAACATCTTGCGACAAATTTGATTTTTTTAAATCAACCCCTCAATGTGCATCGATTGATGGATCTATTAAAAAGTTAGGAGTGACAACTTTTATGTACGGAACACATATTATTTCTGATACTGCTTTGATAAGTAGTGATTTTGATCTAGATGAGTTTCTTTTTGAGCCAAGAGTAATTGTTGAAGGTTGCTTGATAAAAGGCTACCCCCTCAATGAAGGAGATCCCTATTATCTTGAAGTTACAGCAATAGCTATCCCTTAGCCGATCGATTATTTGTTATCATATTCCCTAATTACTTCTTCAATAATATCCAAAGCCTCCAACATCTCATCACGTTTGATCACTAAGGGGGGGGCAAAGCGAATAATATTACCGTGAGTAGGTTTCGCAAGCAATCCTTTGTTTTTTAATGAAATACACATATCCCACGCGGTAGTGCTATCCTCGGTGTCATTTATAACGATCGCATTTAACAACCCCTTACCTCTGACAAGATTTATGATTTTGCAATCATCTAACCTCGAACGCAATTCATCTCGAAATAGGTTTCCTATAACTTCCGCATTTTCAGCCAAGCCCTCCTCTATTACAACTTCCAAAGCAGCCTTAACGACCATGCATGCCAGAGGATTTCCTCCAAAAGTTGAACCATGTTCGCCAGGCTTTATACATAACATTACTTCGTCATCCGCTAAAACTGCAGAAACTGGATATACTCCTCCCGATATTGCTTTCCCTAAAATTAAAATATCAGGTCGAGCATCCTCAAAGTCAGTTGCCAGCATTTTACCAGTTCTTGCAATTCCTGTCTGGACTTCATCTGCGATAAACAAGACATTATATTTCGTACAAAGGTCACGAACACCTGCTAGATAACCATCATCCGGAACAACAACTCCTGCTTCTCCTTGAATTGGTTCTACCATAAATGCAGCGACATTAGGGTCTTTTAATTCATGTTCCAACGCTTTTAAGTCATTATAAGCAATAAGATCATACCCCGGCATAAATGGACCAAAACCTTCATAAGAAGATGGATCATCTGAACTAGAAATCGCTGCCAGTGTCCTGCCCCAAAAGTTACCCTTGGCAAATACTATTCTTGCTTGATTGTGAGGAATTCCTTTTTTTAAATAACCCCATTTGCGAGCTAATTTATTAGCCGTCTCTCCTCCCTCTACACCTGTATTCATAGGCAAGACTTTATCGTATCCAAAAATTTTTGTTATAAACCTTTCATAATCACCTAGGATATTATTGTGGAACGCTCTAGATGTTAGGGTTAATACAGATGCTTGATCCACGAGCGATTTGATTATTTTCGGATGACAATGCCCCTGATTGACGGCTGAGTACGCCGATAAAAAATCGAAGTATTTAACCTCTTCAACATCCCAGACATAAATACCTTCACCCCTTTTTAAGACAACTGGCAATGGGTGGTAATTATGGGCACCATATTGATTTTCGAGTTCTATAAAACCTTTAGAGTCCATGTCTTCTTCATTTGATTTTTTCAAAGATAAGCTCAATAAACACGAGTATCTTTGACAAATGATAATTAAGGGTGTTTCAATTGAACGGGCTGGAGGAAAGGGAGTTTGCATAGGTCATTCTTCCGATGGCAGAACCCTTCTTGTTAAAGGAGCTGCTCCTGGTGATATTGTAGATGTTAAAATTATCAGAAAGAAGAAAAAACACTTTGAATGTATTATCGAAAATATTGTATCGCCAAGCATTAACCGAGTAGACCCTCTTTGCGAGCATGCTGAACTTTGCGGTGGATGTAGCTGGCAGCACATCAAGTATGAAGCTCAAGCGGAATTTAAAGGTCAAGAAGTTAAAGATAATCTTACCCGCATTGGAAATATGTCAGGTGGCGACTTTAAGGGAATAATTCATGCCCCAGAAGCATATCGATATCGTAATAAGCTTGAGTTTAGCTTTTCATCAAATAGATGGCTTTCTCCAAAAGAAATAAGCTCAGGAGAAGAAATAACTTCCCGAGAGGCATTGGGATATCATGCCCCCGGTATGTGGGATAAAATCATGGATATTAACACATGCCATCTTCAGCCTGAACCCTCGAACGCGATTAGACTTTTTATAAAGTCCTACGCTCAAAAAAACGGATTGTCCTTCTATCATCCAAGAAAAAGAGAAGGACTGCTAAGAACTATGATGCTCAGATCTACCTTAAAGGGCGATTGGATGGTCGTCATTCAGTTTTTTGAATCTCCCGAGGATAAAGGGATTGAATTACTTCGTGCTTTAGCTAATGAATTCTCAGAAATATCAAGTATCTATTTCGCCCATAACACGAAAGGAAACGATTCAATTTACGATTTAGATCTTCATTTGTTTTGTGGAAAATCTTCATTAACTGAATATATGCCTTCCGCATTAAACAAAGGAAAAGACCTATCATTTCAGATCGGACCAAAAAGTTTTTATCAAACGAATCCAGTTCAAGCAAATCGACTCTATTCTGAAGTTCTAAAACTTGCAGATATCCAAAAAGAAGATATAGTATATGACTTATATACTGGTACGGGAACGATTGCATTATTTATGGCACAAGTAGCAAATAAGGTGGTTGGCATAGAGAGTGTACCAGAAGCCATAAAAGCTGCAAAGCAAAATGCAATAAATAACAATATTTCAAACACAACCTTTTTAGTGGGAGATATGAGAAATGTTTTTGACGAAAATCTTTGGCTCGCACATGGGACTCCCGACATATTAGTGACTGATCCGCCCCGAGACGGAATGCATCCGAAAGTTGTGAAACGTCTGAATGAACTTAGAATTCCTCGAATTGTTTACGTCTCTTGCAATTCAGCAACTCAAGCCAGGGATTTGGATACCCTTAATGAAGTATATAAAGTGGATACCATACAACCAATAGATATGTTTCCGCAGACGCATCACGTCGAAAACATTCTCGTTTTGAGCTTGCGTGATCGATAGTCAATGTTATTTATCTTAGAGGCAGACTTAATCGTTAGTACATTTCAAGTATGGCAGATAGAACTTTAATCTTAGACCCTTCAACTCTTGATAGAGTAATTACCAGAATGGCTTGGCAAATTCTAGAGACTAATTCAAATGAAACTGACTTTCATCTCATTGGAGTTAGCAAGTCTGGATTTATGCTCGCCAAGAAACTTTTGGGACAACTAAACCCAATATTCGAGGGCTCCATAACACTAACTGAAATATCTATAAATAAAAGGAATCCTTCCAAAGGCCCAACCTCTTGCGAACTTCTCCCAAAGGATTTTGAAGGGAAATCAATAGTCATTGTTGATGATGTTCTAAATTCAGGGGGCACGCTTATGTATGCAGTAAATTATTTTCTGCAATCTCCTGTCGAACGCATATCAACAGCGGTATTAATCGATAGAAATCACAAAAAATTCCCAATAAAAGCAGACATAAAAGGGTTGAGCCTTTCCACTAGCTTTCACGACAAGGTTGAAGTTGACTTTAAAGAGCCATCAGCAGTCTATTTAGTTTAGTTTAAACCAACTATTTTACTGATCAGTTCATCTTGCCAACCAATATTTTCCACGTTACAGCTAATTTGCGCTTGTTCGTAATAAAATTGACGTTCAAAAAGATGTTTACCAATAAAATCTGGCAGGTTCTGCTCAGAAACTCCTTTGAATATAGGCCTTAAAAAAGCTTTCTCTTTGGTTATTCTTGATACTAAAGTTGGAATCTTAGCTCTCAAATAAATAGTTATTCCATGTAAATTCATCCATTCAATATTATTGTAATAACATGGGGTCCCACCACCTACCGATATCACACCTGAAAGTTTTGAGGTCAGGTGTAATTGCTCATTTTCTATTTTTCTGAAGACTATTTCACCCTCAGAATCAAAAATTTCATTAATCGTTTTACCCACAGAGCTTGATATAATATCGTCGAGGTCATGATTTTCACAATTCAGCACACGGCTCAAAACCTTTGATAGCGTTGATTTACCAGCCCCCATGTACCCAATAATATATAACGGTTTTTGCATCCTTGAATTTATTATTTAAATAGAGATTACAGCAACAATTAAATTAAAGTTTCTATCTATATTTGCAGCCTCATTTAAATAAATGAAGACTCGATAGCTCAGCTGGTAGAGCAATACACTTTTAATGTATGGGTCCCGGGTTCGAGCCCCGGTCGGGTCACAAAATTTATTTGCCCTGGTGGTGAAATTGGTAGACACGCCACCTTGAGGGGGTGGTGACCTTTGGTTGTGCTGGTTCGAGTCCAGTTCAGGGCACTCTTTTAATATTATTGGAACAACGTTTCCGAACATTTTTGTCTGAATAATGTTACAGAAATAATGAAAAATATTATTTTTTGGTCATTACTTTTTCTCTCTTCTGTTCAATGCCAGTCCCAAACAATCTCAAAAATGTCTGATTTTATCCCTGAAGTAGTCAAAGAAGAATCCCAATGGCTTGATGAATTAGGATCAGAAAAGTTTCGTATTCTTCGTGAAAAAGGAACTGAATATCCTCATACAGGGAAGTATAATAAACACTTTAAAGAAGGCACATATAGTTGCTCGGGCTGTGGAGCTGAACTGTTCAAATCATCCTCAAAATTTGATGCCCATTGCGGTTGGCCTAGTTTTGACAAAGAAGTTAAAGAAGGGGCCATAACTGAAATCCGGGATATCAGTGGCGGCATGGTTCGCACAGAAATACTTTGTACGAAATGTGGCGGACACCTTGGACATGTTTTTGAAGATGGGCCGACTGAAACAAATCTTAGATATTGTGTCAACAGTTTAAGCCTCAGCTTTGATTCCATTGATGAGTGAAACGTCTTTTCAACAAAAATTTGAATTTTTTTTTACAATAAATAATATTTTCATTTATTCAATTTTACTCTTTTAGGAAATTCTTTTTTCTATTTCATTAATTCACTTGTGAAATGCCTAGCTGGAAGTATATTTGCAGCTCTTTGGGAGATTAGCTCAGCTGGTTCAGAGCACCTCGTTTACACCGAGGGGGTCGGGGGTTCGAACCCCTCATCTCCCACAAAATAAACCCACTCATTTGAGTGGGTTTATTTATTCAAGGATAATTCTTTTCTCAACCGACCCATCATCATAAATGTAGAATAAAAGAATGTTCTTTTTCTCAGGAGATTGTTTTCCTAAGACATCTACAACTTTAATTATGTTTTTCTCTTGATAATGCTCAGTTATTACTGCTGAAGTATTTACAGACACTCTATTGAAAAAGTCCCATATTTCTTGTTCAATTACCATGTCTCCATCATCTCCCCAATTATGCCCACTTTGATGAGTATAAAGCCACACTTCATTGTCTAAAAAAGTGGAGCTGTATTTATGACTAATTGTTATTTTATTACTATTGTTTAGGTTAGGGAATGTATCTATAACTAGATCTGTAAGAGCGTTTGCATTCACCCAAAAGTCGACTAATGTGTCAACCGATAAATATGCCCCCCAAAATTGATCATTTGGATCACCACCATAAAGTGTAGTATTATCGTTATCTCCATGAGTTATAAAGAAAGGGATAGATACGCCAGATGAAAAGAGATTATTAATTACTCCATTTGGAAAAACTGTTCCAGCCACTGGCGCAAATGCCTTAAAAATATTTGATCCGTCAAAAGCTAATAGATAACACATTTCTCCTCCATTAGACATCCCTGTAAAGAAAGTATTTGACGAACTAAGTTGATATGTTATTTGCAAGTAGGACGCTAGTGATTCTAAAAAATCAACATCATCAATATTAGAATTTGGTAGAAAATCATAACCAACGTTCCAAAAATTAGAACCTGAAGAATCTGATGTGCCTTGCGGGTAACAGACCGCAAAATCATTCTGATCTGCAATTGCATTCATACTAGAATAATTCAGAATATCTTGAGCTGAACCTGAATAGCCGTGAGCTACAAATAATAATGGTGCATCTGCTGGCAGATTAATTGGCGCATAATATATATACTCTCTATTTATTCCATTATGGATAAAATTTAAACTCTGTTGCCCAAAACCAATTAAAGGCAGAAAAAGAAATGTGATTAGTATTTTTTTCATATTTTAAGTTATAGTATATAAACTTGGATAGAATCTAATGCAAAAATATAATTAACAAATCCAATTATGACTTTGTGTTTTAATTTCAATGCACATTCATGGCTTCTTCTTAATAGGTTTTTTTACAGCAGCAGGAGTTTTTATGTCGAGTTTCTCATCACCAAAGCTTAATTACATGGGCCCCGTTGTTGGGCTTATTTTTGGAAGTTACTTTCTTAATGCGATATCAATGACTACTGAAAAAATTAATTGGTTAGGATACTTTTCGCCGTATTATTATTTAGACCTAACCTCAACAAACGGGCTGCTAGAGACCAATATTTTCGGCTGTTTAGTGATTACTGTAGTTTCTGGCATCCTGTTATGGATTAGTTACAAAAGATATCTTATTAAGGATATTGTAAACTAAAAACAACTAGATATTAACGCTTTAATTGATCCTCCTCTGGACATAAAACGTTCTTGAGTTCTTGCGGGATGAAACATGTAAAGTTCCAAATCAAGGAACATTTATCATTGCCGGATTACTTTTATATAATGAACTTGCAGGTCATTCATTTTTATAGAGATGAAATAATGTCCACTAGGAAGTCTTCTTGATGGTTCCCATGAGACGGAATACTTTTCTGGGTATAAAGTTTTTTCATCAAGAGTGGCAACAATTTGACCTCTAATATCATATACAACTATACAAACTTTTGCTTTTTGAAAAACACCATAATTTATTTCTATCATATCCTGAAATGGGTTTGGGCTTGCACCATAAATCATTCCTCTATCCAGGTGAATATTATTTGTACCGATAGAAACTCCATTCCCATCAATAACAATATCCCATGTCCCTTCCAATTCCCCGTTGGAATTCAGAACCAATGGAATTATCCTATGTGTCGCATCAAATGACCCGCTTGTTATGGAGGCCGCTGCATCTGTTGGTATATATGGGTCTCCTTGAAAATAGAGCTGAGTTATTAGAGTATTAAATCCAGGAGGCGTTATTTTAAAGTGTATGTGAGATGGCCTAAAATTCGATCCATTCAAATAAAATCCTGGTTTAATAGATTCAAAAACATAAAAACCTTGATTGTTTGTAGTCGCTTTCCCCCTAAGATTATATCCTTGATTATCATAACTCCCTTCATCGTCAGCATGCCAAATATCAATTTCGGTATTTGGAATCACCTCTGAACAATCTAGGTTATATACTTGACCACTCAGAATTATTCTAGTTCCTACTTCATTTGAATTTGCAAGCTTATTGTTTTGAATAAATGGAGCATTTACTGAATAAAATGGGCCTTGACCGTACGCATCTTCTGTAGATTCATTACATGAATTTGAAAAATCCTGTAAACTTATAGAAGAAGCAGACTTGAGAACAGTTGGAAATGCAGCGATGGACAAAATTGATAAAGACGTATTCTTTAAAAACTGTCTTCTACTGTCTTTTAAATCTTTATT
Source organism: Owenweeksia sp. TMED14 (assembly GCA_949529985.1). Classification (GTDB taxonomy): domain Bacteria; phylum Bacteroidota; class Bacteroidia; order Flavobacteriales; family Schleiferiaceae; genus TMED14. The sequence continues at coordinate 35,704 of CATIRS010000029.1, forward strand.
AACCATTAAAAAATATATATAATTTATTGTTTAACAATAAACTTGTTGTACATTTAAAAGGCAATATTAACGAAAAAAAACATACTAAGATGGATATGAATATCAACATTGAATGGGATGGACTAATTGGATTGATTAAATTTTTGCTGATTTTTATAATACCGTTTAGTCTCGGTTTTTTTCTTGGAAGACGAAAAATGAAAATTAATTCTTTAAAAGAAGAAAACTCTTTAACTATTTAATAATGATATATATATCGTTAGATATTATGCTCGCAAAAAATAAAATGTCATTGACAGAACTTTCAAGCAAAGTAGGTATTACAATGTCAAACCTTTCAATATTAAAAACCGGGAAAGCCAAAGCAATTCGATTCACAACCTTAAACAATATATGTGATGTTTTACATTGTCAGCCTGGAGATCTCTTAGTTTTTAAAAAAGTTAACTAGGATACTCATCAATAAGTTCGAAAGGCTTCTAAATATTCCGAAATAAGTCAATTTGGGATATAATGCTGGGGTATTCTTTAGTCTAAATATAGGAGATTAACTATTAGGGATATATCCTCCAGTATTGTATTCAGAAAACTTTGGAGAATCCTTTAATGATTTAAAGGATTCTCCAAAGAATCAGCTTCGTATTCAACCTTAGAAGCATTAATCCCTTTACTATAAAAAACTTTAAAACCATATAAAATAGAATAAAATTATATTTTGCTTCTATTTTCTGGAATCAACTAAAAAAGACTTTTCTGTTTAATCCAGAATATTTTAATCAAATCTTTGTAATAATAAGAACAAAGAATCGTGTTTAAAAAAAGAAGAGATCCTGTCATGACGTTCTCCCCCACTCTATTATCAAAAAAGACATGCATGAAAAATATATTTAATATTATTGGGAGCAACATTAATAAACCAAAAAGCCTAGTTGGTGGCAAAATCATTAAAATGCCAGCTAAAATTTGAAAAACAGCTATCAATCTTATAAATCCTGACTGGCGAAATGTATTCATCGTGATTTTATAGCCAACCGGAGCCTCATAAGAGTTTCGCTCAATTATTGTACTTACTATCTCTTCCTTTGATATATCTTTCAATTTCATAGGTATTTTATCGATGCCCTTGTAAATAAAAAATACTCCAAGAATAATTGCAAAAAAGGCATGTAGTGATGTTTTCATTCTTTTGTTTTATTTTATTAATTAAAGAGATTATTCATTCGGCATATACTAACTCTTGTTACCAAGGCTAAGGCGCATGGAAATAGACCTGATTATATTCCTAACAGGATTTAAAAGACTTTTGAACAGAGAGTCATAATTCGACGATTCTTTGCCAATTCCAAATCTTATTTTATTTACAGACTTGGATAAAACTAACGTCCCTAGCAGATAATCCCAGATGGCAAACTTTGATCCTATGTTTTTATTAAAATGCTTCGGATCACTACTATGGTGAATTTGGTGCTGAAAAGGACTTATTAAAATATACTCTAGAAACCCTGGATACTTCAGTTTCACATGAGAGTGCCGAAGATTCGCACCTAAAAATAGAAATATAAAATTGAAAACATTTACGCCTAAAAATAACATTTTATCAATTTGATGAGCAGACAAATAATCAAAAAAGCCAGTAACTAAACCGAATACAAGAATACTCCTAATATTATTTATTATTAGCTCAATTGGGTGAACTCTATATTGAGTAAGAGGGTTTAAAGATGTCGCAGAATGATGAATCTTATGGAACTCCCAAAGAAAAGGTATTTTATGCATCGCTAGATGAATTAAATAACTAAATAAATCGTTAAAGACAGTCAACGAAATTGTATACAAGATTAGAGTTTGCATGATACCCATAGAATCTTGTGGGAATCCAAAACTTACCAAAAAGTACTCGTTAGTATAAAATGCAATATAAAACCCGATGATAATATAAGGACCTATAAAAACGATTTTAATAAGGGAATTAAAACAAAACATCCAATAATCAACATAAGCTGATTTACTCAGCCATATTTTTCTTGGAAATAAATATTGGAGAAATGACGACTTTAAATTATTTCTTCGAAAAACATAATAAGAGAGAACCACTGAAGTAAATAAATAAAGAACGTGAATTCGTTTTTCAGGGTTTAAAAAGTACGACAGTGTCAAAGACAAAGTCTCATCAAAAAGTTTATATGTGTCAAAAAGAATGTTCATGTATTTATACCGTAAAAGTAATAAAAATATTTCAATTTAGATTAAGTCTAAATAAAAATAGTAATGTATATTTGCCAAAATAATTTAATAAAAAAAGCAATGAACAAAATTAATTTTATGAAAGTAGCCTCACTGTCCGCGGTGATTGCAATATCCTCATGTACTACTGAAGTTACTGACCCATGCTCAGTAAATGCTCCCGCTGATTATTCTTTTTTAATTTCTGGTAATTCCACTGTAGTTTATGGCGGTCAAACTCAGAGACTTCAAATGGCTAGCGAACTCGGAAATGCCCTTTCAGATGGTGCCACAACAGAAGCTGCTTTAAAAGGAATGTTTGATCACCAAGCTGGTGGTACTGATTTTACAGGTGCTGGTTTAAATGCTTCCACTAAGCAAATTAAAAGCAAAACAGCTGGTAAACAAGATGCCACAGTTCAACTCCAAATTCAATCTAAAATTGAAGGATGGTTTACAGATTTTGCAACAAATGTTGCTCCGGCAATCACTGCAGGAACGAGTGCAGCATCTGGCGTAGCTGGAATGGCTGGTAATCGTGAATTAAATGCTAAAGGCTTTGAATATGACCAATTTGTAGCAAAAAGCCTTATTGGTGGTCTTTGTCTTGATCAAGTCGTTAATGGATACTTAAGCGCAAGTAAAATTGGAGATGCAGTAGACAACATTACACGTGATGCCTCTGTAGATGATAACTCTACAGCTATGGAGCACCATTGGGACGAGGGGTTCGGATACATTTATGGCGTTGATTCAGATATCACTACTGATGAAATTGATACGGATGGCTTACTCGGAAAATACCTAAATAAATATGAGGATCACCGAGCTACTGTTTACAATGCATTTAAATTAGGAAGACAGGCTATTGTAGATAATTGTTCTCTAGTTAGAGATGCTCAAGCTCAAATAATCAAAGAGACTCTATCTAAAGTTGTTGCTTTGAGAGCTGAAAGCTATCTAAGAGAGGCTGCTGGAGCTGATGCATTATCTCCTGATTATTTCCATGCTTTATCAGAGGGATATGGTTTTATTCTTAGCTTACAATTCACCTACACTGCTGATGGAATGCCATACTTCACTAACTCCGAAGTGAATACAATGCTTACTTCACTAGAAGCCGGTAATGGATTTTGGGATCGTACTCCCGCAGAATTAATAACTATGGCAGATCAAATTAATGCAGTTACGATGCTTTAATCTAGATAACTTTTTATTGTTTAGTGAGGGGGGGATAACCTCCCTCACTTTTAATTTTTAAATCATCTATGAAATACAAATATCTTTTATTAATAAGCAGCGTATTGTTTGCTTGTAATGTTGACAAAGTAACTGTCCAACCTGTAGATGACTACAATAGAGTTGCACTATTGGAAAACTTAACAGAAAATGTCATTATTCCTGTCAATCAGAATTTCAATTTAAAAATGATCAGCCTGACCAATGCAGCAGATCTTTTCACAACTAGTCCAAATAATGATAATTTTAATTCATTGAGAAATACATGGGTAGAGGCTTATGTTGCTTGGCAGCACATAGAAATGTTTGACATGGGAAAAGCAGAAGAAATTGATTACATAAAATCAATGAATACCTACCCTTGCAACAAAACAATAATCGATGCTAACATCCAAAATTCCCAATATGATTTAAATGATGCAACATGGCCCAGCTGGGCTTCTCAAGGTTTTCCAGCATTGGACTACATGTTGTACGGTCTAGATTCGGATTCTAGTCTTGTTATAAATTTTTATACTGGACCTCAAGGAAATAAATACTTAAGTTATCTAGGTGATATAATTATCCAGATGAGTTCAAAAACTACACAAGTAAATGATCATTGGCTTAGCTCCAAAATTAATTTTATTGGATCTTCAGGAAATACAAGAAATTCAAGTTTAAATCTTTTAACCAATGATTTTATATACCATTTCGAAAAGGGAATACGAGCGAATAAAATTGGAATTCCGTGTGGACGATGGGATAATTTCAAACCTTATGAGAAAGGAGTTGAGGCCTATTACCGAAGAGGCCTATCAAAACGCCTAGTATTAGAGGCTCTAGAAGCAAGTAGTAACTTTTTTCTAGGTATTGGGTTCAATACTAATATACCAGGAGAGTCCTACATTAACTATCTACAGCACAAGATTGGCGATAACACTCTGAGTAATAAAATAACTGCTCAAATGTCAACGGCAGTTTCAGCAGTGAGTAATTTAGATGATGATTTTATCTCTCAAATGTCTACGGACAATAATCAGATGCTCCAAGCATACGATGCACTTCAAAAAGTAGTTGTCCTTTTAAAGACAGACATGCTAATTAATCTATCAATAACTGTTGATTATGCTGATACAGATGGAGATTAAATATGGAATAATTCGTCCTCTACAATAGTATATTCGATGAATAGGAACAACTTTATTTTTAGCACATTCATCTTGTTTGGCTTATATAGCTCAACATTGACAGCTCAAGATAATATTGTTTCTGGAAAAATTAAAGACGCTATTTACCATACTCCTATTGGCGCAGCAGAAATTTATGACGAGTCAGGCAAGCTGCTTGCCATTTCAAATGATACCGGCTATTTCAAGTTCATTGGAACCGAAAGGAATTATGAGATTACGGTGTTTTCATCCAATCATAAATTTTATCGGAAAAGTATAGAAGTACTTAATCCTATGTTTTTGAACCTTTTACTAGATCCATTATCTATTAACTTAAACGAAATTCAAATTAGCGCGAGAAGAGAAAACCTTTTTGGTATTTTAAGATTACGAGACGTTGAAGGAACATCAATTAACGCAGGAAAGAAAACTGAGGTCGTAATCTTAAGCGACATTGATGCGAGCCTTGCTCTCAATAATGCTAGACAAATTTATAGTCAAGTTTCAGGTCTAAATATTTACCAAAATGATGATGCCGGTTTGCAGTTAAATATCGGAGGCAGGGGATTAGACCCAAATCGGACCTCTAACTTTAATACCAGACAAAATGGTTATGATATTAGTGCTGATGTTTTAGGGTATCCAGAAAGCTATTATACTCCGCCAGCAGAAGCTCTTGAGAAAATTGAGATCATAAGAGGTGCTTCTTCTTTGCAATACGGAACACAATTTGGTGGGCTCGTTAATTTTGTAATCAAGAAGCCTTCTGAAATCCCAGGAAACAGAACTGTCCAGAGATCAACGATTGGAAGCAATGGTCTATTAACTTCTTTTACAAGTATCGACGGCGCTAAAAAGAATATCAGCTATTATTCTTTTATAAATGCCAAAAAAGGAAATGGATTCAGAGACAATTCAGATTTCAAAGCAACCAATGCTTATGTGCATGTTGCCAATAACATTAGCAAAAAACTCAACGCTTCATTAGAATTTACTGCTTTAAGCTATTTAGCTAAACAAGCAGGAGGTTTAAACGACCAAATGTTTCTCGAAGACCCATTACAATCAAATAGATCAAGAAACTTCTTCAAAGTTAACTGGCTACTTTACAACTTAAGACTTCAATATACTCAATCAAAAAATGCACTACACACTCTCAATATTTTTGCTCTTGATGCAGAAAGATATGCTCTAGGTTATAGATCAAATCGTGTTTCCCAAATAGACCCGCTATTAGAACGGGATCTAATTCATGGAAAGTTTAACAACTATGGGTTCGAGTATAAAACACTGTTCAAGAGAGAAGTATTAAATCTCAAAACAGCAAATCTAATAGGTATAAAGTTTTATAAATCTAATAATGAGAGTAAACAAGGAGCAGGATCTAATGGGTATGATGCTGATTTCAAATTCTACAATGAACAGTTCCCATCATATAGCAGTCAGTCCTCCTATAAATATCCAAATTTAAATATTGCTTTTTTTGGAGAAAACATCATATATGTGAACAATCACCTCTCTATAACTCCAGGATTTAGATATGAATACATTGATACTAAGAGTGATGGAAATTACAGTCAAATGTTATTCGATGGTGCAAATAATCTAATATTTGATACCCTTATTAATAGCGAAAACAGAAACACTAGAAATTTTGCAATTTTTGGTTTAGGAATATCATACAAGAAAAACAGACAGGAGTTCTATGCAAATATTTCTCAAAATTATAGATCAGTAACATTTTCAGATATGAGTATTGTAAGCCCTGCATATGTTATTAGTCCGAACATTCAAGATGAAAAGGGCCATACCTCTGATATCGGCATACGAGGAAATGTTGGCAATATAATTTCATATGATGTAAACTCTTTTCTCCTACTTTACAAGAAAAGAATTGGATTTATTCAGAAAGCCCAAGCAGATGGAAATGTAAAGAGTGAACGAGGAAATATCGGAGATGCAAGAATTCTTGGAGTTGAGTCGATGCTCGAGTTAAACCTATCAAGGTTGACTCGAACAAAACTAAAGGTGAAGTGCTTTTTAAATACCGCCTTTATCCAGTCAGAATATATCTCATCGCAGCAAAATGGCATAGTTGGAAACAATGTTGAATTTATACCAAAAATAAATCTAAAAACGGGTCTAAAATCTAGATATAAATATTTCAGATCATATGTCCAATTCACCTATTTAAGCGATCAATATACAGATGCCTCAAATGCAATAGAAAGTAACTTGAGCGGTATTAATGGAATAATACCATCTTATGGGATTCTTGATATGAATATTTCTTACAAAAGAAACTTTTACTCAATTGAATCAGGAATTAACAATATACTCAATAATTCATACTTTACCAGAAGAGCAACAGGATATCCTGGACCTGGAATCATACCGGCACCAAGAAGAAATTTTTATTTAACACTAGAGCTGAAATTTTAAATGATACTTTGATAAGTACAAAGCTCATAGTATCTACCCTTTGATTTTATTAATTGATCATGGCTACCCTCTTCAGATATTTTTCCGTCTTCAATAACAAGTATTTTATTCGCTTGCTTTATTGTACTCAAACGGTGTGCAATTACAAACGTTGTTCTTCCAACCATGAGTTTTGTCAAACTCTTTTGTATCAATGATTCACTTTCCGTATCTAAATTAGATGTTGCTTCATCTAAAATCAAGATTCTAGGATTTGCTAAAACAGCTCTAGCAATGGCTATTCGTTGCCTCTGTCCGCCAGAAAGCTTAACACCTCTCTCTCCTATCAGGGTGTCAAGCTTATCATCAAAACGATCAGTGAACTCATTAACATATGCTGTCGCAACAGCCTCTAATAGCTCTTCTTCACTGGCTGCAGGCCTGGGAAATAAAATATTTTCTCTTACTGTACCTTCAAATAAAAAATCATCTTGCAGAACAACTCCCAATTGACTCCTGAAAGAATCTAATTTAACTTTCGAAATGTCATTTCCATCAATAGAAATTACTCCGGAATCAGGATTAATAAAACTTGCAACTAATGAAGCTATTGTTGATTTACCTGAACCGGAAGAACCTACTAAAGCTGTCACTGTTCCTTTCTCTGCCTTAAAACTGATGTCATGAACTACTTCCTTACCCTCATCGTAAGAAAATGATACATGCTTAAATTCTATATCACCAATAATATTTTGCAATTCAATTGTTCTAGATTCATTGTTACTTTCCGATTGTAAATTCATAATCTCTTCTGTTCGGTCTAATCCAGCAAAAGCCTCCGTAAGTTGACTACCGATATTACTCATTTGTATTATTGGAGCAATCATAAAGCCAAGCAGAAGAGTGAATGACAGAAAGTCGCCGGTAGTTAAAGTTCCATCGATAATCATAGAACCTCCTAAACCCATTATTCCCACTGAAGCCAAACCTAAAAGAAAAGAGGATGAACTGGTCATGATTGAAGTTGCAGTTAAACTTTTTTTAACATTCTGAAATAAACGGTCTACTCCAACTTCAAAGCTTAAGTTCTCTTGAGTTTCAGCGTTAAATCCTTTAATTACCCGAACTCCATTTAAAGTTTCCGTTAATCTACCGGTAACCTCAGCATTAATTAAACTACGTTTTCTAAAAATAGGTCGAATATAGCCGAAGGCCTTTAAAGCAATAACAGCAAATAATAAAACTGGAGCAAGTACTAACAGAGTCATTTTCCCACTGATATTTATTAGCAGAAAAAAGGAAATAATTGCAGTGATTGTTCCTCCAAATAATTGCACCAAGCCTGTACCTATAAGATTACGCACACCTTCTACATCAGTCATTATTCTTGAGACGAGAGCACCTGATTTATTATTATCGAAATATGAAATAGGCAATGACAGCACTTTCTTTTGAACCTTTGATCGTAACCTTGAAATTAAAAATTGAGCCTCAACGCTTAACAATCTCGTGAGTGCAAATGAAGACACAGCCTGAATAAATATTGCCCCAACAACGAGAATAACCATTGTTAGGAGAGCGTCAAGGTCCTTGGTGGGAATGATTTCATCTAGTAACTCTTTACTCTTCAAAGGAAGAACCAAACTTGCTAACCTGCTGATAATAATAAGAATTAAGCCTACTAAAACAATCCCTCTTCTAGGCCATATAAATTCTTTAAAAGCATTATAAGCCGTTACTCTTGGTCTTTTTGTGTCTCTATTCTTTTTTTCATTCATAATTAATAAGGACTAACATTGTTTGGAGCAAAGATGAGATGATTAACCACTTAAAAACGAAAATAAACTCATCAATAAAAAATATTTTAATGATAAATATTTCTCCTAAATGAATATAGATTATTCATTATTACCTGAAAGAAAACTATTCCCTAAGAATCAAAATATACTGAAGGAGACAAAAGGTTTGTAAATTGGGTTATCTAAAAAAAAAATGATGAATTCAATTCATACCTGCAAGCAAGTTTTTAGAATAATTTTTTTAACTATAATAACTAGTTGCGTTCAAACACATCAACCTGACCTAAAATCAATTAATCTCCAAAGAGGTGAACTGCTTCTATGTGGTGATGGAGAATTTGGTGATGTTGATTTTTCGTTAACATGTGATTACTCGGTAAGAGATGCTTTTGATATTGCTGTTTCACTATTACACTCATTTGAATATGATGATGCTGAGAGAGCTTTTGTTAAAGTCATAGATGTTGATCCGGACTGTGCAATGGCTTATTGGGGTGTTGCGATGAGCATTTATCATTCACTTTGGAGTGCTCCAGCTTCACAAGAGATGGAAAAAGGATCTTTAATTTTAGAATTGGCAAAAAAAATTACAAAGACTGAAAAAGAAAAAGATTACATAAATGCAATTGGTGGGTATTTCGAGGATTGGGAAAAAATAGAACATAAGACCAGAGCTGTAATCATGGAGAAACGAATGGAGAAACTTTATAAAAAATATAAAGATGACAGCGAAGCAGCTATTTTTTATGCTTTATCACTTAAATCAACTTCAGATCCAGGTGATAAAACCCGGCATAATGAGCGGAAAGCTGGGAGGATTTTAGAGTCAATATTTCCTGATAAACCAAACCATCCTGGCATAGCCCATTATATAATCCATAATTATGATAATCCGGAATTGGCCTCAATGGCGCTGACAACAGCGAGAAGGTATTCTAACATTGCTCCAGCTTCTGCACATGCGCAGCATATGCCCTCACATATTTTTACCCGCCTTGGCCTTTGGGAGGAATCTATCGTGTCAAATATTCGTTCAGCTGATGCTGCTCAATGTTATGCAGAAGCAAGTGGAAAAGATGGACACTGGGCTAGTGAAATCCATGCGCTTGACTACCTCCTATATGCCTATTTACAAATAGGAGACAATAAAAAAGCAATTGAAACACATGACTATCTGAAGAATATAAAATCTGTTTGGGGAGGGAATAGTGCTTATCCATTTGCAGCTTATGCGTCTAGATTAGCTTTGGAGAATAAAAATTGGGAACTAGCCGCTAAAATTGAAATACCAGAAATTATAAAGGAATGGGAAATTTACCCTTGGGAAAAGTCTATAATTCACTTTTCAAAAGGACTTGGTGGTGCTCAAATAGGAGATTTGCAGCTAGCTAAAAGTGAGCTAATAGAAATTAAAGGACTATATAAACAGCTTCTGGACCAGAAAGAGATTTACAAGGCCAAACAGGTTTTAATCCAAGTGAAATCACTAGGAGCGTGGTTAGAGTTTGCAAAAGGAAATTACAGTAATGCGAAATTAATGATGCAGGAATCAGCAACCATTGAAGATGGTACAGAAAAACACCCTATAACTCCTGGAGAAATAATACCTGCTAATGAACTCCTTGGTGATCTTTTAATTGCTATTGGCGAACCAGAAAATGCACTTATTGCTTATAAGAAAAGCCTTAAAAGAAGTCCAAATAGATTCAATGGAATCTATGGAGCAGCAAGAGCCTCGGCACTTAATGGAAATCATGAAATGGCTGCAAATTACTATCGTATATTGCTACAATTTGCTGGTAACTCTAGTCAACGACCAGAAATATTTGAAGCATTATCATACGTCAATAAACTATGACAATTCGCAGATATATTTTAGCCATTAATATGAATGTATATGAATCCCATATTCTCTTTTTATTAATGGTTTTAATTTGTTCTATTACTCAATCATGCAAAAGAGAGTTACCCATATTTAAACCTTCAGACTTCAATGCTCAATTAGTCGATAAATCTGTAATAAGTGGGAAAGAGGAACACCGAGTTAAAGATTTTTCATTAATAAATCAAAATGGATTCGAAATAACTCAAAAAGACTACGAAGGGAAAATTTATGTTACGGATTTCTTTTTCGCAACCTGTTTAGGGATTTGTCCCATTATGACTGGGAATATGGCAAAAATTCAAGAAGAATATATCAATGATAGCGACATCATGTTTTTATCAATCTCAGTTACACCAGAAATTGATAGTATTTCTATTCTTAAAGATTATGCCAATAGTCAAGGTGTTATTGATTCGAAATGGAATTTAACCACGGGGAACAAAAGACATATTTATAAGTTAGCAAGAGAGAGTTATTTTGCTGTACTAGAAAAAGGGGATGGAGGTCCGCAGGATTTTATACATACCCCAAATTTTATTTTAATAGACAAAAAAAAACGAATCCGAGGAGTCTATGATGGAACTAGACAAGATGAAATAGTCCGCCTAATCAGTGACATTAACGTGTTAAAAAAATAATTAAAAATTCAAGAGATCATTAATAGCCTTCTCAAGGCGATTGATGGGCAAATAACCTTCTTCTAGCGATGCGGCAAAAGGAATTGGTGTTTCGATACTTGAAACAACAGCTACAGGAGCATCTAAATATTTAAAACATTTTGATTGAATAATTTGGGATATATCATTACCAATGCCACCACGAAACACATCCTCTTGGACAATGATGCAGCGACCAGTTTTCTTGACGGATTCAGCTATAGATTCTGAGTCCAGTGGAACTAACGACCTTATGTCAATTATGTCTGCTGATACATGGGTATTATTTGACATCCAGTCTTGCACCCATCGTACGCCGAGTCCATAAGTCACGATAGTTAATTCTATTCCTTCAGTTAACAATGCAGCCGCGCCAAAAGGAACGGTATAGTAGTTCTCAGGGACCTCACTTTCCTGAGATCTGTAAAGTGCCTTGTGTTCAAAGAACAGCACTGGATTAGGGTCCTCAAAGGCTTGAAGAAGCATACCTTTTGCATCGTAAGCGTTTGATGGATATATCACCTTTAATCCTGGAATTCTAGTAAACCAAGATTCTGTACTTTGAGAGTGAAATGGTCCGGCATTAACACCAGCACCAGTAGGCATTCTTAATACCATATCCACATTTTGACCCCATCGGTAATTTAGTTTTGCAACTTGATTGCAAATTTGTGTCATAGCCTCAGAGACAAAGTCCGAAAACTGCATTTCAATCATGGTTTTATAGCCCATAACTGACAAACCTACACCGGCTCCAACAATTGCTGACTCGCACAGTGGAGTGTTTCTTATTCGATCTTTTCCAAATCGATCTAAAAAAGAATCAGTAGCTTTAAAAACACCGCCATACTCAGCTATGTCTTGCCCCATAAAGATCAAGTTATCGTGTCGTATTAGGGCCTGTTCCAAACCAGAATGAATTGCATCAATAAACCGAATTTTCTTTTGTTCTGCGATTTTATTTGTTTGGGTTGGTTTTGGATAATTTGTATAGTATACGTCGCCTAACTCTGTCTCCAAATTAAAAACAGGATTTGGTTCTTTTAAAGCTGCTTGAAGGCTTGCTAGGACGTTAGCCTTTATTTCTTGTTCAATCTGGTCAATATCATCTTCTAGGACTATATCACTTTTGATTAATTTTTCACGCATTTTCGCAATGGGATCCTTTTCTTTCCAAGAATCTATTAATCCATCTGGATAATATTTAGTACCAGAGGCCTCTTCATGGCCTCTAACTCTAAATGTCTTACACTCTAATAATATTGGTCTTGGATTCTGTCTAATACTCTCGGTTAATTTACAAGACGCATCCAATGTTTTAACAAAATCATTTCCGTCAACAGTATGCGCCTCAATTCCGAAGGACTTACCCTTGACAACAAATGAATCGAAGTTAAATTGCTCATTTGAAGGTGTTGAAAGACCCCATTGATTATTTTCAACGACAAAAAGAACGGGCAAACTCCAAACGGAAGCAACGTTCAAAGCCTCATGAAAATCTCCTTCTGAAGCTCCACCGTCTCCAGTAAAAACAAGAACACATTTTTTTTCACCTGCAAGCTTTCTTGCTAGAGCCAGTCCGTCAGCCACACCTAATTGGGCGCCCAAATGACTTATCATACCAAATATTTTATGCTCTTTACTCCCAAAGTGAAAAGAACGATCGCGTCCTTTTGTAAATCCAGTCAGCTTTCCCTGAAGCTGAGAAAAAAGCTTTAAAAGGGGAACATTACGTGTAGTGAAAACACCAAGATTTCTATGCATGGTGCATATCCATTCGTCTTTATGCATCGCCAAAGTCGTGGCTACAGATACTGCTTCCTGACCGTAACTTGAAAACCACTTAGAAATTATTCCCTGGCGCAGAGCTAAAAGCATTCTATCCTCAACAGCACGAGGCAGATACAAACTTTTATAATAACTAATCGCTTTTTCTTTGGAAATTCTGGAATAAAAGGCCATCTTGCTTTGAGTCTAGATAACAAAGGTGGGGTACAATTATCTATGAAACAATGATATTATATTTGTATTATGAATCTGAAGACTATTAATTTAAAAAAATTCACAGAAAGCACTAAAATTGAGCGTTCTGAGTTTGTTGACGATCTAGGTCAAGCATTTGAAACGATTGGTTTCGCAGCAATTGAAGGTCATGACTTTACAAGTAATGACCGCGACTTATTGCAAAAAAACATCAAGAGTTTTTTTAATCAATCCCAAATTGAAAAAATGAAATCGCATGATCCTAATGCTAAAGGACAACGTGGATTCACTTCATTTGGAACAGAGCATGCCAAGGGGGAGGAAACTCCTGATTTAAAAGAATTCTTTCAGTGGGGTCCCATGGATGCTAAAAAAAGAGGCTTAGATGAAAATATACTTGTTCCGAATCTCCCTGAGATGGATGAAACGGTTTCAAGAGCGTACAATAAACTAGAAGCAATCGGCCAAGATCTAATGAAAGCTATAGCACTACATCTATGCTTACCAGAGGATTTTTTTATATCATATCTAAATCAAGGTCATTCAATTTTCAGAGCCATTCATTATCCTGGTCAGACAAACGCAACTCAGAATGGGATAAGGGCGGCCGCACATGAAGACATAAATCTTATTACGCTTCTCATGGGGGCTTCCGCGGAGGGTCTTGAACTCCTCAGCAAAGAGGGTGTTTGGTTACCCATTCATGTGACTAGTGATGTTTTAGTAATTAACGTTGGTGATATGCTTCAGAGATTAACAAATAACGTAATGCGCTCTACTACCCATCGGGTTGTTAACCCAGCTCCGGAAAAACAACATCTGCCAAGATTTTCAATGCCTTTTTTTGTACACCCTAATGAAAAAATGCCCTTAGATTGCCTTAATATTTGTGTTTCAGATGAAAAACCTAAAGAATACAGTAATATAACGGCAGGCGAATACTTACACCAGAGGCTTGTCGAAATAGGTTTAGCATGAGTTTCAGAATAGACATAATTAGTCTTCTTCCAACACTAATAGAAAGCCCTTTTAATGCAAGTATTTTAAAACGGGCTCAACAAAAAGACTTGGTAGAGATCAATATTCATGACCTCAGAGAATATGGTCAGGGTAAACATAAACAAGTTGATGATTATGCGTTTGGCGGCGGCGCAGGAATGGTAATGCTTGCACAGCCTATTTTCGAATGCATAGAAAAACTAAAAAAAGAAAGAGTTTATGATGCCATTGTTTACACCACCCCAGACGGAGCAAGGTTTAATCAAAAAATGGCGAACAAATTATCATTACTTAATAATGTCATCATTCTTTGTGGGCATTATAAAGGTATTGATCAACGTGTCAGAGAATCATTAATCACTCATGAAATAAGTATTGGTGATTACGTGCTTAGCGGCGGTGAAATTGCTGCTGCTGTAATTTCAGATGCCATAGTACGCTTGATACCTGGTGTTTTAAATGATGGGTCCAGCGCTTTGACTGATTCATTCCAAGACGACTTGCTCGCGCCACCGATATATACAAGGCCTGCTAATTTTAAAGGAATGAAGGTTCCTGAAATATTATTAAGTGGAGATTCTAAAAGAATTGATGAATGGCGTAATGAGCAAGCAATAGAAATTACCAGATCGAGAAGACCAGATCTTTTTTCATAAGACATTTTTATGTCAGAATAGTTTCATTTTTTATTACATTTGCAGCTTCGTTAGAGGAACTTTTCCAAAAGCGTTATTTTATGCGATACCAACCTCTGGTTAGAGTGATGAATGTTGACTATCGATGAACAAATGAAACATCATTGAAATATGGATCTTTTAAAGTATGTCCAAGATAAATTTGTTGAGTCAAAAGACTTCCCAAATTTTGGTGCAGGAGACACCGTTACTGTTTACTACAAAATTCGTGAAGGTGAGAAAACTAGAACTCAGTTCTTTAGAGGAGATGTCTTACAAAGAAGTGGTGCAGGTATAACAGAAACATTCACGATAAGAAAAATGTCTGGTAATGTTGGTGTTGAACGAATTTTCCCTGTGAATATGCCAAATCTTGAAAAAATAGAGGTAAATAAACATGGTAAGGTACGCCGTGCTAGAATTTTTTACCAACGAGATCGCACAGGTAAGTCTGCAAGAATAAAGGAACGCAGGGTTTAGAAAATTAAAAGCATAATACAATTAAAAACGCCTATTTACTAGGCGTTTTTTTATAAATCTAAAACGAGAAAAACAGTTCTTCTATTTAGCGCTCTCCCCTGTTCTTTATTGTTTGAAGCAATAGGACTTTTATCTCCATACCCTTTATATGAAACTTGTTTCGGATCAACACCGGATGAGATCAAAAAGTCATAAACTGCCCTAGATCTGTTTTTTGATAAGATTAAATTGTCATTAGAGTATCCAAGATCATCGGTGTGCCCTTGCAACTCTACAACTAATGATCGATGATCCGAAAAATATCTAGCAAAAGACTTCAGTGCTTGTTTATCACTCGTCGAGAGATTATAACTATTTGACTTAAAAAGAACAGAATGCAAATCAAAAAATTCTCCAATTTTTAATTTTTTCGCCTTCAAAGTAGCTGTATTGTAATTCTTATAACCTTTAGATATATGTAAACGAGTGGATGTATAACCAGCATTCGGACTTTCGATTGAAAACAAAAAATCTTGAGACTTACTTGAATTTAATACAGCAGTATACTCACCAGTAATTTCATCTACCCTTACCCTAGATACTTTTTTTGTTGATAAATTTTCAATGCGCATTTGCAAGCCTTCTGAAAAATCATGCGCACCATTAATCTCCCCTCTTATAAAAGAAAC
Organism: Owenweeksia sp. TMED14; assembly: GCA_949529985.1. Taxonomy (GTDB): domain Bacteria; phylum Bacteroidota; class Bacteroidia; order Flavobacteriales; family Schleiferiaceae; genus TMED14. Next base: position 51,882 of record CATIRS010000029.1, read on the forward strand.
TTCATCGGGAAAGGCATTAGCAGGTAGAGAGAAACGATAAAAGTCATAGCTAGAAGCCCCTTTTAATCCTGTGATTTTTTCATTACTTGAGAAGTAGGCCACTGGAGTTCTGGATGACACCGCAAAGCCAACTTCATTTTTTGAGGTATTAATGGGAAATCCAAGATTAGAAGGTTTTTTATTATTAAAAAGACTGACAACAAATACATCATAATCACCTAAACCAGGATGGCCAGTTGAGGAAAAAAATAAATGTTTGTCATCAGCGTGGAGAAATGGCGATTTTTCATCTCCAGAAGTATTAATTCTTCCACCAAGGTTCTTAAGATTCCCCCAACTACCCATAGAATCTAACTCAACTGAATATAAATCTATACCACCATACCCACCTACCCTATCTGATGCGAAAATAATGCGGTCGCCATTTGCAGAAAACGCTGGCTGGGCCTCCCATGTATGATCTTGATTAATAGAGGTAATAGGCTCAAAATCAGACCACTCGTCATCATGTTTTCCAAGCAAGAAAATATCACAATTACGATATCCGGTTTTTAACCTTTTGCAGGATGTGATAGCCATATTTCTATTGTCAGCTGTTACGCTTGGACCCCCTTCGTTAAAGCCTTGATTAAATGGATAACGGAGCGCTGAAAACTTAGCATCTTTTGTTGCTGACAATTGACAAAATTCTTCTCGCAATCTTCGAATTGGAGCTGGACCCAATTTAAAATCAATATAATCATCTCTTCGAGTATAGTACCATGATGATTCATCTGGAGAGAGAATTCCCAAAAATTCATCGGCACTTGTAGATAATTCTGGAACACGCTCAGGTGAATATGATACAGGGTTATTCCTTAAAGAATCTCTAAATTCCCACAAGGATAGAATCTCTCTAACATCATATTCATTCAACAATTCTTTTCGATTCTGATTTAAATAATCTTTAAATTTTTTCTTGGATTCCTCGATCATTCCAAGTTTTGATAAAACCAAACCCCATTTAAATAATATATTTTCAGAGTAGTCAGGACATCTTGAATAAATTTCAGCATACCCTGAGCTTGCTTCTTTAAATCGAAGCTCCAGAGCGGCTAATTCTGACCTCAAGAATAATGAATTTAATTCCTGACCATCAGACTTTCTATTAACTGCAGATAAATAAACCTTTGCCATTATTAAATCTTTAGATTCAATGGCTTTGTGTGCTAAAATAGCTTGCTTCGAAAAATTTGAATATCCATGACAATCCCCCACTTCAATTTGGCCAAATAACGAAGACGTTTGAATTAATAGAATTATTAATATCGCATAATAGGAAAACTTCATTCTTCCATGTTAATCTATGAATTGAGTTGAACACGCTGAGTTAAATAAAAATCTGCAAGCACAAGATAAGCCATGGCCTCAATGATTGGAACAGCTCTTGGAAGAACGACTGGGTCATGTCTTCCTTCAATCTTAATCTCTATGGGAAGACCAGCTTTATTTATTGTTTTTTGCTTTGATTTTATACTTGAAACAGGCTTAAATGCAGTACGAAAAAAAACATCTTGACCATTACTTATCCCCCCCTGAATACCTCCACTATTGTTTGAATGAGTTTTTCCTAAGGTCTTAAATGAATCATTTTCTTCGGACCCTTTATTCTCCGAACCTGCAAAACCAGAACCAAACTCAATACCTTTTGTTGCGTTTATCCCCAATATAGCATAAGCTAACCGAGCATTTAACTTATCAAATACTGGCTCACCCCATCCAGCAGGAACACCCTTGATTCGACATGATATAACTCCGCCGGCGGTATCACCTTCAGAAGACAGCGACCTCAATTTCTCCTCCATTGCCTTTGAAGTTATCTCATGAGGGCAGCAAACATTTGAATTTTTAGTTTTTGAAATGTCGAATTGAGCATCAGCTGGTATGCCTATTCCTGCCATTCGTTCAACATATGCTTGTATAATGATATCATTACCTAAAATCTGTTTAGCAATTGCCCCCGCAACAACTCTACAAATTGTCTCCCTAGCACTAGCCCTTCCTCCTCCTCTATGGTCTCTAACACCATATTTAGCCTCATATGTGAAATCAGCATGAGAAGGTCGATAAACATCACTAAGAGAATTGTAATCCGAACTTTTTTTATCTTTATTTTGAATGACAAAACCAATAGGAGAACCCAATGATAATTGATAGCCCTGGTCATTTATATCTGGATGTAATCCACTTAATATTTCAACTTTATCGAGCTCTGAACGAGATGTTGTAAACTCAGATTGCCCTGGACGTCTTCGGTTAACCTCTTTCTGAATTTCAAAGATGCTTATTAATAAACCCGAAGGAACACCGTCTAAAACGCCGCCCATTGCAGTATTGTGAGACTCTCCAAAGGTGGTGATGCGTAAAATTTCGCCAAATGAATTGCTTGCCATGTGATCAAAAATACGCGATACACTACCTTCGTTGGATGCAAACACGTATAGAGAATCTAAAAGGATTAGCTACTCTTCGTCTTAATGACAGTGAAAATGATTTTCTTGCTGGAGAATCTATGGACAATTGGACGGTTATTGAAAATGCTTTTATTGAGATGAATTCAGGAACCATAAGTGATTTCGGAAGTATGACTAAATGTCCATCAAATAATGCAGGTTTTAAAATAATTGATGGCACAGGACGATTCGCTATGCCTGCATTTATTGATTCGCATACACATTTAGTTTATTCTAATGACAGGTCTGAAGAATTTCAAATGCGAATGAAAGGGCATAGCTACAAAGAAATAGCAGATTCAGGAGGAGGAATTTTAAACTCTTCAAAACTCATGAAAACAAGCGATGAAAGCGAGTTGTTAGAATTACTTCTTCAGAGACTAGAAAAAGCAAGAGAAAATGGTACAACCGCTGTTGAAATTAAAAGTGGATATGGCCTAACATTAGAAACTGAAAGTAAAATGCTTCGTGTAATTCAGAAGGCAAAATCTCTTGTTCCTCAAAAACTATGGTCTACTTTTCTTGGAGCTCATGCTTTACCTGAATCTTTTAAAGGAAATCATGATGCCTATGTTAAAGAAGTTTGCCAAAAAATGTTACCCTTTTTAGTAGATAATGGTCTTCTCGATTTCGTAGATATTTTTTGTGAAAAAAATTATTTCACCCCTGCTCATCTTGATCAATTATCTGAGGCGGCCAATAAATTTAGTATTCCCTTGAAAGCTCATGTAAATCAATTTAGTAGTTCTGGAGGACTTCAAGCCGCTATACGAAACGAGGCATGGAGCGTTGACCACCTTGAGTTTATGACTGATAAAGATCATTTAGATCTTCAAAACGCTTTTAAATCTAAATCGTCAATCAAAAAACCAATACCGGTAGCTCTGCCTGGATGTTCATTGTTTTTAGACATACCCTATACAGAGGGTAGAAAAATAATTGATGCCAATTTACCTTTAGCTATAGCGTCAGATTGTAATCCTGGATCTGCTCCCAGTTCTAATTTAAGCTTGTGTTGGAGTCTTGCATGCCATAAAATGAAATTAACACCAAAAGAAGGATTAGCCGCATTAACATCAAACGCAGCTTATGCCGTAGGAGCAGAAAAAATCATGGGAAATATATCTGTTGGAATGCAGGCAAATTTAATCTTAACAAAACCTATTTCAGGGATAGCCTTCATGCCTTACGCCTTTGGTGAAAATAATATTGAACGCACGTTTATTGCTGGCCGATGAACCCTTTCATCTTGCATAAAAGCAGAATTGGTGAAACTCAATTTGGAGATATTCTAAAAGAAAGGAATGAAGATGATGGCACATATATATTCATCGTAATTTCAGAGGATATAGGAATTAGAGCCAATGGTGGTCGACCTGGAGCAGCAGGGAATTCATCTTTATTTTGGGAATGTATAGCCTCATTACAAGTAAATGCATTTCTTCCAGCTAATAAATTTGGATGGAGCAGAATATCTGTTGACGACTTGCAAAATAGATCCTTGAAATATTCATATCCAGATGATAAAATACAACTTCGATCATTGGTAGATGAAGTTGATAAAAGAGTTCATGAAAAAATTAAATATTTGCTCAAGGAGGGGAAAATACCATTGGTTTTAGGAGGAGGACACAATAATGCTTTCCCTCTTCTAAATGCTCTCCACGACTCCAATGGCAAAAGTATAAACGCTTTGAATCTAGATCCTCATTCAGACACTAGAGAACTAGAAGGACGTCATAGTGGAAACCCCTTTTCATACGCCAAAGAAGCTAAATTCCTTAAAAATTACGCTGTCCTTGGACTTCATGAAAGCGCAATAAACGAAATGAGTTTAAAAAAATTTAATGATGATCCAAATTGGACTTATTTTTCTTTTGAAGAATGGGCCTTCAGGGGCAATACAACATTCTCTAAGTCCTTAGATCTCGCGATTCAGCATGTTTCAAAATCATCAGTATTTGGATTAGAGATATGTGCTGATGGAATTAAGGGCTGCCCATGCTCTGCTGCTATTCAACATGGATGGTCATGGGAGCAGGTTTTTGATGTTGCATTTCAATCTGGACAAACGGGGCGTTGCGAATATATACATCTTGCAGAAGTCGCTCTTCCTTTAGCCGACCCAAATATTCAAATGAGTATTGCTAAAAGTTCTATTGCCGTATTATTAGCATTTATTAAGGGATATGAGCAGCCTCATTTTTGAAAAATGCTAGAATGTGTTGCAAATATTTCTGAAGGGTCGAGTTCTATTGTTTTAAATGATATAGAATCCTCATTAATTTCAATACTGGATATTCAACTTCTGCACATTGATATTGGAAAAGATGCAAATAGAACGGTTTTTACATTTGTTGGAAATTCTAGTTCAATAACCTTAGCCGTTATTGCTGTATTAAAAAAGTGCACAGAATTAATCGACATGACTCATCATCAGGGAAATCACCCTAGAATTGGAGCATTTGATGTTTGCCCAATCATTCCTCTTTATCCCTCAACAATTATCGATGCTAGAAATTGCGTTAAAAATATTGTTAATGAAATTAATATTCAAAATATAAATGTTGGTGGGTGGATGTATGGAGAAAGTGCCATCGTAAAAGAAAACTTCGAATTAAGTAATGTCCGAAGGGGGGGGTACGAAATGATATCCAGAAGATATAACAATTTTGATTTTGGAATATTTAATGAATATTTCGGCGCTATGGCTATTGGAGCGAGAGAGCTTCTGTTGGCCTATAACGTCAACCTTGAAAGTTTGGACATATCGGCAGCAAAAGCGATAGCATCAATAATTAGAGAGAGCTCTTCAAACGGAATTCCAGGAGTTAGATCTATTGGATGGAATTGTAATAACTACAGGTTTTCCCAAATCAGTTGCAATATTGTTGACCTAGTAAATTGCACCCCGAAAATGGTTTTTGACAGAGTCTCTTTGGAAGCAAAAAAAATGGATATAGAAATAAATGGTTCTGAACTAATCGGGATGGCTCCAAGGCAAGCATTTCGTGATTTCACCAGTTTGAACTACGCGCAAGAATATTTAGGATTAAATAGTAACAGTGAATTTGTATTGAAAAATCGGATTCTCGAAGAGAAAATATAAGCCCATCAAATCTTGTCAAGCTTATATATTTAATCATTTTGTCAAATAAATTGCATTTAACAAAATCGAAATGTTAAAATCGCAATCAGCTATTGATCTAAATCTTGAAGATTAGAACCATATGTTCTTATGATACTCATTCGAAGAAATAGCTCTTCAGAATACCAATTGTATTTTTTTGTCTTTTGTACCATTGGAGAATGCTCTCTGCTTTTGTAGGCAAAATCATTTAATTCTTTTTCAGAATTCCATAGACTCAAAGTAGCTTGCTCAATCAGCGGAAATTCACCGACACCTTTAGAAAACAACATACCAGGCTGTTTTTTAATATTTCTGCTGGCTGATGGAACATTCCACCAAAATCTAAATGCCTGAGATTTTTTAATACTTGCCCTTGTTAATACAGCAACACGTCCGATATGATCAATTTCTGGAATCTTTGAAAAAAGATTCACTCCATTCCAAGTGCCATGACTTTTTATCGGCAAGGCATCCCACCCGTAAGAAGAAAATGAAAACTTAAGCAAGTTTTGATATGTTTCGTCAGATTTAAAAAAATATTCTGCATCTGATTTAGAATCAAAGACAGTGAACCAAGCATAGGTTCCCCAATCTGGATATATTGAAAACCCAGAACCAGCACCACTTCCAAGCATCTTTCCAAATACTAAGCCTTTGGCCGAAAATTTATTTAGAAGGTTTGATCCCATGCTTATAAACGCTTTCCATCTGGCACTAAAACCCGAAAATGTCAGGAATCTTACGGCGATGTAGGGTTGAGAATCTTTCATTCGGTCAAATTGTCAGTTATATTGAGAGTTGAACTATCGATTAATCAAATGGCATAACACTTGTTTCAAAAGTCCAAACGAATCTAAACCAGAAAATCATGGCAACGGGTAAAATAAATGTTTCTGCGGATAATATTTTTCCAATTATTAAAAAGTTTCTTTACAGCGATCAAGAAATTTTTCTCAGGGAATTAATTTCAAATGCTGTAGACGCGACAAATAAGATTAAAACCTTATCAAATCTTGGCGAGTTTAAAGGAGAGCTTGGTGATTTGACCATAAAGGTTAATCTCGATAAAAAGAAAAAACAAATTAGAATAGTTGACAGAGGAATCGGAATGTCAAAAGATGATGTTCAGAAATACATCAATGACGTTGCTTTTTCTGGAGCAGAAGAATTTGTCAAGCAATATGAAGGCAAAGTCGATAAAGGAGCAATGATTGGACATTTTGGACTAGGTTTCTATTCAAGTTTCATGGTCTCTGAAAAAGTTGAAATAAAGACATCTTCTTGGAAAGATGTTGAAGCAGGCGCTCATTGGACTTGCGACGGATCTCCAGAATTCAAATTGATTTCAAGTAAAAGAAAAGACCGAGGAACTGAAATAATCTTAAATATTGGAGATGACAGCACAGACTTTTTGGAAGAATTCAAAATCCGTGAGCTTTTAAAGAAATATGCTCGCTTCATGAGTGTTCCAATTCAATTTGGGGAAAAAGAGCTTGAAGTCGATATTTCTAAAGAAGGAGAAGATCCAAAACTAGAAAAAAGCATGGTGCCTGATATCATTAATGAAGATGATCCTGCATGGACGAAAAGCCCTAGTGATTTGTCTGATGATGACTATAATAAATTTTACAAAGCACTTTATCCATCGACATTTGAAGACCCATTATTCCATATTCATATGAATGTCGATTATCCTTTTGATTTGACAGGAATATTGTTTTTCCCCAGGATAAAGCCAAATATGGAATTGCAAAAAAATAAAATTCAACTATACCAAAGTCAAGTTTTTGTAACAGATAATGTTGAAGGAATTGTACCAGACTTTTTAACCCTACTTCATGGAGTTATTGACTCCAAGGATATTCCTTTGAATGTTAGTAGATCATATCTTCAAGCTGACGGAAATGTAAAAAAAATATCTGGTCATATTTCGAAGAAAGTTGCAGATAAACTTGAAGAAATGTTTAAAAACAACCGTGAAGACTTTGAGTCTAAATGGAAAGATATCCAGGTTATTGTAGAATACGGAATGGTTACTGAAGAAAAATTCTATGACCGAGCCTTGAAATTTAATTTATTCAAGTCTGTCATTGATGACAATCATTATACAATGGATGAATATCTTGAGAAGATATCAGCCCTTCAAACAGATAAAGATGGAACCCGGGTTATCCTTTACGCCTCAAATAAAGATGCACAACATAGCTACAGCGAAAAAGCGAAGGCTGAAGGTTACGATGTCATTTTACTTGAATCGCCCATAGCTGGGCACTCAATTCAAAAGCATGAGACTTCTCAAGAGAAGGTGCGATTTGCCAGAGTAGACGCTGACTTATTGGATAAACTTATTCCGAAGGGAGAAGATAGGACTTCAATTCTTACTGACAGTGAGAAGGATTCTCTAAAAGAGCACATTGAAAAAGTCTTAGATAGTAAGACTTACTCTGTTAGGATGGAAGCTTTAGGTAGTGATGATGTACCTATGTTGATAACCATTCCGGAATTTATGAGACGAATGAAGGAGATGAGTGCGACCGGCGGAGGTGGTGGATTCATGGGTATGAGCGATTTCCCTGAAACTTATGACCTAGTCATAAATGTGAATCATCCGTTATCTGGGAAAATACTGAAAGCAAAAGGCAACAAGAAAACAGAAATAATAAACCAAGCAAAAGACCTAGCTTTATTGCAACAAAATATGCTTCAGGGAAAAGATTTAACATCCTTTATTAACAAAGCCATGGATAGGCTTTAGAATACAATTATTATGAAAAAATTACTATTAACAATAGCATTTTCAATTGCGATTCAAGTAATAGCTCAAGACCTCCCACAACCTTCCCCTCTAGGTAGTTCGCAACAACAGGTAGGGTTAACAGATATTGCAATTTCCTACAGCCGTCCATCAGTAAAAGGAAGAGTGATTTTTGGCGATCTTATTCCCTTTGGAAAGCATTGGAGACTAGGAGCAAATAAAAATTCTACCATTTCATTTTCTACTCAAGTTAAACTTGGAAATAAGGTTGTTGAACCCGGAACTTACAGCATCTCGGCCATAGTAAACGAAGACAACTGGACGATTATATTAAATCGTAATGCTGACATGTGGGGACTTGGTGATTTTAATGCTGACGAAGACTTATTAAGATTAACAGTCCCTGTCAGAAATACAGAACCCACGGAAAGTCTTTATATGGGTATAGAGAATCTTAATGTAGAATCTGCTGACCTAGTTATTACTTGGAGCGACAAAGGCGTTTCCATACCTCTAAAAATTGAAACTTTAGGGATTGCGCAACGAAATATAAATCAAACTCTTTCAGCTAAACCTGAAGACTTAAAAGTGAAACGAAATGCAGCGAGGTTTCTTATCCAAAATAATTTGAATACAAATCTGGCCACAGAGTTAATGGACGCCGTGCTTAAAGACAAACCTGATAATTGGTATAATAATTTCTTATCAGCCCAATTATTCGCAAACCAAGGTCGAATTAAAGATGCTCAAAAAGCCGCCAAGAGATCCATGACATTAGGTAGGAAAGACGCTAAATCACGAAATATTGAGTTTGCGTATGATGATGAGATTAAGGCATTTACAAAAAACCTCAGAAACCAATAGTCTAAACCAGAGCGTAAATAAAATTTACTAATGTTTAGTGTTATTTCGAAATAAGAATTATTTATTTTTCAATTATGAAAAAATTTATCCTGGCTATTCTTTTTTCTTCAACAGGTTTTTTTTCGCTTTTTGCTCAAAATACCATCAATGATGGTAGGTCAACACTCACTGGATCAGTTGTAGATGATGCTAGTAATGACCCAATACCTGGAGCTGTAATTCAGATTCAAGGCCTAGAGTCGATTAGCTACTCTGATATTAATGGAGAATTCACTTTCACCGATCTCCCTGTGAAATTGGTAAATGTCTCTGTTCAAACTTTTGGTTACGAGACAAAAACTAAATTCGAAGTACAACTTAACCGAGTTAGGCCAGCTGTAATAAATTTTAGATTAAGGGAAGTCCCTCAAAAACTTGATGAAGTCGAAGTAAGTGCACAAATGAAATTTACACGTGATGCACAGTCGCCAGTGTCAGTTCAAAGTATTGGGATAAATGAAATTCAAAGGAATCCTGGTGGAAACCAAGACATTTCAAAAGTAATCCAATCCCTTCCTGGAGTAGCTGGTGGTGGGGGTGCATTCCGAAATGATTTGATCATCCGAGGTGGAGGTCCTAATGAAAATAGATTTTACTTAGATGGAATCGAAATACCAGCAATTAACCATTTTGCATCACAAGGGGCAAGCGGGGGGCCTGTCGGAATGATAAATGTCAATTTTATAAGAGATGTAGACTTTTATACTTCAGCATTCCCTGCCCAAAGAGGCAATAGCTTAAGTTCAGTGATGGAATTAAACCTTAAAGATGGAAGAACAGATAAAACAGGTGGGATATTCCAAGTTGGAGCGTCAGAAGTCGGACTTACTCTTGATGGCCCTATCAACAAAAAAACAACCTATTTAGCTTCTATTAGGCGTAGCTATCTCCAGTTTTTGTTCAAAGTAATAGGACTCCCTTTTTTACCTACTTATAATGATTACCAGTTTAAAATTAAACATAAATTTAATCGGAATAATCAATTAACTGTCTTGAGTCTTGGCGCTTATGATGTGAATAGATTAAATCTAGATGAAAATGACTCAGCAGATCAAAGGTATATACTGAACTATTTACCGGAAGATATTCAATGGAACTATTCCATTGGGGCAAAATACACACATTTCGGGGAAAAAGGAAAAACCAATGTAGTATTAAGCCGATTTATGCTAGATAACACCTCTGAAAAATTTGTAGATAATGATCGAAATTTAGAACAACTTCTAGACTACAATTCTCAAGAAATAGAAAATAAGTTTAGAATAGAGCATGAGAGAAAAAGCAGCCGATGGGAATCTATGATTGGATTTGGTCTTGAGCAAGCCAAATACAACACCACCACCCTGGACAAAAGACTAGCAGGAGGATTTGAACTCAACTATCAAACAGATGAAGTATTCTACAAGGCCAATGCTTTCGCCAACCTAATCGGACGATTTGCAGATGATAGATTAAAAATATCCTTGGGTATTAGAACAGATATAATGGATTTTAATGAAAGTACCATTAATCCATTAAATCAGCTTTCACCAAGAATCGCTCTGTCATACAATATTAATGAAAACATCACTTTAGACGGAAACTACGGTATGTACTATCAAATTCCACCTTATACGGCTCTTGGATATAGAGGGACAGATGGAAACAATTCGGAACTCACGTTTATTGGAGCAGAACACTTTGTTTTTGGCTCAAGCCAGTTTTGGCCATGGAATGCCAAAACAAGCATTGAAGGTTTTTATAAAAAATATAGTAATTATCCTTTTTTACTTAGAGACTCAATTTCATTAGGAACAGCAGGTGGAGATTTTGGTGTAATCGGTAATCAGCTAGCCACAGCAACCTCTGAAGGCCGAGCATACGGTCTTGAATTAACTTACCAACAGAAACTATTCAAGGGGTTTTTCGGAATTGCGGCGATAACTTTAGTTAGGAGTGAATTTCAAGATATAGACAAGAAATATATAGCAAGTTCCTGGGATAATGGAATCATTGCAACATTTACGTTTGGGAAAAAGTTTGGGAAGAATTATGAAATTGGTTGTCAATATCAGCTGCTTGGCGGAGCTCCTTACACACCCTTTGATCTAGCTGCAACTGCTAATATCGTAAACTGGAATGTTCTTGGCCGTGGCATACCGGATTATAATAATTTGAACTCCAGGCGCTTCAAAGAATTTAATCGTCTCAATGTTCGGATTGACAAAAAATGGTTCCTAAAAAAATTCAATATGGACCTCTATTTTGATATTCAAAACGCTTTGGCTTATTCTGTTGATGGACCTGCATTTATTGATGTTGTTAGAGATAGCTCAGGAAATCCAGTTATAAATCCTGATATCACATCTCAATATTTAACGACAACACTACCTAATAGTAGTGGCACTGTCTTACCTAGTGTCGGCTTCATTTTTGAATTCTAAATAACTCCTATTTAATCTTTACTGAGTAGATCAGATATTTATTTCTGATATCATGTCGATAACTTTCTAGTTCTAACTCCCAACTTAATTTAATCTTAATGGCGCTCATGCCATTGACTATTTGATGCCTTACACGATCCGTGCCTACTAGTTTTTCAAAAAACGGCGAGAAAAATGTATTATTCAAATCAGACCCTGATTCTTTCCATTTATTGTAAAATTTAATAACGTATTTTAGATTAAAGCCTAATTGTGAAGCATCAACTTCACTGAGATCTTCTCCGAAGCAAGTAATGTTTTGAAATTTCGGATAATCAGCTCCAACGTTTGGTTGAGGAATAAATGAATAATTAGATTCAGGAAACCATGGAGCCCCTATAACTTGAAAAGGAAGATCTGTTCCTCTCCCTATCGAAACTGGACATGCCTCAAACAAGCATAGTGAAGGATAAAGTTGAATTGACTTATAATTGGGCAAATTTGGTGATGGTGCAATTGGCAATCCTAATGACTCTCTGTTATAATTTGGGATACTAAGAATTGTAAGATCCAAGTTTTGCCATTCATTTATCCAGCCTTCACCTTTTATCATTTTAGCGTACTCACCAATTGTTAAACCATATAAAATCGGAACAGGATGCAATCCAACAAATGAAGAAAAAATAGGATCTAAAACTGGACCAGAAACAGAAGAAGCAAATGGATTAGGTCTATCCAAAACAACTATTTTTTTCCCATTTTCAGCACACGACTCCATCACATATGAAAGGGTCGAGATATAAGTATAAAATCGTACACCAACATCTTGAAGATCGAAAATTATAATATCTAGATCCTCCAAATCACTTTTAGAAGGCTTTTTGTGGCTTCCATACAATGATACTATAGGTAGACCTGTTGAGGGATCAATTTTATTCGCAACATGTTCTCCTGCAGAAGCCTTCCCTCTAAAGCCATGTTCGGGCGAGAAAACTCGAACTACGTTCCAACCATTTTTTATACATCGATCAACTGTATGAATAGGTTTCAAAGATTCTTTTTTTCGTTCATAGATGATAGAATTATTCACATCATCCCACTTACCAAGACTCAATGATGGGGCATGAGCAACAATACCTATTCGCTTGCCCACAAATAAATGCTGATATAATTCTAGTCTAACTGCTCCAGATTTTTCATAATATGACGGCGTCACAAGAGTTTCTTGTCCGAATAAAAAACATGGGGCGATTAAAAAAATAAGGCACAGTTGAAGGACCCTCGTATATTTACCTAACATGGTTCCAAGATGGCGAATTTTCTCGATATGGCTTGGCTGGCGTTGGTCAAAAAATATTCAACGGCAAAAAAAAGCAAATAATTTAGCAATAGCTGTTATTGCTATGGGCATATTAACCATTATTATTGGCCTGAGCACTGGAACTGGATTACAATTAGAGATTGAAAAAAAAGTTGAAAGATTTCATGGGACTTATCAAATCCGACCTTATCAAACAAATTTAGAACGAGATTTATTCCCATTTCCAAAATCACAATTATTTAGTGACTCAAGTGAATTTCTGAGTAGAACAAATTCTCAATTTAGTTATCATTTTGCTGCTTGGAAGTCCGGTATAGCTTCATTTAAAAGTCAAATGGAAGGCGCGAAATTATTTGGCCTGGACAATATACCTCAGTCAATTTCACTTATTACTCATGAAGGTTCAAATCCAAATTGGGAGAATAGCCCTAATTCTATTTGGATATCCCAAGAAATGGCACGAAAGCTTGGAGCAACTATTTCGGACGAAATACAAATGTATTTTAATAGAGAAGGTCATTCAACTCCCGCACTTCGATACTTTAAAATAGTTGGGATTTTCAATAGCGGAATAAGTGAATGGGAGGACCAAATTATTATTTGTTCCTTGGGGACTATTCAGAAGTTAAATAAATGGCAGGATGATCAATCTCAGGCAATTTTATTATACACTAAGGGAAAGACATCATTTACCGAGGAGCAATCGTTGACTAATATTCTCCCAATAGACTTTGATGTCTTTACAAGCCAAGAAGACTTCCCACAATTGTATCAATGGATTAATTTATTTGATAACAATACTTATCTCTTGGGAATTGTTTTAGCTATCGTTGCAAGCTTTAATTCTGTAGTTGTTATGTTCATTAGGATTATTGAAAAAAAATCATCCATAGCCATCTTAAGAGCCATGGGAATGAATAAATTCGGACTTTATACGAGTTTTATGACGCTTTTTACACCAAGTATAGTCAAAGGTTTACTCATCGGTAATCTTTCATCATTTTCACTTCTATTCATCCAATATTATTGGGGAATCATTCCATTAGATCCAGAAACATATTATATCTCGACTGTTCCAGTTGCTTGGCCTTGGATCAATATTTTAAATGCCAATCTCTTCATTTTTATTACTCTAACCCTAACAACATGGATAACTTCTATGATTTTGTCAAAAATTCATCCAAGTCGTGTTTTACAATCACAATAAGGAGTCTATATTTGCACTCCGAAAGAATATAATGGTGCGGTAGTTCAGTTGGTTAGAATATCGGCCTGTCACGCCGAGGGTCGCGGGTTCGAGTCCCGTCCGCACCGCCAAAAAAGTCTGCATATGCAGACTTTTTTATTTTTAAAATATTGACTTTACTATCATTGTTGTCAATAGAAAATCATTTTTTTGCAATATTTATACTCAGATATTACCTTAATGTACCCGCAGATTTATTTTTTCATTTAGTGATTAAGGAGATTTAGAACAATTTATTACTTGATTTAAACTCTAACGATGATCAATGGAAGCTGATATTTATTATATTTAATCGTAATATTTTGGACAGCTATATAATGTTAGTTCAGTTAAGCAAGATTATATTTGTACCGAAAATAAACTAATAGAAAAATCATGTCAATAGAATTTACAAATAGCAATTTTAAAGAGTTAGTCTTAAATTCTGATAAGCCTGTTCTAGTCGACTTCTGGGCAGAATGGTGTGGTCCGTGCCGAATGGTAGGTCCAATGGTCAACGAATTAGCAGTAGATTTTGAAGGAAGAGCCGTTGTTGGAAAAGTAGATGTAGATTCAGAAAATGAAATTGCAGCTCAGTTTGGAATCAGAAACATCCCAACACTTCTAATCTTTAAAAATGGAGAAGTCGTTGACAAACAAGTCGGTGTAGCAGCAAAAAATATTTTAGCAGATAAACTAGAAGCAGCTCTCTAATATGTTTTCTACTGCAGTCATCCTGGCTGGTGGCAAAGGCACACGAATACAAGATTCTTTTCCAGGCATAGCAAAACCTATGATTCCTGTCGGTGGAAAGCCTGTGATGCAACATATTATTGAAACATATAGCGCTCAAGGAATTGAGCGCTTTTTCATTACTGTTGGCCACTTAGGCGATCAAATAAAAGATTTTTTTGGAGATGGCGAAGATTGGGGAGTTTCCATAGAATACTTGACCGAGCAAAAGCCCTTAGGCACTGCTGGTGCTCTATACATGCTAAACGGAATAATCAAAACACCATTCTGGGTCATTTATGGTGATACTATAAGTAGCATAAATCTTAAAAAAATGGAAGAATTCCATTTAAATAAAAATGCTCAATTAAGTTTACTCGTTCACCCAAATGATCACCCATATGATAGTGATTTAATAAATTTCGATTCAAATAATCGAATTACTCAAGTCTACGGAGCACCTCACTCTGTTGATCTAGAAATAGGTAACTGTGTAAATGCGGCTTTTTATATTCTTAATCCTGAAATCATTGATAAAATTCAAGAAGATATAAGCTCAGACTTTGGTAGAGACTTATTTCCAAAATGGACAAAATTGTTCAAAATGTATGCATACAACAGCACTGAATATATCAAGGACATGGGAAAGCCTGAACGCAGAGCAGAAGTTGAAGATGCTTATAACGATGGAAAAGTTCATTCAAGAAATTTATCTCAAAAACAAAAAGCTATTTTCATTGATCGTGATGGAGTAATAAACCTCGATACTGATTTAATACGGCATCAGAACGAAATGAAAGTTTTTAACTTTGCAGGTCCTGCAATTCGCAGAGTTAATCAAAGCAAGTACATTGCTATTGTAATTACGAATCAGAGTGTTATTGCCAGAGGACTATGTGATTTAACAACCTTGAATTCTATTCATTCTCGAATGGATAAACAACTTGGAGAAATGGGAGCGTATATAGACTTCTTATACTATTGTCCACACCATCCTGACAATGGATATCCTGAAGAATTACCAGAATACAAAATTGAATGCGACTGTCGGAAACCTAAACCAGGTATGATTTTAGCTGCTTCAAAAAGATTTAATATTGACTTATCCAAAAGCTGGATGATTGGTGACTCTCAAAGAGATATTGAAGCAGGCTTATCTGCTGGAGTTCAAACAATAAGAGTTAAAACTGGTCATGGAAACACGAAAAGTTCAGTAAAGCCAAATTATTCAGTTGATAATTTGACATCTGCCGTAAATCTAATTTTAGGAAATACCATTAATAAGTAAGAAATTAGCTTTACATGATCATCACAAGAACCCCCTTTAGAATAAGCTTTGTTGGAGGAGGTAGCGATCTTCCGTCATTTTATCAAGAACATGGCGGTGCAGTTATTTCAAGTACGATTAACAAATACATGTATATTTCATCTCATGACTTTTTCGAAAAAAATAGAATTAGGACGAAATACTCAGTTACAGAAACAGTCAATTCAGTCGCAGAAATTAAGCATCCCATTCTTAGAACTATAATGCAGAGAATTAATGTAAATGTAGGTCTAGAGGTATCATCGATTGCAGATGTTCCAGCCGGAACAGGTATGGGGAGCTCTTCAAGCTTCACAGTGGGAACACTACACAATATGATGGCTAGAGAAGGTAGATTAAAAGAAGTGAATAAATCATGGCTAGGAGAACAAGCTTGCGCAGTTGAAATTGATGATCTTAAAGAACCTATTGGAAAGCAAGATCAATATGCAGCGGCTTTTGGAGGATTAAATATTATCAGGTTCAAAAAAGATGGCAGCGTAATTGTGGATCCAATAAATATTGGAGACGATAATCTGAAAGAATTCAGTAAATATTTACGCCTCTACTATATCGGAAACCAAAGGAGTGCATCGAATATTTTAGCAATACAAAACAAAGAATTATTAAAGGCTGACAAAATTGCGGCCATGAAGACAATGGTCTCTCTCGTTGACGAATTTGCAGGATTTATAAAAAAAAGTAATTGGGAAGATTGTGGAAGAGTTATTGACGAAAATTGGGCATTAAAACAGTCTTTAGCAAATGGAATAAGTAATTCGATAATTCAGGATATTTATTTAAAAGGGCGGAGAAATGGAGCATGGGGTGCAAAACTTCTCGGTGCCGGAGGTGGTGGATTTATGCTTTTTTTCGGCCCTCCAAGCAGTCATTCAACAATCGATAATGCCTTAAACATGAACCCTTTTCCGTTTGAATTAGAATCTCTTGGATCTCAGGTGATTTTTAACAAATAATAATCAATGATAATATTAGGTTTATGACAAGATTAGAATACCGTAAATTATTGCAAGAAACATTGAGTAATCTGAACTTAGACTCTGTTGGTCTAATGACTAGTATGTTTTTAGAGGCTCGCAAGAATGGATCTAAAATATATACTATGGGTAATGGTGGTTCAGCTGCAAATGCAAGCCATGCCGCCGGAGACTTCCTTAAAGGTGCATCTTTTGGATTAGAAAAAAGGTTCCAAATAATTTGTCTCAATGACAATACACCAAGCATGATGGCAATAGCAAATGACATTGGATGGGATGATATTTTCATTGAACCTTTAAGAAATCTTTTAAAACCTAATGATATTGTTATTGGAATTAGTGGCTCTGGAAATTCTAAGAATATTTTGAAGGCTATTCATTTTGCAAATGAATCCAACGCTAAGACCATAGGCATGACCGGTTTTAATGGTGGAGAATTAAAAAAAATATCAGATTTATCTATTCATTCTCCTGCTATGGATATGGAAGTAGCGGAAGACATACATATGGCTGTATTTAACATGGTAAAAAAAGAAGTTATGTCGGAATTAATGGATAATGAACCTAGCATGGGTAAAACCTATGACGAAAGAATCAACTAGTATGACTTGGGATGCGATATCTGCTTAAGGTCGTTATATTTTTCATCTCTCTTTAAAGGTACATAACGAAAGATTCTTTTTCGTTTTCATCCTATTTAATTATTGATATTCTGATAAATAAAACCAAACCCTTCATCTGGATTTTTTACAGTAAACTCAGAAAAGCATCTTAACAATATTGAATTTGAGTTGATAGATTTATTTGGAAGGAAAATAAAAACAGGGATACTAAATGATCAGAATTCAGTTAGAGATATTAATGACTTTTCATATGGAATATATATACTAAGATTGGGGGATTTTACTCCTCAAAGGATAATTAAAGGAAAGTAAAACTCATAACAAAGTGTATAAATCATTTGAAAACGAATTATCCCTATTTAAAATTGCCCCTTAAAAGATAAAGAAGCAAGAATTTAGTACCTGACCTATGAACACGTTCATAACGTTATACAGGCTTTAAAGACCTCTAAATAGGTAGCTCTTCTGACCCGAATAGAGCATCGTAAAACGCAGGAGCTACCTCAAGGAAATCTTTGCTTTTCGTCTTCCAAGCCTCTAACATCTCGGGAATCCCACCAACTTCGATAGCTTCAAACAGAGCTTTGTCTAGTCTCAAAGCGATCTTTTTCGACCACCTGGTGTAATTAGATTGCGAACCACTTTCACCGTGGCCAGCAAGTTGTCTTCTGTCGCTTATTGGAATATCCATTTCATAAAGTATTGAGAAGGTAGTGCCTCGCTATTCTTTGGTTTACTCCATAAGCGCGAGCAGTGTCTATACCGATCTTCTTATTTAGATTTCTGGCACCAAAACAGTAGCATTTCAATCCACTGCTCCATAAAGCTTGCGCCTGCTCACCTTTCAACCTTTTACTGTCTACAGACCTCGCGTAGTCTATAAAGAAAGGGCTATCTCTGTAGGCGTTTAAATGGTTCCATTAATTAATACACTCCAACGTGGTATGGTTGCTTATTTTTATATGAACGGTCCCTAGAATCTTATCCTCTGTCTTTGACCTTAGATAGGTGAGCCAGGACTTTTTAAATTTTCTTTTCGCCAAGAGTGCATCAAAATATCTTATATTATGTAAGGTGGTATTTTAATTGATTCCTGAGATTCAGAAGTGAATTGAAGAACTGTGACAAATGAATACTTTGGGACTAGAAATTCGTTACAGCCTTTTATGCAATTCCATTTATAGAGTACTCGTCCTGATAGATCTGAACATTGAACAAAGCCTTTGAAATTTGAAGAACTAGTTGAAACCAACCATCCTTCTTGAGAAAACTTAACATCCCAAGTATTTCTATTTCCATTGACATTTAAGTTCATTGAGCTAATTAGACTTCCAAAATCTGGTATTCCCCACCCCACTAAACTATCCGGGTTGACAGCATTGTTGGAAGAATTACGGATATCTGTTAGAATGTCCTGAATATTATATATTGGATTATTTGATTTTACAGCCTGAAGAAGACTGGCTGTGGCGCCGCAAATAATTGGCGACGCAAACGAAGTTCCACTGCTTATTCCAATGGTTCCATTAGATGACATAACTGTAGCGCTGGACCCTCTAGCCATTATGTCCGGCTTAATTCGACCATCAAGGGTAGGGCCTTGAGATGAGAAAGCTGCACGATCTCCTAACGCATCAACAGCTCCAACTGATAAAATAGAATCTGCATCAGCTGGACAGGAAATATATTTCCAACTACTAGAACCTTCATTACCTGCAGCTACAACTACTATGATACCTACTCTGGCTGCAATGTTTGCAGCCAGAGAGATTACACTTGTCCTACCATCCAAATCGGAATAACTATAATTACCAATACCATTATCAAATGTCGTATAGCCCAATGAAGTATTTATCACATCAACACCTAAGCTATCCGCCCACTCAGAAGCCCGAACCCAATTATCTTCTTCAGCAAGAGTTTCGGATAATTCATTTTCTGTTCTAAAAAGTATATAAGAAGCTTCGGGAGCAGTTCCAACAAATGTTCCATCTAGATCCGCACAAATAGTACTTAAAACACTCATTCCGTGACTTCCAACATGAAATACATTTGAATCTCCATCAACAAAGTCTTTCGTAAGAACAATCCTTCCTTGATTCCAAGCACCTTGAAATACGGAATACGATTCAGCCCCTGAAAAGCCACCATCCATTAAAGCTATTAATATGCCCTGCCCAGCATAACCAGCGTCATGAACTGGATCAAGATTGATTTGTTGAACTTGCCCTAAACTTTGCCCGTATGAAAATCCATTAACACCTTCATCATTGTGTTTTTTTCGTCCTAAACTTAATACACGTGAAACTTTTTTAACCCAAATCATTTTTTTAAGCACTTTGATTTCATCAGCACTGGCTTCAACTGACAGAGCTCTTAACCATCGAGAAAAAAATCTTACAGTTACCCCTGTTGACTCAACCAAATCAAATACCTCCATTGACATCGAATAATCTGTTGACCGTAGACCAATACCCTGCCTGAGTCTCCGTTCGATAGCTAAAGAAGATAATGCAGGTTCTGAATTCGGAACAATTCCAAAATCCTCAAGAATATTTTCATTTACATATACCCAGTAACGCTTGACCTCCTGGCCAAAAGTGGAACTAGAAACTAAAAACAAAACAATAATTATTAACGACTTTCTCATACTAGTTTAATTTTTTATGCAAAAATAATTCCAGAACCAATCAATTCCTCACCACGATACCATGAAGCAAATTGTCCTGGAGCGACAGACTTCATTGGTTTTTTACTTTCAAGATATAATCCTTCAGTTTCCATTTTAAGCGTTGCGCTAAATAGATCTTGTCGGTACCTTATTCGAACATTATAATTTCGCACTTCACCAATGTTCATTTGGTCCAATCGACTAACAAAATGAACGTCTTTCGAGAGAATTTTTAAAAAAGGTCGATATAACCCTGGATGATCATCCCCTTGCCCTACAAAAACAATGTTGTTTATAACATCAATTGATATAACAAACAGTGGTAATGGCATTCCACCTACAAGTAATCCTTTTCTTTGACCAATTGTATAGTAATACGCACCGTTATGATTACCTATAATTTTACCACATGAAAAATCTAAAGGCCATGGAACTCCCCATTCTGGTTGATCAAAGCCAGACCAAGATGATGAAACCTCAATAATTCTACCTTTTTTGGGTTTTAATTTCTGCTGTAGAAAAACTGGAAGGCGAACTTTTCCGATAAAACAGAGCCCTTGTGAATCTTTTTTATTAGCCGTTCCCAAACCAACTTTATCAGCAATACGGCGGACTTCTGATTTTGCTAGATGACCAATCGGAAAAATTGACTTTGCTAATTGTTCTTGATTTAATTGACAAAGAAAATAACTTTGATCTTTGGATTTATCAGATCCTGACAATAAATGATGAACTCCATTACCAGTTGTTGTTTTTTGCACATAATGTCCTGTGGCCACGAAATCAGCGCCTATAGACAAAGCTGCTTTTAGAAATATATCAAACTTAATTTCTCGGTTACATAAAATATCAGGATTTGGAGTTCTTCCAACTTTGTATTCTGAAAACATATAATCGACAATACGACTTTTATATTCAACACTTAAGTCTAGAACTTGGAATGGTATCTCTAGTTTATCGGCCACAAGTAAAGCATCATTCGAATCTTCAATCCATGTACACTCAGCCTCTAAAGTAACTGATTCATCGGTCCAA
Source organism: Owenweeksia sp. TMED14 (assembly GCA_949529985.1). Lineage (GTDB taxonomy): Bacteria > Bacteroidota > Bacteroidia > Flavobacteriales > Schleiferiaceae > TMED14. The sequence goes on from CATIRS010000029.1 coordinate 73,475, forward strand.
TTACGCATAAATAAACCTATTACTTCATGACCCATTTCCTTCAGAAGGAAAGCAGCTACAGATGAATCGACACCACCAGAAAGGCCAACGACGACAAGTCCCATTAGTATAGAATAGTATTTATTTCCTTACCCTTTTTGAAAATTAAAGCTTTTTTAGCTTTCCCTGCTTTCAGGACTATCCATTTACCCTCTCGGTAACCCTTGACATATTTACCTATCATCGAAACGCGAGCATCTACATCATACATAATCCATTCTCCATCTAATTTCCCATGATTGTATGTGACAGAACGTATTTTCTTCCCATCATCAGATCTTCTAACCCATATACCTTGTTTATTTCCATTGACCATTTGACCCGACTCAACGACTTCACCATTTGAGTAATATGTCTGATTCAGTCCTTGCAAAACTCCCTTCTTATAAGTCTCAATATTCAAAATTGAACCATTATTGTCAAATATTTCCCAAATACTATCTTTTAAATTTTTAGATAAATATCTCCCTTGAGAAACAATATTACCTTCTTTAGAATAATTTTCCACATAACACTCCCCTGTGAGCTTTTTAAAAGTCATCATTGATTTGAGTTGACCATTTAAATAAAAATGCTTAAAAACCCCCTTAGGGATACCCATATCGAACTCTCCAATATATCTTTTGATCAACGTTCCATTATGATTAACAATCCAAGATCCATTCCGCTTTCCATTTTTATGGATGTTATGAATGTTGGGCAATTCGATAGAGGACTGAGCAGACATATCGATACAAAGAAAAAAAAGAGAAATTGAAATAAAATATTTCATGATTGATCTATTTTAACGAATACGTGCACAAAATCTAATTGATCAATTTGATAAAGTAAAGACTGATTTATTTCAGTAGTTAGATTCCTAGAAGGCATTTCTACTGAGACTCCGGTAATCGGATCTTTAACATGGAAAGTCACCTTAGAACTACCAGGATGATTCCTCAATATTGTTCCGATCTCAGTCCATCTATGAAGTATTACATCATTAACATCAGACATTATATCAATACTTATTGCTTCTCTTTCAAAAATTTCAGATAATAAAATAATTTTTACTATATCAGCATAAAGCCTTGTTGATGAGTCTTTTGACCAATTTGGTCGATGAACCCGCCCTCTAACCAGGACCATAATATCATTAACTAAGAACTCTCTGAAATTTAAAAACTGTTTACCGAAAAGAACGAATTCACGTGTTCCTTTATGATCCTCAAGAGTAAAAATACCCATCTCTTTTCCATTTCTGCTCGTTTTCAACTGCACATTAGAAATTATTCCCGCTATGGTGTAATCACGATATGAAGAATCTCCTGCAAATACTTCAAGACTTTCTAGTTCAGAGATTGAATTTTTAACAAAAGTTTGAATTTCATACTTGTGATTATCCAATGGATGAGCACTTAAGAATATACCATTTATGTCTCGCTCACGCTTCAATAATTCCAAATTATTCCATTCTTCTATAACAGGAAGCTCTGGCTCAGGTATATCAACACCGCTATCTCCGCCAAATAATGAAACTTGCATTGAGCTTTCTTGATCTTGCAGTCCTTGTCCGTAACGTCTTATTTTTTCTAAAAAACTCTTCCCTTCTCCTGATTCAGAAAATAGCATGGCTCGATGGAGATCTTTAAAGCTGTCAAACCCACCACCCAAAGCAAGAGCCTCCCAGGTCCCCTTATTTACAACCCGCATATCAACTCGACGTGCCAAATCAAAAATATTCTTGTATTTCCCATTCTTTAAGCGATCAGCAAGTAAAAAATCTACGGCAGATGATCCTACTCCTCTCATTCCTAGTAAACCAAACCTTAGAGATCCGGTCTCATTAACTGTAAATACACCTACGGACTCATTAACATCTGGTCCAAGAACATCCAATCGCATTCGTTTACACTCCTCCATGAAAAAGGTAACCTGTTTTATGTCATTCATATTATTGGATAAAACTGAAGCCATATATTCTGCAGGGTAGTTGGCTTTTAGATAAGCTGTTTGATATGCTATCCAGGCGTAACATGTTGAATGAGATTTATTAAAAGCATAGGAAGCAAAAGCCTCCCAATCCTTCCATATTTTTTCCAGAATTCCTGAAGGATGACCTAATTGTGTTCCTCCATTTATAAATTGAGGCTTCATTTGGTCTAAAACAGATCTAATCTTTTTTCCCATGGCTTTTCTCAGCATGTCAGCTTCGCCTTTGGTAAAGCCAGCTAATTTTTGAGAAAGGAGCATCACCTGTTCTTGATAAACAGTAATGCCATAAGTTTCTTTTAAAAACCCTTCCATGTCTGGAACATCATAAGAAATAGCTTCAATTCCATGTTTTCTTCGAATAAAACTTGGAATATACTCGATTGGACCAGGCCTGTATAGGGCATTCATGGCAATTAGATCGCCAAAAACTGTTGGCTTTAAATCTTTTAAATGCTTCTGCATCCCAGGAGATTCATACTGAAAAATACCAACTGTTTCACCACGTTGAAATAGTCTGTAAGTTGCCTCGTCATCAATTGAAATGGTTTCCATATCTAAAATGATTCCGTGACGTTTTTCAACTAATAAAACAGCATCTTTTATAATCGTCAGCGTCTTGAGACCTAAAAAATCCATCTTTAATAAACCAGCAGACTCTACTACAGCATTATCAAACTGTGTACACCACATATCACTATCTTTTGCCACTGCAACTGGTATAAGATCGCGGATGTCAGATGGTGTAATTATCACTCCACAGGCATGGATCCCAGTATTGCGCAGAGAGCCCTCTAGGGCCTTAGCTTGCCTCAATGCTTCTCCACTTGGATCATCCTCTTTATAAGATGCTCTTAAATCTTTAGCTTTTATATATTCATCACCTTTTAATTGGTCTCGTAGAGACTTATCATCACAATCAATAACATTTGCTAAGCTCTGGTTATCAGGGACTTTTTTTGTTAATTTATCAGCTTGATCAAATGACAAATCCAAAGCTCTAGCCGCATCTTTTATAGATGACTTAGCTGCCATTTTCCCGTAAGTCATTATTTGCGCTACCTGACTAGACCCATACTTATTAATCACATATTTAATGACCTTATCTCTTCCACGATCGTCAAAGTCAATATCAATATCTGGAAGACTAACTCGGTCTGGATTTAGAAATCTCTCAAATAGAAGATTATAAGCAATAGGATCCACATTAGTTATACCGATGCAATAAGCTACTGCTGAACCCGCAGCTGACCCTCTTCCAGGACCTACAGTTACATTCATTTCTCTTGCGGCGTGGCAAAAGTCCTGAACAATTAAAAAGTATCCTGGATACCCAGTTCGTTTTATTGTTTCGAGTTCAAAATCTAAACGTTCCTTAACGCTTTCGCTTATTTCTCCATATCTCCTAGTTGCTCCTGTGTATGTAAGGTGACGTAAAAAAGCATTTTCTCCATTTTTTTGATCATTCTTGTTATCATTGCTTGAAGTTAAGGCTTTCATAAATTCGTCTGGGATATCAAACTTTGGAAGAAGAACTTCCCTTGCTAGAGGGTAGTTCTCAACTTTATCAAGTATCTCTTGAAGATTTGACAATGTGATAGGGATATCAGAAAACTTATTCGCCATTTCAAGCTTAGTGGTCAAATAGAATTGATCATTTGGTAATCCATATCTAAACCCTTTGCCACGTCCAATAGGTGTGGATTTCTTCTCATTGTCTTTGATGCAAAGCAATATATCGTGTGCTTCTGCTTCTTTCTGATCGAGATAAAAAGCATTATTCGCTGCTACAGGCTTAACATCATGCTTCAAACAAAACCGTAAAAGTGTCTCATTAACAATATCTTCTTCTGGCAATCCATGTCGATTTATTTCAGCGTAAAAGTCAACGCCAAATTCATTTTTCCACCAAATAAAAGCCTCCTCAGCTTGCTTTTCCCCTACTTGAAGAATCAACTGTGGTATCTCTCCCTTAATACCACCTGTTGTAACCATGATCCCTTCCTTATATTCAACAAGTATTTGTCTGTCAATTCTAGGGACATAATAAAACCCTTCTATATAAGCTGCAGAACTTAGACGAGCTAGGTTATGATAGCCAAGTTTGTTCTTTGCTAAAAGTGGGATTTGAAATCCATCATCTTTTTGACTCTTATCCTCTCTACTTCGACATATATAAGCTTCGTATCCTAAAATAGCCTTGAGCTCTTTCTGACTATCACTTTTTGTTTTATTATAATCACTTACAACTTTGACAAATTGAAAAGCACCCATCATATTACCAATATCACTTATACCGATCCCTCTCTGACCATCGTCAATAATACGTCTAACCATTGATGAAACCTTGGCAGTGGCTTGTAAAACGCTAAACTGACTGTGCGTATGTAAATGAAAAAAACTTTCCGCTTCAGAAGTTAAAATTTCGGATGATCTGAGATCATTTTGCTGTATTTGAGACTCAACTTTTGAAGAGGATATTTTAAAATCAGCGATGCTGGCACTCTCTTTTTTAAAGTTGACATGGATCAATCCTACTGGATTAATTCCTTCTTTGTTATTATCTTGAAAATTCTTCAGAGAAATTTCATCTAAACCTAATTCCTCATAACTCCAATGGCCTAGTCGAACAAGTTCCCAAAAGCACCTTGCCGATGCCTCAACATCTGCAGTAGCATTGTGGGCTTCATTAAATTCTTCACCAAAAAGAGCTTTGTGTAGTTCACTAAGCTTTGGGATTTTAAAGGAGTTACCTCTACTAGGTATTTTTGTCACTTTTGCTGCGCGAGGCGTGCAGGTATCTAGAACTGGCAGTTTTAAAAGTTCAGGGTCAATTCCAGCACGTATAAACTCAGCACCTAAAACATTAGTGTCAAATTTCAAATTATGACCAATTAAAAAATCTGACCTAGATAAAATTTTGAGAAATTCATTTATCACCTTTTCTGAATCCAGACCATCCCTGGATGCAAGTTCGGTAGATATCCCATGAATATCTTGAGCCTGAAATGGAATATTAAAGCCTTTTGGTTGAATTAAAAAATTCTGCGCCTCTATCAATTTTCCTCTAGAATCGTGTAACTGCCAAGCAATCTGAACAACTCTTGGCCAATTATCAATATCATTTAAAGGTGCGCTCCAACTTCTAGGAAGCCCAGTGGTTTCGGTGTCAAAAATGAGATACATTCGCTGCCCTAAATTAACATCTTAATGATGAATTTAAAATCAAATTATAGGAAGTTTTCAACTTACTATAAAAGAACAGCATCTAAATCATATTCTGATGCGCCGACAATTTCAACCTCAACAAAAGTCCCCTGTTTAAGATGTATACTTGGGGAATGAATGTGAATTTCATTATCTACATCAGGACTATCGTGCTCACTTCGACAAACATAATTACCCTCACTATCTTCTCTATCCACTATGCAAATTATTTTTGTACCTACTTTAGTCTGATTAAGATCTGCTGAAATATTCATTTGAGCTTCCATTACAGCGTCTAATCTTAATTGTTTTACTTCAGGAGAAACATCATCCTCAAGCAGATAGGCATGTGTGTTTTCCTCATGACTATATGCAAATACACCTAGTCGTTCAAATCTTTGATCCTTCACCCAATTAATTAACACTTCAAAATCACTGTCGGTCTCACCTGGGTATCCTACTATTATGGTAGTTCGAATAGCGACATTTGGAACCTCATTACGCATTTCCTTGAGAAGCATATTGGTTTTAGTCATTGTAGTTCCTCTTCGCATACTCTTTAGGACCGGGTCAGAAATATGCTGAAGCGGGATATCAATATAATTACAAACCTTTGGGTTTTCTCTTATAACAGAGAGAACATCTTTAGGGAATCCTGTTGGAAAGAGATAGTGCAACCTTATCCATGATATTCCTTTGACTTCACTCAAAGCGTTAATTAAATCTGCCAAACGACGTTTACCGTATATATCTAATCCATAATATGTCAAATCTTGGGCAATCAATATTAACTCCACGACACCTTTTTCAGCAAGTTTTTCAGCCTCAATAACCAAATTATCTATCGAATTGGACTTATGCTTTCCGCGCATCAGAGGAATAGCACAGAATGAACACGGACGATCACAACCTTCACTTATTTTTAAATAGGCGAAATGTTGAGGAGTCGTCGTTAGCCTTTCTCCTATTAGTTCATTTTTATAATCTGCACCCAAGGCTTTTAATAACAATGGTAAATCTCTAGTTCCAAAATAACTATCAACGTCTGGTATTTCCTTTTGAAGATCTTCTTTATACCTCTCAGAAAGACACCCTGTTACAAATACTTGATCAACTTGACCGTTTTTCTTCGCCCTAACGGCATCAAGGATTGTATCGACAGACTCTTGCTTAGCATTATCGATAAAACCACAAGTGTTAATAACGACAATCTGTCCATCTTTTTCATGAACTACATCCTTACCTGATGCCTTCAATTGACCCATTAGAATCTCACTATCATAAATGTTCTTGGAACAACCTAGTGTGATTACGTTAATTCTATTCCTTTTTGGTGATTTTGTTCTCATTATTCTAAAATTTCAAATGGCGAATAGAAAGACCTTCATTCCTAATCTCTTCTAGAGCTTCAATCCCAATTTTTATATGAGTATTGACATAGTTTGAACTAACTTTTTGATCACTTTCTTCCGTTTTAACTCCTTCTGGAATCATTGGCTGATCTGAAACTAGCAATAAAGCTCCCAATGGAATATGATTTTTAAAAGCTGCCGAAAAAAGCGTCGCGGTTTCCATGTCTATTGCCATGGCACGAATTTGCTCTAAATAATCCTTAAATACTTGATCATGCTCCCAAACACGTCTATTTGTTGTGAATACGGTACCCGTCCAGTAATCGCAAGCTCTATTTCGTATAATATGACTAACTGCCCTTTGAAGGGAAAAAGCGGGCAATGCTGGCACTTCTGCCGGAAAATAAGCGTTAGAAGTTCCCTCTCCTCTAATAGCGCCAATAGGAACAATGAAATCACCTATTTCTGTTCGTTTCTTCAGCCCACCACATTTTCCTAAAAAAAGAACTGCCTTTGGACTAATAGCGGTCAAAAGATCGCATATAGTTGCTGCATTTGGACTTCCCATTCCAAAATTAATCATTGTAATACCGCCACCGGTAGCGCAAGGCATAGACTTACCCGATTCATGAAGGGTTCCTCCAGTAATCTCAGTAAATCTTAATAAGTAATCATTAAAATTCGTCAAAATGATGTAATCGGAAAATTGATCAAGCCCCATACCGGTATACCGAGGGAGCCAATTTTCAGTGATTTCTTTTTTTGTTTTCATTCTAAAAGGGCTTTAATAAATTCTTCTGGATTAAAGGGGACCAAATCGTGTTGACCTTCTCCGATTCCTAAAAATCTCACTGGTAGATTTAATTGATCGGAGAGCGCCAAAGCTATCCCACCTTTTGCAGTCCCATCCATCTTTGTAAGGATTAGACCTGTTACTTTCGTCACTTTTGAGAACTCTATCGCTTGATTTATAGCATTTTGGCCAGTAGAAGCATCTAGAACAAGAAGAACTTCATGAGGAGCGTCAGGAATGACTTTCTCCATAACTCGTTTAATTTTTGACAACTCATTCATAAGGTTGACTTTATTATGTAATCGACCCGCAGTATCTACTATCACTATATCAGTATTTTTATTTTTTCCCGCCTCAACTGATGCATACGCTACGGCCGCAGGATCTGTATTCATACCTTTTTCAATAATGTCTACACCTACTCTATTCGCCCAAATCTTTAATTGATCAACAGCAGCAGCACGAAAAGTATCTCCAGCACCCATCACAACACTTTTATTGAGTCTCTTGTAATAGCTTGATAGTTTACCAACTGTCGTTGTCTTTCCAACTCCATTAACACCAACAACAAGAATAACATGAGGCTTTAAATTTTTAGTCGGGACCGGTCCAAATTCTTTTCCATTTAATTGTTTAATTAAGGTAGAACTAATAATGTTTTGTAAATCTGATTGAGTTACATATTTATTTTCTTTTACATTTTTCTGTATTGCCTCTACCAACTTCACAGAGGTCTCAACACCAACGTCAGAACTTATTAGTGCATCTTCCAAATCATCAAGTGTTTTCTCATCTACAGTTGACTTACCAGCTATAACTCGACTAAGCTTCCCTAGAAATGCATTTTTTGTTTTACCTAAACCAAATAAAGCCATAATTCTAAGTTAAAAAAAAGCCGCTCTGTAGAGCGGCTTTTAATGTTCTTATTTTAGTAAAAGCTATTTTTAAGCCTTAAAAAAATCATCTACAAGATCTTTTAACATCACTTTGGACTCATATCCATATGCACCTTTGGATGTCTTTACAAGCTTAAAAGCCTTGGTGTATGAAGATCCACCAGCTTTTTTTAGGGAGGCTACTACTTTTTTTGCCATGTCTTATTTTATTTCCTTGTGAACCGTCATTCTTTTTAGGACGGGATTAAATTTCTTTATCTCCATACGATCAGGAGTGTTTTTTTTGTTTTTTGTGGTGATGTATCGAGAAGTCCCCGGCACTCCACTTTCCTTATGCTCAACGCATTCAAGGATAACTTGAATTCTATTTCCTTTTCTAGCCATGATTATTAAATAGCAATTTTACCATTAGAACGGGCTTCATTTAAAACCACCTCGATGCCTTTCTTATCTATTGTCTTCAATGCAGAAGCTGATAAACGAAGTGTTATCCATTGATTTTCGCTTGGTACGAAAAAACGCTTTCGCATTAGGTTAACGTTGAACTTACGCTTATTTTTTTTGTTCGAGAAAGAGACATGATTTCCAACCAATGCTTTCTTTCCTGTAATTTCACAAACTCGCGACATGACTGTTATATGTTAAGATGACCCATTCACAACGGGTGTGCAAAGGTAATCAACTTTCCTTATTCTTCAGTAGTAAAACAATGCTTTTTAAACATTTATAATTTCAAAGAGTATTTAACGCGTTTTAGCCTTAAGAAATATCCTGAGCTGGTTTAAAACTGCCAAGCATGATTTTGATGTGATTCTTTCTCTTCCTGGACCCATAAAATACTTCTTTGACCACTCAATACCGGGGCCAGATATAGCCAACCAAACAGTGCCAGAAGGATTATCTGAATCACTACTAGCTCCGGTATACCCAGTAGTAGCAATTGACCAGTCTGAAGAGTATTTCTTTTTTATTCCATTTGCCATCTGAGTTGCCACCAATCTTGTTACTGCTCCATTAATTAATAACTCATCCCTATCGACGTTAAGATCTGAAATTTTAATTTCATTTGAATAAGCTATCACTGACCCTTTAAACACATCTGACGCCCCTTCCACAGAGGTTAACTTAGCTGAAAGACTCCCTCCAGTAAAACTTTCAGCAGTGGACAATGTCTCGCCAGCTTTTCTTAACAAATCAGAAACTAAGTACTCCATCCCTCTTATATCTTCAGTAAAAATGTCGTTACCTAAAATTCCCCTCAAAATAATAGAGTGGTTATCAAGTTCTTTAAGAAGTTCAGAAGTATCCCTTAAAAATCCTTTACAAGTCAATCTGAGCTTGACTAACCCCGGAGAGGGCAAGTATGCCAAAGCGATCTGTTTTGGCAAGTTTCTCTCCCAATCATACAACCTCAAGGCAAGATCAGACTCCGGTATACCTTGAATCAAAAAATAACGATGCTCTAACAGAATATCTTGCACACTTGACATTCTTGGCAGGATGTAATCGTTAGTGATGGCCTTCATTTCAAAAGGGACTCCAGGCATACTGATATAACTTTTCTTATCACGCTCCCAAAGCATAGCTTGAGCAGTGCCAAGACTATTTTCTAAACAAATTGCAGATTTCGGGAAATACGCTTGATCTTTATTTAGCATGTTTGGAAGTTTACCCATTTTCTTAAACAGGTTTTCAATATGAGTATAGATCTCAGGCCGATAAACGAGTTCATCATCAAAGTAGTCAGTAAGGACTTTTTTTGTTATATCATCATTTGTTGGACCTAAGCCGCCTGTTATGATCACCCATTTAGTATCGTGAAAAATATTTTTTAGTGAGTCAACTATAGCTTTTGAAGAATCTGGAACCGTTGTTATACGCTGAACCTCTATACCTACATCAGAAAAAACCCTTCCTAGCCATGCTGAATTTGTATCAATAGTCTGACCAATCAATATTTCCGTTCCAATTGTTATAATCTCAGCCTTCATGCTTCAAAAATACTATCATACCTTCATAAAAATATTATCGAGATGATAATTACAGTTGAGTAGTGGATTGAGACTTATTAGAAAAAATGAATATAAATATTGAACTTACTGAACATTCTTCCCACGAAGAACTTTCACTAAAAGATCAAGGATTGATTGCCTTGGCAATAAACCAGCTTCAAACCAGTCACTCCCCTTACAGTAATTTTCGCGTTGGAGCAGCTGTTAGTTTAGAAAATGGAGATTCTTGGGGAGGTAGTAACCAAGAAAACTCATCCTACCCAGTTGGGATTTGCGCAGAACGTATTGCCTTGAGTGTCGCATCAACGCAATCACCTGGGGAAATAGTAGATACTATCGTTGTTGTATATTCTGATCCTCGCGGAGTTCACAATGCACCCTTAGCCCCCTGCGGAATGTGCAGACAAGCGATACGCGAGCAAACTTATCGACAAGAAAAAGGAATACGAATGATCCTTACAACTCAACATGGAGAAACTCTTGTTCTAAAAAACGCTGATGACCTACTACCGTTATCATTTACTCTTGAAAAGAGTAAATGATTCTTATCAATATATATTTTGATTTCATATGATCCTTGAAGTAGCAACGTTTAATCTTAAAGACGCTTTTGCCGCGGCACAAGTAGGAGCAGATAGACTTGAGGTTTGCACAAATTATAAAATGGGCGGACTCAGCCCGCCAGCAGAATGGATTTTTGCCCTACGACAGACAATAAGTATTCCTGTAATTTCAATTGTAAGGCCTAGAGGCGGAGATTTCTTTTATTCTGTTGATGAGATCTCAGAAATGAGAAATCAAGGTCACTCATTAAAAACTGCCGGGTCTGAATCACTTGTTTTCGGCTGTTTAAACAAGGACCATAGCTTAGATATTAAAACATGTCATGACTTAATTCTTGACTGGAGATCACCCACCGTTCTTCATAGAGCCTTCGATGAATGTAATGACCCCTTTAAGGCCGTTGATCATGCCATAGAAGCTGGTTTTCACAGAATACTAACAGCGAAGGGGGCAAAAAATATGGACTTACTTAAAAACTTAAGGAACTATGCAAACGATCGTATTGAGATTCTTCCAGGAGGAGGAATAAGATCTTCAAACATAGACCAATATATCAATTCGAGTTTTCAAACTATTCACTCTTCGGCCATTACAGGAAAAAAAAACAAGATGGACCCAGGAGAAATCGCTCTACTTAAACTGAAACTTTTGAACTTTAAGACAACAATGAATTCGCATCAATAAGTTGAGGCTCTTTTCCTAATTTATTGACAGCATATTGAAAACCTGGGCGCATAGAGAATCCACCAACATCTCCTTTTTTATTGATAGCTATAAACCCAATTTGGGTATCCTTCATACTTGCATTTCTTCGAATAAAAAATTGGTGGATTTTACGGACAGCTTCTTCACATGCAATCTGAGGACTGAGCCCTCTGGCCATTTCCGCCACAACACGATAAGAACCAACAACACGTATGACCTCTTCACCATGCCCCGTAGCTGTAGCTGCACCTATGTCACCATCCACATAGAGTCCAGCTCCAATTATGGGGCTATCTCCAACTCTCCCTCGCATTTTAAAACCCATACCACTTGTTGTACAGAATCCAGCAAGATGTCCCTTTCTATCCAGAGATATTTGACCTATTGTATCATGATTTTCAACATTAACATGAGGATTGTATTCTGATTTCTCTAGCCACTTGTTCCATTCGTTTTCCGAATCTGGAACCATGAGGTTTGTGATGTCAAAACCCATTTCAATTGCAAATTGACGAGCTCCATCGCCCACCAACATAACATGAGGAGTCCTCTCCATTACTGCTCTGGCTAGTGAACTGACATGGACAATGTCCTCTACGGCGGCCACACTACCAATATTCCCCAGATGATCCATACAGCAGGCATCTAATGTCACTTTACCATCCCTGTCGGGTCGTCCACCTAAACCAACGCTTCTTTCGTTAGGGTCTGCCTCACATATTTTTACTCCGGCTTCAGTTGCATCCAATGCAGAAGCACCCTCCTTAATCAAATCCATTGCCCTTGCTGTTGTCTTTACTCCAAATCTCCAAGTAGCAATAGATACAGGCTCAATTATACTTGAATTGTTTTTTCGACCAAATGAAAGAAAGGGAATAGCCGCAGTCGCTCCAGTAATTATTTTTAAAAAATCATTTCTATTCATCTTCTTTTGAGTTTTAATTACTCTAAGTTAAATAGAGTATTTAATCGAAGTTGTAATATTTCTTCCTGGAGCGTTTATTCCTGAAGCGAAAGTTCGGTATTGTGTATCTAAAATATTTAGAAAACCTACTTGAAAATTCCATTGATCAGTAATATCAAATGAAAAAGTAGCATTCCAAGTGATCCATTTAGGAGTTCCCATTGGAGTTGCATATCTAACATTGTCCTCGCCATTCAACATACAATTTTCAATGGTTTTACTTCCATTATAAACCATATAAAAGTTAGCTGACAAAGACTTCGACGGATTCCATTGTAAATTGATTCGAGAAATTGTTGGGGGTATGTGATCAAGTGGAGAGGTTCTAAAAGGCATTTTCACACTTCCCATTACACCTTGAAAATGACCTTTTAACTTCAACGCAAACGGTAGGTGAATCAAACACCTGACTGAATATCCAGCTATCTGAGCTTTTCTAGCATTTGACTGCCTATATACCGCTGAATTTACTCCCTCAAAAAGAACCGAATCACTTCCTCTTAGCGTAGCTGGCATAACGACTAAAGCATCTGAAAGAGAAGTCGAATATAAATTCCACTCTAGACTATGGCCGCCTCTAAATAATTGCACATTACCGATTTCCGCAGTAAAAGCCTGCTCTGGCCTAAGGTTTGGATTTGGTATAATCAACATACCAGGACTTGAATCAAAAACTTTAGCTAAATCATCCACATTAGGAACACGGTAAGCAGTAGAAAGAGAGGAGGAGAATTTTGAACGGCGAGATCTATTATAAATAACACCAATACTTCCTGAGGCAACAGGTGTTCTCTGATAAATTTCACTTGGCGAAAAAACCCCTGGAGGGGGATCCGGGAAAAATCTCATATCAGTGAATTTTGAGAACAAAGATGTTGTTCCGAGACGAAAGCCTTCTGAAATTTTTAATTTTTCCGAAATATTATTAACATGAGTTGCAAATGCGGCTAAATTCGTCATAACATTTTTATCCCCTGGATAGCGCGTATTTACTAGTCCTAAAAAAGGCACGCTAGGATCATACACATTAACACTTGTTGCAGTCGATTTGACACTTTGAAATGAACCGTCCAAACCTGTCCTAAGAACATTCTTCCCCCAACGCTTTGTAGCATCTGAAGTAAAGCCATCTACAACTACATCCTCAACCCGTGATTTCAAAAAGTCAGAGCCAAACTTCCTGGTCATCCTGCTTTCTTGAAGATTTTGGTGGTAAACCGAAAAACGGATACCATCAAAACCGAAAACTCTTAAAGCTTCCCATTGGTAACTACCCACTAAACGTTTCTGTGGGCCATAGTACCATGATGAATACTTGAGGAGACCAGAACTATTCTTATCCGTTAACCTATCGTATCTGGGCACATCTGATGAATTCGAGTATTGGATATTAAAAGTGGATTTTATATTTTTCTTGATCTGATAAACAAATTTCTGAAGGAAATCTACTTGTGAGTAACCGCTGCCAATCTGTACCCATGGTTTTTCGTTCTCCAAAATAGTATCTCGATACATACCAACTTGAACATACCTCTCCCTATCTCCGTGAGTACTTCCATAAAATGGATTTACTCTTCTTCCACTTTTTAAATCTCCAAATGTAGACTCAGTGAAAGAAGTTAACGAAGCAAGTTTTTTCGTAGAATAACTCAATTTTATATTTCGTATCCAGCCATTATTAACAGAACTATATTGCGTTTTCAACTTACATGAATAGTTGTTCTTTTCTGAAAAATCCGGGGTCTCTGTGATGAAGTGCACTACTCCACCTAGCGCATCACTTCCATATGCATTAGATGTTGGGCCAAAAGAAACTTCTATTCGTTCTAAAACATTAGGATCGACTGTTATCGCATTTTGTAAATGGCCCGATCGGTAAATAAGATTATTCATTCTTATTCCATCTACTACAAGCAGAACTCTGCTAGCCTCCATGCCTCTCAAAATTATCGACCCTCCTCCTTGTTGACTTTTCTGAATGGCAATAGAGTTTTGACTAGACAGAACATCAACTGTAGTCCTAGACATCGAATTTTGAATTTCTTTAGACCGAATAACGGAAATTTCTTGAGTGATATTTCTTTTCGATTCTGCTGTTCTATAGGCAGAAACCACCACTTCCTCTAATGGGTTATAATAACTGGTATCAACATCAAGTTTATTTAGCCCCATATACTCCTGAGCCTCTAAAGAGGAGTAGATGCATATAAATAAACTCAAATACAATATTCGTAATTTCACCATTCAAAAAGAATATTTTTTTGAAATGCTCAATTGTCATGCCATTATTATTTTTCTTGATTAAATTAGTTTGAGTTAAAAGTTTAAAAAAATGATAATAGTGCTGCTTTCTAGTTCAAAAACCATGCAACAAAATAATTTTAGATCTCAAAGCATACCTTTTTTTTTGACAGAAGCATCAGAACTAGATTTTCAGTTGAAAAAGCTCAATAAAATTGAGATTACAAAGTTTTATGGGAGTTCTGCCAAGCTTACTGAAAAAATACTTTACAACCTAAAAGATTGGAATACCAAATCACATCAAAAAATAGGTCAAGCTGCCTTGTACGCATTCAATGGTGATGCATTTTCTAAACTGAATGCAGCTAACTTGTCCAGTCATGGCAAAGAAAATGCTCATAAATCAATACGAATTCTTTCAGGCCTATACGGTTTATTGAAACCTTTAGACGCAATACAACCTTATCGCCTTGATATGGCTCAGAATATCAAAGGAACGGGATTGACAAGTTTCTGGAAAAAAAGATTAACTGATCAATTAGCAAACCAAAAAGAAGTAGATACGATTATTAACCTAGCGTCCAAAGAATACACCAAAGCGATAGATAAAAATTTGATACCTCAACGCTGGATAGATATAGAATTTCTTGAAAAGAAAGACAATACTCTTAAATCATTATCAATATTCAGCAAGCAAGCAAGAGGATTAACTGCCAGATACATTTGCGAGATGAGAAATAGCAATATTGAAAAAATAAAAAAAATTGGCATAAATGGTTACCATTTCAATGAAATAATGTCAAGTCAAGAAAAATGGACTTTCGTCAGAGAAAAATAGCCCTACCTCGTCAGGTGAATAGACGATTGTTTCTGTTCCAGATTACCTGTTTGGTCGCTTCCGCATTTCGCAAAAATAAAATATACCCCTTCAGGTAGTTTTTTACCAAATTGAGTACCGTCCCACTTTTCTGTTAAAGATGTAGATTGAAACAACTTCTGTCCATTCCTGGAAAACACCTCCCACTCTATCCAATCGACATTATTGACTAAAGGAAAGTAGAAATCATTTAAACCGTCATTATTGGGACTAAACACATTAGGTAGACTCATTTCAAAATCTAGTGGAGTAGCGGGACAATCTGAAAGGGCTAGGTATTCGACATCAAAAACATTGTCAAAGTAAATCACATTATCCAATTGCCTGCTTGTAAAATCAGGAAAAAAAACAAGTTGATCATATGGTAATCCAAAATGTGAACTAAAGTCAAATGTTAATTGCTCCCACTCATTCACTTTAGTATTTGAAACTTTAATCTCTCCAAGAGACCAATTGTCCGAGCGAACAAGCTTAATTCCTACATCACTAATTACTGATTTATACACCATAACTCTTATTACCATATTGGTTTGATCAATCATGAAACTACCAATATCTAAGCCATGGAAAGTTTCGCACCCAGCCCAAGGCGCTCCGATTGAAAGAGCATTAAATTTGGCAACCGTTAGGCTTTTATTTATACCTGTGGTATCGGGGTTAGGAACTATTTCAAGAGGAGAGTTTTGACCATTTTCAAAAACTTTCCAATTCCATGAGGCTCCGAAGCCCCCCTGCTCAAAATCTACTGGAATATTTTGAGAAAAAGTATCAAATGAAAAAAAAAGACCAAATAAAACTAAGAGAACCCGAACCAGCATCAAAAAATCAGTTTTAGTATATTTAAAAATACAATAATCTATCTAAAAGCACTTTATGTGCCATAAAATAACGTAAAATCCTTGGTTTTCTAAAAAAAAATTCAATATTTCCCCAAGTAATGGTAAATTAGAAATTCAAATATTCACCTTAAACTTTTTATCAGATGAAAAAAATCTTACTATTACTAGCACTCAGTACAGGTCTTGCAAGTTATGCTCAAGTCGTATTGAATGTAATGGAGCCAACTTCAATCGGAGGTCCATATACACACTCAAATAACGGCGACGGATCAGGTTGGGGTTTGGCAGACCTTACTGACCCGACTGATGCTGTTCTCGACACCTTAGCTGTCATGGACGACACTACCTCTGGCGTGAACAATTCTTATGGAACTCCTTTTTATTCTGGATACGAAGGGTGCGACTCTGCCGGTGTTTTCAACAGCGGAAGTGATTATGACGGAAAAATTGTTTTAATCTCTCGTGGCTCGTGCCAATTCGGGATGAAAGCCTTTTGGGCTCAGCAGCAAGGAGCCGTAGCAGTAATAATTTATAATGGATATCCAGACGATGATGCGTCAGGCGGACTCATTAATATGGCAGGTGGCGATTACGGCATGGATGTAACGATTCCTGTTTGCTTTGTCAGCAGAGGTGATGGAGAAATTCTACGCTCCGCAGTTGACTCTGGTCAGACCGTCACTGCATTTATTGGCAATAAGGTTGGTGCTTTTGCTAATGATGTAAGCATGAGTCCTTCTGAAGTACTTTACCCTGAATCTATGGCTACCCCTGCTTTGATAGCACAAGACTCTCTAGATTATGCAATGAATTTAGGCTTCTGGGCGAGAAACGACGGATCAAATAATCAGACGGCAGTAGTGGCAAATGCAGAAATATTATACAACGGAACCTCTATTTATTCTCAATCAACAACTCCATTTGGTTTAAATTCATTAGATTCTAGCTATATATCTTTTCCTCCTTTCGCTCAATCAGCGTACCCAAATGGAGAGTACAAATTGACCTATAGCCTTACCGGACTAACAGATGATTTTGCTTTGGACAATGAGATTACCACTGCAGTTTATATTAATGATTCGATTTTCACATATGCAAGAGTTGCAGACAGCACCTTGCTAGGTGTTGATTATAATTCATTGAAATCCAGCAATTTCACCTCTAGCTGGGCTCAGTGCATCAACTTCCAGCATCAAAATGCTTCAAGACTGACACTTAAAGGGATACGTTTTGCAAATTTTTCTTCTGATTCAATCACCGGAAAAACAATTGATATTACCGTAGACACATGGGATGATTACTTCTCTGGTCTTTCTGATCCGAATTGTGCCGTAACAAGCACAACAGGTGTACTTTATGAAACATATACGTATCCAGCTGAATTACAAGATGAATGGATAACACATTATTTTGCTACTCCACTTCCTTTAGTTGATTTTCAGCGTTATTTAGTATGTCTTAACACCTCGGATGCCAATATGTATCTGAATCACTCCAGAAATCCTGCCTATCAGCTGAATGATGTCACACCGGGAGCTCAACCAAAAGAGGTTCTTAGAGTTGACAGTGATTATTATGTCAATGGATTTTCAAGTGGTGCGATTCCAACAATTCAGCTAATTGTAGAACAGAATACAGTGGGAATTGACGAGGGTGAATTAAATATTGAGCCGTTCCCTATTCCAGCTTCTCACGTCATTAATATCCCTCTACCAGGAATACATGGAACCGGTGATCTGAAGGTTTATAACTTGGTCGGAAATTTAGTTCTATCAGAATCCAATATTGATAAGTATGCTAAAATGCTTAAAGTAGATGTTTCAACTTTAGCTTCTGGTTCTTATGTATTCAACCTTAGTTTAGGTGATGGCAACAACTCATCCTTTACTGTCATTGTTGGTCGATAAAGTATATTTTACCTCATAAAAAAACGCCTGAGTAAATTACTCAGGCGTTTTTTTATGAATAAATGCAAAAGACAAAAGTATTTTTATAACATAATGCAACTTTTGTAAGTTTTAATTTATTTTAGTAAATAATGTAATATTTTTATTACTAATTATTCATCTTAAAATCAACCATGAAAAAATATCAAATATTTATAATTGCAATAATGATCGGGTCGATCATTTCATGCAATCTCCCTAGCAAGCAGAATAGTCTATCTGAAGAAGAAATAACTGAATTCATAACAAGTCACTTTGCTGAAAAAGTGGGGCTAGATGCTGCTGTAGAACCTTTTCTAGAAGACCTAAGTGATGACTTAAGAGTTATGAATGCCATGTGGGGACAGGCAAACGACTATGACCATGATGCCGTCAAAGGAAAATGGTTCTATGAAGATTCTGTTACTAGTGAAGTCTATGATATTAATATTGAAGGCAACTGCGCAACTGTAATGGGCAGCGCTAGTGATTATATCGCTGGAATACGCTCTGCTAAGTCTCGATGGATGGGTCTTGTCATAAAGGAAAATAAAAAGCTAGTTTGGAAGCGCTTTATGTGGGCTCCAGAAAGAGTTAGAGCGATGGATTTTGTTTGGCCTTCCGTAGATTCAGCATCAGCAAGAAGTGCTTATGGAGATATGAGATCTGCTATGTTGAATTTCAGGAATTCTGATGGATTAAGAATGTCTGACTCTTTAGTTGATTTATATCCTAACTGGGCATCTGCCCACCTAGGACAGCTACATTATTACATACTTGATGGAGATAGAGAAAACTTGGAACGCTCTCTTGAAGTAGCAAATTCAAAACTTGATGGAGCATCTCAAGCTGAGCAAACTCTTATCTCAGCTTATAGCCCGGAATTGACCCGATCCGAACGTACTGTTACTCTTGCTAAAGCATTGAGCTTTGCAGGTGATGATCCACATATAAGATTTTGGTACACATGGGGATTAGAAGATACTAATGAGAAAATTGCGGTTTTAGAACGAGGACTCAAAAGACAGCCTAGCTCTAGCGTACTGAACAATATGATGGCCTATGTTTTAATGGATCGTGATGAAGAAGGTGATTTAGATCAAGCTGAACAACACTTAAAAGTATATATGACTGTGCATGACGAACCTAATGCATTTGACTCTATGGGAGATCTACTTGTGAAAAAGGGTGATATCGAAGGTGCAAGAAAAATGTATTTAACAGCCGCTAAAATGCATCCTGATTTTGCTGAAAAATCAACAAAAAAAGCAGAAGCTCTTTAGATAAAAAAACTTTTTAATAAAAAAGCCTTGCATTAATAGTGCAAGGCTTTTTTATTATAATATATTTAATATGAGCTATTTGGAACAGCTAAGATGTGAAATATGGATCTCTCCTAATTGCTCTGGACGAATAGATCCAAAACATGTTAGAACCTCTTTGTTTAAGGCTAGCTGAGTAGATATTATCTAAATCCTCATTGACAGGCTTATATATTAAAGTTAGGTCTACTGTGTCTCGTCTAATTACCTCTTGCTCTTGATCTGTGGTATTTAAGGTTGACGAGTCTTGAACAAAAACTACTCTTCTATTCACTGACCGCCCAAATTCAGTTTCATTAGACATCAATGGATCTTTTTCACCCTTAGATTCAATTTTAAAAGTTATTCCTCCAATCTGATCAGATAGAAAGCTCATAACACTCTTGGCTCTTCCCTTAGCCAATTTATAATTATAATCATCCCCACCAACGCTGTCAGCATGACCCTCAATACTCATAGAAAGTCCTTCTCCTAACTGATCAAAAACCTTTTTTATACTATTGAGCTCAATTAAACTAACACCAGCAAGTTCATCTGAATCAAAATCAAATAGAATATTTTGAAAGTTTAACTTAGGCGCTGCAACATTCTTTTCAATACCCTGAAAAATGATCTGCCGATAGATTGACCTTCCAGCAAACGACTCAGAAGGATTCAAGCGAATACTTTTTGGGTAATGCCCTTCAGAATCAAGGGTTACTCCCAGATCGCTATCGATCGGATACATAAACCTAACTCTACCATTCACAATGGTATCCTGTAATATCAACTTCCCAGTGGACCGATTATAAAAAAATATTGTTACAGGAAGTCCTTTTATTGTTTTAGAATCAATACAGCTAAAAGTCACCATTACCTCCGAACTAGACCAGTTTGAATAATCAGCACTATCTATTGAAAATACTGGTATTTCATTTCTAACTGCAATAATTGAATCTGCATGGATATCCCTTAAAGAGGTTCTTCTTGGACCGTGAACAGTGATTTCATCTCCTTTTGTAGAAGTAAATGCCTTTGGGAAAAATCTTAATAGTGAGTTCAGTAAACTGTATGCATCTTCTGCATTACGAAATTTTTGAAAGACCAATGAAAATGCTCCTTTTTGTTTTTCGACTTCGTATGAGACATCTTCTTTAACTGGGACAACTTGACTCAAGCCCTTCTCAGGACTGGAGTAGTTAATTTTAACTACTGCATTTGTATCTATTTGCTTTCTCATAAAAAAGTCAAATGTTCCAATGCGTATTTGATCAATGGAATCAGATTCAGACTCTAGAAGATTTTCATTGATCGTAAACATGCTTACATATCTGCTGGTATCATCCTCTCTTACAACGACTAATGAATCATCATTTAAAATGGCAACTTCTAAAATATGATCGCCTAAACTATCATTAATGGGAAATGTAAAAGGGCTCCACCTGTTGTCTTTGAAGAAGTAAGCGCCAGATTTTGAACCACGCTTCAAACCTATTATCCATGTACTGTCTGAATGAGCAATGAACTCACAACCCAAGGTGTCGGGAATTAATACGCTCTCAACTTCTTCGTTCGTGTATAAATTATTGACGGAAACTTTCAAAAAAGGCGGTTTTGCTGCTCTTTCTAAATAGTATCCTTGAACAACTTTAGACTTAAGATGCTTCGCTTGAATAGTTTTCTTCTCAGAGGTGAAAATATTCATTTTAGAAATTCCATCTTCATGAATATTATAGCCAAAACTTACGTCAGAATTAAATATTATTGAATCTCCATAAAGGCCATATATATGTGAATCTAGAATTAGTGCAGAATCAATCAAAACAACTCTTTTAGCTCCTGTCCTAATATCAAAATGAGTTATTTGATATCCATTTTGCAAAGAATCTACAGTAGCAATAGTCTTATTAATGTCATCAATCATTACTCTTGAGTTGAGCCCTCCAATAAGAACTTTTTCTTCAAGTAAAATGTTTTGACCAACTAGAACATTGGACAAAATAAAAGTTAATAGAATTACAGTATTTCTCATTTTCTTCGCCTCTTTTGGGTTTTCTTTATATTGAATGCATCAACACCATAGGCTCAAAGATAATTAAATGAAGCTTTGAAAAGCATATCTTGTTCGTTTGCTTTTTAAGCATTCAATGTTTGTTTACTCAAAAAAATTTATCTTGGTATAGGTCGCCTTTGTTAGGTCAGTTTTACAAGGAAATATTTATAAGAACTCCGCAAAAATAAATGTGGGATTACTACCAGAGTAATGAGTATTCGGCAAATAACGATTGGACCAATGCCTTAGGATTTCGGCTAATTCTAGCTTATTAGAATGTCAAAATATGCGCAGCAATTGATCCTGTAAATCTCTTTTACAAAAAGATGATCTGAGAGAGAAAATTGGAATATCATTAATTCGATTGAATTATAGTTTTCAATTCAATTAGTCGGAGTGCAATCATACTAATTTAGATACCTCTTTGAATACTTCACCTTCTTGGTTTCTGAAAACTACTACGTCTTTTAAATGTTTTGGCTTGTTTTGTCTCGGACCAAACTGGCCCCTCACCCATGGAAGTTGGTGGACTTTTTTTCTCGAGTTTTCGTTCGATCAACGTCTCAATTTTTACAAACCTGTACATGTCATCTTCTGATATGAGAGTTATCGCCATCCCCTTGGTATTGGCCCGGGCAGTCCGCCCTATCCTATGAACATAGTCCTCAGCATCAGTAGGCACATCAAAATTTATAACTAAATCAATTCCCTTAATATCAATCCCCCTACTCATAACATCAGTGGCGACTAAAATCCTTGTTCTACCGCTTCGAAAGTCACTTATTGTTTGCTCCCGCTCTTTTTGTTCAAAATCTGATGATATAGCCATAACACTAAGTTTATTTTGATGCAACTTTCGTGTAAGCTGTGAAACTTTTTTCTTTGTAGAACAGAATATGATTATCGAATTGAACTCATCTTTATCAGAAAGAAGATGTCTAACAAGTTTAATTTTCTGCTCCTCATGCGCCATGAATACCTCTTGAATAACACCGTCAGCAGGCTTTGACACAGCAACAGAGACCTCTACTGGGTCTTTTAGAATCTCATTTGCTAACTTCCTGATTTTAGGGGCCATTGTCGCACTGAACATCAAGCTCTGACGTTTAATTGGTAAAGTCTTAATTATTTTAATAATGTCATCAAAAAATCCAATATCTAACATTCGATCTGCTTCGTCTAATATTAAATATTTAACAGTCTCAAACATAACATATCCTCGCTCGATATGAGAGATTAGACGTCCTGGCGTAGCAATGATTACATCAGCAGCCCCCTCAAGAGCCTCCCGCTCTTGATCCCAAGCAACGCCATCTCCACCGCCATAAACTGCTCGGCAAACTGAGTGGGTGAAATACGCTAAACCTTGAACCTGACGATCAATTTGTATTGCTAATTCTCTTGTTGGGCAAAGAATCAAAGCTTTGACACCTTTTGATTCACTTTCAGAAAGTTGATTCAGCATAGGCAGAACGAATGCCGCAGTTTTCCCAGTGCCTGTTTGGGCACAGCCGATAAGGTCATGTCCTTTTAGAATAAGGGGTATAGCCTTTGATTGAATCTCAGTTGATTCATCATAATTTGCATAATAGACTGCATCTAAAAGCGTATCGTTTAATCCAAATTCAGTGAATTTCATCTAATTTTTTTATACTAAAATTTTTTTTTAGTATACAAAGGTAGTCGAAGGTATAGCTCTTAAGCATTTTAGGAAAAAGCACTTTAAAATGTACTAATATTACTTAATGTTATATTTACTTATAATTTAATCTGAAATCCAAATTAAAAAAGGAAATAACTTTTAAAAATGGCATACAAAACACTCTGGACTTTCTTCAAGTTCTCTTGGACTCGGAAATTATTTTTCAAAGTTTTATATGAGGCCTTGCCAAAAATAGTTGGGAAAAGCGACTGGCACTTTATGAATTATGGTTACTCACCATCTAAAAATGAGGTATCTAATATGCAGAAACCTGCAAAGCATGAACTACAGCAATACCCAATGCAGATGTATCATTACCTAGCCTGCTGCTCGCCACTCAAGAATTTAGAGATACTAGAAGTTGGCTGTGGAAGAGGCGGTGGAGCATATTATATAGCAAATAACTTCCAACCTAAGTCTATAATCGGTTTGGATTTTTCTTCCTCAGCTATCAAGCTAGCGAAAACTATGTTTAGCTCACCTAACCTTGACTATATCGAGGGAAATGCAATGAATCTACCTTATGATTCAAATTCGTTTGACATAATAATAAATGTTGAATCATGTCATTCATATGGCAACCAATCATTTTTTTTAAAAGAAGTATATAGAGTACTTAAACCGGGAGGAATACTACTTCTTGTTGACTTTAGAAAAAATCATTTATGGCCAGCATTCAATCAAATCTTAAGCAATTTACCATTTGATATAAAAGAAGAGGATATCTCTAATAATGTTTTAAAAGCTCTTAAAGAGGAGAATTCTCTGAAAAAAAGTGAAATTGATAAAAAAATACCTAAATTTTTAAGAAATTACTTTTATGAATTTGCAGGACTCGAAGGAACGGAGCTTTTCCAAAAAATAGAGAATGGAACCACAAAATATAAAAGATTCATTTGCGTTAAAAAATCTTGAGAACCATATACATCACGTTCGTTTGATGATCCTGAAAACACAATTAACCATTTTAATAGCCAACTAAAAATATTTTGCATTCTTTTGAAGATATGGAGCTAAATGTCTTTAACAAAATTTAAAAAAACACTTTTGTGCAATTGCAAATTCATCTCAGGCGAAAGAGACACTCGGACGATATAATCCTTATCACCCTCTTTAGTGGTTCCCTGAGTTGATGTTGCCGGTATTGTCCAATAACATCCTTTCAACTGACCGTAGCTCACACAGAACTTACTTTCATTCGGGACCTCTTTAATCATCAAGTTGATTAATTTATAATTCAATACTCTTTTGTATGATTCTTTTTCTTCATCAGTATTGCCCTTAGTAGGAAGATCTAATGAAAATACAGATGGCGTAAATCCGAGTTTCGCGAATTCTTCAGAAACAAAGTTTATTTTGGCTTCTGGTAAATTATTTTGAATAAAGTTTACAAATTCACGTGTATTTTTATATGCATCATTAATTCTCTGATTCATAGTAGGTAATTGTTTTGCCAATATTTCCATTTGAAGACTTGTAGCCTCATTATCACAAAGCCTTAGATGAATCTCAATCTTCTTAGTTAGTGAAGCAGACTTTTTATTGAATACGCAATAACCTGCATTACAAAGACCACCGCTTGGGAATTTTGACCCACTAGCAAATGAAATTGCTCTAATTGTTGATAGTATTTCATTTTCACCTAAAAAGTGAACATTAGGACAAAATGTTTGATCTAAAATGAAAACAGGATCAATCGCAATTAATCCATTTTCAGTTTTACGCACTTTACTTAAAACATCTTTTAGTCTTGCCAGATCAGGAACTTCAACTCTTGGGTTTGTTGGTATTTCAGCAATAATATATGGAATGGCATCTTCGGCAGCAATTTTGTCTAAAATAACATCTATGCTATTAACCATGTCATCACCACTATCGACGGGTAAGTCTAGAACTTCAGCGTTAGCAACACAAGCAGCAACGCGTCTTGCTTGGTCATTTGTTCCACCATAGCAATTTGGCGGAACAATTATTTTAATATCTTTTCCTCGATGTTTTTCTAGCCCATCATCAATTAACCCCATCAAGATTGCATATTGAATAGATAACCCACTAGAACCGACTAAACCCTTATTTTCCGTGCCAGTAATCTCTTTAATCGACTCCAAAACAAGTCTTTCATTCGAATCTGTATCATTTTTTTCTTCATTGACATAATGAACATCATCAATAAAACTATTTAAAGCAGAAAGAGAATTTGCTGGTGTCATAGCAATTGTCTCTCTCCTTCTAACATGCTGTATTTCTGTGATGTAATTTTCATGTTGTTCATTGTTCACCAATAAAACAGCACCCAAGTGGGAATGGACATTGACTAAAAAGTCGATATTTTCATTGCGATCAAAATTGTGAATTTTATTATGACGCGAAATGAAAATATTGCTCCCATTAAATTTTAAAATCTCCTGAACTTCATCTGCGCTTCTCAATTCAAATTTATAACCATAGACATTCTTTAATGTTTTAACGTCAAAAAAATCTGGAAATTCACCATCATAGATGATTTGAGTGTCTTTTTTATCCAACAAATTTTTTCTTAAAATCGCCAAAACAGGAATTGTCGTTGACGAAAAGCTAATGGCATTATTTGACTTAAGATTATGGGAAAAAGCAATAGCCCATTCCAAAATACATGATAAAGGATGACCTAATCGGATATAGTCGAAAGCAGTCGGCAATCCACTTAGAGCTGAGACCTCAGAATTATTATTATTAAATAGTTTTTGAAACTTATTTAAAAAATCAATTTTAGCTAATTTCTCGTCATAAACATCCAGTCGGTGAGTTGTTTGACTGACCCATTCAGGAGGCATATTAATTAAGACATCTTTAATGAATTTTATTATGTTATCTCGCTCAATCTGATTCATTTTATAAAATTAGACACTTCATTTAGAAGTAAAAAATATTTTAAATAAGAAGTCTTACTTATGTCAAAAGAAAAGTCTAAATCAAAAGAGTAAATTCTATTTTCACCAAATCATTTAATATCAAGAGATTTAGCGAAAATGAAAAGCGGAGAACCAGTTAATTCTAACCGATTCTCCGCTACAGTGACCCCGAAAGGATTCAAACCTTTAACCTCCTCATCCGTAGTGAGGTGCTCTATTCAGTTGAGCTACGGGGCCTTTTTTCATCTGGCGGTAAAGATATATACCTAAAATTAAATCAACTTCTAAAGGGATAAATTCAAAACATGTATCTCTCTATAATTTTATTTTACGTTTTGAAGAACTATACTCTGCCACTTTTCCGTCAATAACATAATACCATTCGATATAGTTGTTTTTAACAATAGTTGAATCATTGACACTCCCCTCTACTTTAAACCCTGCATTTACCCATTCACCACCTGCGGTGTCATTATCAGAATTGACAGAGAATACATAAGTCATATCCCAAGTAGAGACGGTATCACTAGAAGCATCTTTCGCAATATCATCTAAAAACTCTTGAATATTTTTTATCGAACCATTATCAGTATAAAAAATCGCAGAATCCGCGAACATTGATCTCATTGCTTTAAAATCATATTTTTTCCAAGCTTCATCAAGAGCAACAATGATATCCACACTTGCCTGAGATCCAATACCAACACTTCCACCATCACCGGCAGTACCAATACGTGAAACTTGAGCATTAGGAGCAGTACAGCCTACAAATGCTATTATAGAAAGAAAAATAAATACTTTTTTCATTTGAAATGATTTATAATTAAAAAAATAACGCTTTGTTCCTCTCTTATTTTAGAATGGCGAATATAAACTGAATCTCTCAACTACAATAATTGGAAACACTAGAAAATTAATTCTCTTGATTATCATCTACTTCGTCTAGACCATCAAGAAAGCGTATCATGTTCCCCTCGCTCGTAGTAGTGAAAGTGTAAAACGGTTTACCATCTTTTCCTGGTAAGCTCCTTTTTTTAACATCTATACCCAAAACCTCATCAATCAAAACGCGATCTGTAGAATAATATCGTAAAACATTTCGTTTGTAATAGAAAAAATGCTCGGCATCTGTATTTAAATAAAGTGAAAACTGATCTCCTCCTCTTCGCTTTCTCAGCTCTAGAACACCATCTATAAACTGATGAACCGGCTCACCTGAAACAGATCCTAGACCTAGACCGTTTTTTGATCGAAAAGCCCGCGAATTCTTATCATAATCAAAATCTATTTCATCAAAAACAAAAGTCTGCCTTAACTCCTTAGGCATCTTATATTCGGTTGAAGCGGCGTAGTATTCATTCTTGTCTTTTTGAGTCATTATTCTATTTAAAGCCTCATTGACATAATCATTTGCCCAGTTCGTTGTTACCCCCCCTAGGCCAGAACTTATTTCTAACGGTATTGATTTTAAGACATTATCGGAGAATAAAAAATCTAGATTAAGAGAAGCCGTTGCACTTAGTCTATTCGTGAAAAGCCGATACTTTATATGGCCATAAGTTTTAGCATTTACTCTTCCCATCTTTGATATTAATGATAGCTGCCCCATACCTTTTACCTCGCAAGACTTAGGGTTCAATTCGAGGTAATTGTCAGGAGCTTCAGGGTCAAGAAGCCTTCTTCGAGTCGTTACTACAAACGATTCATTCTCTAGATCATAAAAAAGAATGCCTCTGGAACTAAACAATTCCACAGAAGAAGATGAGTTGTTTCGCATAATAAAGGCAGTATATGGACTAGCAGAGTCTGAACGAAGATAGATTCCACTATAAACTCTACGCGCAGGTCTTGCCGTATCAGGGTCAGGTAAATCAATTACAATATCCAAAGGATCAATTTTAGTCGCTGTTAATATCCAATCAGTTTTTAAAAATGGACATTCTGCTGAAATATGAATACTTCCCTTAACTGATAGCATAGGTTCAACAGATTCCATATTAACAATACCATAAAATTTAAATCTTGAACTTAAATAAAATTCGGATTCAGGCAGGATTTCGCCTTGAGCGACGATATGATTTAGGGTGTCAACATCAATCCTCCCCATTGGGATTGGCCAAACAACGTCATCTTCATCTCGGTACTGATAGATGCCATTACCATATAAATTATTTCGACCTCGAACCTTCAATTCGGCGTTCTTTATAATATGGTATTTACCTACTCTACTTGCTGTCATAGATGCGTTGATCAATGGACGCATCAAGGCCTTTTCTTCTATAGTGACTCGACCACTATCTGGATATATTCTTGAATCTGCTACATCTAGAGCAGGAACACCAAAACACTCAAGTAAACTGGGAGCTAAATAAAACTTAGCACTTTTAGAAAGAAAACTGAGCCCACCTTGATCCAAATGAGTTGAAGTCAATCGAGCTTCGATATTTGTCTCTTTACTTATTGAAACAAATTTTTTAAATATATCCCATTCCGCATGATCCATATTTGCTCTATACTCATTCCTTGGAAACACTAATGTTTCGTCTCCATTTTGCAACTGAAAAGTTCCTTTGTTTGCGACAAAGTCAACTTCTGATATCGCATTATTCATTTTAAAACTCCATTCGAAATCTAATGATTCACGTACGCGGAAATTTGCACTACCACTTTGGACCCACTTTGAAAATAATCGAATAACAGAACCATCCAGTTCAGCATCATTAAACGCTAGAGTCCCATCTATTTCAAGAAAACCGGGGGTGTATGTGAGTATACCGTCAGCAGTCATTAGTCTGTCTTTATATGCATCAAATGGCTTATCTAAATTTGTTGACCTCCATGTATTTATATTTGGGTTCCATATCATGGATGCTAAAATGCCTTTGATTCCAGGATGACCAGCACCACGGGGAGGGGCTTCATATGAACTCAAAAAGAAGTCTCCATTTCCTCGAACTGTATCAGGAAATAGTTCAAATTTAGAGCTGTAACCTATCGCCTTTTCAAAGGCAATGCTTCCATCTACTTTTAACCCAGAAATAGACAGTCTTACTGATCCTTTAGAAACACCCTTTTCATTATATAAAAGCCAACCATTTTCTCCTGTCTTTTGAGTAAATCCGAACGAGTAGTCATCTTGAACTCGTATATCCTGGCGTCTAGTTTTAAAAATACCTGAACTTGTAAATTCACCCTTAAACACAAGACCTTCGGTTGACGTATTATCTAGCGAATCTATCTCAAAAGGGTCTATTTTCACGAAGAACTTATCTCTCTGATAAACTCCGTCAAAAGCCTCATCGTAAAATATTTTAGCTGATTTCTCTGATTTGAATATTGGATATTGCGGATACCGCTGGTAACTTGATTTATTGGATGGATTATCAATAAGCAATTCACCAGAAATATTCTCAATAGTATTTCTTACTCTGACCAAGGGCCGACTTCCATCTGGCATTAGTTTAAAACTGGGAACAGAGAATTTCATTGAATCAATAACTGGCATATTGAATCTAAAAAGTTTATAATCAAATTTATTCTGTCGACTGTAAAACGTAAATCGTCCTGCTTCTATTCTACCATCAAAATCAAAATTTAAATTTTTATGAATTAGAACTTTTTGTGATTCAGGATAAAGTGCGACTTTTTGAGAGTCAGATAAAGCAATTGTTCTTACACCCCATACTTCCATGTCAAAATCAAGAAGACTAACCATAGCATTCATGCCTTTCCCTACACTACTGAGAAATCGAATCACATCATAGTCCCGTCCATTAGAGTTATTTAATATGTACTCTGTCGTTTTTGGTAAAACCTCCACCTCTCTTTTTTCTAATCCGTAGCGCACAAAACCATCAATTGCCAACTCCATTAAAAATCGTTCACAGGACTCTAAAGGCATTCCTAGCCCTACAGCCATTTGATACAGACCTATGGATTTATAGCCATAGGTCTTCCCTACTTCATCAATCTTCACTAAAGGATTCTCTAGGTCGAGTCCCTGTAATTCAGAATACCTCGAACTGCGGAAATACTGATCTGATTCAATAGTAACGGGAGAACCATCCCCCATATTAATGCCACCTAGTGTAAACATTGGTTCAGATGTCTTCCATCGAATCTGATCTATATCCATAACTAGATTATGGTAGCTGTCTTTAAACGGAGTTAAAGCTAAACCCTTGCTAGGTCTGTCGACTCGAAGCATTTCATCAATTGGATTGTACGTGATATTACTCTTGAGGTGATACAAAGAATCTCCCTGTAACTTAAAAGACACTTCAGCATCCTTAGATATAAGCTCATCAGATCTAATTACAAACCGCTCTGCCCTTAAATCTAAAACAGCGGAACTGTCATACCAAAAACGAAAATGAGCTTTAACATCTTTTGTTCCCGACGCAAAAAATCGTTGACCAATGATAGAAAATCCCCCTTTGTAATCTACACGCTCAAAAAAATTTGATATTTCCAATTGATTTCCAAATGCTTCGAACTTCGGAAAAATAGCATTATTAGCCATGTTCCTTGCCGTCATTCGATCTTCAAAAAAACCTAAAATAGGCTCTCTTAAATAATATTCGCTGACCAAGGTAACCGTATCAACAGAAAAACCAGGCTCACTCAAATTAATTTTCCAAGAACCAAGGTCCGCATAAAGCTCTCCTGGACCAAAACCGGCCCTTAGCCATTCAACTCTACCTATATCGGCATCAAATTCTTTGTTAAAAGGATTATAAATCCCTGATACATTAAGAACCTCTATCGAATCGTTTTTAAACCTTCCAACGAGCCTGCCTTCTTTAATTGAATATAAAGTGCTGTCATTGACTTGTTCAGAATCATAATCTGCAATATTCACTATTCCATCTAACAGCCACCACGATAATTGTCCGTCATCATATAAACGGACTGAAATTGACAAATCACTTTTATTCAAAGCAAAAAATGTATGAAGAAAACTCTCCATGTCACTCCTAGAGGCTCTATTAAATTCACGATTAATCTCTTTCCAGAATCGATCTGATATTTTTTCGGGATAATTAGATGACAGCATCGACCATTCATCAAATAAACCAACCAATTCTATCCATGAATTTGGATCGACAACTCGTCGAACAAGCATTTGATTCGCTAACTTCTTAAAAATCTCTTTCTGGGATGCCTCTTCTTCCCATTTTTCATCGTTGTAAAGCTGCCAAAAACTACTAGACTTTTTTTCCCACGTCTTTTTTCCAATAATACTTAATAGATGCTTGTCAAATATTTTATTAAACTCATCGTCTTCAACTTCAAAGGAGCGAAATGACTGAGCATTAGCATTCGAACAAAACGCGAACAGCGTAAGTAATATCAGACAGCATTTTAGCGGCCTAAAAAATTTAAATTCTAAATAATTATGTGTTTTCTGGTTGATAAGTCAAAGTAAGGTGAATCCAACCCTCTTTTGAAGCCTTACCAGCTAAAATATATCCACAATCTTTTGCACGTTTTAAAATAGGGTTTACATCCTTATTGTAGAAACCACTAAGTTCCAATATCCCTCCGTTATTGGATGCCTTTGAATAAGATTCCATATCTGTCAATAAGATATTCCTATTAATATTGGCGAAAATAAAATCATACGGACCATGCGCAATTCCTCTTGGAGATATTAACTCTGCACCTCCAGTATGAATTATCGCTTGTTCCGAAACATTATTAACCTCTAATATTTCGATTGCGTTTAATGATGAATATGGATCTATATCAACACCAATAGCATAATCTGCACCCGCTTTAATTGCTAAAACTGCAAGTATAGCAGTACCACAGCCCATATCTAAAATTCGTTTCCCACTTAAATCATGCTTTAGAAGACCTATCATCATAAGATAAGTGGTTGGGTGATGACCTGTACCAAAAGACATCTTTGGTGTCATCTCGATAACATAGTCAAACAAATTGAGATCTAAATCAAAATGAAATGGGCCCTTGACTAAAACTTTTTTGTCTATAAATACAGGAGGAAAACTGGATTCCCATTCAATATTCCAATTCTCATGTTCAATTTCTTCTGACTTTATAGATATGGAACATACTTTGAGTGTGAGAGGGAAATCATGAAGATTTATTGTCTCGTACAAATTAATAGGAATATAAGCACATACCACCAAGTCATTTATTTCTAATGATTCTACCGGATGGTCATGTAGGTCAGCTAAAACAAAATCGATAGCATTTGGGTCAGAAACACTAATAGAAAGTTGAATATAATTCATTAAGAATTTTTTAATTTCTCTACGAGAAGCATGAAATCTTCAGCGTTAAGAGATGCTCCACCAATTAAACCACCATCTACATCATTCTGAGAAAATATTTCATCTGCATTGGAGGGCTTGCAGGACCCTCCGTATAAAATTGGCATGTCATCCCTACCCATGTTTTCTTTCAATTTCCGTCGAAGAAAAGAGTGCATCTGCTGCACTTGCTCCGGAGAAGCAACTTCACCAGTTCCAATAGCCCAAATGGGTTCATAAGCAATGATCACATCTTCCAGTTCATCTTTAGAAAGGTCACTGAGAGCAATACTTAGTTGACTCCAAGTATCCTCAAGAAAAGTCCCGGTATTTCTTTGCTCCAATTTTTCACCAACACAGACAATTGGAATTAAATGGTTCTTTATTGCATTTTTAACTTTTAATGCAACAAAATCGTCAGTTTCACTAAAGTATTGGCGACGTTCTGAATGGCCTAATATGACAGCATCAACTTCAGAATGTAAAAGCATTTGTGCGGATATTTCACCGGTGTAAGCGCCAAAATCCTCATAATGACAGTTTTGCGCAGCAATTTCTATTTGAGAATTCTCCAAAAGAGCATCTGCTACTGGAATTAAATGCAATGAAGGTGGCGCGACAACCACACGGACATCACCAACCACTTCCTTAGTTAAACCTTGAGAGAGCTCTTCGAGAAGAGCCATTCCTTCTTCAGGCGTAGTATTCATTTTCCAATTTCCAACTAAAAATTTCATATTTATATTTTTACTTTTTTATTATTTTAAAACCTTTTCTGTGATGTTTTTTTAAGAGATGTGATGAATTAAAAAAAAATAGCAGCCATTATTATTCTTTTATAATTCGCGGATCAATCCACCTATATGATATTTCGACAAACCATTGAATGACTACAAAAACTGCAGATAGGGATAAAACACAACCCATGACTACCGGAAAATCTCTAGACTCAAGAGCATCCACCATCATTTTACCAGTTCCGTTCCATCCAAAAACTGATTCTACAAACACTGCCCCAGAAAAAAGTCCAGCTAACCAACCTGATACAGTAGTAACTAGAGGATTTAATGAATTTCTAAAAACATGTTTTCTCAAGACTTGACCATGGGTGAGACCCTTTGCATATGCTGTTCTAATATAATCTTGAGAAAGAACTTCGAGAGCAGATGCCCTCATCATTTGAGCAATCACACCTAGCGGCCTAATACCTAGAGTAAATGATGGTAAAATAATATGATGCCAGTTGTATACCTCGCGTTCTCCAAAGTCATCCATCTCAACAAGGTTGCCCGTCATTGGCAATCCAGTCCATGGTCCCAAAACATAACCAAATATCCAACCAATTAAAACTGCACTAAAAAAACTAGGAAGGGCCATACCCGTTGTCGATAAAATAACTACGAATCGGTCAATTCGACTACCAGCATTAGCCGCTGCAAATAAACCAATTGGAATCCCTATCACAAGGGCGAAACAAATTGAAGTGAATGCTAATAAAGCCGTATTTGGAAGCGTTTCAGATAGCATTAAAATAACAGATACACCCTTATTTTGATATGATGATTGGAGGTTGGGCCAGCGCCAGCCCCATGACCCGTCAAAACGATACCCTAAAGGAGAAAGTCCTTCAAGATAATTTCTGTATTGAACCACTAGAGGCTTATCTAATCCATATTCAGCTCGGAGTGTCTTTAACGCGACAGGGTCTTCTACTTGCCCTAGCATCATTCTAGCAGGATCTCCAGCGACGGCATGAAACAGAAAGAAAACTAAGGTTGCAACACCTAAAAGAACAATCGCAGATTGCATTAGTGCCCCCCAACGAATCTTCATTCTTGCCAATCCAATTCTTCACTTTCTGAACTAAGAACCACATCATTATAATGCAAATGTTTGAGAATTATCCCATCCTCTAAATAAGTCACTCCTGGGTTTGAGCGATTAATTGTTTTTAAGGCTGTACCATCCATAACCGCCCATGGAAAAGAGCAAGAAGTTTCATTAACTAATTTTAATATTTGTTCATCTGAAGAAGAAGTCATTCCTACAACCTTATTTCCAGATATCTCAGAGTATTCACTTAGCTCTTTTGTTAACCTCTTTAGATCATCATAATTAGACTTCTTAAAATCATAAGCTATCAACCAAATTACATTTCCAGCTATGAACTCTTTTGTTCGATCCATACCATCAATGCTAATTGTAAAATCATGAATTGGCGGTTCGTAGCCGTCACTAATTTTCTTTGAAGATGTTTTACTTGGATCAATTTTAAATTCTTTTTTCTCCCACATTTTTTTATTAATATAATCTGTGCCCGAGATTTCTAAAGACTCCCCGCCTGGTCCAGACATAGTATAATAAGTCTCATATAATGGAGGTTTTAAACCTAATTCTTCAGCGGAAAGCATTGCTTGCGCAACATCAGTTCCTGGTTTATATGCACGAAAATCCCATATGGGCAAATGATTAAGGACGTAGTATGAAAAACAAACGCTCAAAAATATACTCATAGATAATACAAGTCTATTCAAACGAAAATTCAAAATAGGTTGAATACTATCTCTTCCAAAAATTAATACGGCAATCAGTATACTCAGAATGACGTCTTTACCAAAGCTCTCCCATGGTTTTAGCGGAATGGCGTCACCAAAACATCCGCAATCCGTAACCTTGTCAAAATAAGCACTGTAAAAAGTCAGGAATGTAAAAAACGCCATCATGGCAGCTAGACTCGTTAAGGTCAATCGCTTCCATATACCTAACAAAAGTGTCACTCCTAAGATAACCTCGTATATAACAACAAAGACAGCCAGAGATAATGCCAGAGGTTGCAGAAATACGAGATTTAGCACATCTTCTCCAAAATACTCTTCTAGTTTAAAACTAAATCCTATAGGGTCATTCATTTTTATAACTCCACTAAAAATGAATAAAGTCCCAACGAATATTCTGGAAAAATTAATTGAAAAAGATTTCATAAATACTATTTGTTAGATAAGTGAATAAGTGCAAATACTGCATAATTAGCCATGTCCATATAATTAGCTTCGATCCCTTCGCTTACAAGAGTTTCACCATTATTATCTTCAATTTGCTTGACTCGTAGAACCTTTTGAAGAATCAAATCCGTTAGCGAAGGCACCCTCATATCTCGCCATGCCTCTCCATAATCGTGATTTTTATTTTCCATTAAGTCAAAAATATTTGATGCATGTTTGTTATAGGAAAAAAGAGCCTGATGTGGACTCATATCAGGCTCATTTACTATCCCCTTTTCAATCTGAATTAATGCCATTATCGAATAATTAATAATTCCGATAAATTCACCCTCCATAGGGTCGACAACCCTTTGCTTTCCTGAAATTTGTATTGATCGCAGACGATTGGCTTTAATAAAAATCTGATCTGTTAGAGATGATAAACGCAAAATGCGCCATGCCGTGCCATAATCTTGGCCTTTTTTCTGAAACAAACTGCGGCACAAATCCATAACTGCCGAATACTCTTTCTTGGTGTTTTTCATGACTACCTTTATACTCTTGAAAGGTACTGCATTCCGTCCATTTTCTTTAAATATATCCGGCCAAATATGGCATGCGGAACAACCAGTAATTGTTGGAGTAATAAATACTACTCCAGATTCATTTTATGAAGGAAGTCGATCCACAATCCTAAATGAGCTAATTTCTAAAGTTGAAAAACTAGTTTTAGATGGAGCTGACTGGCTAGACATAGGCGGATGCAGCACTCGTCCTGGCGCAACATTAATCACTTCTGAAGATGAGTGGTCTAGGATTGAACCATTGCTTCGTGCTATAATTAAATTATTTCCAAACATCCCGATATCCATTGACACCTTTAGATCAAGAGTTGCTCAGAAAGCTATAGACGTGGGAGCATCTATTATTAATGATGTTTCTGGGGGGTCCTTAGATTCAGATATGTGGAATACAATAGCTCAAAATAAGGTGCCATACGTATTAACTCACTATCCCAATGAAGCGACCCCACAAAATATGCGACTATCACCATTAGCTCCAGAAGATGTTTTCCTTAATGTTTTTAAAGACCTCAGTGTTTCTATAGAAAAATTAAATAATTTAGGAATTCACGACATCTTAATCGACCCAGGTTTCGGATTTGGAAAAGCAATTGAGTCGAATTATAAATTAATGTCAGACCTAAATGGTCTGCAAGAATTAGATCGCCCCATCTACGTTGGCGTATCTAGAAAGAGCATGCTTTGGAGAATTCTGGACAGCAATCCAAATGATGTTCTTTCGGCCACAAGTGCCCTTCATCTTTACGCTCTCGAAAAAGGAGCACAAATATTACGAGTTCATGATCCATTAGAAGCAAATCAAGTACGCAAAATATGGAAAAACCTATATCAATAAATAATAATATTATTTAATTTCCGCTCTGTTTTTCATTAAAAAAATTAAAATTTAACAACCCTTGATTTTGGATAGTAAAAGTTTAAAATTTCCAGCGCATTACTTCCATAATTTGCCATTCGAAGACCGCCTTCTTGCGACATCCCTATTCCATGACCGTAACCACGTCCCTTTAAAACTATAAAATCACCTTTTTCGTATTCAACGCTAAACCATGTCGATCGTAATGAGAAAAATTGCCTAAATACTCTTAGTCGTTTTAATTTCCCCTTGTATTCCATAAACTCAATTCGTACCGGCTGCTTGAAAGAAAAAGCGAAGTTTTTAAAGCTAGTATCCTCGACACTTTCATCAAAAGCTTTTGACATAAATCTCATCCAACTTTCTTTCTTAATTCTCTTTTCCCAATATGTTTGAGGACACTTTAAGCTAAACGTGTCAATAACGCTAACTAAAGCTGGCCTTGGATTAAAATACCAACCGCAAGGCATCGTCTGACCACCTGAATTTGCATGAAATAAGGCCTCAATAGGATTCCCTTCAATATCACTCACAAACATATTGGATGTTGATGTCACCGCATCTTTGAGTCTTTTAAGCCTAACTGGATCAGCAGGCCAACCATGAAATGCCTGAGATCTAACATCGTCGGTAACTCCAAAAGAAAATCCATCTTTTGAGAATTTATTATAATTTACAATTATCCAAGTCCTCGCTAAAATCGCTTGTGCCTTCCAAAGCTCAGGGTGGTCCAACCTACCCAATTCTGAATCCACAACACCAATTAGATAAGATTCTACAGAGAGCAACGCAATAGTCAATAATTGCCCTTCATTGGATGAAAATATTAAAGATCCAGAAATTCTTCTAGAAATTCCATTTGATGTATTTACGGTAATAACACTTTGAGATATCACTACTATCGAATCGGCATTTCCCCAACTACCATTGGCTTTAAAGTTGAGTGCGTCAGATGGCGTAACATACAAACTAGAGCAAGACATAGTATCGACTCCATCTAATTTGAAAACTATTAATTTGAATTCATCACCAGAAACATCAATATTCTTTATTATTTGACTAGGATATCCTGAAAATAATTGAATTCTTAAACTTCCTATACTTTTCTGAGATGAAAAGATCTCTGAATTCATCACAAAAAAAAATAAAAAAAGAAATAATGACCTAAAAATTATTTGCAACATAATTGGCTACAGATATCATTGGATTATTCTTCAAATCTAATTTACTTCTAAGCTCCAAAAATGCATCAGATTGAATTCTGTGATCATTCAACACTTTTTTGAGCTCATTACATATAAGGTCTGCATTGCATCTTTTTTGGATGAATTCACTAACTATTTCTTTATTTAAGATTAAGTTAATTAAGGATATATAGTCAACTTTTATGAGTGATTTTGCAATGAAGTATGTCAGCCATGATGTTTTATAGCCAACAACATGAGGTATTCCTCTCAGAGCAGTCTCCAATGTTGCAGTTCCAGAGGCAACAAGTGCTATGGATGCACCCTCTAAAGAATCCACCCCAACAACTATCTGTCTTAGTTCAAAGTCTACGCCGGAATACTTTTTGAGCAATAGCATATAATCTTTCTCATCAAAATTTAATGGCCTAACCCATTTGAAAGGCCTTCCGAGCTTTAACGCTGTTTGATAAAAAACAGGAATATGACTTACCAACTCTTGGATACGACTTCCAGGTAATAAAGCTAACCAACCACTCCCGTTTAGATTAACTGGCGAAACTCTGTTAACAGCTGGATG
This sequence comes from Owenweeksia sp. TMED14, assembly GCA_949529985.1. Taxonomy (GTDB): domain Bacteria; phylum Bacteroidota; class Bacteroidia; order Flavobacteriales; family Schleiferiaceae; genus TMED14. The sequence continues at coordinate 112,270 of CATIRS010000029.1, forward strand.
TCCGAAATAAGGTGCTACAATGCCGGCTTTATTTAATATATCCGATTCAAAGGGAAGTAAAGGAAATACAGCATCAGTATATTTTTTTAGTTTTAAAATCCTTCCAGGTCGCCATGCCCAGAACTGAGGACTTACAATTTGTATCAACTTAGTTCCGTTATCTCGAAACTCTTTATTTGTAATCCATCTAGCAAGACGCATATTAAAAGCCTGATAATCAATACAAACAACGAGGTCAGGATTCCAATTTGATAAAAATTGTTTTAAACCTCTCTCTTGTTTCAATATTCGAGGAAGATGATTTAAAACTTCAATAAATCCCATTAATGAAAGTTGTTCTAGACCTATTTGAGGCTTTTGACCACCTAAGGATTCAGACATTTTCTCTCCACCCCAGAAAACATATTCGCATCCTGGCCAGTGCTTTACCGTATAATTTAAAAATTCAGAACCTAAAACATCTCCAGAGGCTTCACCCGCTAATAAAAATATTTTTTTCTGCTTCATCATAGCCACTCCCATCTAAAGTGTAAAGCGACAATTAAATAAATAGCTGAAACAGATAAGATCGTCTTAAGCATTACAAATCGCTGTAAAAAAAAACTTAATAGTAAAAAACAAAACTCGATTAAAGTAGAGAACAAAAGCACCCTTTTCAATAAAAACGACCATAAATCAGTATCAATATTATTTACTGAGGGTAGTTCGGGATAAGCAGCCGACATGTATGTCCAAATAAAAAAAGGCGTGCCCGCAGCGATTACAAATCCCATAATTAATTCCAAAAAATTTCTTTTCGAAATTATCATAAACCTAAAATTTTAGTAATATCTATTAGTGACTCATGAGCTGTTAAATCAAATTTAACTGGAACAATAGAAACATATTTCTCATTCAAGGCCCAAATATCACTTTGATCCGACCCGTCTTGGTCCTTAAAAGCACCTGTCATCCAATAGTATGATTTACCATTTGGATCAATTCGCTTATCAAAATCCTCTATCCATTTCCCTATTGTTTGACGACATATTTTTATGCCGTTACATTTTTTATTTGACATTTTAGGAATATTAACATTTAGACAAATTCCGTTTGGCAGGCCATTCTTTAAAACCTTGGAAGCGATTTCCAAAACATATTCTTCAGCTTCAGTAAAGTCAGCCTCCCAACTATAATCCAATAATGAAAAGCCTATTGAGGGCACACCTTGCATTGATCCTTCAATGGCAGCAGCCATTGTCCCACTATAAATAACATTCACAGAAGCGTTACTCCCATGATTAACACCAGAAACAATTAAATCTGGTTTACGATCCAAAATTTCATGAACTCCGAGCTTTATACAATCAACAGGTGTTCCGCTGCAAGAATATTCCTTTTGAGATCCAGAATCTATAGAAATAATATCGCAACGAAGTGAATCATTTATCGTTATCGCATGTCCCATTCCACTTTGCGGAGAATTTGGAGCAACTACAACTACATCCCCGAGAGAATTCATTTGATTAATGAGCATTCTAATTCCTGGAGAAGAAATACCATCATCATTGGTTATCAAAATAAGTGGTTTTACCATTTTTGTCATACATCAAAACTACATTTTGGCAGGTTACAAATTACGGCATTGAATTTGTACTTTTCCACATCAAACAAATTACACTATGTTCATACTAATAATTGTTGTTTTCATGGCTCTGGGCTTTTATGTTCAAAATCGCCTAAAATCACGTTTTAAGAAATACAGTAAGGAGCTACTGCACAATGGAATGTCTGGAGCTCAAGTCGCGGAGGCAATGCTAAAACATTACGGGTTAAGCTCTGTAAATGTTGTTTCCGTTCCAGGAAAACTAACTGACCACTACAATCCAGGAAACAGAACAGTTAACTTATCGCCTGAGGTCTACGAAGGTTGTAGCGTAGCTTCCGCAGCCATCGCGGCGCACGAATGTGGTCATGCTGTACAACATTCTACGGCATATTTCTGGCTTGGAATGCGAACGAAAATGGTGCCTATGGTAAATGCATCCAGCCAAATAATGAGAATGGTATTCTTTGCTTCAATATTTGGAATGGGGCTTTTAGGTCTAGGATATAATAATATTCTTCTACTTCTCATTGCAGTCCAAGCAGTGATCGCAAGCTTCGCGGTGGTAACTTTACCTGTAGAATATGACGCTTCTAGACGCGCATTAGTCTGGCTTAAAGGAGCTGGAGTAACTACCCCTAACAATCACTCTATGGCCGAAGATGCATTAAGATGGGCAGCGCGAACATACTTGGTGGCTGCAATAGCGGCAGCAACACAACTTCTTTATTATGTTATGTTGTACATGCGAAGAAACTAATCATCAGCACTTAAATATAATTATTACTTTTTATTAAATTATGAATTGGTTCATAGGTATATGTATTTTAGCAATTGTTTCGTTTACAGGATTTACATATTTTTCTTCGCAAAATTTAGAAAAACCCAAGTACAAGGTATTATCTCAGGATGGTGATTATCAAATTAGATTGTACCAAAAAACTCTTTGGGTAGAAGTGCAAGTTTCGAATACAGATTATAAATCCATGTCTAGAGAAGGGTTTAGGCCTTTAGCTAATTATATTTTCGGAGGAAATGTCGAAAAAAAAAGCATGAGCATGACTGCCCCAGTATCTATTGTAGAAGACTCTTCACGCCCTAGCATGCGTTTTTATATGCCTTCAGATCGAAATGTAGATAATTTACCAAAACCAAATAAAAAGGAAATCCTTTTTGTACAACTTCCAGAAAGAAAGCTTGCAACCTATAGTTTTGGTGGAATATTAGATCAAAAAAAGAAGATTGACGCATTAAAAAAATTAAGAACCTGGTGCCATAAAAATAAGATTCAAATAAATGGTCCAGCTGAAGTTTTTGGTTACAATGCGCCTTACGAAGTGATTAGAAATAATGAAGTTGCCTTCCCGATTGGCGACTAAAATATGTTTTCTTTAAAGCTATTTTAAGGCTCTATCGGGAAATATCTTACCCGGGTTCATTATCCCTTTAGGATCAATTACCGCTTTAATATTTCGTTGGATATTTAATGCAGCATCGTTAAAAGCAATATCCATATAGCTTTTCTGAACCAATCCAATACCATGTTCTCCGCTTATTGTCCCACCCATCGATTTAACAGCTTCAAATATTTTACGTATTCCTAATTTTAAATAGTTTCCATTCCATTTTTCATCAGGCATATCCCCTTTTAAGATATTTACATGTAAATTCCCATCTCCAGCGTGTCCGTAACAAACTGAATTGAAACCGAACTCCTCGCCGATCTGCTTTACAAATAGCAACAATTCTGGTAATTTAGATCTAGGAACAACTGTGTCTTCTTCTTTGTAAATACTACCAGACTTCACTGCCTGTCCTACGCTCCGACGTAATTTCCATAAAGCATCCCTTTCTTTTTTCGTTTCGGCAAAAAGAACCTGAATAGCTCCACTAGATTCAACTACTGACGCTAATTTCTCTGCCTCTCTCATTACTGAATCCTCATCATAACCATCTACTTCCATCAAAAGGTGAGCTTCAATCTCCTTTCCTGTTGGTAAATTAACTGCATCACTATACTTCATAGCCTGATCAATTGCCTCACGCTCCATAAACTCTAATCCCGATGGGATTACCCCTGATCTAAATATTTTTTCCACAGCAGAACAAGCTGACTCCGCAGAAGAAAATGGAGCTAAAAGGGTAAACGAGCTGGAGGGATATGGCAATAACCTGACGACGATTTTTGTTATAACTCCAAGTGTGCCCTCTGAACCTACATAAAGTTGGGTTAAGTTATATCCCGTTGAGTTTTTCAAGGTATTTGCTCCTGTCCAAATAATCTCTCCACTAGGTAAAACCACCTCTAGATTCAAAACATAAGCTGAAGTAACTCCATATTTTACAGCTTTAGGACCTCCAGCATTATATGCTACATTCCCACCCATCGTTGATGACCCCCAGCTAGAAGGGTCGGGAGGATAGAAAAGCCCTTTCGCCTTACATGCATCATGAAATACTTGGTTTATGACTCCCGGTTCAACAGTAGCTTGAGAATTTGACTCATCAATTTCTATTATTTTAGAAAAAGACTCCATACTAAGTGATATGCCTCGTGAAATGGGGATTGCCCCGCCGGAAAGACCAGTCCGTGCGGCCGATGGAGTTACTGAGACGCCATATTTAGTAGCTATTTGTAAGACCCGAGAAACATCTAAAGTGTCTGTAGGGCGCACTACTACTTCAGGTAATTTGCTGATATCTTCAGTCTCGTCATGAGAGAAGTTATAAAGACGGCTTTTATCCGTAGATATTTTTTCTTCGCCTAACTCAGCTTTAAGAGCTTGAAGCCAATTTGCTTTATCTTCGATCATATTTCAAATAATGGATAATCAAAAATAACTACTTCATGCGAAAAGCACTAACTATTCTTTTTGGACTTTCCACATTCCTTATATATTCTCAAAATAAGAATATTAAAAAATCTATTGAATTCAATGATGTATTCGCTTCAGGAGAATTTACATCAAAAGGCATCTACGGTATAAGATCAATGGAAGATGGATTACATTATTCGAGACAAACAAATAATGGTATAGAAAAATTTGAGTTTAAGTCCGGAAAGTCAAAAGGGATTCTAATAAGTAACGGCGAAGCTAAAGACCTACCTGGGAATGACTTATCATTGAAGTCCTACTCATGGACAAAAGGCGAAAAAAAAGCAATTATAGAAACTGAAATCGAACCGATTTATCGCCATTCTTATCGTGCAAAAACATGGATTTTTGACCTCCAAAGCAAAAAAACAACTGAAGTCTCAAGTCACGCAATTCAAAATCCTGTAATTAATCCTCTTGGAAAGAGTATTGCCTACGTATACAAGAATAATGTTTTTATAAAATCACTTATCGACAATAAGCTAATTCAAGTCACGAATGATGGATTGCTAAACAAAGTGATTAATGGAGCACCTGACTGGGTTTACGAAGAAGAATTTGGATTCCATATTGGTCTACGCTGGTCACATAATGGCAGATATTTGGCCTATTACAGATTTGATGAAACAAATGTTTCAGAATTCAGTATGGACATTTATGGCGCTGACCTTTATCCTCACCCATATGTATTCAAATACCCGAAAGCTGGAGAAGAGAATAGCAAAGTTGATATTTGGGTTTATGACACAGATGTTGATTTGAAAAATAAAGCAACAAGGAAAATGAAGTACGAATATATTCCGAGAATTAATTGGTCACCAACAGGAGAGTTAATCATTTCGACACTAAATAGACACCAAGACAGCCTCAATCTCTTTAGCTTCAACCCTGACAATAAAAATACTTATAAATTACTGCTTGAAACAGATGATTCTTATGTTGACGCAGATCATGCTATCACATTTCTTAAAAATGGCAATTTTATCTGGATGTCTGATCGGTCAGGCTATAATCATATATATCTTTTTGATATAAAGCGAAAAAAAATTCGAGCTTTAACGCGCGGAGATTTCGAAGTGACAAAATTTTATGGTGTGGATGAAGAAGATGAACTTATTTATTATCAAGCAGCAAAAATAAGCCCCTCTCAAAGAGAAATTTACAAAAGTTCACTACGAGGTAGAAAAGCTGAAATAATAAGCCCCGGTGAGGGCTGGAATGGCGCTACATTCAGTACCACTTTTAAAAATTATATTCTTCATCACTCTGACGCCAATACACCTGTGCGCATAAGTCTGTGTAAAAATGAAGGAACAGAGATACGTGTGCTAGAAGACAACTTTAAATTGCGAGAAATACTAAAATCTTATAATTTAAGTCCGAAAGAGTTTTTCACCTTAAAAACTGATAACGGACAGGAGCTTCCAGCTTGGCAAATAAAACCTTTAAATTTTGACTTCAATAAAAAGTATCCTGTTCTCATGTTTGTTTACGGTGGGCCAGGAAGTCAGACGGTTGAGAACAAATACGGTGGACGAGATTATTGGTATCAAATGTTAGCGGCAGAGGGATATTGGATAATTTCCGTTGATAACCGTGGAACAGGAGCAAAAGGCCGGGACTTTAAAAAATGCACCTATTTAGAGCTTGGTAAGCTAGAGGTTGAAGATCAAATATCTGCAGCAAGAACGCTTGCTAAAAATATTAATATTGATTCAAGTAGGATAGGTATATGGGGTTGGTCATATGGTGGATTCATGGCAGCTAATTGTATCCTTAAAGGTTCTGATGTTTTTAAGACAGCAATCTCCGTTGCTCCAGTTACGAGTTGGAGATTCTACGATAACATCTACACTGAAAGATATATGAGGACTCCACAAGAAAATGGGTCTAACTATGACGAAAACTCTCCTTTAAGTCATGCAGATAAGCTTAAAGGTAATTATCTCTTAATCCATGGAACTGGAGATGACAATGTACACGTTCAGAATTCCATGCGCCTATCAGAAGCACTAATCCAAGAAAATAAACAATTTGATTTTATGCTATATCCGGATAAGAACCATGGAATTTATGGTGGAATGACAAGTATTCATCTTTATTCTAAAATATCTAATTTCATCCGAGAGAAGTTATAATCTGATTATCTTCCACATTCTAAACAAAAAGTTAATAGCAACGATTAAAATACTAATTGCAGAGCCCCTTAACCTTCAAGTCTCTTTTGAAATTGAAGGAGAGCTTATTAAAAATGAGTTAATTCAACAAAAAAATAAAAGAAAAAAAATATGAATGATTTTGCGAAAAAACCACATGAAAAGGAATTATTTGGGCATCCTATAGGATTATATGTGTTGTTTTTCGTTGAAATGTGGGAGCGCTTTTCATATTACGGCATGCGCGCTATATTAACATTATACCTTGCTGCACCAATTATACTAGGAGATCCTCAATCTGGATTTGGATGGTCAAATGGGGAAACTCTTTCTTTTTATGGAACCTATACCATGTTTGTTTATTTGACGTCGATCCCTGGTGGTTGGATTGCTGATAAATTTATAGGACAAAAAAAAGCGGTCATGTTAGGTGGAGTATTGCTTTGTATTGGCCATAGCATATTAGCGGTAGATGCTCAATGGGCATTTTTTACTGGACTCATATTTATAGTATTAGGTGTTGGTTTTTTAAAACCAAATATTTCAACAATGGTTGGAGGGTTATACAAGAAAGGAGATGACCGAAGAGATAAAGGTTTTTATGTGTTTTATATTGGAATCAACTTAGGAGCTTTCTTAGGAGCGTTAATTGTTGGTGCTACAGCCGCTAACTATGGCTGGCATTATGGTTTTGGTCTTGCGGGAATAGGAATGGCATTAGGTCAAATAGTCTATACTTATGGATTAAAATTTATAGGCCCCGTTGGCGATTTCCTCGGTAAAGAAGATTCTCCAGATAAAGACTTATTAAATAAGCCTTTAAATAATATTGAGAAAGACAGAATGATCGTCATGTTTTTATCCTTTCTGATTATTATTGTTTTTTGGGGAGCTTTTGAACAAGCTGGAGGATTAATGAGTTTGTACACAGAGCAAAAAACAAGTAGAATTATATCATTTTCTTTACCGTTCATTGGAAATGAAATTCCTGCTGCTGTATTCCAATCAATCAATGCATTTTTTATTATAATTTTAGGAACTGCTGTTGGTGGTTTTTGGCATAAGTGGAAAAAGAAAGGAAAAGAATCTTCTTCATTATTTAAGATGGCAATAGGTGTTATAATCATGGCTTTTGGATTTTTCTTTATGAGTAAAGCCTCTTCTGAAGTCGTCATGAACGGAAGCGAAGTTGCTGAAAAATCTGCAATGATTTGGCTGGTCTTAGCTTATCTCTTTCATACAATTGGAGAACTATGTGCCTCACCTGTTGCATTATCGTTCATAACAAAGCTTGCCCCTGTAAAATACGCTTCATTTATGATGGGCTCATATTTTGCAGCTACAGGTTTAGGAAATAAAGTTGCTGGATGGGTAGGTGGATTGTCAGAAAACGCTGGAGATTTTGAAGTATTTACAGGAATTGCTGTCACATGTACTGTTTTTGGATTTTTAATAATCATGATTTTGAAACCTTTAAAAAGGTTAATACATGGTGCAGAAGATTAGGGAAGAGCTGATGATCTCATTGACACTATTTTCAATCGTTATAGAAAAGGTTATATTAATAAATCCCTTTAATTGAAAATGTTTAAAAGTTCTTCAAACTCGTCTTATTGGGAAACAAACAGAATCCTTTTTGAAGGTGATATACTAATTATTGGAGCGGGACTTGTTGGCCAATCTATAGCCATAGCATTGCAAAAAAAAAGATTAGAACTCAATAAGAGTCCACTAAAAATATGTATTGTAGATAAATTGCCTGCAGGGAAAACTGGAGCAAGTACAAGAAATGCTGGGTTTGCCTGTTTTGGTAGCCCAACAGAAGTGTTGGATGATCTTACCAAAGAAGAAGAAAGTGAAGTAGTTCTAAGAATGCGAAATCGTGTCGATGGACTTAGCCTATGGAAGAATTGGATTTCTCAAGAAGTTATAGATTGGACAAATCACGATGGCTTTGAGGTCTTTGAAAACAAAGAAATAGATATTTATAACAATGTATTAAAAGAATTGCCTAGATTAAATAAGATTGGTAGACAAGCAACCGGTAATGCAGATATCTATAGCGTCGATCACAATCCTAAATATTCAAAATTACCTTTTTCTGTAAGGATTAATGGAGAAGCAGGACTTCACCCCGGCAAGGCACATGCAGCCTTGACAGAACTAAATAGAAATAATGGAACATTTGTTTTTAATGGAATTAAAATCGAATCACGTGACACGTGGTCATATTCAAGAGATCGCTGGACGATTCCTAGTAAACAAGGAATGTTCAAAACTCAAAAGGTAGTAGTCGCCACCAATGCTTGGACGCCATCAATATTACCGGGAATAGATATTCAACCAGGTAGAGGACAAGTCTTGTTAGTGACAACAAATAATAAATTGCCATACCGAGGAACATATCACGCAAGACAGGGCTATATGTATTTCCGAAACATAGGAAATAAATTACTCCTTGGGGGAGGAAGAGATGTTTTTCTCAAAGAAGAAAATTCACTTGATATGACTATTACAAGCCAAGTACAGGGTTATTTAGAAGACTATGTACGTGATGTTCTTCTTCCGAACCAAAAATTTAATGTGGAAAATAGATGGGCAGGAATAATGGCATTTGGGAAATTCGAAAAGAAATCTCCTTTACTCAATTGGCATGAAACTAATATTCTCATTGCAGCAAGAATGGGGGGAATGGGAGTTGCTTTGGCGCCTAAAATCGGGTTAAATGCTGCTGAAATGATTCTAAAATAAAAAACCGAAAAAATAATTTTTACACCGTAAAAGACAAGGGCGATAACCGTAGTTATCGCCCTTTTTGTTTACCGGTAAGCCGGTTTTGACAAAAATCCCGTAAGACCGTCCACCGTAAATGATTTCTCTGATTACTCAGATACTTTTGGCACCTATTACATCACCCGTCATAAACGATTTTCTTGCTAAACAACTCTGTCCTCGTGGGTTCAAAGTTTGATCTTTATTTCAAGAACAAGTTCAACAAGACTCTCTTTTTTTTGATTTGCACCAAAATGACCGGCAACCCGGTGGAAAATTATTCGTCGAGACCAACAATTATTCCTTAGAGAGTTCAAAACACCAACCTAAGATAGCGTTCTGATTTTCAAGGATTTAATTAATATTCTCTTGCGAGAAAATTATTTAAAACCTCGATGCTAAATTTTACTTTTGTTCAACTTCTTTCGAGGCCTCACGTACGTCTACCCGAAGGTTTCTTTTCAGCAGTTCTCTAGTGTTGCCAGAAGCTTCTTCTTTCGAAAAGTAATTCATGCTTTCTATCTTTCGACTTCGACGACATAATTTACTCACTGCGAGACACATTTCTCGGATTCTTTCAAATCTTTGTACCAGATTAAACCGTTGTTTTTCTCTGTTTGTGTTCTATGAAATTAGAAATTATTTTAGGACTCCTACAAAGGTGTTAATAAGTTTATAGTAAATATTTTTTAATTAACTAAGTATTTGTTTAACAAACAGTTAGTTAATTAAAAAATATGATGTTTAAACTTTAAACCTTAAGAGAAACTATGTCAAAGAATCGAACGAGAAAACGTGATCACAACAGATTCTCTATTCCAAAGCAAAAGCAATCTACGCTGTTCTATAACTTGAAAGCAAACCTCCCATCCTTGAGAACCATATTTATTCATCACAGCTTCCATTTTTTTTAAGGGTAATTTACTAGAACCTAAAAATATAGTCCCTAAAACACCTTCTTTTACCACTTCAACTTTAAACTCTTTTTTCACGACAATTTAACTTCTTAAAATATAATTATTTTCAAAAACTCCCCTCTTAACAAAAAAGATCTTCCACTAACAATTTAACGTCGAATCATAGCCACTTTTTAAAACATCTGCCACACCAACCTTTCCAAGATAATTACCTGCAAGGAATATACCTTCAGGAACAAATTTATCTAACTGACTTTTCCACATTTGAAAACCGACCTCAAATTGCGGAATTGCTTTTGGCCATCTTTTTTGAGCTAATAGAGAAACTTTTTCAGTCCCTAGTATTTTTTTTAATTCAGACTCTACAGGGCGCATATTATTTGATTCAGAATGAAATACTGTCATATTTCGCTCTTGATTTTTAACCCTCCCCGAGAAGATATCACTAGTAAATAAAATTCCTTTTATACCCATGTTTAACTTTGAAGGAACTAAGATGCCAAACCCTTCTGGGATTACAAGATCTTTTTCTTGGATAGTGAAAAAACTAACAATTAGGGATGAATAACTTAATTTCTGAAGATGCTTTTTTAAAGGATCAATGAGCACCACTTTTTCTAAAACATATGCGGGTAATGCACAGACAATATTTTTACAACTGATGATATTTCCGTTAATAACGACATCAAAACCTGAAGCGACTTGAGTTATCCGCTCTACTCTTGAGTTAAGCAGGCAGTCCTCCTTGAATTTCAATTCAAACGCACGACTTAAAGTTGAAAAACCACCTTTAAGGTTAGTTATTTGTCGAGGAGGATTTGGTGCGCTAAGAAATGTTCGAAACAATGAACCAAAATTCTGCTCCCCCAACTTCATGCCTTCAAGAACTGTCAACGCACTCAATTTTTGAATATTCCCAGCATATACACCTCCAAGAACAGGATCAACAATTTTAGTTACTGCCTCTTCACCAATTCTTCTTTTTAAAAAATCATAGACAGACTCATCTTCAGCTCTGCCTTTTCTGCAAAATGGCTCGATAAACATTCTTAATTTACCCTTAGTTGATATCCAATTTGCAGTAATTATATCTTTAATACCTCCAACCTCTGCGATGCCTGTCTCTTGATAAAGAAATCTTTTTTTACTTTTTAAAGAGGCAGGAATTAATTGATCCTCAATCTCTAAGAATTTTAAAAAATCAAGATAGACATCATTTTCAACGCAACTATTTGGACCCTGATCAAAAATATGCCCATCTATTTTTAAACTTTGAAGCATACCCCCAGCAGAACTAGAAGCTTCGATTATCTTAAAATCAAGACCCTCTTTTTTTGCTTTCCATGCAGCACCCATTCCTGCAATTCCAGCACCTAAAATAAGTAGAGGGATACGATCTTTCATTACGCAACCCCTTTAGTTATCCACTCTGACAGAAGCTCAACCCAATCATCTCTATCATTCAAACATGGGATACTAACAAAAGATATTCCACCGCGACTTAAAAAGTCTTCTTTACCCTCAATATTTATTTCCTCTAAGGTTTCAAGGCAATCAGATACAAATGCTGGACAAACTATTGCAAGCTTTTCTATTCCCTCACCAGGAATATCCACCAATCTTTCCGCAGTGTATGGCTCTATCCATGGATCTCTTCCTAGGCGACTCTGATAAGAGGTACTGTAAGTGCCTTCTTTCAAGCCCATTTTTTTTGCAATAAGAGAAGTGGTCTTTGAGGTTTGATGTTTATAACATGTATCATGGGCTGGAGATGGCACAGAACAACAATCCTCGACTTTATAACAGTGTGAACATGTTGTATCACTTTTTCTTAGGTGCCTTACGGGAATTCCATGATAACTGAATAATAAATGATGATTCTCTGGCAAAGATTCAGAAATACTACGGCTTAAAATTTCTATGTAAGCATCATCGTCATACCAAGGCTTTTTAAATTTAAGACTCAAATCAGGATAATGCTGACTGACGAGCTCTTTAACTCTATCAACAACGGTTTCATATGAGCTCATGGCAAAATGGGGGTATAGGGGTACTACGTACAATTCTGTTAAATCCGGTTGATTTTGATGGATATCCCGTAAAGTATTTAGAATACTAGGCTCAGAATAACGCATTGCTAAATAGGTGTCAAATTCAACATGATGACGCACTTTTTCTAGAAGGCGTTGAGAAAGAACCATTAGGGGAGACCCCTCTTCCCACCATATACTCTGATAAGCTTTTGCACTTTTCTTAGGTCTTACATTTAAAATAATTCCTTTGACTAAAAGCCAACGCGCAATTTTCGGAAAATCAATAACATGATCATCCATTAAGAACTCCCCTAAGTATTCTTTAACATCTTTAATCTCTGTAGTCTTAGGAGACCCTAAATTTATTATTAGTGCTGCTTTACTCATGATTGCTGAAGATATTTTTTAGGTGTTATTCCGTATTTTTTCTTAAAAGCTGTTATAAAATGAGAAGGACTTCCATAACCTAAGGCGTAGGCAACCTCATTAACTTGCATCCCACGCTGATCAAGCTTCACTTTTGCACTATTCATTTTATAATCCAAGAGATAGCCACCTAGCGTATTACCGTACATTTCTTTAAACCCACTTTTAAGCTTGTATTCACTAATACCAATCCCCAAAGCCAATTCCGCAATAGACGGAGGATCTGTCATCCTATCGGTTAGCTCTTGTTTCGCCTTTTTTATTTTTGATCGAATACCTTCATCTCTAAGAAAAGGACAAGCTTCGACATCTTCGCTTTTCTGATCAAAGTGCAAGGCGATAACCTCTAAATTTTTCGCCTGAGAAAATATTTTTAATGATTGAGAATTTAAACCTGAAGTAAATAAACTTTCTAAAGCCCATTTAACTTGAGAGCCTATTTCATTTTCATCGTACAAAACTTTTTGAGCATTTTCTCCATTTAAAAATGGCAATTCACTATCGGAATTCAAAAACAAACTATGTAATTTCTCAATTGTAATAAACATTACTACCCAACGAGACTTAATATAAGTTTTTAACGAAAAACTAAGATCTTTCTGAGGATTATACATGAAGTAATATTGACCAACTGAAAGCTCCTTAGAGTACTGTGGAGAAAATTGAAAATGTAAAGGACCATCTAACGCGAAATAAAACTGTATAACCCCTGATGGAACGTTAAAATGGACATCAGTATTCAAGACCTCTGAATGGTCACTTAAGCATAATGACATCCCGTTGTCATCAAAACGATGTTCAAAACTACGTTTATCGGTATTTTCTGAAAGCATTAGGCCGTTTAAGATCATTTTATCATCAAATTTGGTCTCACAAGACTCAGGTTGTTAAAACGTCTGCGATTAAAAAGTTACTTTTTTAAGAAAGAGATATTCTTTTAACGTTTAGCGATGTTTTTAGTTCTAATCTCAAAGTAAATTTGCGTAAAATTTTTTAAATATTGAATTCTTCAAACAATATTTCCTGGTATTCATTTGGCATATCATATCGAAACGCGTTAGCTGTTGACCGCCAAAACTATGCGTTAAATGATGATGATGTAAAACTGTTCTATTCCAAGATTTTTCCTGAATACGAATGTTCTGGTTTTATTGTAAATACGTGTAACAGAATTACTTTTTTCCTTCATGGAGTTCACCCTAACAAAATTGAGAAAAAGTTTCTAGAATCTATTTCATCATCTAAAGATATTTTCAAAGTAGGATATAGATATGTAGGCTTTAAAGCAATAAATCATCTTTTTGAACTTGGCGCCGGAATGGATAGTCAAATCCTCGGCGACTTTGAAATTATAGGTCAATTAAGACGTGCATTTCAATTCTCAAAATCCCATGGGGCAACTAACGGGCTTTTAGAAAGGGCATTAAATAGTGCTGTACATTTTAGTCGAAGAGTTAAAAGTGAAACTGGATTTTCATCCGGAACCTCCTCCACTAGTTATGCTGCTATAAAGTTTTTACAGGTATCCTTACCTAATTTCACTGAAGCTAAAATCTTAATTTTAGGTACTGGTGAAATAGGTGATAGAACATTAGATAACCTCATAGCCTCAAGAGGCCGATTAAATATCACACTAGCCAACCGAACAGACGAAACAGCGAAAAATATCGCCTCTGAAAAAGGTGTTGAATATTTCAAATGGTCTAATTGGAAATCTAATGTAGAGAATTTTGATGCGATTATATGTACATCTCGAGCTCCAAACTATCTTCTATCATTAAAGGATTTAAAAGAGAAACACCCAAAAGTTTTCGTCGATTTAAGTATGCCAATGTGCCTAGATCCTACAATAGGAAATATTGATGGTGTAACTTTAGTGAATATAGATGATATATCTTCTTTCATTGGTGAACAGCTTTCTTCTAGACAGGGATCCTTGCCGAAAGTGCAAGAAATACTTGATGAGGAAATAGAGAAATTTCGTCAATCTCACAGAGCTAAGCAAGCAGTCCCAATAATAAAAAGAGTACAAAAAGACTTGGAAAAAAAATGGACTGAAGCCGATAAAGATCCAGAAAAAATTGAACGTTTAAGTTCAAAAATAGAAAGTCGTCTTTTTGAATCCGTTAGACGTTGCCACATGCGTGTTCATACTTTTAAAAAATGGATAAGTGATTAAACAACACTTAAAAATAGCAAATAGAACAAGCCTTCTTGCCATTAATCAGACAAATAAGGTTATCTCTGCCCTAAAGTGCCATTATCCAGGAATAACGGTGACTTTAATTCCTGTTAAAACTAAGGGTGATCAGGATCAACTTACTTCTCTTCAAAATCTAGGTCAAATAGGTATTTTTACCAAAGCGCTTGATGACTCTATTTTGTCTGGAGAATCTGACTTTGGAGTTCATAGCTTTAAAGACTACCCCACTATTTTACCAAAAGGACTTCAAGTCCTGGCCGTTCTGCCAAGAGATGGATATCTAGATGCTTTTATTCCTGGAAATGGTGACTTAAATTTCGATAAAGAACTTATTCTACTATCTGGGTCTCCAAGGCGAAAAGCTCAATGGCTGAGGAAGTATCCTAAACATCAATTTCGTGGACTTCGAGGCAATATGGCGACAAGAGTCGCAAAAATAAAAGATTCTGATGGAGGAATTGTTTCTGCACCCGCTCTAGATCGGTTAGGCATCATTCCATCCCGCATGAAGCTTCTTAACTGGATGACACCAGCACCAGCTCAAGGGGTTATTGTTGTGATAGGAAGAGAAGATAAACAACTTTCAGAACTTTTTTCCGTGATAAATCACGAAGAGACATATCGTCAAAGTTTTGTTGAAAGAGATTTCATGGCCTCAGTAGAAGCAGGATGCGCCTCACCGCTAGGAGCATTAGTCAGGAATAACGGAAAAAATTGGTCTTTTGAGGGGGTACTTCTTAGCCACGATGGTCAAAATGAGTCCAAAATAAAAAAAATTATTAAACCAAATGATTGGGAATTCTGTGGTAAATATTTAGCAAAAGAACTTCTTGAAAATGGTGGGAAGCAAATCATGGAGAAGATAAAACTAGATGAACCACATGATGTTTTATGTTTGAAACAAGTCACTTCCCAGGATAGAAAAAAAGCCTTATCAAGCAATATCAAGCTTAATGATCTAGAGGTCCTAGATCTAGAACCTCAGCCGTTTAACATACAGTCAAGCTCGTACTTTATTGTAGGAAGCTCATTTGGAGCCCAGCAACTTTCACCAAGAACCTCTCAGCTTCCCGAGCAAGGCTTTTGCATAGGGACTAAATCAAAAGAAATTTTGATAGAATCAGGATATTCTGGAATTATTGAATGCTTTTCTACGAGTAAAAAACTAATAGATTTCATAAAATTTAAAGAGCTAAAATCGATTACTTATTATGGCGCAAAAAACACGTCAGAAGAATGGTCTAGTTTTAAAATTAAGCACACTGTCACATATGTAAATACTCCGAAATTTCCAAAAATACATCGTGAATTATGGGATGCAATAGCAGCGTTTTCGCCATTAGGTTTAGATAGCTTAATGCATTTTAATCAAATAAAAACAGCAACCCCAATTGTAGCTATTGGCCCCGCCACGGCAAAAGCTGCAAAAACTTATGGATTCACAAACGTTACATTTGCTAAGACCTCAAAATTTGTCGAAGTTTTAGAATTAATTCAACAAATTAAAAAATGACCGAGCGACACCTTTTACTTCGCACGCTAGCTGGAGAACAAACCGAACGACCACCGGTATGGTTCATGCGTCAAGCTGGGCGGTATTTGCCTGATTACATGAAGATAAAGGATAAGTATAGTTTTTTTGAACGTGTTCAAAACCCAGATTTGGCAAGGGAGATAACTATTATGCCCGTAGATCAGATGGGAGTAGATGCTGCCATTCTATTTTCAGATATTTTAGTAATAGCTCAGAGCCTCGGACTACAAGTTGACATGATTCCCGGGAAGGGCCCTGTAATAGAGACGGCTAGAACTGATGCTGAAGTTGCGGCGTTAAACGTCGATGCCACGCAAGATTTTTTTAAATATGCTACTCCTGCAATAAAATCTGTCAAAGAAGGATTAAACAACAGAGTACCACTAATAGGTTTTGCTGGATCCCCATGGACATTACTTTGTTACATGGTACAAGGTCAAGGCTCAAAAGACTTTGGAGAAGCAAAAAAATTTATAATAAATGAGCCAGTTAGAGCAAGGCTAATGCTTGAAAAGATAACTGATGCGACGATACAATATCTTAAAATTCAAATTAATGCAGGATGTGATGTATTGCAAATTTTCGATAGTTGGGGCGGGATTCTCAGCCCCAAGATGTATTCAGAATTCTCACTGCCATACATAGAAAGGATTGTAAAGTCTGTTAAGGACGAAGTTCCAGTAATATTATTTGCTAAAGGAGCATGGTATGCGCTTAAAGAACTCGAAGCAACAGGAGCTGCCGCACTTGGTTTAAGCTGGACAACCCCTGCTTCATTTGCAAAAAAAATATGTAAACCTGAAACCGTTTTTCAAGGTAATTTAGATCCTTCAATACTTTTAGCAAAACCTGATGCCGTAGCTCTTGCAACAAAAAATATGATTGATTCCTTTGGCTCTAAAAGACATATTGTAAATCTTGGTCACGGTGTTCTGCCTCAAACCAGTGTTGATAGCGCAAAGGCTTTCGTAGATACTGCGAAAGCGTACAGATATTAATATGCATAATTTCAACCCCAGAATAAGGTTTTTTGAATTTATTAGGGATTTGCAAGAAACGGTATGTAAGAGTCTAGAAGAAATAGAGGGTTCCGAGAGTTTTATAGAAGATTCTTGGGATAGGCCTGAAGGCGGCGGCGGCTGGTCTCGCATCTTTTCAGGTGGTGCCGTATTAGAGAAGGCAGGAGTGAATGTTTCTGAAGTTCATGGACCTATACCTGACATTTTGAAAGATCAAGTCCCATCAGCGGCTAAGAGTTTCTATGCAACAGGGATTTCTATAGTAATACACCCTAGAAACCCAATGGCTCCAACAACACATGCTAATTTTCGTTATTTTCAAGTATTAGATTCTAACGATGACATTCTTGACCAGTGGTTCGGTGGAGGAGCTGACCTTACACCTTACTATTTGTTTGAAGAAGATGCCTCCCATTTTCATAGAACTCTAAAAACAACTTGCGATGAACATAACCAAGATTTTTATCCAAAATTTAAAGTTTGGTGCGATAAATATTTCTACAATACACATCGTCAAGAGCAAAGAGGCATTGGAGGAATATTCTTTGACCATCTAAGGCCAGGAGAAGAATTACAAGAAACCGAATTGGAGAACTTTATTTACAAAATTGCTTCAGCATTTTTACCAGCCTACATCCCAATTATTAAACAACGAATGAATTTAAACTATAGTTCCGCACAGAAACATTGGCAAGAGGTTCGCAGGGGAAGATATGTAGAGTTTAATCTTCTCCATGACAGAGGTACAATCTTCGGTCTAAAAACAGGTGGTCGCATAGAAAGTATATTTATGTCTTTGCCTCCAATTGTAAGATGGGAATATAATGTTTCGCCAAAAAAAAACACTGCCGAGTGGAATACCTTAGAAATACTTAAAAAACCTAAGAACTGGTTATGAAAGATATATTGAAACAACGTTTGAGAATAAATCGCGCAAACCCCTCAACGAGAAACCTAGTAGCGGAAAACACCCTTCACCCGCATGACTTTATTGCACCTATTTTTATAACCCACGGGAAAGGCCTCAAGGAAGAAATTATCTCAATGCCTGGATATTACAGATATAGTCTAGATATGATCGACGATGAATTAAATCAATTGGCTTCAGTTGGAATACAATCTATTTTAATTTTCGTTAAAGAAAAAGAGAACAATAAAGATAACACAGGAGAATATGCTGCAGATCCAAATGGACTAATGCAGCTTTCAATACGACATATTAAAAAGTCCCATCCTCATTTTTTACTAATGACGGATGTAGCTCTTGACCCATATAGCTCTTTTGGCCATGATGGGATCGTCATAGATGGTAAAATTATAAATGATTTAACTGTTAATGCCTTAGTGAAAATGGCATTAAGCCATATTAAAGCTGGAGCTGATTGGGTTGCTCCTTCAGACATGATGGACGGAAGAGTAGCAGCAATTCGTTCTGCATTTAATGATTCAGGATACCATTCTGCTGGAATCCTAGCATACAGCGCTAAATATGCATCTAGCTTGTATGGACCTTTTCGAGATGCGTTAGACAGCGCGCCCGGATTCGGAGATAAAAAGACATATCAAATGGACCCTCGAAATGGTTCTGAAGGAGTCAAAGAGGCACTGTTTGACGAATCCGAAGGAGCTGACATTTTAATGGTGAAGCCGGGAATCTTTTATTTAGATGTAGTGCAAGATATTTCTAAAGTATGCACACGTCCAATCGCAGTCTATCAAGTTTCAGGTGAATACTCTATGATAAAGGCTGCAAGTGAAAAAGGTTGGATAAATGAACATGAAGCAATGATGGAAAGTCTAATTTCTTTCAAACGTGCTGGAGCATCCATCATCATAACATATTTCGCAAAAAAAGCTTCTCAACACCTTATTGATAATTACCCTAAAATATAATTTTATGTACCCTCAAAGTCAAATACTCTTTGAACGATCTAAAGAATTAATTCCTGGAGGAGTTAACTCACCTGTTCGCGCATTTGGAAGCGTGGGAGGCTCGCCACTTTTTATACAAAAGGCTTCTGGAAGCCAGCTGATCGATCATGATGGCCGTTCATATACAGATTATATAAACTCATGGGGGCCTATGATCTTGGGTCATCAATTCCCATCAGTCGTCGCTGCTGTTAAAGACCAATTATCACGTGGGTTTTCATACGGTTGCCCGACAGAAGCTGAACTTAAGATGACCGAGCTTATAAAACTAATGGCTCCATGGGCAGAAAAAACACGACTCACATCTTCGGGAACTGAAGCATGTATGAGCGCTTTAAGAGTAGCGCGAGGATTTACTGGAAAAAGTAAATTTATCAAGTTTGCTGGGAACTATCACGGTCATGCAGACCCATTTTTAGTAAAAGCAGGATCTGGATTATTAACTTTTGGCGTCCCAGGAAGTGCTGGCGTTCCAAAAGGGGCAATAGAAGACACACTAGTAGCAACATACAATAATCTCGAGAGCGTCAGTGATCTATTTACTCATTTTGATGGAGAAATAGCAGCAGTAATCATAGAGCCAGTTTCGGGAAATATGGGTTGTATTCCTCCAAAAAAAGGATTTTTAGAAGGACTAAAGAAGTTGTGCAAAGCAAATCAATGTATTCTAATTTTTGACGAAGTAATGACCGGATTTCGCCTTTCGCAAGGAGGTGCAGCAGATTATTATGGAATAATTCCAGATATGGTGACCTTTGGAAAGGTTATCGGAGGAGGTCTTCCCGTCGGTGCATTTGCTGGTAGAGCAGATATAATGGATGTTCTAGCACCTCTAGGCCCCGTATATCAAGCAGGAACACTTAGCGGAAATCCCTTAGCGACAGCTAGCGGAATTGCAACGTTAAGCCACTTGCACGAACATCCTGAAATATACAGTTCCATCGAAAAAACTACAATGACCATAGAAAGATTGCTCGTGAACAGATTTTCGAATGAACCCGCAGCTATCAATCGCGTAGGAAGTATGATCAGTATCCACTTTGGAATAGAAGAGTTATCCAACCTAGAAGACGCGACATCTGCCAATACAGATCGATTCAATAGCTTCTTTCACCATATGCTAAAGAATGGAATTTACCTGCCGCCAAGTGCATTTGAAAGTTGGTTTATTTCGCAATCAATAAAAGAAAGAGAATTAGATCAATTGGAAAAAGCACTCTCCACATTTTAGTCACAAGCCTTAATGCATATCAATTTATATTTTGGCTTAATAAACAGTTATTTCCAAAAAATTAAAAAGGAGGACTACAAAAAAATGAAGCCCTCCTTTTTTGTCGGGATGACAGGACTTGAACCTGCGACCACACGCCCCCCAGGCGTGTACTCTACCACCTGAGCTACATCCCGAAATTGGATTCAAATATAACACATAATGTAGTTAGCAAATAGATTAAAACAGTTGCAAAACTAGCCTCAATGTGCCTATTTTTGCATCTTATGGAACAACACGAATGCATCATTATTGGCTCGGGTCCCGCAGGTTACACTGCTGCTATTTACGCCGCTCGAGCAGACCTTAACCCCATAATGTATGTTGGTCTCCAACCTGGGGGGCAACTAACAACCACTACAGAAGTGGACAACTTCCCAGGATATCCAGATGGTGTTGATGGCAATGCAATGATGGACGACCTAAAAAAACAATCGGAAAGATTTGGCACCGATGTCAGATGGGGACTCGTTACTGCTGTTGACTTCTCTAAAGAATCGGGAGGATGGCATACATTGACTGTTGATGAAACAACCAAGATTCAAGCCAAATCAATCATCATATCAACAGGTGCATCGGCCCAATACCTTGGATTGCCCTCTGAAGAGAAATTCATGGGCTTTGGCGTCAGTGCTTGTGCCGTATGTGATGGTTTTTTCTATAAAGGACTAGAGGTAGTTATTGTTGGAGGCGGAGATACAGCTGCAGAAGAAGCAACATACCTGGCTAAACTTTGTCCAAAAGTAACTTTACTCGTTAGACGAGGAGAAATGCGCGCATCCAAAGCAATGCAGAACAGAGTATTACAGACATCAAATATTGAAATCAAATGGAATACTGATACTCTTGAGCTTCTTGGGGACAAATCTGTAGAAGCGGTTAAAGTAAAAAACAACAAAACAGGAAAAGAAGAAACAATTCCAGCCAAAGGCTTTTTTGTGGCTATTGGCCATAAACCAAATACAGAAATTTTTAAAGACCAATTAACAATGGATGAAACTGGATACCTCAAAACTAGTCCGGGGATAACAGCAACAGAGTTACCTGGAGTCTTTGCCTCAGGAGATGTTCAGGATAAAATTTACAGACAAGCAGTTACTGCCGCTGGAACAGGATGTATGGCTGCTCTTGAGGCAGAGCGCTATTTGAGTGCTTTAGATTAAATCCGAGGTCTTGAAGGGCGACTAGATCTAGGAGCATCACGGCGGTCGCTGCCAAAACGGCCTCCGCCTCCGGATCGTGCTCCGCCGCTAGAGCGTCCACCACCCCAACTTTGTCCACCACCACCAGGTCTTCCACCTCTTCCGCGCATTCTATTTCCGCCTTCATCACGTCGTCGTTCTTCTCTTCCAACGTGATGTTCAACTAAATCCATTTTAATTTTTGTACCGTCCCATTCACCGCCTTCGATAGAGGCTTTAACAGTATCAACTTTCGAAGAAGGAACAGTAAAGTAACCGTGGGCTGGGCCTACATTGACTCCTTGAACTTCAAAGTCGCCTAACTTTGCGGTCTCACGAACAAAATCCTTTAAAAGAGGCCATGTCAGGCCTTGTTGCGTTCCTAAATTGATCCAAAATCTTTGTTCATCTTTTTTCTCACGGAAGCCTTTTCCACTATCAAAGTCTCTACCACGATCTTGGAAACCTCCTCTTTCGCGATCAGGTGAATCTCTTCTTTCACGCCGATTACCTTTGTCAGCTCTGTTTAAGTCAAGATCAACATGTTCAGCATAATGACGGAATAATACATCAAATTCCGTAGCTAAAAACCGAGTTACGAGTTCACGCGTCTCCATTCCTTCAAACATTGGCAATAAAGCATCGACGTTTTTCTCAACCAATTCAATTCCATCGGATTGTGTCGACACTTTTTCAGCAAAGTGTAAAAGTTGTCCCATTACAACATCGTTGCGCGATGGGAATTTCTCTCTAGGGATATCACGCTTGATAGCGCGCTCGAGTTGTGAAATCTTTCTAGCCTCAGCATTGGTAACTAATGCCCAACTTAATCCAGTTTTTCCAGCTCTACCTGTTCTTCCAGATCGATGCGTATATCCTTCAAGATCATTTGGCAAACGATGATGGATTACATGAGTTATGTCCTTAACATCAATTCCACGTGCAGCAACATCAGTACATACCAACATTCGCACCTGCTTTGATCTGAACGCGTGCATGACTAAGTCTCTTTGCTGTTGAGAGAGATCTCCATGTATTGCAGCCGCAGTATAACCGTCACCGATGAGGTTCTCAGCAACTTCTTGAGTTTCACGTTTAGTCGTACAAAATATCATCGCATACATGCCAGGAGAGCTGTCAATGAGCCTACGGATCCCTTGATATCTATTCTCACGAGTTGTTAAAAATGCTTTATGCTCTACTTGAGATGAACCTTCATTTCGAGTACCAATCTGCACCTGAATAGAATCCTTCATAAAATCTCTAGTAATTCTCTCCACTTGTTTGGGCATAGTAGCACTAAACAGCCATGTATTCATGGTATCTGGAGATTTCTGAAGTACCTCTCGAACATCATCTAGAAATCCCATGTTCAACATCTCATCAGCCTCGTCTAAGACTAAGTTCTTTAAGGAATCAAACTTAACATCACCTCTTCGGGCTAGGTCCATAAGCCTTCCTGGAGTTGCAACTAAAACATCAACACCACGACGCATTGTTCGTTGCTGATCTCGAACAGAGGAACCGCCATAAACAGCTAGCAGTCGAATATTTTTTGATTTGGCACCATATTTTTCCATCTCACCTGTAATTTGCATACATAATTCCCTGGTAGGAGAAAGGATCAGAGCTGTTGGACTTTTTGGCTCAGCTGAGGGCAAATCACTCAGTATATGAAGAAGCGGAAGCCCAAAGGCCGCCGTTTTACCGGTACCTGTTTGAGCCAGCGCAATCAAATCACGTTCACCATTGGCTTCAATAAGTTGCGGAATAGTTTCAGATTGAATCGGTGTAGCTTCAGTGAAGCCAATGTCTTGGATAGCGTCAAGTAATTCTTGTTTGAGGCCGAGAGATGAAAAAAGTGTCATATAATTTTATAAGGGGGCAAAGGTAGTTCTAAAAAACGTACAGCCGTGTAAGCCGAATTCTGTACACGCCGAGACGTGTCCTTGTCATTGATCTAGGCCTATTGTCACCAATAAACTCTATCTGCCTACCCTCCGATATTGAGCGAGCAGCTCTATAGCATCGGTTTACATGGCATTTCAACCCGCGAGGTTTACCAAGCCAATTTAGTCTCCTAAACTGCTGGTGGGCTCTTACTCCACCTTTTCACCCTTACCTCGTTACTCGATCGATGTAACTTGGCGGTCTACCTCTCTGTGGCACTAGCTGTCAGTCGTTTTATATTAATTCAACTGCCTTCCCGTTAGGAAGCGCGGTGCTCTATGCTGTCCGGACTTTCCTCTTTAAATTAATAAAGCGACAAGGCCGACTGTACGTTCTGCAAATGTATCACTTATTTTGAGTTAAAGATTTGAACCTCTATCGCTCCTTGGCCATAAAGCCTATATGAAGCATCAAAATAGCTCACATACTCGACACCATTTAGCCACTTTTCTAGTTCATCCTTTAGCCTACCCGATCCATTACCATGAATAAAAACCAAATGAGAAAATCTCATCTTTCGGGCATCACGCAGGTGTTTTTTTGCAGTATTCAATTGGAATAATAAAATATCATGGCCACTTACCGCATGCCTTAGACTGGGTAAGGCAGAACTATGAAGGTCAAATACATTGTTACTTTCTTGTTCAATCATATTAAAACCAGAGTCCATAATTTTCGGAGCGTCTTTGGAGCGCGGGTTTGACCTCTTGACAGCATCTACAAATTCTTTCTGACGTATTATTAATTCCGAGGACCTGAATTGC
Source organism: Owenweeksia sp. TMED14 (assembly GCA_949529985.1). Classification (GTDB taxonomy): domain Bacteria; phylum Bacteroidota; class Bacteroidia; order Flavobacteriales; family Schleiferiaceae; genus TMED14. The sequence goes on from CATIRS010000029.1 coordinate 136,888, forward strand.
CTTATAAAGTCACCTACCTGAACATCTGCCACGCCATCATTAAAAGCAACTATTTCGCCTTCACCTTCTTCGTCCAAGAATGTCACAATGTCTCCAATATTCATAGGCTTATTTATAAAAAAAGGCCCTCAGAATATCTAAGGGCCTTTTAAAAATTAATTTTGAAAGCTTATTGCAAGACAACACGAAGATTTGTTTGTCCCGATTCGCCAGATAAACGAATGGTATAAACACCTTTCGGTAATTCACGTAAATCAAGTGGAAGTTCAAATCGACCTTCCTGCTTTGATACCGCTTCTTTTACCAAAACTTTACCCACTCCATTTATGACCTCTAATGATCCTTTGAACGAATTTGCTCCGGTGATATGAATAGCTACCTGCCCATTAGACGGATTCGGGAATGCTCGAACCGATTGATCCAATCCATTCTCGTCCATACTCACTGTGCAAGTGACCTGGAAGCTAGTCGAATCAGAAGTGCCACAAATTGTATCTAAGACAACCAGACCTACAGTATAAATACCAGCAGCTCCATATACGTGTTGAGTCATCATTCCGCTACCCATCATACCTAATGAGTCACCGAAATACCAGACATAAACGTTGCCATAAGAGCCTGTGGCATCAAAATCAAATGTTCCAGTCAAAGGATCCGTTTCGACTCCTGCTCCTACAGCAAGCGCCGTATCAGAATTCAGAGCAAATTCAACTTCAGCTCTAATATTTGAGCATCCAGCAGCACCATAATGAACCGTTCCATTCCAGTTACGCGGTGAGAAAGTTGGGCTAGGATAACCTCCACCTAATCCCTGTGTAACTATCATGTCATTGTTACTGAACCATGTCGAAACACCTGGTGTTCCAGTACCATTGGTGTATTGAACTGATCCTGTTGTAACGCCAACGTAGAAACCATAAGTCGCACCCGCCGGTATTGTCACCGCCACAGGACAGTATCCTGTCGAAGCACCAGAGGTTAGATTCGTAACTGCAGTTCCTGCCTGAGTCCATGAAGCTGCAGATTGAGTAGTATAATCTCCAGGCGAACTGTACACTTGAACCGTCACCCCAGTAGCACTTGCCCCACCAGAACCTGGCCCTTGAGAGAATCCTGTAATGCTTAATGGAGCACCAGCAGTGTTTATGATGTTAAACATATTACCAGCTGAACCATTTCCTCCAGGTATCGGACCTACCAAAGAATCTGCAGTATTCAAATAACCTACATAATATTTCGACTGACCCGCAGTTGCAACCGTTAGAGAATCACCCATTGTAAGAATAGCACTACTGGTATCAGAGGCATACCAACCATAGGTTGTTCCAGGAACATTTATCGCTGTCAGTAAAATAGAATCTTGACTCGCACATACTGTATCAACAAGACCTGACACGACAGGCTCACTCGGTAAGAATGAACTACCCATCATCATTAATGTATCGTTATTTCCACGTCCATCATTTGTCAGTTGAGTATATGACTTGAAGTCATAAGTTCCGCCTGCATATGTATTTATCGACCCCATAAGTAAAGTATCATAAGCCATTGGTAATACAGATCCTGTATAGGTTGCATTTAGAGTAGTCACTACGCTAAATGCGTCAGTGATCAATAACTCGACAGGCAATGATGTAATGGTATCCAGTCCAAAGTTTTGGAATACCGTGTACAACATAGTAGTAGAATCACCACAGCCACCAGATCCTCCGATAAGGTTGTCATTCAATGCATCCGTATTTATCGGAGAGTATTCATCTGCTCCAATATCAGGAGTTGTAGTTGAACGAGTATCTCCATCAATATCTACAGTTATTGTTGCAATTGAAGTACCGATATTATTAGCTCCGGTAATTAAATGCAAATCATCGTTGGCCATGAAATTGACAGGACCATCATTTGAATTTGCATTGTAGGCCGTATCCGCAGCTTGCCATGCAGCTAGTGTTGTTTGGGCCGTACCGTAGAAATAAGCAATATTCGTTCCACCAGCATTATAGACGTTATAGTCTAGTGTCATATTCGGAGGAACAGCTCCAAAGGTGTAAAATGCGTAATTAGCTCCACCAACAAATATGTTGTTACGCATATCTAAGTCCCTAGACTCACCACCTACGGCAGTAGTCTGAGACATGTAGATTCCATATGTATTTCCTCTAAAGGAGTTATTGTGAAAATCAATAAATCTTGGAGAATATATGTATGCTCCATAAGAGTTACCAGTCACCATGTTATTGGCAACACGCGATTGGCTTGTAGGGATATAACCCATTCCAGAATTGTCATAAACATTCGGGTAGTATAAGTACAGACCGTAAGACTTGGCTGGTAAGAAGTTGCCCTCAATAACAAAGTCATTGGTATAATAACACATCACTCCATATCCTCCGGAAGCGCGATTATCAGTCACACTATTACCGATGATCTCAACATTCTCAGTATAGTATGTTCTGATACCATAGAAATATTGCTTTGTAAGAGTATTGCCGTTAATAACAAAATCACTCACCTTACTTGTTGTTGACTGGCCATTAATTACTATTCCAAAATAACCGCCTTTAACATGGTTATTAGTTATTGTAACATGCTCAGCATTCAAGCCATAAGCTGTTGGACTAGTTAATGAATTGGTGACTGTTATTGCACCGGACAAACCAGATCCTACAGTATCTGCGATTATAACATTGTTATCCAATGTAATATACTGAGCTCCACCGGTAAGGATAATTCCTTGACCAACGGGACTAACAAGAGTCAATCCGTTTATCGTAACATATTCAGAACCGTCAAGGGTGACAACTGAAGAGCTACCTGTTTGAGCTGTAATGGTTGCTGTGCCGGTAGAAGGACCATTGAATGTCACTGTATTGGTAGAACTAGCACCGGTGATTTGACCTATATCAATACTTCCTGTGTAATTACCTGCAGCCACATTAAATATTACAGGACCAGAAATACCACAGGCTCCTAAGAACTGAGCAGCACTATCTATCGACGCAAAATTATTTCCCCCTGTACCTGCAGAGTCTATTGAGTAAGTTCCACTTAAAGTAATTAAACAGCTTGTTTTAACAGTTACTGGACCAACTATAGCTGAATTCCCTGCACCTCCACATGAATCCTGAACATAGAAATCATAGTAGGTATTCGCACTCAATCCAGAAATTGTATGTGGAGAAGTTACTGCGCTAACGACAGTTCCAGAAGTAGCTCCTGTTCCAGTGTAGAATCCCTGAGGACCCCAAGTGATAGATGAACCTAAAGCAGTTGTTCCTACAGTAGACCAAGCCAAGGTTACACTCGAAGCTGTCTCCCCTGTTGATGTCAATACCGGATCAGGGCATTGTGGAATATAATCAACTGCAAAATTATCAATAAACAGATCTGGACCCCATCCTGAAGCACCGTAGAATTCAAAAATAGCATCATGCCCTACATACGAAGTATCTAAATAAACACTTGAGTTAACAAATGCTCCTGGAGCTGAAATTGTAGCTCCTGGTGATCCAAAAGATTGACCATTTAGATAAACCAAAGTATCCCAGTTAGAGCTTGTCGATTTACGAACCCTCAATGCCAAAGCATCATTATAATTAGTATAATACTGATTCGAGTGAGACCAATCAAAACTTACCGTGGCCGCACTTTGGATCGTGACAGGTCGACTCTCTGCGATAGCAGTAAGGCCAGACTGCCAAGACCAATAGTCATAGTGAATCATCTTATTACCGTTGGTGACATTGGTGTATAATCCAGCGTTATTCGTTCCATTATCAATATCCCAACAAGCCAAAGGAGATGTAGCACTCCAGTTTTGGAAATCTTCGGTGTAAGGCATTGTAGCTGGATTACAAGGTGTACAGAAAGATACTGGCCCCATCCACGGAGATCCATTGGCACCGCATAAAGATTGTACATAAACATCATAGCATGTTGCTGATGCCAATGTATTTAAAGTATACGTTGAATCATAGGTAGTTACCGTTGAACCTGTTCCTGGAGTGAATCCTGATGGACCCCATGCAATAACCGTTGGGTTTGCAGTATCTGGAACACTCCAGTTGAGGATAGCTCCAAAAGTATTTACGCCACTTGCCGTAAGGAAGCTGGGCCCTGAGCACAAAACATCCTGAATTGACAAATTATCAATTGCCAAATCATTCGTGTATGAAATTCCTTTTACTGTTCTAAGAGCAACTACTATTGTATCGCCTGCGTATGCAGACAAATTTGTAATATGCTGGGTCCAAGGCGCACCATTAGAAGTTTGTTGGGGCCCTACAAGCGAATCAATCGCTGTAAACGTTGCTCCATTGTCTGTAGATACATCAACCCATAATCCTGTTATACTTGCTCCATACATGTGGTAATAAAAAGAAAGCTCTGGATTGGTGACAGCTCCTAAATCTAAAGCTTGGGTTTTTACCATTGCCGTATTTCCTGCTGATCCATAGGAACCTTCCGTATATAAATAGTTACTTCCGCTGTGAGCCGCTAGAGGTCCAGTACTACTTGAAGGGGTTGAACCTGTCCTTACTAAGAATGCGAAAGAAGAATAAACCGATGGAGTTCTGTCCCAACAGTTGTCAAAGACATCGCCAGTATAACCTGAAGTCAGAGCAGTCCAATTTGAACCATCAAAGTTTTCGATATAACCTGTTGTTGGTGTAACTGAGTATGGAAGACATGGTGTCGTGAAACTGACAGGACCATACCAGCCAGAGTAGCCATTTCCAGAAGCCACGCAATTGGCTCGAATATAGACATCATATGTGGTTGAAGAAGCAAGACCTGAAAGGGTTGCACTCGTTGAAGTTGCAGTAGTTGCAGTTCCTGTTCCTTGAGTAAATCCAGTTAATCCCCACTCTAACTCAAAAGCTGAAGATGCACCTATCCAAGAAACTGAAGCGCTAGTAGGATAAATACTACCAAATGTTAAAGAGGAAGGTGTAGCACATGCTGGAGGCGTAAACTCATCCGCTCCGATATCAGGGGCAGTGGATGAGCGTGCATCTCCATCTAAATCTACAGTGATATAGGATACAGACTGCGCGTTATTGCTTGCAGCAAGACCTTCGACATGCCAGTCACCAGCATTTGTAAACTGAGCATCTCCTTCAGTAGACGTAGAATCACCTGAAGCCGCTTGATAAGCAGCAAAAGATGCTAAAGAAGCTGTACCGTAATAATAACCTGTAACACCAGTTGATGGGGTGTAAAAAAGGTTATTCTCAGAGGTTACATAGTTTCCACCAGGAAGACTTGCACTTACATAAAAGTAAACGGGATAACCTTGTACCTCGTTATGAAATATATTGTTTTTAAGTGTAATGCTTGGCGTCGGGTACGTTGCAGACGTTGAAGCTGAAGTGTAGACAGGTTTGTTTTGGGCATATGCCGAAGCTGTTCTAAACGTATTGTTAGTTACCTCCATGTAAACAGGATGATAGACATAAAGACCATAGTTGTATAATGATCCAGAATTAAATACCACTGCATTATTATAGATCGTAGTAGGCTCAGTAGCTGTTCCGTATGTGTAGTAAGCATAAATACCGTACCCGTAATTTAACTTAATGTCATTGTCGTGAACAGTCCAGACTCCAGGAGTGGTGTTTTGAGAAGAACCATACAAGCGAATACCGTAAGCGTAGCCTGTTGAGGCAGTAGCTTGATGAATTGTGTTATTGTGAATAGCACCAGAGTTAGTATAACCGGCGACTAAACCATAAGCATAATTAAAACCAGAAAGTGTATTGTTCCTGAAGACTAAGTTCTCAGACATGGCCGATGAAGATCCATATAAGTAAACACCATAGGATCCATCATTGAAGGTGCTGTTCTCAATAGTCAGCGAATCGTATGACATTGCAGAAGCATACCACAACGCAAAAAAGCTTGATGTAGAACCAACATAACCATTAAAAGTACAATTGTCAACATTGATCACATTGTTGGTTGTACCTGTAATATTTACAAGGCGACCATAAGTGGTTCCTGTTGTCGCAACTGTCAAGCCCTCCATTGTTATGTACGCAGCATTGTTGAACTGCACTGTATAGTTTGAAGTAACTGCCGATGAAGTTGGCGCAAATGTTATTACAGCAGGAGATGTATTTGTTGCGTCAGACTTGAAAGTAATCTTGTTGGCAGCAGAGGCTCCCGTGTACGCCCCAAAAGAGACTTGCTCGGTATAGGTTCCTTCTTTGACATTAAAAGTAACGGCGCCACTTACTCCACTAGTCGTTAAGGCTGCTGTCGCTGCAGTAAAACTTGCGTAATTAGATGTTCCAGTCCCGTTGGGGTCAATAGTGTAAGTCCCACTTAATTGCGCTAAAGATGTCAATGACATCATAGTTAAGGCGATAAAAGTCGAAGCGAGTGACTTGGTAAATTTGCTCATCAGTTTAAGAATTTAGGTGTTTAGGTTTGTGCTCTTAGAGTGCAAAATAGTAAAATTCCTTGAAAAAACGAACGGGTTGTTATTAAATTCTTAAAAGACACACTCAAACGTTAAAAAATTCATTTAAATGAAATAACATGTTAAAATAATCAGTCGTTTAAAATAATTGAAGTATTTTCGCGGCCTCAAGTACAGGTTCTAACCTGATTCAAGAGTGACGGGAAGTGGCGCAGGTGGTAGCGCACCTGGTTTGGGACCAGGGGGTCGCAGGTTCGAATCCTGTCTTCCCGACCAAAAAAAAGAGCTTACCGTTTGGTAAGCTCTTTTTTATTCTAGCAAATTAATGAATCATACAAGCCCTTAAAACGCCAGCTGCAATACCAATTCCCCTAAAACGGAATTGGATCCTGAGATATCAGGAGCCCCAGGCATTGCCTCAGAAACACCTCGCATTGAAGAAACCGCCATCTGCAACTTTAGATTATTATTCTTAAAATATTTAGAGAGAGCAATTGTATATGCTTTCAACCCTGTTAAAATAGAATTATCATTGGCATCAAACTCTGGATCTGTCAAAGCGTACCGAACATCCACACCAAAACCTGATCTGGTAACATAACCCAATTGCATATTTAGCGCTGAACCTAAAGCTAAAAACTCGCTAATTTCTAAAGGCATTAATGCATTGAGTCCTGAAATATCTTTAAAAGTGCCGTCCAAATTAGTCGCTGTAGAAACACCATATTCTCCAAGAAAAGAAAGGCCTCGATACTTCATCAGAATATCAGAATAAACTTGACGATAATCTGGCAACTGATTCCTTCCCAAAGCATTATAGAGAATAAAATCACCGTGACCTTCGCCAACAACATTACTGGAACCGTCATTATAATTTACCGATGCCCCGACCAACAGCTTCAATGTTTGTTCATGAGCTAGGTCAGCTATGAAATCACCGTTCCCTTCTATAAACATGCCCAAAGGATAAAAGTCCATCCTTGCCGCGTATTTTAATCCCCCAAGATCTATGTCTCTGGAATCGCTTCCAAAAGAATTTCTTCCATCTCCGGAAGAGATGGCGATTTGCGGAACGATCACAACATTACCAACAAGCAATGTATGGTCAATAAAAAGTCCAAATTCACGACCCGTATTACTCATAGAAGTACTTAAAAGACTGCGGCCTGGAAATTGAAGATTTGTTTCCATCACAAGCATTTCCCGGTTATTCCCTATTGTCTGCTTTTGCCCGAAAATAATATTAAAATTATCCAAGGGATGAAAAGCAACCCAAGCATCTAAGAGGGGATCTTTTAAGCTAAAGTCAGTTTGAATAAAAAAACTGACTTTTTCTTTAATAGCTCTTCCTGAAAAGTTAAAATAAGTTCGTTTTGCATTAAAAAAATAATCAACATCAGCGTCCGAAATTTGATGAAAGCTCGCACTTGGTTGAATCATTCCGCCCAGAGTGAAACTATATGCCCCTTGGTTAAAGTCGAATTTCAACCCACTCCCCAATTCAAAACTAGAGCTATGTTTTGCCGTCGATTGTTGGGCGCTGGCGGTCAAAGAAAATATGATGCAACTTAAATAAACTATGTTCTTTATCATGATATCAATTATTAGTATTGCTAAATTGGATCTGTTTTTAAATATCTATAAATCGGAAGTCTTGCTAGGCCTTGCGCTTTTATAACATTAAAACTTATAAATCCGTTTCTAACCTCTGGCTCCAGAACTTCGATGGCTAGATTGGCCTTCGATTGGTCTAAATAAACAACTGCTGAACCTTTTGGAAATACCATTTTTAAGTTTTGGATTTCAGTCCGCACAGTCTGAATCCTTACACCTTCATATTTTACTTGAGCCTTTTTATAATCAACTACTAAATAACTCTCTACCTCTACCTCTTTATCGGTCTCTAAAAATTCAATATCAAGACCTAAAACCCCCAACTTTTTTATTGCCTCCAACTCTTCTTTTAAAATTATGTAAGCTGTTGGTCTTTTTCTTTCTAGAGTGGGAGTCAATTGCAAGGCATCATGAATAGTGACCTCTAGGCTTATCTTTTGGTTTTTATCTAAGTCTATCGTCTGAATAATATCTTTGAAAATATGTTTCTTAGTTTTTACGGCTGCGTCTCCCCTACTCTTTTCAGCGTCTGATAGCTCCTTTTTAACTTCTTCCAGATGATCATAGGCCGTTTCTAAATAAGTGATTGCAATCAAAAAAGAAGAGTTAACCCTCCTCTTGAATGAGGTCCTACCAAGCCCAACGCCCCGTATTTCTATTAGGCTAGAAATACAATTTGTAAGAGCATAAGACGTCGCACTAGAGCGCGAATTTTCTGATCCTTGGTTAAAGTGTATATCCCCTAAATATTTCCGAGTGCTGATATACTCATGATGACTTATTTGGTTTTCATCCAGGACCTTCTGAGCTGCTGCCACAAACCTTTCCTTCGTATAATCCCTGAGACTTTTAGGGACATTTAAATTCCCAGAATACAAGAACATAGCATCATAGATAGAGCTTATTCCAAAAGTGCTAAACTGTGCGAAATCTTTTCGATACGGCTTATATTCATGAATATCCAGGGCTACCTCCGCATTATAGTTACTAAATGCTTGTTTTAAAAAAACACTTTCATGAATATTTAATTTCGTCTGATCTCTATTCAAGTCCAATCCGTTTGCGGCGTAACGATCTTGTTTTTCATAGCCATCAATATTTGCCATTGGAACAAAGGCCACGTCCAGTCGATCCAGTAAATGAGCATATTTTTTGTTGTTCAACAATTGATCAATCAAATACAACACACTTTCGGTACTGGCCATTTCATTGCCGTGCAAGCCTCCCTGAATCCAAACTTTTACTTTATCGTCTTTACTTTCATGATTGCTTAAAACAAGCATAGGGATTTGTTTTCCTTTTTGAGAAGTCCCAATATATTTTAAGCTGCTGAGGTCAGGATAATTGTCCATCTGCAATGATAAAAAAGCAATTAGCTCTTTATACGAAGTATATCCTTTTTTCTTTTGGAATGCGGGAGTATTAATCTTCAGCTCTATCTCAGGAAAAAACTTAGATGTGACTTTTTTAGACTGAGGACTTAGTTGCGCTTGACAAGAGAAAAAACCAATTATGGAAAACAGAATAAATAATTTTTTCATCTAAAAGGCAATTGAGGTTATCATCCTGGCAATCCATTCTCCACCGCTCACCTCTCCTCCGAAAATATCATTAGAACCATCATTCAACTCTGCATAAGTAATGGAACCTTGAATTTTAATCCCATAGCTTTTACTCAAATACTTCGAGGCTCCAAGAGTGTAATAATTGGGCCTATTATAAAAAGCTCCATTATTCAAAAACGAGTACTCGTCAGCATCCAAGTGAGTATACCTCATGTCAATGGACCATAAACTTTTGAATATATAGCCCATTTGAATATTGTAAGCTCTTCCAAGCATCATTCTTCCTTTAACATAATTAGCTATGTCCTGGACCCCGTTCACATTAAAAGTAGAAGAAACACTTCCGTCATTTCTTACCCTTTGACTAATATCTTCTGGAACCGTAGCGGCAGATCCCACGAATTCTCCTAGCATAGAAAACCCTTTTAGCTTAAAAAGGAAATCTACTCCGTATTTCGTATAATTAGGCAATGACTCTTCTCGCTGACTATTTAGATATAAAATCGCTCCACTCGCTCTTCCCCTTCTACTGCTTATTCCTTGGTTGTGACTGTAATTGGCTCCGATCACCAACTTAGGAGCGTTTTCGCGAACCAAATCTCCTTGTCTAAATTGTCCGAAATTGGTAAACAAACCGAAAGGAAGAAAGTCAATACGACCTCCGACCTTCAACCCTCCATGATCAGAACCATAAACGTTGAGGCCATCGCCGTTTGTGATGGCAAATGCTGGCCTTAAAAAAGAGCCTCTATCGGTTTTAAAAGACCCCTCTAAATAAAGTCCAAAATCCCTAATACTGCTAAATGCTGAAGTTAGCCTACTTCTCTCCACGAGTTGAAGGGTCTGAGAACCCATTGTCAGTTCTCGGTTGTCTGTTGGTGTCGCCTTCTGACCAAACGTAAGCTTGATTCTTTTCGTGAGACTATAGCGCACCCAAGCATCAAGCAAGAAACTGCTGGGTCCGTCACCCACTTCCGAGCTTCCGCTTAAGTCGATTTGAAATCGATAGTCTAATTTACGCTCGGGAGCCTTTCCAGTCAGGCGTAAACGCAATCGCCTTAAACGAAATCGTGTTAAATTATTTGATTCTAAATTCTGAGTATAATTTTTAATATCAACATAAGGTTGTAAATAGCCCCTTAGATTTAACTTGAAATTGTCTTTCCCTGAAAACGTTAAACCATTGCCGAAATTGTATTTATTTAACTCCGGATTTTGGGCCTTGAGAGTTAAGGCTGTAAAAACAATAAGAATAAAAAAAAGTGGTCTCAATTGAAATTATTTTTATCAAAAATTATCTTTTACCAAAAGCTCAGAATTACCCATCATATGTTTGCCTTTTGCAAATACATCGCATAACTCAAGTTCTTTATTTAGACAACAAAAGTCTGCATCCATTCCTAATTTAATTTGACCTTTTGTCTTTAGCCCTAAATTATTTGCAGGATTCAGTGTTATCAGCTTGAAAGCGTCTGCAATTGGCAGTTTCCCTCTTTTCACTAAAGCCACTGCTTGGTTAAAGTTTTCACTGACAGGGGCCTTTCTGAATCCGATTAAATTTCCATTTTCATCAAGCCTTTCTAACCCGGCATTACCGTCGCTACTAAAAGTCATATTATCCAGAGGAACCCCCTTAGATAAGGCATATAAAACAGAGTCATAAGGCTCAGTATATTTTGAGGCTCCTGTAGTAATATCAATTCTACCTCCAATTTTTGCAAACTTTATAGCCTCCTCAAAAAGCTCTTTTGTTCTACCCACATGAGTGGGCGAGATGTGCTCAATAGGAAAGTGGTGCTTTTCTACCAGACGAAATAAAATATCCATTTTTGAAGGCTGATTTCCTAAATGGATATGAAGAATACCTTTCTTTTCGCCGACCATCCCTCCAACTTTAATTTGCCGCAATAACCTCAATAATTCGAGATCAGTAGGATACGAAGAGCGAATGTCCGAAATTGCTACTTTGCACCCTAAAACCTTGTCGATGAAAATCATTTCATTTTGGACGTTATCCATTATGTGGGTAGGCTCAAGACCGTAATATCCAGTATACATATACGCTGTCATCCCCTCTGAATCCAGAGACTTCGTTTTAGCATAAAGACTTTTTATGCTACGCGTTGATCCATCAGTTCCCAATAGGCCTACTACCGTTGTAGTGCCGCAAGAAATTAATTCTGTCATTTTCACCTCTGGTGTCATTGAAGAAAACCCATGCTTACCACCGGCACCAATTATATGAACATGTTGGTCAATGAATCCTGGAAGCAAAACCTTGCCCTTAGCGTCCCATACTTTGGTATTGAAACTACCAACTTCTATTCTTTTCTCAATAGATAGTATTTTTCCGCCGCCTACAAGAATATCATTTCTACCTAGATCTTCAGGGGAGTATAAATGAGCATTTTTTATTAAAAGCATATCAAATAAAGTGATAGATTAAAAGAAACACAAGGGCAGCACTAAATGGAATTAGATTTCTCTTCACAATATCTAATGTACTCACACCGGAAATTTCTGAAGTGGCGATAATAACTCCTGCAACGGGAGAAACTGTTCGTCCCATCGATGCTGCAATATTCATCGGAAGAATCAGAGTAGTGGTTTTTATTCCAAATTTTAGAGCAATTTTCGGGACCAAAGGAGCAAAAGCAAAGAATGCAGCATTGCCACTTCCCATTAGCATAGATGCCAAGAAAATCATAATGACCATAACCAATCCAATACCTAATGCACCCAAACCGACATTTTGCGAAGTGTTAATCAATCCATCAATGAAACCGAGAGATATCAGCCCTTTTGCAAAAATATCCGCAGCTATGATTAGGGTAACAACAGTTTTAAAAATATTTGCCATGCCAGTCCAAAAAATACCTAACGATTGAAGAACCTGAGATACGTTTCTTGTCCTAAAAAATTCAAAGACGAGAGCAACAAAAAGACTAATGAACATTGCCGTGGTAGTATCTAAAATAATTGAAACAGAAAAAAATTGAAATATTTCAGAAAAGACAATTAACAAAATCATGGGCAGGACAGGAATTATTGCATAATATTTAGGAGCCTTAGCTTTTATTGCAACTTCAGTAATTTTTTCATCTTTTTTCAAAAATAATTTTTTATCAAAATGTCGATTAACGAAATAATACGTAATCATTAAGACAAGGCATAGAGGAATAACCAGAGGGATTTGTTCTTTTAAAAAATAACTAATTGAATCTTCTTGAGCAATCTCAGTGGCACTCGCAGTGATTGCTGAAGCCGGTCCTATTCCAAAAGCGGTACAAGCTGTAATTACAGAAACTGCTGAAACTCTACTTACTCCTAATTTTATTAATATAGGAAAAATAGAAGCCATCAATAATAAGCTTAAACCTGCTGCTGAAGGGATACAGACAAATAGTAATTGTCCTATTGGCAAGACAGCCACTGTAGTGAGGTGTGGATACTTCTTTAGAAGGCTTAAGGGTTTCATAGCCAAAAGGACAAGCGCCTCAGAGGCTCCTATTTTATCAATGTAGGCGACAAAACCACCAATAGCCATGATCATTAAACCTACTCCTGCATTTGTTTTACTAAAAGACTCCTTGATCAATCTAAAAAGATCAAAGCCAGACCACCCTGTAGATTGTTTTAGTTCTGGAAGTTGAAGATTTAAGGTTTCAGCAATTGTTAACATCAGCAAACCTGCAGCTAAAAGAACAGCATGAGGATAGTATTTTTTTAGAAGTAATCGTGCAACGATTGCAATCACTAAAACTGAAATAATAGGGCCTGCGATTGTCATATGGAATCAGAAAGGTGAACCATCAAGTTTTGTTCCTGGAGAAAACTTTAAAGATGTATTAGCGCTGTGCTGCTCAAAATCACCTATCAAATCCGGGTTTCTAGTATAAGATTCATTTGGATTACCAGAAAAAGGAGTAATATCAAAAGAAACCACTTCGACACCCGCAACGTCCTTTAAAGTCATTATGTCTCCTGCATTGCTCAAGTTCATATTGCCCGTGCTTGATATTTGAACTATTGAACCACCAAAGGTGCCTGTTGGAGTACCTCCTCCGAAAACAAGTAAAACACCGCCGGCAGGAATAATTGTATTGGCCGGAATTACATGTCTAGGTATTTCACTTGCTAGTGCCGAATTATCATAAATCTTATATCCACTAAGATCCATAGATTGAGAAGAGAAATTTATGAATTCTATAAATTCATCCTCAGCTTGAGAATAAACACCATCTCCATTTGCATCTCCATCGAGGCCAGAATTAGAAGGATCATAGCAAATTTCATTTACAATCAGTTTCTCAACTGGTGCAGTGTCATCATCTTCAATTAAAACTAAAACTTTTTCTTCCCCATCTTTGTCGGCACCTGAAACAGAAAGTATTCCAATTTCAGCAGATTCATTGCCTTCTTCTATTGAATCTTGGATGGAGTAAAGAGTTATACTCGTAGTCAAATCACCCGGAGTAATGAACATATAGTTTTCACTCATATAATAGTCAACATCCTTCAAAGCTGTCCCAGAAGTCCAAAGGTCAATCGATACTCCTTGATGATCACTGGAGTTTAAAGCAGCTTGAATTACTACCATTCCTGAATCTTCTGAAATACTCATCTGGGCAGCAGATAAAGAAACGATTACTCTAGACTTAACATCATTTGTTTCACAGCTATTTATTAAGAAAACGAAAAGCAATGCACCTAATATTTTCTTGACCATGATGAAAAGTTAAAAAATCAATTAATGATTAACCACAACTTTTTCCTCCGAAACAATTCCTTTAGAAAATAATCGTACAATGTACATTCCATTAGGAATATTCGATGTATTTAAAGAACATTGTCCGCCGACAATAGTAGAGTTCAAAATCCGTTGACCAGTCGTTGATAAAAGCTCAACACTAGCTCCTTCATTTGCAAAGTCTATTTTTAACAAATCGTTGACTGGATTGGGACTTATCGAAAATTCAAAAATATTCTTATCATCCTCATTTGATCCAACTGAAGCACAAGGTGTGCAATAATTAAAGCAAAAAGCAAGAGTGTCTGCAGCTGATCCCACCGTGTGAAAACGATTTATAAACCCACCCGTGTTTTGAGTACAAGCAGAATCTAACACTGTGAATTGCTCTTGAGCTACCCAGTTGTCTGTTGAAAACTTGTAAAAGATTGGCGTGTTCGCATTAAGCATAGCTGTGTACTCCCAAATATTATCACCATCAGTATCAGTCATTGGCCATGCATCTCCTGACCAGGCATTAAAGGATCCACTTAAATATGGCTGAGTAAATGAAGAAGGAGCTTTTGGACTATTCATATCTACCATAAAGTGAACACTTTGCGGAGCTACTGGAGCCGTGCAAACTGTATCTGGCGAACATGTCCCATAGCAGAAACCTAGGGTTGTGTCTTGCGAGAAAACAGGTAAGGTTCTATCACTAAAAGCTGCTGGGTCGGCACAGGGAAGACCAGCAATATTCTCTTGAGTTGCCCAATTTTGGCTATTCGCAGGGCTGTTTAAAAATCTAAATTTCCCAAGACCATCACCTGCAAGAGTATCTGTTCCTTCCCAAATACCATCTGCGTCAGGATCAGACAAAGCAAGACCGGTAGCGCTTCCATACAAGCCCCCACCTACAAAGATACCGTTGGGTCCGACAGTGATATTCGCGGTATTAACTCTAAAGGTAACTACATGAGCCGCTGCTGCTGCTGGGCAAACTGTATTGGGCGAACAAGTTCCAAAGCAAAACCCTAATGTTGTGTCTTGTGAAAAGGTAGGTAGAATTCTAAAATTAAACATTGCAGGGTTAGCGCAAGGGAGACCTGTAAGGTTCTCCATGGTTGCCCAGTTACTATTGTTTGCAGGGCTGTTTAAGAAAGTGAAATTTCCTCCAGCAGTTCCATCAAGCGTATCTGTTCCTTCCCATATACCATCTCCATCAGGATCAGTCATGGCAACAGCCTGAGCGACGCCGGGCTTACCTAGGTACATCCCATTGGCACCAACATTAATATTTGCGGTGTTGACTCTAAATGTCACTACATGGATTGTGGAATTACTAGAACATTCAGGATATGGGCAACTAGATGTAGAAACCAGAGTATCGTTGTCCGTACAATTTGGGCCTCCATAAATCCATCCATTTGGCCAAGTCATTCCAAGGGTATCCTTGTACGCCCAGGAATCAGCATACTCCCAAAAAGTCCCAGAGCCATCAACAGTAATATCGCCAAAAGTTTCAATCACAACACTGTCCTTGAAAAGCTCTATGGCATCATCACCATTTTGAGATATTGAATTAGAAGCCTGTAACCGAACTTCAAAAGAATTCATACAAGAGCCGAGATAATTAGACATTGCGGAAGAGTCTCTATACAAAAGAACATCGTCTCCCTGCTGCAAAGCAATTGACGGAAAGACATATTCAACACCATCAGTTCCACCTCCATTATTTGCAACTCCAACACCATAAATACTCAAGTCAGAAATAGATGAGTCAGCCCTAAAGTGAATGGCTTTTCCGGTTGATCCTGCAGAAGGTAAATCGAAATCTATGATTCCCTGAAGACTTAATTGCGCAAAGGAAGAAGATGATATTCCTAATGAGAAAAGTATAACTGTAAAAATTCGTGAATGTTTTTTCATTCTTATAGTTTTATGAAAGGTAATTTTGTGTAAAATCTTTAAAAGTTATATTAACTACTAATATATAGGACAATTCTAAATAAGCAAATTATTTATTTACTTAAATGCCAGTTTTTAGAAGCAATAGAAAATATTTTTTTAGTATGTTTCATATCTTTTTAGATTGAAATATCTTTAAAGATCTATTAATTGACTTATGAAGAAAAATATTAATTCATTTTCGTATTGCATTTCATTTTTTTTACTTTTCGCTCTCAATGCGTGCGATAACAATGAAATCATTCCAGACAGAACTAAAAATCAATTAGTCGGAAGAGGAAGTTTTGTTTTTGACTCGTTTGCTCCACTTAGCAACAAACCAACGAACGTTCACTACTATATCCCCGATAGCACTAATGAAAATTCTCAAATTTTAATTGTTTTTCATGGAGGGGGAAGGGATCCCTCTCAAAATAGAGATAGCTTAATTGCAAAAGCCAATCAGCATGGTACTATTATAGTTTTTCCAGAATTCTCTGAAATTAATTTCCCAGGAGGTGATGGTTACAATCTCGGAAATATGTTTATTGATGGAGATAACCCTTCCTCTAGCTCATCAATCAATGAAGACCAGTGGGCGTTTTCTCTTGTAGAACCAATTTTTGATCAGATCAAACGTCTAACAGGAAATATTTCTTCAACTTACAATGTATTTGGATTTTCTGCTGGAGCGCAATTCACGCATAGATTCTTATTTTTTAAACCAGAGGCACGATTGAATAAAGCTGTTGCTGCCGCTTCTGGTTGGTATACTTTATTGGATGATCAAATTGACTTTCCTTATGGTATTAAAAAGAGTCCAATTGAGACTTTTGATTTGTCCAGCTTATACTCTAAAAGTCTAACTATTCTAATAGGTGAATCAGATAACAATCCAAATGCCCCAGGATTGAGAAGAAATTCCTTTGCAGATGCTCAAGGGACAGATCGTCTAAGTAGGGCAAAATTTTTTTACGAACAGAGCCATCAAAAGGCATTATCTTCTACTTATAACTTTTATTGGGATTACGTTTCTCTTCCCAATGTAGGCCATAGTTTTTTACTATCCGTAGAAAATGCCATGGATAATATTTTTTGATCATTAATTCAGAAGAAAAAGGTAATGCTCAATAAAAAAAGAATAGGATTAATACTAGGACCATTGTTCTTTTTGCTAATCCTTTTTTTCTTTAAACCTGAAGGCCTTAGCCCTGAGGCAAATGCTGTATTAGCATCAACTCTGTGGATTGCCACGTGGTGGGTTACAGAGGCAATCCCCATTGAGGTGACGGCTCTTCTGCCAATTGTCTTGTTTCCGCTATTTGGAGCTTTAGGATTGAAAGAAACTGGTGCTGCCTATGGTCATAAATTTATATTCTTATTCATCGGAGGGTTCATTTTAGCCATTGCAATTGAAAAATGGCAATTGCATAAACGTATTGCATTACATATTATAAAATTTGTAGGCACAAGCTTAATCAATATTATGTTGGGATTCATGTTGAGCACAGCATTACTATCGATGTGGATTTCAAATACTGCAACTACTGTGATGATGCTTCCAATTGGAATGGCAGTAATTGCCCAATTAAACGAAAAAACCTCTGAATTATCAAATACTGGATTTGGGAAAGCATTGATGTTATCGATTGCTTATAGCGCTTCTATTGGTGGGATGGCAACGATTATAGGAACCCCTCCTAACCTTATTTTCGCTGGTGTCGTTCAAGAATTATATGGAATTGAAATTTCATTTTTACAATGGTTCACCTTTGGTCTTCCCATTTCCATTTTACTTCTTTTTATTTGTTGGATATATTTGGGAAGATTTGCTTTTTCGTTAAAAGGACAAGAACTTCCAGGAGGAAGAGCTTTAATAGAGGAAAAAATAAAAGAATTGGGAATAATGTCGAGAGAGGAAAAATTAGTCTCAACAGTCTTCGCTCTAACCGCCATTTCATGGATTTGTAGATCTTTTCTATTGAAACAGTTCATTGTTAACATCGATGATACTATAATCGCTGTCATCGCAGCAATCGCGCTATTTATAATTCCCTCAAAGAAAAAAGGGGAGGCTCTTTTAAACTGGCAGGACGCAGTAAAACTCCCGTGGGGAATCCTCTTACTTTTTGGAGGAGGCATTGCTTTGGCCATTGGGTTTGAAAGTAGTGGCCTAGCCTTTTGGGTGGGCAATCAATTAACGGCTTTGCAAGGAACACATTTATTCCTACTTGTTTTTGTAATCATAGCCTCTGTTAATTTTTTAACTGAGATCACCTCCAACTTAGCGACAACAGCAATTCTGTTACCAATTCTGGCAACTTTAGCTGTCGTAGTTGATATTCATCCTTTCATGCTCTTAGCGGCTGCGACGGTCGCTGCCTCTTGCGCCTTCATGCTTCCAGTAGCTACAGCACCCAACGCCTTGGTCTTTGGTTCTGGTTATATAAAAATGGGCGATATGATAAAAAGCGGAGTTTGGTTAAATTTAATATCTATTATTATCTTGACTCTGATTGTCTATTTCTTTCTACCGATTGTGTGGAACTTTGATCCATATTCTTTTTAAATATTTAAACCTTATCTGACTTTTTTTGTTCAATATCAGGTAGTTATAACTTCCAAGCAATCAATAAGAAATTAATATAATGAGGTTTTTAAATAGAGCAAATGTTAGGTCATAAAGACATATTCACAAGAACTGTGGTATTGACTTTTATCATAATCCTAGGCTGGGGTTGCAATGCCTCAAGAATCGTTAGTCCTTTGAAACCTAATGAATGGCGAATTGGCCTTGCTCAAGGAGGCCCTCAGGTGAACTCTGGAGGCCTTCCACTGATGAGTATTTATGCAGCAAAAGGAATTACTGAAGAACAATCATTTTATTCCGGTTTGCAACTTTTGAATTTAGG
This sequence comes from Owenweeksia sp. TMED14, assembly GCA_949529985.1. Classification (GTDB taxonomy): domain Bacteria; phylum Bacteroidota; class Bacteroidia; order Flavobacteriales; family Schleiferiaceae; genus TMED14. Next base: position 156,076 of record CATIRS010000029.1, read on the forward strand.
GTTTCAATCGCTTCAAATGGATGCCGGAGTTCTCACCCGCTTAAAAAAACAAGAGAAAACAATCCCTGAAATAAATATAAAAACTGGGGGAAACTTAATGATAAGCTTTCGCGATGCTGCAACAAGAATTTATCCTGAAATCGGGATACTGACAACTTGGAAAATTAAACGTTTTGTGCCCTATTTAGGAAGTGATTTGTGGGTTGATCCGACTTATCAGCTAACAGATCTCGGAAATGGATCGCTACTTCACCCGTCACTTCAAACAGGTATAAGATATATTGGAAAGCGAATCGAGTTTGGAGTAGAAGCCAAATGGATAAATCCCACAAGAACTTTTAACATTCCTCAAGCTGTAGTGCCCACATTTTTAGGCATCGGCGCTCGAGGAATATATTTCACATTGGCATACAGAATTTTATGAAAAGATTTTTATTCCTTCTAGTCTCATTTTTACTGATAATTATTCATTCAAGTTGCGATGTTGATGCAGCACTTTTAAGAGGGGAATATGTTGAATACAACTTTCCTCCTGGAGATAGCACAGAGAAATATTTTGTTGATGCCGATAAAATTCACATAATTAAATTAAACTCCAAAGCTGATATTTTAAATAATGTTAGCGCTGCCAATATATCTGCACTTTACGTTGGTGATATTAATTCCATATCCACAGATACCGTATTTTTATACTTACCTGGAAATTCAAGCTCTCTCAACGGTTATTGGTGGCCAATTCGTCAGATGGCTAATATTGGTGGACATCATCGTTACGGTCTTTTAGCAATTGACTACAGAGGATTTGGTCAGTCGGAGGGTGTGTCAACAAGTACAGCTAGCATGCGTCAAGACCTTCATGCAGCTCTTGATTTTCTCTTAGAAAATGGGTTAGATAAAGATAGGCTTGTTCTTTATGGCCTTAGCTTGGGTAGCCTCCCCGCCTGTCAAGAAGCCGGCGATCAAATGGGACCAATCGAGATCGAAAAGATAATTATTGAAAGCCCGCAATCCACGGCCGACGTATTTTTTCAGGATGCCGTAGGACTCTCTGTTCCGAGCTCTTTGGTGACAGATTATAATTTTAACCTTGTTAAACAGATCTCAAAATTTGAAGGGAGCCTCCAATGGATGCATGGTGCAAATGATACAATCGCACCTTTTGATAATGCCAAGGCAATTTACGAGGGACATAACGGTGACTATAAAGAGTCTCACATATTGCCTCTTGGAGGACATGATTTCAGGTATGAATTTGGGTTTGAAAAATGGGGAGAAGTCATATTAGATTTTACCTCAAAGCAATAAAGGACTTAATTATTAAGATTTTAAATAAAAAAAAGTGGACTTCGTAAAAGTTGACTTTTTATTCGTGACCATAAGTAGTAATAGTTCGAAGCTCGAAGGTTAATTCTATTTTCTTCTTTATCGCAGCAACAGAAAGGGAATTACGAGAAACAAAAAAAACGGAGAACCGATTTAAAAAAACCAATCCTCCGTTTGAGTGATCCCGGCGCGATTCGAACGCGCGACCGTCTGCTTAGAAGGCAGATGCTCTATCCAGCTGAGCTACGGGACCGAAGCCGCAAAAGTAGCATTAAAATCTATTATTAAATGGTAGAAATATTAACAAGTTGAAACTCCGACTAAAAAGTTAAATCGTCAACACATTAAATCGCAAGTCTTGGGGTGATTTATTTGCTAAAAAATATATTTTCTACCACTCGGTCTAAGTATTAAATAAGAGAAAAGTCCAAACTGTTCCTAAGAAGACAACCAATCCAGAAACAATAAGCAGATCTACAATTTTATTAGGTTTTTGTTTTTCGGTAATGACTTTAGCAGGAGTAGTTTTATTCATATTAGCCTTGATATCGCTGAAATTAAAATCTTGAGGTAAATCTTTAATCTGTGATTTCACAATGAATCGCCCATTTTTAAACTCATATTCAAATATTTTCCTGAACCCGTTTTCTTTTGAACATAATTGGAGAATTTCTCCTCTTCCTTCTAGTTGAATAAGGGGTATATCAATCAAGTATATCAAAAAATCATCTTCAACATAAGACCTGCAGACGATAGGGAGTGCAGAATCAGCATCAATACTAGCAAAAACCAATTTCATGCAATCTTTCCCTTCATAATCACTAACAAGCCAGAGCATGTTTGTAGTATAGTCAATTTCAAAAAAGACACCTTTCGATTTTTCATCAGCTTGAGAAAACAAAGCAAATGACATTATTTGGAGAGAAAAATAAAATAAAATTTTTTTCATAAACTTCGACATTTACTTAGTTAAAAAAGATTATGTATTGAACAAAAGTAAGGTTTAAAGCAAAAAGCACGTTAACAGACGACCAATCATTTTTAGCTTTTATAAAAAAATATCTTAAGGGAGTTTTTTTAAAACTACATTATATCATTTAACAACTAAAGACGGTACTTTTACAACATCTATGGATTGTGAGATCAAAATATTTTTAATTGCAATGAGCTTAGCTCTGAGAGTATTCACTCTGGAAGCTCAAATTGTTAAAAATGAGGTAGACAACCATCAAAACACTTTGCCATCAGATGAATATCAAAAAAACAGCAAAATATCTAAAATCAATTTCTCACATCCGAAAAAAGCTTTAATCGCTTCGATGACATTGCCAGGTATGGGTCAAATAATTAACAAGCAGGCATGGAAGACACCTATAGCTTTGGGAGCCATTGGCGGAGCCACCTACCTGTTTTACAACAACCAAAAAATCGTTTCCAGTTTAAAAACTGCAATAAATCAAAGGTTTCTAGAACCCACCGAAATAGATGAGTTTTCTGGGATTTATACAGACAGTCAACTATTTTCGCTAGAAAACGAATATACTAGGCTTAGAGACTATAGTTTTTTAGGCATATTAGCGGTATATCTACTTCAAAGTCTTGATGCATATGCAGCAGGATTTTTAGTGGATTTTGATGTGAGCCCAACTCTTAATTTATCAACCTCCTATTCACCACTTCCCCTGGCCCCTATTGGTGGCAAAATCATACTCTCATGGCCTTGAATATAGCCATAATAGGATACGGAAAAATGGGGCGTATCATCGAAAAAATAGCGCTTGAGCGAAATCATAATATTGTTGCGCGTTTGGAAAAAGGTTGGTCGCCGGAAAATTTAAAAAATGCGGATGTAGCGATTGAGTTCACTCAGCCAGATTCTGCATTTAGTAATATTCACAAGGCTCTAAAATATGGAATACCAGTGGTTTCGGGAACAACTGGATGGTATGATAGAATTTCAGATTTGGAAGAGGTATCTAAAACTGCAGGTTTGGTATATGCTTCTAATTTCTCTCTCGGAGTTAATATTTTATTTGAGATAAATAAAATATCTGCTCAACTTTTAGCAGATCATGAAGATTACAACGTAAATATTCATGAGACTCATCATACCGAAAAAAAAGACATTCCAAGCGGAACGGCAATCACTTTAGCGGAAAGCATAATCGAACGCAACAAATTATCTGGATGGACCTTAACAGAAGAAGTCGGCAAACTGCCAATAAAATCATATAGAAAAATAGACATACCTGGAAATCATACGATCACCTATCAATCAGGAGTTGACGAGATTTCAATTTCTCATACTGCTTTCAACAGGGAAGGGTTTGCTGTGGGCGCTCTAATAGCTTCAGAAAAAATTATAGGAAAAATAGGTATTCATAAGTTTAATTCACTTTTGTTTTAAATCATGACAAAAACCAAATCTCGAATTCAAAAACTTACTGAGAGCACTGGATTAGATATTTTAGGTGTCGGTATTGTACTTACAGCTTCCATAGCATTGGGATTCCATAAGACTGTCATAAATGATCTTCCAATCGGAATAATGTCAGTAGTGGGAGCAGTCTTCTCCATGATGGCTACTAGGCTTGTAACTAAAAGAAAAAACATAGGAAACTTAGTAGGAATAGCTGCAACAATTAATTCCGCTATTGTAGATTATTATTTAGGAAATCAGGCTGCTTTTCTAACGTACCCAGTATCTTTTTTCGGCCTTATAGCCAGTTACTTTTATTGGAAAAAAAGAGAGAATCTAACACCGAGGCGGTTTGATAATTGGTATTTTGTGAATGTAGCTATAGGATTTTCTCTTGCTCTCTTGTTAAATTATATTGGGTTTTCTGGCTATCTGGCTCATGAAATTTATCCCGACGACGTTCTTAAATTTTGGATTACCGTAATGATCACCGGACTAACATTTTCTGGAACTCTAAATATGCCTAGAATGTATGCTGACACTTGGGCGTTTTATGAGGTTTACAATAGCCTTAAAATTTATCAAAATATATTATTTGGAAATGTTGCCTATGTAGCAAAATATATATTCTACCTGTTTAACGCCCTACTGGGTTGGATTGTATGGCACGAGGTTAGAAAAAATAGCGAGAAAAGCGAAATAGAAATCCCACGTTAATTTTAGCCTTGATAAACTAAAATCTTTTTTAATGCTAAAACTGAGATAAAATTGCGTTGTGCAGAAAATCTACTTGGCTAATTAATTCTTCCAAACTCCCATCATTTTCTAGAATGAAATCTTTCTCTCTAAGCATTGCTCTCTTTTGAGCTTGAGGCCACTGCCTGGACATTCGCTGCTTGATCTGCTGCTCTGATAATTTACTGCGCTCCATTACCCTAATTAATCGATTCTCCAATGAGGCTTCCACTAAAATAATTGAATCACAATTTTTATAGGTTCCAGACTCAAAAAGTATTGCCGCTTCGCGAATAACGTATACCGCCTGCTGCTGCTGATGCCATTGAGTAAAGTCCTCATGAACAGCAGGATGAACAAGAGCATTAATTCTGGCAGTAGCTTCAGCTGATGAGAAAGCTCGTTTTGCCAATTCCGAACGTTGAAGAATACCATTGATATATACACCTTCACCAAATTCAATTGTTATGGCGTCCATCAACGCCAAATTTTCTGTCATCAGACGTTTTGCTGAATCATCGGCAAAATAAATAGGAACCCCTTTTTTCATTAAAATTTTCGCCACTGTCGATTTGCCACTTCCGATAGATCCAGTTAAACCAATATGATAATTTTTCATAGTTATAAATGTAACATAGTAAGATCGTTCTGGCAGGCTATAATAATATCTAACAAGAAGGTATCACCACCAAACTGGACGTTATACTTTTGAGTTAATTGGATTTTAATCGTTTATATGACTACAAACCTTGAGGTGAGAATTCCTTTATTTCTTAATTCAATAGTGATATGATAAACTCCTGGTTTCAGGGTTAAATTATTCAATTGAACTAGCTCATTGAGATTCGAATTAACATAGCGATTGTATGAAAAAATGGTTCTGCCGCAGAAATCAGATACTTGTATATAAGCAGCTCCGCCCTCTTGTAGAAATAAGTAAAACTTTTGATTTCCTGCGAAACCGGGGTTAGGAGAGACAATTAATTCAATAGAATCCATAATTTCATTAGGACTGGTAGAAGTATCTTTTGCTACACAATTAATTCCAACGGGTAAATTATTATCTAACCATTCCCATCTGTCAATTATAAAGTCTCTCATATTATTTATCTCTTGCTGATAAGAAGTTGCGATAGGGTCTGGATAAACCCAAATTTGCTGACCAAATATTGGCCATCTGCTAAAGTGACGGCCCCTTGCTTCCTGAGTCTCACTGGCATAATTCGACATTTTTTGAAATATTTTAGACTCATTCCAAACGGAACCTCTTAAATATTGCCATCTACATCCAACTAGATTTCTAAATATACTATCCGTCATCAATCGACCCCACCAAAATGGAACAGGCCACTGACCTGCCGGGCATACTGCTTCTAATTCATATGCAAAACCTTCGGTAGATTCTGCATCACAAAAATTCGCATTGGCAAATGCCAGATCAAAATCCCAAAGAGGTCCAGCATGAACTCTTCCGTCAAGATCGCTTCTGTTTTTATGGAAATACGATGAAATTCTATAACCGTCTACATTTCGGTTTATTTCGTTCACCAGCAGAAAATCAACAAAAGAAGAAGGCTCTAAATATCTCCGATATCCATGAATAGTATCATTAAAATTCTCTGAGGCAATTGCCATCTCCATGCTATCGACATAAGACGTGATATAACTTCTCTGTGAATTGGTGATATTATCACTTTTCGGATAAACACCCTGAAAACTAACTGAGCTACCCGATCGAGATGGATGAAATAAATTAGAGGCATAACTCGATACCCATGAAAAATCATTCGGACTTTGTTTATCAATTTTAAAAATATACCCCCCAGAAAGATTTATGCCGTCATTTTGATCACCCTTCAACTTTTTTATATCAACTCTTTGGGAATCTCTTTTGATCTTCTCAACCAAAACATAGATACCGAAATACTCAGTATTTATCCAAACTTCGACAAATTTTGTTTTGGGAGCCCACCTCTCAGTCTCTCTCGCTAAGTCATAGGTAAGAACGTTTCGAATCAAAGATTTATCATAGAAAGTCGAGTACAAGACCCAATCTGATTCCTCAGGCATGCCCAGCAACTCTAATTCTCTATCGGTCCCATCGTAATTGCGTGTCTCCACAGTCATCGATTTCATTGGAAACATCTGAGAACTCTGACCTCTGTATTCGACTCCTATGAAACCCATGTCATGTGGAGATTGACTTAAGTCATTTCTGGATCCATCCGGATTCCAATAAACTGCCCATTGGGCCTGAACTTTAGGCTCATTTACAATCGTATTCCCCATCGTGAAAATACTGATAATCGGAAGATCGCTACTCCAGTTTAATGGCTGTGAAATAGCACTGAGATTAGAGAGAAAGATTAAAAAAATTATAAAAGCTAGTTGATATAAATTCTTTTGAAACATGTGAGTGGTAGTTCTTAAGTGAGGTTTATAATTCAATACCCTTTTCTACAATGTTATCGATTGGAACAAAAGTCGTAAATTTTTTGTTCTACTAAGTAAGAATTACTTCGCGATTCTGATCAAATAATTCAAACAAAAGAAATCGAAAGCTGAACTTATCATATGACTTTTATTATGAGCAAATTTTTTATAAATAGTGTGTTTTTTACACTTAGTTCAATCACTGGTATTTATCATCATAGACCAAGACTTAACATACTGCCTCTGTAGAAAAAAAGCACAAATAGTTATATGTACTTTAAGTGGAATTTGTAACTTAGCTTCAATTATTGTACTTATGACTATTACAAAATCAATTCGTAAAGGAATCCTTTTTGCAGCACTTTTATTATTTGTATTTGGTGCAAACGCTCAAGTTAGTGGGACAATTAAAGACGCTGATTCGGGCGAACCTTTGCCCTCAGTATCAGTAAAAATTAAAGGAACTGACCAGGGGACAATTTCAAACTTTGATGGACTATTTAAGTCTACTGCGAAACCCAACTCAACTTTAATCTTTTCTTCTTTAGGATACTTATCAAAAGAGATTCTAGTTAATGAATTGAACGAACAAATAAATATACTTTTAGAAGAAGACAAGGAAGGGAATGAATTAGAAGAAGTAGTTGTTGTTGGCTATGGAACACAAAAGAAAAGTAATGTTACGGGGGCTATTTCATCTGTTAAAGCCAAAGATCTCGAAAATATGGCGATGCCCAGAGTCGAGCAAGCTCTTCAAGGACGAGCATCCGGGGTTATTGTTGTTCAATCGTCAGGTCAACCAGGAGCTGGATCTGTTGTTCGTATCCGTGGAACATCTTCAATTAATGGATCAGACCCGCTCTATGTTGTAGATGGTGTTGTAATCGGAGGAGGAATTGACTTTCTAAACCCAAATGATATCGCATCTATTGAAGTTTTAAAAGACGCAGCTTCAGCTGCCATATACGGTTCAAGATCAGCAAATGGTGTTGTGATTGTAACAACAAAGAACGGCTCTGGTAAGAGAGATATGGAAGTTTCCGTAAATCGATATACTGGAGTTCAAAATCCATGGAAGAAAGTTCCTGTTTTGAATTCTACTCAATATGCAATGATTCAAAACGAGATGAATGTTGCTGCTGGCCTACCTGCACCTTATAGTAATGTTGCTGGCTTAGGAGTTGGAACAGACTGGCAAGACGCTGTGTTTGCTTCTAACGCTCAAATAAACACAACTGACGTTTCTATCGCTGGAGGGCACTCCAAAGGTTCTTATTTTGCATCTGTATCTAATTTTGAGCAAGATGGAATTGTAGCTCAAGGGGCATCAAACTATAAAAGGTTTTCAGCAAGACTTAATACGCTTACCAATGTAAATAAACGTCTCACCATTGGTTGGAATGCAACTTATACACACAATGAATCTCAAGGGATATCAGAAAATTCAGAATTTGGATCACCACTAGGACGTGCTCTCAATATTGACCCTCTTACCCCTGTTTATGAAACAGACCTAAACTTGCTGTCTCAAGCTCCTTACACAGTCGGTGGAGAGTTAAGACATAATCTTGTACAAGGACCAGGTGGATACTTTGCGATCTCTCCGAGAGTGACGAGTGAAATCGTAAATCCGGTCGCAGGTTTTCAAAACGCTGATGGCTATGGATGGTCTGATAAATTCGTAAATAGCACTTTTGCCGAATTTAAAATTACAGATCACCTAAAGGTTCGATCCTCCATTGGTATTGATTTAGCTTTTTGGGGAGGGCAAAATTTTACTCAACCCTTCTATTTGAATGCAACGAATTATTTAGACACCAATAATGTAAGTATGAACTTTAATAGAGGTTTTACGTGGATTTGGGATAATTCGATCTCGTATGACTGGACACTCGGAGATCATGCCTTTGATATAATTGCAGGACACTCTGCTCAAGAAGTCAATGGCAGATATCTCAGTGGCAGTAAAATGGATGTTCCCACTCAAATTGCTGAAGATGCGACAATTGATTATGCAAGGAATATTGAATCGATGCGAGTAGGAGGTGGAAAATGGGAACGGTATGCGATCGAATCATATTTCACCCGATTGAATTATAACTACAAAGATAAATATGTTGCTACAGCCATAATGCGAGCAGATGCCTCAGTTCGATTTGGTCCTAATTTCAGATGGGGCTATTTCCCATCAGTATCAGCAGGTTGGAACATACACAATGAAGACTTTTGGAGTGATGACTCAAAAATACAAACTCTAAAAATTAGAGCAGGCTATGGTTTAAATGGTAGTGATGCCGCAGGATCACTCGAATATGAATCAACAATATCCGGAGGGAGAGCTTATACATTTGGATATGGTGAGCGAATAATTAACGGAACTTCTCCTTCTCAAATTGCTAACCCAGACCTAAGATGGGAGAGTGTAGCCCAAACCAATGTTGGTGTTGACGCTACATTTTTTAAGAATTTCCGTGCAACGATTGATGTTTTTCGTAGACAAACCAACGGAATGAAAATCAGACCTACCCTACCCGATTACATCGGTAACGAAGCCTCCACCGCAAATATCGGAGTAATGTTAAACCAGGGAGTAGAACTAGAATTTGGTTGGGCGAAAACAATGGCCAACGAGCTTTATCTGAACTTTAGTGGTAATGTAAGCTTCTTGCAAAATAAGGTGGTGTTAATCGGTAATGAAAGTGGATTCCTTCAAGGCGCCGGATGGGGGCCTCAGGGGCTTCAAATTACTCGCACCACTGAAGGTTTGCCAATCGGTTATATTTATGGCTACCAAACTAATGGGATCTTCCAAAATCAAGGTGAGGTCAGTGCGTATACATTGACAGATAGTCTCGGAGTTGTTGCAATTGCTCAACCCGATGCCGTTGCAGGTGACTTTAAATTCAAGGACACCAATGGAGATGGTGTAATTGATGCAGATGATAGAACTATAATAGGTAACCCTACCCCAGATTTTACTTTTGGTTTTACTGCTAATGCGGCATACAAAGGATGGGATATTTCTGTTTTCCTCCAAGGAATGGCGGGTAATGATATTTTTAATGCCACTAGACGTTATGATCTTCCAACAGCAAACATGCCGGCTTCGGCTTTAAATCGATGGACAGGAGAAGGTTCAACCAATCAATACCCAAGACTAACAATGAATGATGTAAATAGAAATTATGCCAGGTCTTCAGACTTTTATGTCGAAGATGGCAGTTTCGCTCGTATTAAAAACTTTCAGTTAGGATATAACTTAAAATCTGCGTTTCTCGAGAAGTTAGGCATAATCAAATTCCGAACATATTACTCTGGAAATAATTTACTGACTTTCACTGGCTATTCTGGTTTCGATCCTGAAATTGGTTCTGGTGTTGGAATTGATCGTGGAATTTACCCACAAGCGCGAACTCACAGTATAGGTATCAACATTTCTTTTAAATAAGCACTATGAATATTCGTTTAAAATATGCAATCGCATCTATCGCTCTGAGCATTACAATTAGTTCATGTTCGTCTGACTTCCTCGAAGTGAAACCTGTAGGCAGAACTCTTGAAAGTACTCATTATAAGAATCAAGCCGAAGCTTTCGAAGCGTTAGTTTCGATATATGATGTTTTGCAATGGAATGACCAAAATGGCTATACCATGCAACATCTTTTGATGAATGTGGCTTCTGATGATACTTATGCAGGTGGAAGTGATGCCTCTGACCAACCTTCATGGGTAGCTACTAATAACTTTACTTTTAATGCAAACCTCGGTCCGCATGCTGGCTTTTGGAAAAAAGCCTACAGAGGAATTTTTAGAGCCAATTATTATATTCAACTCATAGATAACGTTCCGGAAGCCTCAGAATCTTTTAAAACAAGAACCAAAGCTGAAGCAAAATTTTTACGTGCTAAATTTTATTTAGATTTGATGCGTTTCTTCGGTAACGCTCCGCTGATCACCGCACCTCAAGGTGCAGATGACTACTATAATCTATATATTCCAGGACCAAGTGGTCTCATGACTCAAATTGCTGGAGATCTAAATGACGCTATCACTGACTTGCCTGCGACAGTTAGCGGAAATGAAATGGGACGCGTTACAAAAAGTGCTGCTCAGGCTCTTCTAGCTAGAGCATATTTATTCTCAAATGACGCCTCGAAAATGGCTGATGTCGCATCACTCTGTAAAGATGTCATTAATTCAAACTTGTACTCTTTAGAACCTAATTTTGCTGACATTTTTGATCGGCAACATGAATATGGTGTTGAGTCAATTTTTGAAATTGCTTACACAGAATCATCTCTTCAGGGGTGGTGGCAATTTGGATCTGGTGGTGGAGAAGGAAACGTGGGCACTCAATTTATTGGGATGCGGGACTACAACGGGCCTACCTATGCTACAGGTTGGGGGTTTTGCCCAATAAGCACCGAATTAGTATCTGCAATGTCAGCAGATCCTAGATTCAACCATACAGTAATCGATGTTGCTTCTCTTCAGGGTGCGTCTTACACAGCTGGATATCAAAATACGGGTTACTTTATGAAAAAATATGCTCCGATACAAGCAAATGCTGCCCTCGATGGTGATGTGGCCTTGAACTGGGGAACAAATACACGCATGATCAGATATGCTGATGTTTTATTAATGGCTGCAGAAGCCTTAGCGAGAACTAACTCTGAATCTAGTGCTCTTGGATATTTAAACCAAGTAAGAAGCAGAGTGGGATTGCCAGCAATAAGTTCTTCTGGGGCTCAGCTCTTAGACGACATCATGGAAGAAAGACGTTTTGAACTAGCCTTAGAAGGTCATCGATTCCATGACTTAATTAGAACTGGTAAGGCTTCAGAGATTTTAGGATCTCAAGGATATCAGTCTCACAACAATTATTTCCCAATTCCGCAGAATGAATTAGATGCAAGTGAGGGAGCCCTTAACCAAAATGCGGGATATAACTAGATCTAGAATTACTGTTTAACCAGAATTATTAATTAAATCAAAAGAAAATGAAATTCACTAATAAAGTTTTACTCTTTGCATCGATGACCCTAGTAGGTTTATCTGGATGTAACCCAGACCCAGATCCTGTTGGGCCAACTCTACCAGTTGCATCGTTCACCTGGTCTTTTGCAATTGATTCAGTTGGTGACATCGACTCCAACACAATTGACCTAGTAAGCACGGCAACAGGAAGTCCATTTTTATATGATTGGGCAGCTTCAAACGGATCAACTATGTCAGGAGAAACAGCTACTATATTTTTCCAAGATGCGGGAGTCTATACAATCACTCACACAGTATTTAATGCAGCAGGTCAAGCATCTGATTCCACTCAAATAACTATTGCGAATACTTCATCTACTCTTCCATGTGTTGGAGCTGCTCAGAGCTTGACAGATTGCGGAAGTAAAACTTGGAAACTAGCTTTTGCTGACTCAGCTTTATGGGTTGGACCTGCTGATGGTTCTGCTACATGGTGGCAAATTGGCACTGCTGGAATTCAAGGAAGAAGCTGTCTTTGGAATGATGAATGGATATTTGATATCAATGGTTCTATGGAATATAAAACCAATGGCGATGTTTGGAGTGAAGGTTATGTTGAGCCAAATCCTGAGACATGTCTCACTGACGCTGATGTTCCTTCTGCTACCCAAGCATGGTTATCAGGTAACCATTCTTTTGAAATAATTGCTCCTGCAGCTGCAGGTCAGCCTACTAAGTTAAAAGTTCTTGGTAATGGTGCTTTCATGGGCCTATGTAAGGTTATTAATGGCGGCGAAATCCCAGGAGGTCCTCCTGCTTCTTCAGTTACTTATGATATCAGAAATATTGTTCAGGTAGGCACAAAGCGCTATCTCGAGCTTGAGATCAACTATGTAACTGGAATCTGGCGTTTCGTATTTGAATCAGAAGACTAAAAAAAAGATGATTAAAAACACCATTCCTCTGGTATTTCTAGGTTTTGGCATCTCATGCCAAAACCCTGAAATGCCTTTGCTTTTAGTTGAAGATGCTCAAATACTAGAACGTGATGTTAACCATGTTCATATCCACACCGTAAGCATTTCAGATCCCTTCAATAAAGATATATCCTTTCAGTGTCAAACCACAGGGGTTACAGCCACCGAAGGAGAGGATTTTACTCATTTTGAAGGAGTAATTACCATTCCTAAAGGAGAAACAAAAGCAGAAATAAATGTCCCTATCCTGACAGATACTCTCATGGAATCTGATGAAGTTATTTGGCTTGGTTTCTCGAATCCTATGAATGTTAGAATTCAGGATGGTCTATCAGAAATTAAAATCATGAATGATGACACATTCATGGTCAATGATGATACTTCAGGATACTACTCCCCGCTATCCTATCCAGGGAAATCTCTTGTGTGGTCGGAAGAATTTGATCAGAGTTCACTAGATATGAATTCATGGAACTACGAAACCGGGGGTTATTGGTTTAACAATGAGCTTCAATACTATCGCGGCGGAACAGCCAACACGGCCCTCCAAAATGGAAAACTAGTTATCACTGCCAAAAAAGAAACTTACCAAAATAGAGAACATACATCCGCACGACTTACTACGGAAGGTAAAGTAGAATACAAGTATGGTCGCATAGATGTTCGAGGAAAATTTCCCAAAGGACAAGGAATATGGCCGGCAATCTGGCTGCTTGGAAATGATCATTCTTCTGTAGGGTGGCCGGCTTGTGGCGAATTAGACATGGTGGAATTACTAGGTCATACACCTCAAACAGTCCATGGGTCTATTAATTATGGTCCTCAAGGTAATTCATGGGCTCACACCAAAACAAGTACATACAGCCTGTCTGGAGAAGATTTTTCTGATAAGTATCATGTTTTTAGTGTTTTGTGGAAAGAAAACAGCATACAGTATTATGTAGATGATAATCTATATGCTACTTACACACCCAATAACATTGTAAGTGGACAAGCCTGGAGGTTTAACCATTCTTTCTTCTTCATTTTAAATATTGCAGTAGGTGGAGACTGGCCTGGAAATCCAGACCAGACAACAGTATTTCCACAACAAATGCTAATTGATTATATTCGCATATTCCAATAGACACTATTGTACTTTTAATTAAAACGATTTTAATGATAATTTCAACTCTAACCTTAACTTAAAAACCCAATCAAAATGAAGAGAATCCTTTACTCTCTGTTTTTTGCATTACCATTTATGGCCTTTGCACAAACAAATACAAAAGCGGTCACGTTCATCGTGGACATGTCCGACTATACAGGTACTTACACTGGCGTCTATGTCAATGGTACTTTTAATTCATGGTGTGGCACTTGTAACCCCATGACTGACCCAGATGGAGATAGCGTTTGGACAACAACTTTAGCTCTTGACACTGGTGCTATTGAGTGGAAATTCACTTTAGATGGATGGACAGCTCAAGAGAACTTTACAGCTGGCATGGGTTGTACTGTAACAAATGGCGGATTCACCAATCGAGGTGGAAATGTTGTTAACGACGAGATCCTTAAAGGTGTGTGCTTTAACTCATGTTACAGCTGCGACACTAATGAAGTGTATGCTACATTCCAAGTGAATATGGAAAACCAAACTGTTGATACTACAGGCCTATTTGTAGGCGGTGGAGCTTCAATGGGCGGACCTACAGATAACATGCTTGAAAATATTGCAGGTACATCAATGTGGACCGCGACTTTTGTCAAGCCTGTTGGATTCCATTCTGACTACATTTTCTTAAATGGATTTAACTCTGGTTGGGCAACTAAGGAGAACCTTGTAGGTCTTCCTTGTGCTTTCGGACAGTATAATGATCGTACAACTGACACAATGTTAACGGACTGGTCAATCAGAACTTGCTATGAAGTTTGTTCTACAGATGGCCTTTGTCCTGCTCCGGCAGTTCAGCATAGTATTCACTTTGTTGTGGATATGAATAACTCATACGTACCTACTTTCACTCAGCCATATGTTAGTGGAAGCTTCAATAGCTGGTCAGGTGATGCATGGGCAATGACAGAGATTATGGTCGCTGGAATGGGTACAAATGTTTGGGAGTACACAGCTATGCTAGATGAGAACACAGCTAACGAGTACAAATTCACATTAGACAATTGGGCTAATCAAGAGCAATTTGATTCAACACATTCTGCATGTACTCAAGATTTTGGTGGTTTTGTTAACCGTGTTTACACGACAGGAACTGCTGCTGATACTTTAGCTTTCTGTTATAACTCTTGTGCCTCAAATTGTGCTTCTACCATAGGAATGGGTGAAGATGATTTGAACTTCATTATTATGCCAAATCCTGCAAATGATATTCTTAATGTCATCGGACGTTCATCTAAGAAAATGACTGTTGAAGTTATTTCATTAGACGGACGCTCTATGATGAGTGAGACTAATCAATCTGGAACAGTTAAGTTAAATGTTAGCTTCTTGCCACGTGCTCTTTACATGATACATGTCATCCAAGGTGACTCACATCAGTGGACTCGTGTTAGTTTAAACTAATACTAGCTTACCAATTTTATATCAAGGAGGGGCATGTCTGCCCCTCCTTTTTAAATTGGATCATTATTTAACTAAAAGAAATCCTTTTAAAATATAGATTTTCATCACTCTCAAACTTGTTCATCTCATGAAATATATTCTTTCATTTTTAATTTCACTTACTCTTTTTAGCTGTCAACAAACTTTATCCATAGAGCAACGCGTTGATAATATAATTGCTCAAATGACCACAGCTGAAAAGGTCGGCCAGATGACACAAATAGATCATCGCTTTTTGGATGATCATGTAGATATTACGGATTATGCCATAGGCTCGCTGCTTAGCGGAGGAGGATCTCATCCAAAAGAAAACACCCTTGAGGCGTGGGTTGATCTTTACAACAATTACCAGGAAAAGGCTCTAGCATCACGTTTAGGGATTCCTCTTATCTATGGAATAGACGCTGTTCATGGTCACAATAATGTTAAAGGAGCTACTATCTTTCCACATAATATTGGTCTGGGCGCAACAGGAAACTCAGATATAGTAAGATCTGTGTCTGAAGCCACCGCAAGTGAGGTTGCTGCCACAGGAATAAATTGGACTTTCGCTCCTTGTATAGCTACACCTCAAGATTATCGTTGGGGAAGAACATATGAAGGCTTCTCAAGCGACCCTAAAGTTGCACTGGAGCTTGGAGTTGCTGCAGTTGAAGGTTATCAATCCTCAACAAAAAAAAATCCAAGAAAGGTAATTGCATGCGCAAAGCATTTTATTGGTGACGGAAATACATTATTTGGAACCGGGATGGCCAATCTTGTGGATCGTGGTAATACGATATTATCTAAAGAGGATCTAAAAAAAACCTTAATACCTGCTTATCAAGCTGCTATCGATGCTGGAGTAGAGACAATTATGGCTTCCTATAATTCATGGAATGGAGTAAAATGTCATGGAAGTAAAGAATTATTAACAGACATTTTAAAAGAAGAAATGGGCTTTAAAGGCTTTGTGATTTCTGACTGGGCTGGGATTGATGAAATCCCAGGTGATTATAAATCTGATATTGTGACCTCAATAAATGCTGGAATGGACATGGTAATGGTATCTGGGGAATCTGAACCTTATAAAAAGTTTATGGCTCTTCTTACTGAAGCCATTGAAGAGAAATTGATACCAATGAGCCGTATCGATGATGCGGTATCGCGAATTCTAAAAGTCAAATTTCGTGCAGGTCTATTTGAAGATCCATTGATGGATTATAATTACTTATCTGAAATAGGGTCTGATGAGAACAGAGAAATCGCAAGGGACGCTGTTCGCCAAAGTATAGTTGTCCTAAAAAATGAATCAATCTTGCCTCTATCCAATACAAAAATAGAAGCTGGAGATCAAAAAATAGTAGTTGCAGGACGAGGAGCTGATAATCTTGGAATGCAATGCGGAGGTTGGACAATCGATTGGCAAGGAGGCCAAGGAAATATTACAGAAGGAACTACTATTCTTGAAGGATTAATAGAAAACGCCCCTCCAGGAATTGAAATTGTATCAGACCCTCTTGCTAATTCAGTAAAAGGAGATGTTGCTTTAGTTATAATTGGGGAAGATCCCTACACAGAATTTTTTGGCGACAGAGACTCCTTGAATCTTAATGAAGAGGACCTTCAAGTGATAGAAAATGCAAAAGCACAAGGAATGAAAGTCGTTGTTCTTCTTATTTCAGGCAGACCAATGAATATATTTCCCCATATTTTTAATTGGGATGCATTCGCTGCCATTTGGTTACCCGGATCTGAAGGAGCTGGTATTTCAGATGTGCTTTTTGGAAATTATAACCCAACAGGAAGGCTTTCTTTCCCTTGGCCTACTCAGGCAGAAGAAGGAGCAAATTCATCCTCGGTTTTGTATGACATGGGTGCTGGTTTATCTTATGAATAAACCTTCAGTTACAGAAACTACAAAATGATTATGCTAAAAGTCATGAAAAAAATATTTTTCAGATTAATCCTATTTGCTATTTATTGTAGTCAACCATTGGTTGCTCAGCACTTGCTGCAGACGGATGGAACTGCAATAGTAAATCAAAATCAAGACACTATCATTTTTAGAGGAATGGGTCTGGGTGGATGGATGGTTCAGGAGGGCTATATGATGCAGACAGCAGCATTTGCTTCACCTCAGCATAAAATACGCGATACCATACAAGATCTAATTGGTACTGTAAATACTGAACTTTTTTATCAAAAATGGAGAGAAAATCACGTTAGAAAAATTGATATAGATTCAATGAAAAGTTGGGGATTTAATATGATCCGTCTCCCAATGCATTATAACCTTTACACACTTCCAATTGAGGACGAACCTGTTTCCGGTCAAAACACATGGCTGAGTACTGGTTTTGAAATGACGGACTCCCTACTCTCATGGTGTCAGCAGAATGAAATGTATCTCATTTTAGACCTCCATGCTGCCCCAGGAGGTCAAGGGTATGATCAAGCTATTTCTGATTATGATCCATCTAAACCATCTCTATGGGAGAGTGTTGCCAATAGACAAAAGTCCGCTTCTTTATGGAGAAAGCTTGCAGACCGTTATAAAAATGAGCAATGGATTGGGGGATATGACTTACTAAATGAACCAAACTGGAACTTGCCAGGAGGAGCTGCTTTAAGAGCATTTTATGATATGGTCACTGATAGTATAAGATCTGTTGACACGACTCATATTATATATATTGAAGGTAATTGGTTTGCCAATACTTTCGACGGACTTACTCCCCCATGGGATAGTAATTTAGTCTACTCACCACATAAATATTGGTCACCGGTATTTAATGTATCTGACATTCAGTATGGCCTGGATTTACGAGATGATTTTAATGTTCCAATTTGGTTTGGCGAGACTGGCGAGAATTCTAACGCTTGGTATACCGATCTGATAAGACTATTCGAAAGTAACGGAGTAGGTTGGGCTTGGTGGCCAGAGAAAAAACTTGAGACAATCAATGCGCCTCTCTCCTATTTAAAGAACTCTGGATACCAAGATTTATTATACTACTGGAGTGGGGCTACTAACACCCCTCCGAATTTAACAGACGCAACAAATGGACTAATGCAATTGGCAGAAAATATAAAACTTGAAAATTGCGTCTATAATAGAGGTGTTGTGGATGCCATGTTTAGGCAGATTAATAGTGATGAAACTTTACCTTGGACAAATCAAACTATTCCAGGTGTCATTTATGCATCTGAATATGATATGGGACCAATAAATCATGCCTATTTTGACACAGAATCCTATCAATTAAACCCACCTCCAGCATGGAACTCAGGGTGGATTTATCGCAATGATGGTGTCGATATACAGGAAAATTCAGATTCTATAAATAACAATGGATATAAGATTGGTTTCATTGATACTGATGATTGGATGCAATATGAAGTTGATGTACAAAATGATTCTGTCTATGACGTTCATGTAAGGGTTACTTGTAATGGCTCTACTGGTGGTAATTTCCATTTTGAGGCCAATGGCGTAAGGGTATCCCCTTCTTATTACACTCCAAATACTGGCAGCTGGACTTCTTGGGCTACTCGAATCGTTCCAAATGTTATAATGCAAAAAGAAGATACCAAACTACGCATGGTTGCAGATGGTGGAGGGTTTAATGTGAGTAGTTTTGAATTTATACCCGTTGGTCCAACAACGAATCTTGACTATGAATTTGTTGATGGGTACATCGACACACCAAATAGAATAACGATACAACTAAATAAATCTATTCTACCCGTCCAAGGCTCTGGAGCCAATGGTTTTGTTGTAACATCAAACGGAGTAACCCAAACAATAGTTGCGATAGAAAGTGACTCGAACCGATCAAGAGTGTTGCATATTGATTTAGCCTCAGGATATAAATTTACAGACGTCATCAAAGTTAGTTTCAGTGGGAATATCCTGGCGAAAGATGGTACTTCGCTTCAACCTTTTACTCTTAAAATTATTGAGAATTTACTCCCAAGTGTCCATTTAATACCAGGGCGAGTTGAAGCTGAAGATTACTTGAATGCTGTAGGTGTTTCTCTAGAGACATGCCAAGATATTACAGGTGGTCAGAATATTGGTTATTTGGACCCGGGAGACTATATTGACTATGAAGTTCTTGTGCTAAATAGCGGTATGTATAAAGCAGACTTTAGAACAGCGTCCGAAAGTGCTGGAGCCTTAGATGTGAAAATTGTTGATTCAACAGGAACAATATTAAATAGTCTGATTTCAGCAAATTTCCCTGCGACCGGAGGTTGGCAGAACTGGGAAACATATTCATTCAATATCCCGCTAACTTCTGGGGAGCACATTTTAAGACTTTCTATCACCCAAGCTCCATTTAATATAAACTGGATCGAATTTTGGAATGGTGGGATTGGCATGCAAGAAACCCGAACGAAAACCATTATTGTCTATCCAAACCCTTCAATAAATCATCTCTTAACGATACAACTTGATAAAGAATGGATTGGTGGTTCTTTAAAAGTATCTAACTATATGAATCAGGTTCTACATGATCAAAACATTAAAAACCAAAAAGAGATTCTTGACTTAGGTCATCTACCACAAGGGCTTTATTTATTGGAATTTATAAATAATGAAAATTCCCAAATTGAAGTAATAAAAGTTCAATTACAATAAAAATGCCCCTAAAAAGGGGCATTTTGCGGTGAGAGCGGGATTCGAACCCGCGGTACGGTTGCCCGTACGCCAGTTTAGCAAACTGGTGGTTTAAGCCTCTCACCCATCTCACCTAAATCAATTTGAAGATATATTAAGAACAGATACTTTCCAAAATTTAAAACATTGAGAAAATAGTGTATCTCTGTATCTCCAGGGTCGGCAAATATAGAATTTGTATAGGAATTAAACTCAAAGAATATTCAAATATTTTAATAACGTTTAAATAGTCATTAGCGATACTTTAGTGAATTATACCCAGGCGTTTACTAATTACACTTACTCCATTTCCGACTGTCAATTCAATGAGATACTCTCCATTGGGTATATTTTGAGTTATGACCTCTATGTTGGTTCTATGAGAACTTGACTCATACTCGGATTCTAGAATAGTTTTACCATTTATATCCATTATTCAATCAAAGTTCAGTTGAAAGAGATATCACTTTATCTTAGCTGTAATAATATACCTACACGTTTATAAAATGAAAGAAGTCGTCATCGTAAGTACTGCTAGGACACCCATTGGAAGCTTTAATGGATCGTTAAGTAGTATAAGTGCCACAAAACTTGGAAGTATTGCCATAAAAGGTGCTTTAAATAAAATAAATTTGGAGCCAAACCAGGTTCAAGAAGTATATATGGGATGTGTTCTTCAAGCGAACGTTGGAATGAACCCAGCGCGGCAATCTGCATTAGAAGCTGGTCTTTCAGTAGAAGTTCCATGCACCACGGTAAACAAGGTTTGCGCTTCAGGGATGAAATCAATATCTCTTGCTGCGCAGTCAATTCAATTAGGTCATATGGATATAGTGGTCGCTGGAGGCATGGAGAACATGAGTCAGGTCCCTCATTATCTACCAGGAAGTAGATCAGGGTTTAAGTTCGGGAACACAAACCTTGTAGATGGGATCATAAAAGATGGTTTATTAAATGTATATGACCAAAATGTTATGGGAGTTTTGGCCGATCGATGCGCTGATAAATACGAATTTTCTAGAGAGGATCAGGATAAATATGCTCTTCAAAGCTATAAGCGGAGTTCCGAAGCATGGAAAGAAGGAAAATTTAATGAAGAAGTTGTTCCAGTTGAAATTAAAGATCGACGCGGAAATATAACAATTGTTCGTAAAGATGAAGAGTTTGAAAATATTAATCCTGAAAAAGTATCAAAACTACGTGCTGCATTCACAAAAGAAGGTACTGTTACGGCTGCCAATGCGTCAACTTTAAATGATGGTGCAGCTGCAGTAATATTAATGTCAGCAGAAAAAGCTTTAGAATTAAAATTAACTCCTATTGCAAAAATAGCTGCCTATGCAGATTCATCTCATGACCCGGAGTGGTTCACAACAGCACCATCGAAAGCCGTTCCAAAAGCTATTGAAAATGCTGGTTTAAAAATCAAAGACATCGATTTTTTTGAGTTAAATGAGGCATTCTCTGTGGTTGGACTAGTCAATATGAAAATACTGGGCATAAATCCCAGTATTACAAACTTAAACGGTGGAGCCGTTTCTTTGGGACATCCTTTGGGTTGCAGTGGAGCAAGAATAGTAGTTACACTATTAAGCGTCTTACAGCAAAATAATGGTCGCTATGGAGCTGCTGGAATTTGTAATGGCGGTGGTGGTGCTTCTGCAATAGTATTGGAGAAATTGTAAGCATATGGTCAATAGCTACGGATTTTCTCTTTTCAGCATTACAGCTGTTCGCCATGAACCCAGTCATAAAGCTGAGATGGTTAATCAGGCTCTCTTTGGAGAACCATTTGAAGTTGTTGACGAAATCAAAGAATGGAGTCAAATTCGCTTAACCCATGACGGCTATATTGGTTGGGTATTAACTCAACAAATTCAAAAGATAGATTCCGAAGACTATCGAGCATTAATTGACACCCCTCAGGATTTAGTTAGTGACACAATAGACTTGCTGGAGCATGATTCCCCTAGTAAGACAAGAACAGTAGTCGCTGGATCTCAATTGCCATTTTATAATCCTAAAGACAATTCGATAAAAATAGGAAAAGAAAATTTCCGATTTAAAGGAAGAAGGGCCACGAGAAAAAGAAATCGTGAAGAACTACTAATGAATGCATATCTCTATTCAAACGCTCCATATCTATGGGGTGGAAGAAGTGCTTTTGGAATCGATTGCAGTGGGCTCACTCAAATGGCTTATCTGCTTACGGGAATATCTCTTCTAAGAGACGCAAGTCAACAGGCTACACAGGGCAGAACTGTTGACTTCTTGGAAGAAGCAAAAGCCGGAGATTTACTTTTCTTTGACAATGAGCAAGGTGACATAACACATGTTGGATTATTCGTTCGTGAAAACCGAATTCTGCATGCCAGCAATAGCGTAAGACTAGATGGAATTGACCAAACGGGAATATACAATTCTGATATAGGACAACACACCCATAAGCTGCGATTAATCAAAAGTCATTTTTAATGATTTCCTTCTGTGAGATTATAACTTAAACTATCTGATATAACTTTCAAACGCTGAATGTTTTGCTTGAGTTTAATTGACTCAATTCGCCAAATGTCCCGTTCAATGCTAGCTCTATTTAATCTTGGCATCAAACTGTCAACCTCTATTTGAAAATTTTGTAAGATAATTTTCATAGAATCAATTTGAATGATTAATTCCTTAGTCCCAGTCTCTATCAGCGAAATACTTTGCTCTAGAGAATTATTTTTATCCATAAGCGAGCCGATCTTAAGTGCCATGTTTGTACTGTCGTTGATTAACTCTGAAACATATTTTTGTTCCAACATGAGATTTTTTTTGGGAACCAAACAAGAAGTAAAAACAAATAATAAAAGAAAAAATAGAGGATTACGCATATCACAAAGATATGCAGGTGAGACTTACCGCACATTCGTACCTTGTACGTATGCCTATCATTGATGTTAGAAGCCCAATAGAATTTGCTAAAGGTCACGCCACTGGTGCTATTTCTATGCCAATATTTACGGATGAAGAGAGAGCAACTATTGGAACTATTTATAAGAAAAAGGGTCAGAAAAAAGCAATAAGACTTGGTCTTGAATTTGTTGGTCCAAAAATGTCTGACTTGGTATACCAAGCTGATAAAATTGCAAAGAAGGGACCCTTGGAATTATACTGCTGGAGGGGTGGGATGCGAAGTCAGTCAGTAGAATGGCTTCTTAAAACTGCAGGACATGAAATTAACCGATGGGAAGGAGGCTATAAATCATACAGGCAGACAGTTCTTGAAACTTGGGGAATGAATCGTTCCTATCTAGTGCTTAGCGGGCTTACAGGAAGTGCGAAAACTGAAATTCTCAGAGAAATGGACATTGTGGGAGCTCCTGTAATTGATTTAGAAGGACAAGCGAATCATAAAGGGTCAGCTTTTGGTCATATTGGAGAGCAGTCGCAGCCAACAGTGGAACAGTTTGAAAATGACACTTCAATAAAATTTAATGAATTAGAGGGTGCGAAAAATATATGGCTTGAAGATGAATCTAGATCAATAGGTCGAATTTGGCTTCAAAATAGCTTTTTTGATGTGAAGAAACTTGCCCCAATAATAGTGATTGAAAGAACTAGAGAAGAAAGGATCGAGCATCTTGTCTCCTTATATGGAAAAGCCGACGCTTCTCAACTAGAAACTAGCTTCTCTCAAATAGCAAAAAGATTAGGCCATCAAAATGCCAAACAAGCTTCAAATTGGGTTTCCTCTGGAAATTTAGATTTAGCTGCTGATTTAGCCCTTTCCTATTATGACAGGACTTACAAGGAAAGTCTACTCAAAAAGAAAAACCAAGTTTTAATGACAATAAACGTTTCAGGTTGCAGCCATTCTGAAGCTGGCTTAAAAATACTCGAACAAACTAAACATTTATGAGTGATATCAAAAATATAGCATTAACCTCGTTTAATCCGGGATCTGGCTGTGGCTGTAAAATCCCTCCAAGTAAATTAAAAGAGGTGATAGGTTCATCAGATTATGATCCAAATCAATCATTTCAAAAATTGATTATCGGCCATGATCAAAATGATGATGCCGCTGTGATGGATCTTGGAGATGGACAAGCATTAGTTCATTCGACAGACTTTTTCACTCCAATAGTTGACGACCCTTTTGAGTTTGGTAGCATCGCTGCATCTAATGCCATCAGTGATATTTATGCTATGGGAGCTTCTCCTGAAATGGCATTAGCCATTTTAGGATGGCCAATAGACAAACTTGGGCCTGAAATGGCTGGACGAGTTTTAGCTGGAGCAAGAGATGTATGTAAACGGGCAGGGTTGCCGCTTGCCGGTGGACACAGCATTGATATTCCACAACCAATTTTTGGATTAAGTGTCACAGGAAGGGTGAATATCAAAAACCTAAAAAGAAACGAAGGAGCAAAACCTGGTGATTTACTTTATCTAACAAAGCCTATTGGAATTGGAATCGTCGCTACGGCCATGAAAAAAAATATCGCAAACGAAGATGATATAAAATGGGGTCTATCAATTATGAAACGTTTAAATAATGAAGGAATTCAACTAGGTGGTATTGACGGAGTTCACGCGATGACAGACATTACAGGCTTCGGACTGGGTGGTCATCTTCATGAAATGATGAAAGCCTCTAATTGTAGTTCAGAAATTGATTTCAATGCTATCCCTACCTATGACAGAGACAGGCTTAAAAATCTATACTCACAGCAGTGCATGCCTACTGGTACCACAAAGAATTATTTAGCTTACCATGAAGACATTTCTAAAGTCAGTGGAGAAGAGCTTTTTATTCTATTTGACCCTCAGACTAGTGGAGGTCTTTTAGTCTCTGCAGACCCTAAGTGCAAGTCCGAAATAGAAAATACACTTAAAAAATATGGCCCAATCAATTGTATTGGAACTGTTATTGAGAAAAATGAAAAACTAATCAATTTATAAATAATGATAACTGCTGAAACCAAATATTTAGGAAAATTAAGATGTAGTAATGTTCATTTAAAAAGCGGTACCGCACTTATTACTGACGCCCCAACGGACAACAAAGGATTGGGCTCTTCCTATTCTCCAACCGACCTTTGCGCACTAAGCTTAACAACATGTATCATTACAACGATAGCAATTTATGCAGAATTTAAAAAAATAGAGGTCAGCTCAATTGAAGGGTCTACAGAAAAAAAAATGTCTATCGATCCAAGAAGAATTAATTCCATTGATGTCAGCATCATGGTAAAACTTGCTGACCCCACAAATAGCAAAGTAAAAACTGGAATTGAAAGAGCGGCTCATGCCTGTCCCGTTTCAAAATCATTGCATCCGGAGATAATTCAAAATGTCAAATTAAATTTTATTCAATAAAATATAACACGGCCCGAGGAATCTCCAGTTCTCAGTATATCAGGAGCAGATTGATCATTACTCACTGCCTGAAAACGACCTATTTGTTTTTTGAATTCAATTTTATGGCCTTTCCTTTTTAACTTCCTAACCACCTTTTTTGAATAGGAACCTTCCTCTAGGTAAAGAACATTGGGCCAGGCTTGTGCATGTATCTTTTTTGCATTCACTGATGCCTGAAGAGAATGACCAAATCTGCAGTACATTCTAATTACATGAAAAACATTTGTGATAATTGTGCTTCCACCCGGTGTGCCAAGAACAACTTTTCGATTCTCTTTGATTAAAATAGTTGGAGTCATACTCGATAGCATTCTCTTTCCAGGAGCAATTTGATTAATCTCGTAACCAATTAAACCAAATTGATTCGGAACCCCTGGAGCAATAGAGAAATCATCCATTTCATTATTCATAAAAAATCCTGAAACCCATCTTTTACTTCCATATGAAGCATTTAAAGTGGTTGTGATAGCTACAGCATTTCCTTCTTTATCGAGAATACTCAAATGAGTAGTTTCTGATGATTCTTCATCAATAGATTTTTTTAAAATTGGACTAAAGCCTACCCTATCCGGATCAATATTAGAAAAACGCTTATCAAGATAAATATTGTCCAATAATTTATCTATTCCAATAGTCATATATTCTGGATCACCTAAATATTTTGCCCTATCCTCATAAACACGACGAGAAATTTCAGTAAAATCATGATAAGATTCAGCAGTTCCAATTTCTTCCATAGAATTAGATCCCCTTTCAGAGCCATATAAGAGCTGTAAAAGAGCTATTCCGCCACTAGAAGGCGGAGGCATGGTAATTACCTCCCAGCCTCTATATTCGCCAATTAGGGGCTCACGCCATCGAACTCTATATGACTCCATGTCAGAAAAAGTAAAATATTTCTGTCTGACTAAGTCTTTCGCAATAGGTCCAGAATAGAAGTAATTTGGGCCAAAATCTCTAATTCCTTTAAGTGATTCAGCCAAAGTAGTTTGAAGAAAACGCATTCCTGGCTCCCACAACAAATCTTTACAAAAAGGGCCACAACCTTTAGGGTTCCGCAAAATAAAATCAGAAGAATTGTAGTTTAATTCTTCTGATAATTTTTCGGTAATAAAAAAACCAGTGTCCGCTATAAGTATTGCAGGAGCTAATAACTCGGACCAGGATAGCTTACGAGACCCATATCGTAAATATAAATTCCACATACCTTTAACACTACCAGGAATTCCTGAAGCTGATTTAGATGTTAAGCTCGAAACCTTGGTTTGATCATCATCACTGATAAACATATCCTTGAATGCAGAAGCTGGAGCAGTTTCTCTAAAATCTAAGGTTGCCGCTTCACCATTTGAAGTATGAATTACTACAAACCCCCCCCCACCAAGATTACCAGCCCTTGGAAGAACTACAGCTAAAGTGAAATGGGCAGCAATAGCTGCGTCAAAAGAATTTCCTCCTTTTCGTAGGATAGATTCTACGACGTCAACAGCTAAAGGGTGAGCTGCTGCGACACTTGCACTCTGGGCATAAGTCGTTCCTAAAAAGAGTAAATGATAGAATACAATAATGGTAAAGGTTCTCATGGAAAAACTGTTAGTGTTCTTTGAAGGATATTGATGGAACGACCTTTTATTTCGGGGTATATCAATCTGACTAGATAAACCCCTACGTCAACTTGAGAAGGCGACCAGCATTGTTCAGGAAGAGCAGAGTGCACAAGATTTCCCCAACGATCATATACCTCATAACGAAGGGCCTTACCATAGCTGGAATAAATACAGAATTCATCATTCAATCCATCTCCATTTGGAGTGAATGCATTTGGAGCCCAAATAATATCTCTTCCCGTGCAAAAATATGGGACCGATAAACTAATGGTATCAGGATTTCCACACAAATCAATAACTGCGATTTTAGTATCATAAACCCCATCAAATAGAAAATAAATTATTGATGAGTCATTACTTATAGTTTGATCTTCAATTACATATGGAGTCAGAGAAAGTATATCTTTTAAAACAATATTCACCTTGGGACAATCATAAATAAGATCATATTTTGGATTTGGATTGATTTTAACATCAACAGACTCATAAGTAACGCAATTGTCAGTGTCAAACAACTCCAATACATATATTCCTGGCTCAGGAATAGTATATTCCCATAGTCCTGAGGTCGAATTAAAATAACCTAGACCACTATTGTTTGGAATTGCGCTTCGATAAAAAACACTATCCAGTTGAAAGGCAGTACTTTGAGGGGGCAAAAAGGAGATTACAAAAATAGAATCACAACTTAAAATTGTATCAGGCAAAAAATCAGGCATTGGATTTTTAGAAACAACCCATACTGTATCGATGTATGAGCAAGAATCTGAGGTTGCATATAAAATTAATGGTTCTGATTTTCCGTACACAATAGTTTGAGATGTTTCTCCAGTACTCCAGTCATACTGATTCATCCCAAAAGGAGCTGATATAGTTGCTGGACTTCCAGGACATCCAAATACAGTATCAGGTAAAAGATCTGCTCCTTCTGTATAAAATGGCATTCGCATTAAAACAGAATCAATAGAACCGGAAGCATCAACAGCTACAATTTTCACCCATATATCTCCAGAAAAACCCAGATCCGGTATGACATCAATTATAGTATCAAAAGGATTGGGATCCGAAACTATTGCCTCACCGCTTACTACCTCTGCTTTTATGATTTCAACTGGAGGCAGACAAGTTTGCAATCCAAAAAATCCTTTTAACGGTTTTTTACAACGTGCTGGGAAATTTAAAATACTGCTGCCTACATCTAAATAAGGATCAAGAATATCAAGTCCTGAATCAAACCCAGAGTAAAATCCACAAAGTCCGGTTGCATTGCCAAGACCAGCTATAACCTCTACATGAAATTGATTGCGACATGTCAAAGAAAAAGTATTGGTAACAGCGGCATCGGGAATATAAAAGCTTGTAGTATTTTGGACCATTGTCAAAATATGAGTTTGACTTTGAAAGTTATAGGATGATATGGGATTTCCATTATACTTCATGGACCCCACATCACTAGATGGCACTAAAACCAATAAATGTGTATTTAATCCCCCCATTCTCGAGGCATAAACAGCTCTGGACCCAGTGCAGTTTACAGGTGGAACTAGCGATAGCCCCAATTCTGGTGCAGAACTATTGGATCCTGTGGTAACATGAAAACAATAGACAGGCTTATCCGACCAAATCTCTGTAATCTGAACTACAGAAATGGGTCCTCCAGGAAGAGTATATTCAAAGACTTCAGATTTATTCTTAGTAGCAGATAGGACTCCATTCGCCCAGATATTCGTATTGTTATCTGTCGGAATAATAACTAGATAATCTAAACTTGCAGGAGATAGTCCCCTAGCCACAACATATTCCTTCCCTACCAGTTCTTTAGGAACCAATTGGTCAAATCCACCATCTTGCTCAGGACCACCTAAATTCTGTTTCACATGGTTGGCACCTGTGGTTACAGAAATGGGCTTATTTGAAACAATTGCAGCTCCCGCAAACTGCTCATCTTCATCTAGAGTAATAGTATAAGATTGCCATTTATTTAAATTGCAAGAAATTAGATTATTTCCCAACTTATCAGTAATTCCTGGCGGAAGATTTACTGAAACCGTAGTATTGTTTTCAGTAGCAACGAATGAAATAAATCCCAGAGCCGCCTCACCTGCAGGAGGAGCATTGACTATTTTCGTTTGATTACCTGCTAAAAAACTTAGCCCCAGAGCTCTGGTACCCTTTGCAGAAATTAGATCCTGGTTGTATTGATGAACTACTCTTTGAGTAAGTACAATATCACGATCACTTCGAATAAATAAAGCAGCTCTGTCTATGACTTGGTTTCCTAGAGGTACTGAAATTGCTCCATAAGTACTAAAAAGTCCTTGAGCATTATTATTTAAATAAATAGTTTGGGGGACTCCTTGAGCTAAAGTAATATTTTTAAAGTATGAGCTATCTGAGTTAAAAACATATACATCAGCATCTGGAAAAGGGGTGCTTATTGTCAATTCTTGAGTCTGATTTGACCACTCAGGAATCGGAGCTAAATAAAATGCAGTATCCAACTGCGCATGAATCACAGAGGCATAAATCAAAGCAAGGAAAATAAACAGATAACGCACCATAATAAAGGTAAGCCTTACTAAAAATTAAAGGGCATCTCTAAATTTCATTGAATAAATTTAATCTAGAACTTAATTTCTCTATTTTTTTATTTTTAAAATCAACTCCAAAGAATGAGGGTATGGCCCTTGAACAATGCCTTGACCACAAACCATAGCTGTTTGAACCCGTTCCAGACAAAAGTAATAGATCACCTTCTTCCACTTGGGGTAAATCGATGTTTTTTGCTAAATAATCTCCTGCAAAACACAAAGGTCCAGCAATATCATGAGTGACATCTTCTGTAGTTTTAGAATTAGCATTTGAATCTAATGCCTCAAATGATATCCCCCTTGGTTTAACATATGAATCCCTTAAAAGAAAATCAGCCCCAATGTGGATATAGGTGATATACTTCCTTCCTTTAAGTATTGAATATTCTATCTTAGAAATTGCATACCCAGTATAAAAATAGTTCCATTGTCCAAATTCTGTGATTAATTCAAATTCCCATAGTTCAGGACACCTTATCCTAAGATTAGAGACATACTCCTGCATTTTTGAAGTTTCTCCAGGTATTAATTCTTCAGGAATAAGCCCACCTCCTATATCAAGAGTTTCTATCCTGCGAGAAGAACCCTCTAATTCTAGTTTAGAATTTGCTTCTAAAGCAATATCCCTGAGCAAGCAAATAGCACTTATAGCAGAGTCAATATTTGCCATTTGGCTTCCAGAATGAATATGTAAAAGAGTTACGGGAAATCTAATAATCGCATCGATAATTGAATCTTTTTCAGAAACTGGTACCCCGAATTTAGATTCATCATGGCTCACATCGTAAACCTCTGGAGCTCCAGTTTCAACCTGAGGATTGATCCTTATACCCAACTGGAAATTAGGATTTTTAGGGATTCGATTTAACTCTTCAAGACTATTTACATTTAGCCTTAGGCCCTTTAAATTCTCATGACAATATGATATTTCTCTCTTAGTCTTAACCGGAGAATCAAAAACAATTTTATCTGGCGAAATTCCCGCATCTATCGCCTTCTTAACCTCCTCCATAGAGGCAGCTTCTAACCCAAAACCCCATTTAACAATTCTCTCTAACACCTTTGGATGTGGTTGCGTTTTTATCGCTATTGCATGCAATGATTTTGGGTGAGAAAAAGCATTTACCAGATGATCAGTGTAGGTCTTTAACAAATTCCATGATTGGAATAATACAGAAGTATCATCTTCATCAATAAGCCCCTCAGAGAGAGCCTTCTTCCATGACCATTTGGCTTCTTTGCTTGAAAGATCAGGATTTCTCATTAGGAGCTAAAAAGCTTGGCCACGACTCCCTCGATGATCTCAATAAGTCTTATATCTTTTCTCGGATCAAACTTTTTATTCTCCATTTGTTTCCGAACAGAATAAGATCCAATTGCCAGACGTATAAATGATTTTTCACCATACTGAACGGGCTGACCAATAAAAACGCGATCAGAATCAACTAGTCCCTCATGTCGAGACAATATGAGTTCGTTGAATAATTTTTTTAATTCAATGTTATTCAATATTTTTCCTTTTGATAGTACCATAAAAGATACAATACTATCGTTCGTTAATTCAATATCAGGCATCAAGCGAAAGGTATCGCTTTGTGCCAGTCGACCTATCACGACCTGATTCCACCTTCTTATTAAAGCATTGGCATCTGCGGGGTCATGAGAGACATACTCTTCCATCTCTCTCAAGGCAATTTCCCATCGCATTCTAAGTCCCTGATTCTTATAATCCTTAAGGCGCTCTCTAATTCCTGGCATTGCTACAGGAATATCAGAAGCAGAGAAAAGTCTTGAAAGACCTGACGCTGCATCTGCCGGTAGGCTTGACATTGCCTCTGACCACTTCTTAGGAACAAGAAGAGCTCCGCAGAATGGTGGAGCTTGATAAAATTTGGAGCCTGTAACCATGATCATAACATTCTTATTTATGAGGTCATGGATTAACATCCGATCCGTTCTAAATTGGCACATATCAACAACCCACATAACACCTTCTGGAAATTCATCAATAATATCTAAATCATCTTTAATTCCAGACTTACTTCCAAAAACAAGATTCCCTATTAAGGGTTGAGATGGATATCTTTCTATAAGTTCACGAATCGCTTTTTTTCGATCAAGTACTGCGCCGTTAATTGCTCTCGCGGGCAGAAAACGAACATCAGATATGAGTAAATCGGAAACTTTCTCTCCCATGGGAATAGATTCTCCAAATTGATTCCATTTAGAATAATACTCTCCATTTGCGGCAGCCTTTGAACCAGATCCTAATTCTTCAGGGCAAGAAACGATATTTATAATGGACTTTCCCGGATTTATTATTGCTTGAAAGAGTAAAGGGAAATACATCAAGTCACTACCACTAGGACCATAATAAACATGAAACTGGTCTTCATCCGTTTGTCGAAGAAGACTCTGCAAACGCTTTGTTTGCGACTTTAAAATGTCATTATAACCAGATTCAGTATATGATTGCGCAAATTCTTTTGCTACTTCTTCACCAAAAGGAGTCAATGTTCCACATGTACATGAGCCTCGATGAAATAAGCCTGAGAAATTAATTGGGTTCAAATGATATTTATTAGCCTGAGTTTCTTCCCGAAGAAAAATTCTCTCATCGCAACCTGAAGTCAATATTTTCAGCAGCTCTTCTTGTGATATTTCCGGCATGGATTAAATTATTTTTTTAAACGTAGACACCTGAATAAATAACCAGATAATTTAGACCGCAAAGTGATCCAGGCATAATGCGTATCATGAACCAATTCATATTCATCATCTGTAAAACCGGCCATCGATATACTTCGGCAATCGTAGATACCATGAAATTCTATATCCCCAAAAATTGAATACTTAGTCATTTTTATATTTTTATCATCGATTTTTTCCAAATAATGCCAAGCCCCTTCTCCTATCCCTCCAATATATTTTGCATTTTTAGGAACTGAAAACGGGCGAATATCTGGCTCAAATAAATGTCCTGTCTTTTTATCCGAAGGAAGTTTTGTGGCTTTACTCTTCCGAAAGGCATGAGTTAAATTGCTTAAAATTTGAGCTAACCCGTGTCGTTTAGGGCGGTTGTGAAAAGTTGCCACACCATCAAGAAAAATACAATATCCCTCGCCAGAAGCACCCGTTAATACATTCGAATACGGGGTAGGAGCGATTATTGTCGCTGGAAACCTGAATTTCATAAACTCTTTCGAATTTAATGGAAGACCGGCCATCAATGCGCGGGAGACGAACCTTGCACAATTGGTGCATTTTCTGTCGATGCCATTATAGCCTAGAAATCCAATATTCTGAATAGACTGAGCATACTTCAATACTTTGTTTGTATTTGCCTTGTAATAAACACTGGCATAAATCGACCCGGCACCATGTGTAGCAAATGAATTTTTCTCGAGTTCATTTAGGATTTCGATAAAATTAATAAGTTTACCGCTATCGCTCCAATGTGGAACAGTTTTTAACTCCAAAATAGGATCTGTTTCAGAACTACGAGCCCTACCCATAGTTCTAGGTGTTAGATACCTACCGAAATCAAAATATCTGAGTTTATCATGTTCCACTATGATCATGGCAGCATGGCCTACAAGTAAGTTGATGTTTTTTACTATGCCAATTGTACGCAGATGATCCCAGATTTTCTCAGAGCCCCTAGCTGTAGTTTCAGGCCAACCGAGGGGTATTACTGCGCCAAATTCTTGTTCCGGATCAGACATAATGCAAAGATGCATTGAAACATTCTACTTTCAAAAGAAATGAGAAGATCATTCGAGAAATTATAAAAAATATTTGAACCAGGACTAAAATCAGAATAGTTTGTGGCAATAACCAAATTCTTGATTTATATCTTTAACAATGAAAATCAGAAATAATCAACATTAAACCAATCTATTTTAATTTAAAGTAAGTTTTAAATTATAAAAACTAATATAAATTTCCATGGACTCACATTCTAATGTTGAACAGATTTATACGGGCTGCCTATCTCAAGGTTCATACTTTATACATTCTGGAAATGAAGCGATAGTTATAGACCCACTAAGAGAGTCCGCACCATATCTAGAGCGTGCTGAATCACTCGGTGTCGAAATAAAATATGTTCTTGAAACTCATTTTCATGCTGACTTTGTTTCTGGTCACGTTTCTTTGGCGCAAAAAACAGGAGCTATTATTGTCTATGGACCAAATGCTCAGACAGAATTTGTATCACATATAGCAGCTGATGGTGAGGAAATTAGAGTTGGGGAATTAATATTGAAGGTTGTTCATACCCCTGGCCACACTCTTGAATCCACTTGCTATCTTTTAATTAATAAAGAAGGTGAAGAACAAGCGTTGTTTTCGGGAGATACATTATTCTTAGGGGATGTTGGAAGACCTGACCTTGCTCAAAAAACGGGAACAATAACCCAAGAAGAACTTGCAGGAATGCTATTTGATTCTTTGAGAGAAAAAATAATGGTGCTACCTCCTGAATTGATAATTTACCCAGGTCATGGCGCAGGTTCCGCATGTGGTAAAAATCTTAGCAAAGAAACTGTAGGGACTCTTAAAGAGCAGCTTGAAAATAATTATGCGTTAAGATCAGACATGAGCCGTGAAGAGTTTATAAAAGAAGTTACAGATGGCTTGCTGCCTCCCCCTGCTTATTTTCCGTTAAATGTTGCAATGAATAAAAAAATAATTCCAGAGTTTGATGTGATTTTTAAAAATGCTGATAAATCGTTTGATCCAATAACTTTTGAAGCTCTGGCAAATGAGATGAATGCTCTTGTATTGGATACTCGAAAACCTCAAGATTATTCAGAAGGTCATATTCCCGGATCTATAAACATTGGTCTAGATGGACAGTTTGCACCATGGGTCGGAGTACTGATTCCAGAAATTGAACAAAATATTCTTCTCATAACTTCAGAAAAAAGAGAAGAAGAAGCCATAAGGCGTCTATCGCGAGTTGGATATGACAATGTTTTAGGCTTTCTAGAAGGTGGTTATGGTGCCTGGAAAAAGTCAAAAAAAGATACAGACACAGTTGAAAGCATAGATACTAAGGATTTTGCTGATCGAATATCAAAAGATCCAGCATTAGTTATTTTAGATGTTAGAAAAGATGGAGAATACCGATCAGAGAGAATGACATCCTCTCACCATATTCCTCTAGATGATATAAATACTAGATTCAATGAATTACCGTCAGGCAATCCTATATATATCCATTGTGCTGGTGGATATCGATCTATGATTTTTAGCTCTATTCTAAAAAAGAGAGGAATTCATAACATAGTAGATATACAAGGAGGTTTTGGAGCCATTAAAAAAACAGAAGGTCTCAAAACCACTGATTATATATGTCCAGACACAAACCTTCCTAAAGATCCTAATGAGTCAACTATTAAGGAGCAAACCACATTGCGCTCGTTCCTGAAAAGACTCCTAGGCCGTTAGATATGTTTGAATAAACTGATACAGGTTGTGAAAAAGGTCCGCCGGTATTAAAGTACAAATCAGAAGAAGAAAGAAAATAGAAATAATCATTTCCCATTTTTGTTATCTTAAATAATTTCTGTACGTCTGGTTCGGGGTACCCTATCACCTTAAGAGAAAAAGTTCGTTTATTTCCAAGAAAAAGTTCGTTCGACACATAGAGTCTTTCTGAACCCCAACGATTGTTTGCGGAGTTAAAAGAAGGGTCGTCAGAGTCCATCCAAACCCTCGACCCCAGGACTCCAGTAGTATTTATTTCACGCTCATAAGCTTCGATCATATAATAGCCTGGCCCACCATCATCTTCAATTTCAAGCTCAAATGAAATTGAAGGCTTGTCTCCACCCCCGCCAGGCCCTGCGCCACCTCCTAAACTGGTATCACCCGGAGTAATAATTATATTCATGGGCACATTAGGAACATTTGAACTAGCAAAAATTGTATCCAGTCCGTTTTGTTTTCCATGTAAATTATATACATGCCCACTTTTTACTTTCATATTAGGAGCCCTATATCTCCCTTCGGCACCGAGAGAAATCAAGGTGTCAATCTCTGATGTATTGATATCAATAACCCATAAAGTAGCTGCATCTAAAAAAATAGGATTTGAATTATCTAAGATTCCAACACTTCTAGAAACAACAGCGTCAATTGGATCTGAACCTAAAGAGTCTGTCATTACACCAAAGCCAACACCATAGCCAGTCACAGAGGCAAGGGAATAAATAGTCATCTTGGGATCTGTATCTTCTGGAGAAAAAGGAATGATCCGCTCACAGGAAATAAGAGCAAAAGCGATAAAGTAAATCTGAGCGTATTTTTTCATTTTTTTTAAAATTTAAAACTATATGAGATAGATGGAATTATAGGAAATAATCCATATCCTTTTAAGACCGTATTACCATTATTGTCGGATCCAAAATCAATAAAAAATGTGTTTATGCGATTGTAAGCATTGTAGATACCAAATTGCCAACTCACCTCTCCCCATTTTTTCTTTCGGTGATAAGTCATACCTATATCTAATCGATGATATGCTGGCTCTCTAAAATTATTCCTTCCTGATGTCTGCTCAATAACATTGGTAAAAAAACTATTAATATTTGTTAAGCCATAATATTTTCTTGTGGCTATTGAAGTTGCTTTTCCTGTTCCATAAACCCAGACCATCCCACCACTCCATTGGTCATTAAACTCATGTGATACGGTCAAAGAAATATCATGCCTTCGGTCATAAGTATAAGGATAAGGATCCCCATTATTTATATCTGAAAATAGCCGATCACTCTTAGCTAGAGTATATCCTAACCAACCTGTTGTTTTACCTGTTTTCTTTTCTAATAAAAATTCTAAGCCATATGCCCAACCTCTTCCTGTGGTAACCTTTTGCTGCCAATCCTCAGCTGAGGTAAGAAACGAAGAACCTTCTTTATATTCAATTAAGTTTTGCATATCCTTATAATATCCCTCTAGGGTAAGCTCCCAACCTTTACCAAGGTTGTGGGCATAACCAATAGCCGTCTGCCACGCTTCTTGAGGAGCAATACTATTGGTGACCGGCACCCATAAGTCTGTTGGCAAACCAATAGTTTGATTCGAAAGCAGGTGCATATACTGAACCATTTGTACATAACTCCATTTTATTGAATTGTTATCACCAAGCATATATCTAGCGGATAATCTGGGTTGCAGGCTCTGATAACCTGCTCCAGCCTCAGAGTCTGATCTTAAAACGTCAAAACCATTAAAATGAATTCCAGCATTCACCTTCAGCCGTTCTGTCACCTCCCAATCATCTTGAAAGTAAAAAACATAATCCAATGCATCTTGAGGGAATGAGCCAAAAGTGGTATCCAGACTCTGACTTCCCGATGTTATGGCGATTGAACTAACGCCTGGCTTATAGGCATGCCTTGTTAATGAAGCACCATATTTTATGGCATGATTCGGGGCTGGTGCATAATCAAAATCCCATCTCACACCTCTATCTTCAATCTCTGAGAGATAGTCAATACCAAACTGATCTATATTGGTTTCAGATGTAGCAAGATCCGTTTGCGTTTCAGTACTACCGAGAACGGTGTTGAACTTATATCGACTATACGTTGTTGTGAAATTTGAAAATAACTTGGGAGATATAACCCAATTCCAACGCAATGTGGCAATTCTATTTCCCCAATTTAAAGAGCTTTTCAGTTCTTGTAGTCTCCTAATTCCCATTTCTTCATAATTGTTTTTTTGACGAACATAGGCCTCGTCAAATCCATCGTAAAAGCTCAAATAGAGTTGATTATTACGATTGATCTTATGATTTATTTTAGCATTTAAGTCATAAAAATAATATCCTCCCGCCGCCCCATCTGGGCTGTTTTGAGCAATCAAAGGTTGAGCAAGAATATCCAGGTATGTTCTTCTCCCCGAGATGAGTACAGATGTCTTATCTTTCCATAAAGGCCCCTCCAAAGTCAGCTTACTAGAAATTAAACCGATAGATCCACTGCCATGCCATTCCTTCATATTACCTTCTTTAAGACGCACATCTAGTACCGAAGAAAGTCTACCACCATATTCAGCAGGAAATCCTCCTTTGATAAGCTGAACATTATTTATGGCATCAGTATTAAAGACTGAAAAGAAACCAAATAAGTGAGAAACATTATAGACTGGGACTCCATCGATTAGGATTAAGTTCTGATCAGGACCTCCTCCACGAACATAAAATCCAGATGTCCCCTCCGTTCCACTTTGAACACCTGGGAGCAGTTGAATAACTTTTAAAAGATCCGTTTCCCCCAATAAAACAGGTAAATTTTTTAAAGTCTTCATATTAAGGCTTACCGAAGACATCTGCGTCGTTTCTTGAATATCGCTTATTCCAACTACTGTGACCTCATCTAGAATATTCTCAGAAGGTATCAATTCAATATCTAATTCTGTGACAGTCCTTCTATTTAAATAAGTAGCATTCACTAAAGGCCTGTATCCAATATACTGTACCTCAATCGCTGCCGTATCTCGACCTAAAGTCATAGAATAAAAGCCATAGGAGTTAGTGGTAACTCCCTTTTTACTAACCTGATCAAATACATAGGCGTTGATCAATTTCTCACCTGTCTCAAAGTCTTTAACAAATCCATTAATTGTATAACTACCCCTATTTTGTCCAAACAAAGTTGAAGATATAATAGTAACGGTAACAAGCAATATTAGTCTACGCATAGTCAATGTATTAATGCAAAGAAACAATATTTTCAATAATGATGCCAACAGATCAAGATATCAAAACACACCCTTGAATTATGCCATCTCAATGTGTTAAAATTAAATATTTTTAAAAGTTAATTTCTTTGCACCTCAATTTGATAGTTTACTAGAAAAGTCAATAATCTCCTACCTTTATTAAACCTAAACAAATCAAAAATTAAGATGAAACGGATCTTCCTAAGCCTTATTGTCCTCATTTTAAGCACTTCAGTTTTTTCTCAAACGCTTACTCAAACCGTCCGAGGTATTGTTGTTGATGCAGACTCCAAATTCCCATTAATGGGCGCTAGTGTTATTATTGGCTCGAAAGAAGTATCCACTAATAACGATGGTTCTTTCAAAATAAACGACGTTCTAATAGGTAGAAATTCAATATCGATATCTCTATTTGGCTATAAAGGCCAAACTAGATCTTTGGAGCTGAATTCGGCCAAAGAAGCAGTTTTAAAAATTCCTTTAATAGAATCTTCTACTCAACTTGGAACAGTTGATGTAGTTGCTGTACAATCAGGACAAGCAAAAAACGAAATGGCAACCGTTTCCTCGCGACAGTTCTCGGTAGAAGAAACGAATCTATATGCTGGGAGCCGGGGAGAACCAGCAAGAATGGCGACAAACTTTGCCGGAGTGCAAGGTTCAGACGATCAAAGAAATGACCTAGTTATACGCGGCAATACCCCAGCTGGAGTATTATATCGAATGGATGGAATTAATATCCCGAATCCAAATCACTTTAGTATTCCTGGAACTGGAGGCGGTCCAGTTACAATTTTAAACAATAAGTTTCTTGCCAATTCTGATTTCTTTACTGGTGCTTGGCCTGCAGAGTATGGCAATGCCATAGCTGGAGTATTTGACTTAGAAATGAGAGATGGTAATAATGAAAATCTAGAAGCAAGTGCTCAATTAGGCCTTCTTGGAACAGAGCTAATGCTTGAAGGGCCTCTTGGGAAAAAGAAAGGTCGTATCGCTACTTCATTTTTAGGAGTTTATCGATACAGCACTTTAACTCTTTTTGAATCACTAAATATTCCACTTGGAACAAATGCACTGCCACAGTATCAAGATGGCGCATTTAGGCTCACTTTCCCTCAAAAAAACGGAGGTAAACTTGCACTTTGGACCATGTTTGGACAGAGTAATATAGACATTTTAATAAGCGATCAAGTAGATACAAGCGGATTTGAAAGTTATGGAGATGCGGATCGTGATTCTTATTTTGGAAGTAACATGATAGTTGGAGGATTAAGTTATTCCAAGCCCATTAACAAGAGATCATTTATTAAAGCTGGAATCGGCGCATCTCACTCGCAAGTAAGAGCTGTAAATACTAAATTAGGACGTAATGTAACAGAACAGCCAGATGGATCTTTTGGATGGAATATTCTTTCCAATGATACTATGCTAAACTATACATTCACTGAAAACAAACTTCATGCATACATAGCTTTTAACCAAAAAATAGGATCTCGCGGAACCCTTCAATATGGTGTAAACGCTGATGTCTATTTTTTAAATTATCAAGACTCCATTCGCGATTTTAATGGTTTAACTGGCACTTTACCTCCCTGGAGGGTTCAATGGGCATCTCAAGCTTCTTGGCCTGTTATTCAGCCATATATATCATATAAATCAAGGCTTACAGAAAAAGCTACATTCACGGCAGGAGCGACTTCTCTTTATTCAGGAGTTAATAATGAATCCTTCATGCCTCTCGCACCTAGACTCGGCTTAAGCTATCAAGCAAATGAAAACGATCGATTTTTTGCAGGAACGGGATTACATGCCCAAGGCCAAGCACCATATCTCTATTATTACGCTTTAACAACAGTAAACCATGATCCACAAGAGCATAATACAGATAGAATTGGTTTAATGAAAAGTCTTCAATTTGCTGGAGGATGGGAACGCAATTTTTCAAGATCACCCATCAGAACTAAAATAGAAGCGTACTACCAATATCTTTATGATATTCCTGTAGAAGTAAGGCCAAGCAGTTTTTCCATGCTCAATACTGGATCTGGTTTTGGTCGAGTATGGCCTGACACTCTAGAAAATACAGGAACTGCAAGAAATTATGGTATTGAATTAACTGCAGAAAGATTTTTCTCCAAAGGCTTCTATTTTCTCACCACAACAAGTTTCTTTGATGCAAAATACAGAGGGTCCGATGGCACTCAAAGAAATACTGTATTCAATGGCAGGTATGCTATCAATATACTTGGAGCAAAGGAATTTAAACTTGGTGCCAACAACCGATTCACCTTGGGAAGTAAATTTACAACTATAGGTGGTCGATGGTTTGGAGAAGAAGTCGATAAAACAGAATCGGTGCGAACAGGAGAAATTGTTTTTGTAGATGCTACAAATAATTTAAAACAATATCAGGCATATGTGCGGTTAGATTTAAAGCTAGGATATAAATGGAACCACCCAAAGACAGCTTGGGAATTTGGCCTAGATATTTCTAATATTACTGGACATAAAAACATTCTTACTCTTACCTATGTAGACGGCCTTGCTAATCCGGTTAGAGAAGAGTACCAACTAGGATTATTCCCGGTTTTTTATCTAAGATGTGATTTCTAGAATTCTCCAACTAAGGTTAAATGAGACAGATCTTCAAATGTAAAAAACCTGCAGAAATACTTAATTCAAGATTATATTTTCCTTGAATCCTGTATGTAATTAATTATACTTAGCTGATATCTCCTAGGTGCAAATAATGACGAAGTCGTCAAACAATAATTAATTAATCCAGGAACCACTCTTCTCTTGCCCCGAAGAGCACCTTCAATACCTTTTTTTGCAACCATGTATGACGTCATATGAGGAATCCAAGAACCATTCATTAGCGGAGAATTATTTATTCCAGCCCTTTCAAAAAATTTAGATTTTGTAGGACCAGGACAAAGTGTCGTTACTGAGACATTTGTCTTTCGCAATTCATGATTCAGAGCCTCGGAAAAAGATAATACGAATGCCTTGCTCGCATAATAAGCAGCCATGTGAGGACCAGGAAAAAAAGATGCTATAGAAGCCACATTTAAAATTTTTCCACTTCCTCTTTTCACCATTCGTTTCGCAAACTCTGAAGAAAAGTGAAGAAGAACTTCTACATTGACTCTAATCATTTTCTCCAATTCACCCTTTTCCGAACTTACTACCTCTTTCCAAATACCATATCCAGCGTTATTTATCATTAAGTCAACTGGAGTGTCTCTGATCCAAGTCCAAAAGTTTTCTCGACCCTGATCCTCAGATAAGTCAGCAGAGAGAGTTTTACATGAAGGAAATTCTTTTTCTAATTTATTAATAGCTTGAAGGTTCCGACCGGTTAACCACAATGAATAACCTTTTAAAGACAAAATTTTCGCCATCTCATATCCTATTCCTGATGTTGCTCCTGTAATTAACGCTGTCTTTACTATTTTTTTCATCCCAGGAACAGAACAACAAGCCATCTATCTTTGTTTAAATCTTTAAAATAATAAAATTCAATGTTGTTGA
The DNA here is from genome assembly GCA_949529985.1 of Owenweeksia sp. TMED14. Taxonomy (GTDB): domain Bacteria; phylum Bacteroidota; class Bacteroidia; order Flavobacteriales; family Schleiferiaceae; genus TMED14. Next base: position 198,049 of record CATIRS010000029.1, read on the forward strand.
GAAAATTCATTTTAATAACCTTTTTAGTTTCATTTTCAGCATTTAAGTTATCTGGGCAAATCGCACTTGTGACTATTACTAAATATTTACGTAAAGTTTTAATTTTAGCTACTCTGACTATAATTGGTTTTACGGCTGGGGCTCAAGTTAATGGGGCCCTGAAAACTGTAAAAGATTTAGTTGTTCCATACCTTCCTGAAGACCATACTCTTAATGGATATGTAAGTCCAGAAAAATACTCTGGTGCAATTGAATTAGAGCTGAAATATGAGGTCAACCCGGGAACAAACACTCCTAGCCCTTTTTTAACAAAAGGATACATTTTTAGAACAGATCAGGCTTTAATTATAGGATTCATTGCAGAATTTGATCCTAAAAGCTTTAGAGCAAATCTTCAACGTAGAGATGAGGCATGGGATGATGACCTAATAGGTATTGCTTTGGATGTTTATGGAGATACCCGAAATATGATTTTTATAGGTAGTAATGCATATGCAGTTCAATTAGATGTTAGAAAAAATGACCCTGCTAACTCTAGAGGAGATGATCAATTTGATGGATCATTTGATTGTAATTATGAAACCTGGGCTAAACGATATGATTCATCTTACACCATTGAAATGCGAATACCCTTTAATTCGTTACAGTTTGGTAACTCTAATGAGCAGCGTTGGAAATTTTCTTTCTGGAGGAAGGCATTCAATGGAGCTCAAGAAATTGAAATTCAAACATTTTTGCTAGACCGAGCTAATCCTTGCAGTGATTGTCAATATGCACATGCACTAATCCTAGATGGAATAAAACCTAAATTACGGAGCACTCTTCTACCCTATGCTTTTGGTGCTATTGGCTCTGAATCTACAGGAGAAGTATCTAGTATTGGAAAATTAGGAGGTTCAGCATTTATTGCAATTAGTCCTGCGACTTCAATTGAAGCAGCTCTTATTCCTGATTTCTCTCAGGTAGAAGCAGACGTAGCGCAAGTTAGCATTAACTCTTCCTTTGCATTGTTTTATCCAGAGAGACGACCATTTTTTATTGAAGGAAGTGATTTATTAGAGTCACGGTTGAAATATGTCTATACCCGAACAATAAGTCAGCCACAGGCATTATCTAAAGTTAATTTTCAAAGTAAAAAATTAAGATTATATGCTCTTACTGGGTATGATCCATCATCACCCTATTTAGTTCCTGGAGAAAATTATTCCTCCTTTGGAACCTCTGGTGGAAATTGGTCCACTATTTTAAGAGCTGAACACCCAATGGCAAATGCTTCAAGCTTTGGATTTATGTCAACTCACAGAGTATATGACGAGGGTGGTTTTGGCCACACATTAGCTCTTGATTTAAACACACAAATCCGTCCACGCTGGAGATATAAAATGGAATTAGCGAGAACTGAGACTTTAGAGCCCGAAAAAGACTGGATCTCTTCAGGTGAGAAATTCTCTGATTATACTGCAGAATTAGATGGTGAAAGATTTTCTGGATATAGTCTTTTTACTGGGGTATACAGGCAGACAACTAATTGGAAAACAAGGATGGATGTGATGTTGTTATCTCCTACATTTCGCCCAGAAATGGGATTTGAACCGCGTAATAATTTTCGTCGATTAGAAATTGGACAACAGTACAGAGGCTTTCCAAATGGCAAATACATTAAAAACTATTCTATTTACGGTGAGACCTCCTTGTACACCAATTACCGCAACGTTATTAAAGAAAGATCAACATTCACATTTGCTAGAATGCAATTACTGGGAAATATCAATTTATCCTTGAACGGTAAATTCATTGAAAAAGAGAATTATTTGAATATCAACTACGAAAACCTTTTTAATGGAAGAGCAAATATATCATGGTCTCCAAACCAAGCTTTTAGTATAAGTGGAGGAATTGGTGGTGGAAAGGCCATCGCTTACAATGAAATTAATCCTAGAATAGGCATTTCTCAAAGAAGGGGAATTGAGCTAAACATACAAGCTAAAGGGAAATTTAAATGGAGTTTAGATCTTGATTATGAAAAAATGAACGAGTTGGATAAAAGCGACTTAATTTATGAAGGGGTTCTATTTCAATCAGTGATAAACTATTCGATCACAAGAGCTTTAGATATAAGGTTTGTTAGTCAATTAAATAACTTTGATTCAGACCAACTTAATGTCCTCATTCAACCTCTTATTCAATTTAGACCTAGTGCTTTTTCTTTATTTTATATTGGGGGTATTTACCAAAGGGGACAATACCAAGGATATTTAAAATGGCAAAAACAAATTGGAAATTAAACTATGGAATAGATGATCGCTTGGTATCAAGTCACATATACTTAAAGGTTATTTTCTTTTTAAAAAATGCTAATTTCATAGAATGAATGAATTAGTCGAAATATAGTGCCTCAATTATACCGAATATTTCTAGCTAGCGCCATATTCTTTGTTCTAAGCACTCTGCATCTATTTACACCAGGGCAATTTATCGATGGCGCAACCTATGCTGCTATTTCTCGAAACCTCTCCCAAGGTCTAGGAAGTCATTGGGATCTTTTTTATACTCCCAATCTATATCCCCATTTTATTGAACACCCACCATTATTTTTCTGGATTCAATCCTTATTTTTTTCAATTATTGGAGATAATTGGTGGACCGAAGATATTATGGGTTTCTCTCTTTGGCTATTAACTGCCATTGGAATAGATAGGATATGCCGATGGTCTAACCTATCATCAAGAGGCACTCAGTGGGCACTGATATTTTGGACCATTGTACCTCTTGTTTCATGGTCTTTTGGGAATAACCTTTTAGAAACTTTAGTTAGCCCTCTGACTGTTTGGTCGGTAGCCATATCGATTTATGGCATGAGAAGGAATCAACCTTTTACCCTAGTAATGGCGGGCATACTTATTACAGGAGCGTTCATGACTAAGGGTCCAGTTGGTCTTTTTCCTTTAGTATTTCCCCTTTTCTGGCACATAACTTCGGGTTCAAGTAGGAAATTCAGATTCTTAATCAGAGATAGTCTATTTGTATCACTCGGAGCATTATTGATCATGAGTTTACTGCTACTCTCCAAAGATGCGATTGCCATCATCGATTCTTATTGGACAAAGCAAGTAATAAAAAGCATTTCAAATATTACAACTGTAGAAAATCGTTTTTATATTGTGACAGTATTTTTCATCCAGTTGGCACTACCATTATTATTGGCTCTTGGCATTCGATTGTTCACTAAAGGCTTAAGTCCAAATAAGAAAACACTTTCTAGAAGCTTAACATTTGGCTTATTCACATTAAGCGCAATACTTCCAATGATAGTATCTCTTAAGCAGAGTGATTTTTATTCTACTCCAGCATATCCTTTTGCGGCAATATCAATAGCGTTCTACATAGAACGTTGTCTTCTTCAATTTAACCGAATCAAGCCAAGAATATTTTTTCATATCATAATATCATCCTTTGCGATAGGGATTTTGCTCAGATTACTTCCGTTTGTAAAAGACCATCGAGATTTACAATTACGAGAATCTATTGATTACCATGCAAGTCAATACCGAGGGGATACTGTATATGTTAATAATGATTTATTTACCGATTGGAACCTACAAGCTAATTGTGCCAGAATTGGCCAAATATATCTGAGTAATGACAAGAAAAACATAGCCTACCCTAATCTCATTCAGAAAAAAAACGGAAGAATTATTATAACTCCATAATTTCATCAATTAAATCAGATTTACTAAAAACATAGAGAATAAGAAAGCCGGTGTCTAACACCGGCTTTCTTTCTGTGCGGAAGATGAGGGATTCGAACCCCCGGACCTGTTACAGTCAATAGTTTTCAAGACTACCGCAATCGACCACTCTGCCAATCTTCCGCGGCAAAAGTACGTAACTTCGTGCTTATGA
>CATIRS010000030.1 GCA_949529985.1 Owenweeksia sp. TMED14
TGAAAGTATCGCTTACCTATTTAAGAGGATTATAAGTGTCACGGCTAAATCTGGAAGACTTACCAAACCTATAGGAATCATAATTAAATTGATAATCCATATGGCATTATTCTCGTATTTGTTTTGTAAAATATCAAGTCCAATATTTAAATACATCACCGTTTTCATGACTTGAATACAAAGGGAAATTGGAGACCTAAAAGTCGATGGAATTGAGCGCTAGCTGAATCTGAAGATTAGGGTAAATGTTCCCTTATTGTGCGATTTTTAGCTTTGCCCACGTTTGTTTGTTTACTCTCCCACCCTCGGGGGGTGAGTGAATAAATAAACACGAGGTCAAAGTTACTTTTCTCCAATCACAAAGTCAATTTTTGAGATGTTGGCTTATTAAAGAGCTATTCACACGTTCCTTTTACCATAATCATTTGTCATAATAACTCTAAAATAGAGTTTTTAAAAGTGCCATTTTTAAATCGATAGCATCCTCAGATACCTAGATCGAGAGTTGATAACTCGTTAACATTAATCTACTGGTGAACATTTGACCAGTAGAACTAATTTTGTACTTTTAATTTTCAACGAAAAAGCACATGAGATTTAGCGGACACGATACTTTTGCTTGTAGAACAACTTGGCTCTATAAAGGAATTGATTTTCTTAATACTAGACGAGATTCTGAAAATCAATTAGTTATATCAAAACTTAACGGGCATTTACCTACCATAGATTTAGGGGTTGGCAAAAACATGGTCAATGCCATCAAACATTGGCTACTCTCATTCGGAATAATAGACCTCGAGCAAAATGACTTTAGTGAAATTGCAACATTAATTTTTGCTGAAGATGATGACGACAATAATTTAGACGCATTCATTGAAGACAAGTTCACACTTTGGATTTTACACCATGAAATCTGTTCTCGAGGTTATGCTAGTATATATTCCTACTTCTTTAAAGAGTATTTCAAACGAAAATCTACAAGGACATTTTCAGAAACTGAATTTATTGGAGCATTAGCTAGTTATGTTAAAGGTGAAGGAGAGAAACTCCCCTCGCTAAAGTCACTAAGTTCTGATTTCAGATGTCTCATAGACACCTATTCCATAAAAAAAAGTAAGAAAGCCACACTTGAGGATAATTACACAACGCTCTTGACAGAACTTGATCTTATTAAGCGAACTGATTTTAGATCTGGGGAAAATGACACCATATATGAGCTGAACACTCAAGCAGCTGAAAATGAAAGCACTACTCTCTTCGCTACATTACTATTAAAATCATTCGCTTCATCAAAAAACTCGAGTATTTCCCTTGACGATGTCTACCTCCAATTAGGCACTCTCCTACTCCTCAATCGTGATACGTTTTCTAAAATATTAGAGGGTGTTGCTACAGACTTTAGTTCAGAGTTTTCTTTCAAACAGAATGAAGGTACTGGAATTCAAGAATTACAAATCAGCCCAAAGGGAACATGGATTGAATTTGCAAAAAAACATCACTACTAAGCATGCTGATATCCTCGAACATATTAAAAAACGATGAGTCCTCTTTAGACTATATCGTAACGAAAAATACCCAGTCCATCTACAAACAAGTAACTGAGGCGCTCAGTACCAAAATAAGTTGCTTCAATTTAATTGGATCATATGGTACTGGGAAAAGCTCTTTTTTAATTGCAATGGAATCGACTGTTAAAGGTCGAACACAGTATTTCAAGGGTAAAGTCAA
>CATIRS010000031.1 GCA_949529985.1 Owenweeksia sp. TMED14
CCTGTTTTGATTCAATTATGGTACTAGAAATCACTTCAAATCGATCTCCTACAGGGTTTAGAGAGGTAGCCTTAAGATATTTTTTGGAATTGAAAGTCTCCTCAATATAGGCTGACTTTTCAATTCTCTGTACTTGGTATTGTATCATAATTTTATCATGAGCGTGCTTACTCATAAGTTTAAGATAAAGAATACTATTCTGATTTTCACCCTCGGTAAGGAGCTGATGTTCAACAGGCGCATCAATGGATAAGATTTCAACTTGCTGGAAAGAATCACTTTGCGCTAGAGGGAGCCAAATCTCCGCGGATTCACTTAATTCAGGCAGTTGCACTTCATAAGTGAACGTAAAACGATCAGCACTTTCAATCACACCCAAGAGTTCGGAACCTGCATTCTCTACTGGAACCTTATACCAAATATCGTCATCACCCTGCTTCCAAGCATAATACGGTTTTCCATTGAGCTTATGAACATCTGTCTGGGTTACCTTCATTTCACCTACAGTGCCTTCAAGAAAGAAGTCTACATCATAGACGTCTCCATTTTCTGTGGCAAGATCTACACAAGCGAAAAATTCATTGGTTCCAAGTACAGATAGGTATTCTGTATGTACCCTTACCAATTTCAAACTTAGCTCAATACTATCATTCCAAAAGGTGAAATAACCATCACCTGCCTTGGTCTTGGCATCTATATTGGCTCGAATTCCTTCTTCTACATCCTGGATACTTGCTTTTTGAGATACTGAGGATGAATCTATTTGAGGACGTTTATTCTCTTTTTCAGAAGATGATTGACAACTTGAAAAAACCACTAAGAAAAATATATATGTATAAATAGGTAAGCTCGGTTTTTTTTTCATTCATCTGTCTGTTTTGATCACTCTAAATTATATAACAATTCATATAACTCATGGGTTCATATTTAGAATGTGTTGGTTTTGGTTAAATGGTTTGATAAGGTTGAAATAATTTACTAGTCAAGGATTCAGTTTATCTCAAAAAATGACCTCATTTACCGCAATGAAATACATTCTAAAAAAAAATAAATCAACTCATTGATCAACTTCATAACTTTGAAATAGTTAATGATCACATCAGAATTCCGTGAAAGTGGGGGAGGACATCTAAGCGCTCTTCTTGGATCAAAAAATTAAACAAGTAGCTGTCTTATATTATTTATGTCACTGCTCAATTCGCTTCGCTTTCAATAAATTACTTTTATAATGATTAGGAACAATAGTAAACTAACCTTATACTTTATCATAACTAATTGATTATGAACAATTTTTACTTATCATCAGCAGAGAATTAATCATAAAAAATGGAGGTCAATCAGTTTTATCTCGTAAATCTTTTCGGTCAAGATAACATAAGGCTATAATTTCTTAATGGAAATGAGCTAAAAGATTTAAAATTTATGCTTTTTTTGAGGTAGATATTCACTTTGTCCTTCAGACCAGTAACAAAATCTTATTACTTCATTCGAGAATAGCGCATTTCTAAATCAGCTTGTAGGTCATTTAACCTATTGAAATGCGATTTATAATCAGCCCCATTAAAACTTGCCGCAAAATTTGATGAAACAGACTTTTTGGAGAGGACTTGAATATTTTCATATTCAACTAAGGCCTGTCTACATTTCCCGAAATCTTGAAGCCATGGGTAAGCCTCCGCAATATTTAAATATAAAAAGGTAGCAGCTGCATCAGATATTCTAGCTTTTTTGTTCATTGGAATATATTCCTCAAGTTCTGCATTGAAAATATCTATTACTTTCAATAGAGTTCCTTCGAATTTTTCGGCATCTTCTGGTTGCATTTGAAGACCATAGCCACCAACGAGAGATCGTGCAGCTAAAGTTATGGCATCATAATTCTTTTTCTTAGCCCTAAGTGTATAAATGTGGGTAGTCATACGTTTATTCATGAAACCATATCTGTTTGATACAAAAAGGCCAAGATTTAATAAAGCATTATCTAATGCCAATTTTTCAGCGTTTGGGAATTGTCTCTTTTCGACTTTATTCAGTGTATTTGTATTTACTCCTCTGCCTACAAGATTACCCTGAAAATTTTCTGGATCTGTTACAGTATGAGCTCCCCCAAAACTAAAAGCTTCTTTTAGACCTTTGTCATCTGTAACAACTACATCTACACTAATATTTGTACTCACGTCTATATTGAATACGCTTTCACCATTGACATTTACATTTCTAGCAAAAGAGTTAGTAATTGGTTTATTGACTGTTATATAAACATTAGCAGCGGCATCATCTGATATCTCAAAGCCTACTATCTGAATAGCATTTGTTATTCTTCCTTCTCCATGAATGGTAGGAAAATATTTATTTTCAGGAAGATTAGCCTTGTCTAATGACCTTCTTTTTAGTTTTTCTTTTGCCGGAAGTAATTTCCAATCTACCATTTCTAATGCATAATCTTTCAATTGCTCCTTAACCTCTTCCTCGTAAACAAGAGATGCACTAACACTAAATGTGCCACTTTCGGAAAGAAAGTTTGATGGCGGTTGAAAATATGTAAATTCACTCTTAAACGGAATAGGCTTTTGTGCATTGGCAAAAAACCCAGAAATGAAGATCAAGGATAACAAAAAGTGGAATTTTAATTTCATGACAACAGGTTGTTTTTATGTTAATTTGAACTCTAGCAAATTAAGTTAAAAGATTAATAAATTGATTCTTTTTGTGGATATGTTTAAATTCTACTCGCTACTTAAGCTTTAATCAAGCTCTGGCGTAATAGTGAGATGGAGGTTATTTAAAATACCCATTGAAATATTCGATAATCAGCTGCATAAGCAGCCATTTCAGAGTATTTTATTCTGTTTATAATGGCATAGTATCCAGAGAAACTAATGTTAAATAATGATCTGGTATATCCTTTTAATAAGTATTCAGATTAAAATCAAGCGATACTATAATCCTCAAACGGGCAGACAGCATTAATCTGCTATTTTGTTATATAATTTATATTATGTTAAGTTGTTGCTTTGAAAAGCCTTTGACATAAAAAAAAAACATGAAAATCTATTGTGAAATATTCTATCAGTTTCTTGGCTGCATACCTTCTATCAAGCGCTCTATAAACCTATAGATTGTTTTGTTCTTCATCTCAAGACTTTATTAGTCCCTTACATAACAAAAAAAAATTAGAGCGATTTCAGTAAGGAATCATACTCTGCTCTTTTGGCAAAAGAATTCTAATTTAAACTTGCCCCAACACAATATAAATTAGAAGGGTTACTACACACAAACCTATAGACAGTTTTTTAGTATGCTTCCATTCGGTTAAGTCCAATAAATTAATATCACCGATATCTAAACTTTTTTGATTTGGATAGAAATAGGAAACACCAAACATAATAGTTATATTTAATAAAAATTCAATACCCCAAATATGAATAAAATGAAGGTCTACCTCTAAAATAAAAACACAGATAATATAAAATGATAAACCCGAAAAAAGCGCCGCTTTTGCTCCCATAGCAGATATTTTGGGTAAAAAAAAGCCTGCGAGCATGA
>CATIRS010000032.1 GCA_949529985.1 Owenweeksia sp. TMED14
CATTTAAGCCCTGGTAAGGTTCCTCGCGTATCATCGAATTAAACCACATGCTCCACCGCTTGTGCGGGCCCCCGTCAATTCCTTTGAGTTTCACCGTTGCCGGCGTACTCCCCAGGTGGATTACTTAATGCTTTCGCTTGGCCGCTAACTGTATATCGCTAACAGCGAGTAATCATCGTTTACGGCGTGGACTACCAGGGTATCTAATCCTGTTTGCTACCCACGCTTTCGTCCCTCAGCGTCAGTTGTAACATAGTAAGCTGCCTTCGCAATCGGTGTTCTATGGCATATCTATGCATTTCACCGCTACATGCCATATTCCGCCTACTTCTACTACACTCAAGGTCTTCAGTATCAATGGCAATTCTACAGTTAAGCTGCAGGCTTTCACCACTGACTTAAAGACCCGCCTACGGACCCTTTAAACCCAATAAATCCGGATAACGCTTGGATCCTCCGTATTACCGCGGCTGCTGGCACGGAGTTAGCCGATCCTTATTCTTATGGTACCTTCAGCCTTCCACACGTGGAAGGGTTTATTCCCATATAAAAGCAGTTTACAACCCAGAGGGCCGTCTTCCTGCACGCGGCATGGCTGGGTCAGAGTTTCCTCCATTGCCCAATATTCCTCACTGCTGCCTCCCGTAGGAGTCTGGTCCGTGTCTCAGTACCAGTGTGGGGGTTCACCCTCTCAGGTCCCCTACCTATCGTAGCCTTGGTGAGCCATTACCTCACCAACAAGCTAATAGGACGCATGCCCATCTTTTACCGCCGGAGCTTTCCTTGCTCAACCATGCGGTTGTGCAAGCATATGGGGCATTAATCCGAATTTCTTCGGGCTATTCCCCAGTAAAAGGTAGGTTGCATACGTGTTACGCACCCGTGCGCCGGTCTCAAATATCCGAAGATATTCTACCCCTCGACTTGCATGTGTAAGGCCTGCCGCTAGCGTTTATCCTGAGCCAGGATCAAACTCTCCATTGTAAGGTTGTTTGATCTGGCCTCTTGAAGTATCTCATTAGAATCTTCGAGTTGGAGCTCTTTCGATTTCACAATATGTAAAAGAACGTTGAAGTCTTTACTCTTCGTCTTGTTTCCCTTTATAGTTGTCATAGTGTTAGCTATTATTCTGTTTCGGGGCTGCAAATGTAGAACGACTTTTTGATTGAGCAACACCCATTCTTAAAAAAAACTATAAGTATTTCTTAACGCCCTGTTTATCAGTCTTTGAAAGGGTTAAAAAATTCTCTAGGGGGTGGAAATTGTCACTGGCAAAACCCTTCCTGCAAAAGATTTATGCCCAAAAAGTACAAATTCTGAAATATAACCTCCCATTTGATATGGAGATGTGGGTGCGTCATAATCCGGAAAGGCCTCTTTAAGCATTTCTGTCTGGACGGCACCAAGACAAAGTACATTGAATGTTAAGTCAGCTCCACCTAGCTCTGCCTGAAGGCACTCTGTAAGAGTAACCAACGCACCCTTTACGGAAGAATAGCCGGAGAGGCCTGAGAATTTTAAAGAGCCTTGAAATCCTCCCATACTTGAAATATTGACAACATGAGCACCCTTATTAAATAAAGGAATCATCGCCTGAATTAAAAGAGCCGGACCTATCCAATTCACCTGTGAAAGGCTTTGTAAATCGATTTCTGTTAGTTCCGCAAAAGGTTTATTCACTAGTAAACCTGCATTGTTAACTAGACCATCTAAATGAATGCCATTAGAAGTGAAATATTCAGTGACCTCAGCAATCGATTCAGGGTTTCCAGGGTCTAAAATCAAAGACTCACAACCTGGGATATCTACTGCATTTCGGCTAGCAGAAAACACCCTATGACCCTTACTAGCAAGTATTTTAGATGTTTCACGACCAATACCTCTCGAGCTACCTGTAACTAAGATTGTTTTCATTTTGTCACTTAACTTCAGTTTTACATCCACAACTTTTTGAGCACAAAGATTCATTTGAGACCCTTGGTTTTGGTAAAAAAGCATACCCTAGGGCAAGAAAAAAAATGGAATAAAGCAGTATCGGAATCATGATTTAAAGATATATATTTTCTACTTAAGCCAATAAACTGTATGCAAAAAAAGCTGCAGCATAGGCGAGAATACCCAGGACTAGAAATTGAATCGCTGCAAATTTGTGACTTCTTGTTTCTCGAGCAACAACAGCATAAGTACTCATACACTGCATTGCAAAAGCATAGAAAAGTAACAATGAAATACCTACAGCTAGATTGAAATACGGCTCACCTGTTTTTGGATCTTTTTGCTTTGCCATTTGCTCACGAACACTTGACACCTCGTCATCATCTACACTATAAAGAGTTGCCATAGTCCCGACAAATACTTCCCTGGCAACAAATGATGATAAAACAGCGATAGAGACTTTCCAGTCAAAACCCAAAGGCTTCATAACGGGCTCAATAGCTTTTCCCATTTTTCCGATATAACTATCTTCAATTGGAATAGCAACGTGATCTTTGGTAAAGTCTGGACTTTTATCTGGACCAAAACTTGCAAAAAACCATAAAACTACGCTAATTGCTAAAATTATTTTTCCCGCTTCAGAAACAAAACTTTTCGTTCTATTAATCACAGCAATGCCTACATTCCGCAACTGCGGTAAACGATATGAAGGCATTTCTAACAAGAAAGGATTCGATTTAACTTTTGGCATGAGCTTATTCAATAATGCTGAGCCTAAAAGCGCAGTTATAAAACCAATTAAATAAAGACTGAATAAAACTATACCCCTTAAACTCATTCCAAAAAAAGATTGATCGGGAATAACTAAACTTATTATCAGGGCATAAACAGGTAAACGAGCTGCACAAGTAATTAGTGGAGTAACTGCTATGGCAAGCCACCTTTCTCGACTATTCTCCATGTTTCTTGTAGACATAATGGCAGGAATTGCACATGCAGTACCAGAGACCATTGGAACTACAGATTTCCCGCTCAATCCGAAGGGTCGCATAAAACGGTCCATAATAAAGACCACCCTAGCCATATATCCCGACTCTTCTAGTAGAGCTATAAAACCAAAGAGTAAAGCAATCTGAGGAATAAAGATTAGTACTCCAGCTATGCCAGGCATAACACCATTCGTAAGTAGGTGGGTTAGGAAACCACTGGGCAAAGTCTTAGTTAAATAATTCGAAAGATTAGCAACTTGATCATCTATAAAATTCATCGGTGCTTCACTCCCAAAAAAAAGAACTTGAAAAATTAAAAACATAAGACCGAAAAGAATCACACTACCCCATACGGGACTCACAATCCATTTATCTAACCTTGCTGTCCATCGACGATCCTTCCCAGGATGAGTAATGAAAAACTCTCGAAGCCATTGATTTACAATTCTGTATCGCTTAATCGCTTCATCCGCCCGGATCCGTGCAACTGACCTCCCAGTAGTATTTATTAAGTCATTATAATCAGGCGTATTCAATCCAAAAAGCCATGACTTATATATTAAATCAAATTTTTTGTCTTGCAAAACCTTATCTATCCATTGTAAATGAAGACCTCCCGGTTGAAAAAATGGTGCTTTATCAGAAGGGTTGGAATTTATCACATTAGCCCTCAGCCCCTCTATTCCTTCGCCTGTTCGAGCATTAATTAGACTAATCGACACTCCCAAAGATTCACTCAACTTGGAAACCTGGAGCTCCATCCCCTTTCGTTCCATTTCGTCTATCATTGTCACGGCCAAAACAGCTGGAATTCCTAAATCAATAACTTGGGTGAAAACAAAAAGACAGGTCTTTAAATTGGTTCCGTCTGCTAAACCGATAACAACATCAATCTTCTCCTCTGAGTTCTCATTAAGTAAAGAATCCATTACAACTTGCTCATCTTTTGATGATGAATGAAGTGAATAGATACCTGGTAAATCAATGACTTCAGCAAGTATTCCTGGCGCCCATTTACTAAGCCCCATCGTTTTTTCCATGGTCACCCCAGGATAGTTACCCACTTTTTGGTTTAAGCCCGTGAGACGATTAAACAACGAGGATTTACCTGTATTAGGCCTCCCCACCAGCGCGACTCTAATTGCCTTTTTTTCAGACATCATTAGAGACTTTGGAGTGAGGGTCAGTTATTGGCACTAATTCCGCCAGCTCTCTCCTCATACTAATTGATGTGCCTTGAACACGGAAACACATTGGACCATAAAATGGTGCAGAAAAATTCAACTCAATTTCCTCGCCAGGCATGCACCCCATCTCATACAACTTAACAGGTAAGCTGATAGGAGATTGAAGCACAATAGCTTTTTGACCAATTTTCAGATCACTGAGATACATTGATATTTATATATTTAGAATGATTCTATCTTATGAATTTTAAACAAAAAAAAGGCCCTCAGGCCTATTTTTTTTAAAGCATCATTTTCACTGGCTCTTCTAGTAATTTCTTTAAAGAATTTAAAAAAGCGGAACCAGTTGCTCCGTCAACAACTCTATGATCACAACTCAAAGTAAGTTTCATAATATTACCTGGGACAACTTCACCGTTCTTCACGACGGGAACAGATTGTATTCCACCGACAGCGAGTATGCAACTATCAGGTGGATTTACTATTGCCGTAAATTGATCAATACCGAACATTCCTAAATTCGAAATTGTAAATGTATTCCCCTCCCAATCCGCAGGCTGAAGATCCTTGTTCTTTGCTCGTTTGGCAAAATCTTTAACTTCTTTTGAAATGGCAGTAAGGCTTTTAATGTCTGCATGTCTAACAACAGGAACTAGTAATCCATCTTCAACAGCGACAGCAACGCCTACATTCACATCATAATTAGTACGAACAACGTCACCTAACCAAGAACTATTTACACCTGGGTGTTTCTTCAAGGACTTTGCTACAGATTTTACAATCAAATCGTTGAATGATATTTTTATATTCTCTTCGAAATTAAGAGACTTTCTAGCCTCGATTGCAGCATCCATATCTACAGAAATTGTCAGATAAAAATGTGGAGCGGTAAATTTACTTTCAGCCAAACGTTTTGCTATGGTCTTGCGCATTTGACTTATCGGAGTGTCTAGATAACCTGAACTCGGATATACTTCTTCTTTGGGAATCGATGAAGTTAAGTCTGAAGAATTATACCCTTCAATATCTCTTTTAACTATTCTCCCTCCTTCTCCAGTCCCAATAACCTTACTTATATCGATGCCTTTTTCATTAGCCAAAGACTTTGCTAACGGCGAAGCCTTTAGACGCTCATCTGATATAGTATTAACATCTTGCGCTATTACTTTATTTGGCTTTTCAATCTCAATAGGCGCTGCACTAGAAGCTTCAACCGATTTTTCGTTATTCTCAATAGCAATTTCAGCTTTTGTTTCTTCCTCTGGGTTCGCTGCTTTAGATATTAGACTAGCTATATCCTCACCTGCATCTCCTAGGATTGCCAAAATAGTGTCAACAGGAGCTGTTGCACCTTCCTCCATTCCGCGATACAGCAATTCACCTTCTTGACCAGGAAAAGCTTCAAAATCCATTGTTGCCTTATCTGTTTCAATTTCAGCCAGTAAATCACCTTCGGTAATTTTATCGCCTACTTTAACGTGCCACTTAGCGACGACTCCTTCGGTCATAGTATCGCTTAATCGGGGCATATTTATTACAATTGCCATAGCCTATTCCTTTATAAATGGATAATCACTTTGAACATAAACGTCTTGCCATAATTCATGACTTTCCGGATAGGGAGAATCCTCTGCAAATTTAACGCATTCTGCCACGACGGATTTTACACGTTTCGTTATTGCCTCTAATTCGTCAGGGCTTGACCATTTCTTTTTTTCTAATATTTTTTTAACGATGAGGATCGGATCAACTTTCTGGTATTCCGCCACTTCATTTTTTGATCGATAAAGCTGAGCATCAGACATAGAGTGACCCTTGTATCTGTATGTTCTAATTTCTAAAAATGTAGGCCCTCCTCCATTTCTTGCGCGATCAATAGCTTCTTGCATAGCTACATATACTACAGCCGGATCCATACCGTCAACTGCCGCACATGGCATCTCATAGCCTAGTCCCAACTTCCATATCTCACTGTGATTAGCAGTCCTTTCTACAGATGTCCCCATCGCATATCCGTTATTTTCACAGATAAAAACTACTGGTAGGTTCCAAAGCATTGCCAAGTTAAAAGTCTCATGAAGAGACCCCTGACGAACAGCTCCATCACCCATATATGTTAAAGTCACATTGCTATCTCCTTTGTATTTATCGGCAAAAGCGAGACCGGCACCCAATGGGATTTGCCCTCCGACTATACCGTGTCCACCATAGAAATGGTGTTCCTTGGAAAACATATGCATAGAACCTCCTTTGCCACGAGATGTACCTGTGACTTTTCCCATTAATTCCGCCATTATCTTGCGAGGGTCGACCCCTAATCCGATTGGCTGAACATGATTTCGATAAGCAGTGATCATTTTATCTCCTGGCTCCATTGCCAATATGGATCCTGCCAGAATGGCTTCTTGACCATTATACAAATGCAGAAACCCTCGTATTTTTTGTTGTATATAAAGTCCAGCGCACATGTCCTCGAACTTACGCCATAGGAGCATGTCTTCGTACCACTTCAAATAAACCTCTTTGGATAATTTTTTTTTTGCCATTTTTGACTACTGTTCTAAAAGGCAAAAATACTGCGCAGATGTGAAATAAAACCTCATTTAAATATTAATCAATCTAAAATTTGATTGAGATCGATTATAGCGCTGAATCTAATAGTGTTTTCCAGGGGCGATCGCACAGTTTGGTCTGCCACAATTAAATAAGCAAAGTCAAGTCCTAAAAGACTATATCTGAGACCAAATCCTAAAGTAAAAAACCTTCTATTACCCTTATTTCGATGCTCATGTTGATAGCCTCCTCGAACTGCAAATTTATTATCATACCAATATTCTGCCCCAAAATTATACATGAACTCCTCTAAAAGCTCTTTTGTCCCTCTGGGTTTTGCAGATGGATCCCAACTTTGAACAATACCCTGAATTACTCCTACATTATCATCTTTCCCACCCTTGATTTCTGGATTAACAATGTAATTTTCTAAAATTTCATTTCGATCGCCATCTTCATCGTCATCAGATAAATCTCTTCTCGGTTGAGTGGGCACAAGAAGCTTATTTACATCAAATAATACCACGACTCGGTTATACTTATCCAATGACCAATTATACCCTGTTCCAATTTTCATATTGGTCGGAATAAAATCCGCATCTCCACTCTCTGTATACTTCACTTTAGCACCAATATTAGAAATATTCAACCCTCCTAACCACTGTCCTTTTTGACCGTCAGGAAGGTTAAACTCTTCACCTTGATAATAAAGACTGACATCCGTAGATACGGTCTGGCCTGGCTTTGTCTGAAGACTCCCAACAACCTGGCCCTGAGTTAGATCAGACAATGAATATCGCAGACCAACACCTGCTGACCAATTTTCAGATAACTTTAATGCATAAGCGACATCTAGAGACATTTCATAAGGCGCGTAGGTACCTTGATCGTCACCTTGTTCATTTCGGAATGTTATATCACCCAAAGAAAAATATCTTAAACTGGCTCCAATTCCAGCACGGTCTCCCAAACCAAAAGCTACATTCGCAAATAAAAGTTCCACATCGGGCACTAGCCTTCTGAGCCACGGGGTGTAAGATACTCCTCCCTGTTTATTGCCTGAACCTAAAAAGGCCAATTTCGCAGGATTCCAAAAAAGAGCATTCGCATCAGGAAGTGCCGCTACTCCAGCGTTACCCAGACCCCCCATACGAGAATCAGGACCAATATTAAGCATTGGTAGAGCAGACCCCACAACGTTTCGCTGTTCTCCCTGATCTTGAGCATTAA
Source organism: Owenweeksia sp. TMED14 (assembly GCA_949529985.1). Lineage (GTDB taxonomy): Bacteria > Bacteroidota > Bacteroidia > Flavobacteriales > Schleiferiaceae > TMED14. Next base: position 7,895 of record CATIRS010000032.1, read on the forward strand.
TATCATTTTGTAAAAAAAATGATATTAATAAAAAAATTATCAAAGTTCTGTTCTTCATATTGTAGACAAATATAAGATTCTAATGCAATAAGATTATTCTTTCAGCAGCTTTAACGCTTTGCCCATCACTCAAACGAGTTATCTCTACACGGGCGATGTACCACCCAGCAGGCAATACGTTACCTGAATCACTTTGACCAGTCCATGGATCAGCATTTAAAACAGCATCTTCAGCAACTCCTATCCATTCACTTGAATGAATAGTTCCTCCATTAGAGTTTTGAATTGACCAAACGACAGATACGCTATCACCTTTCGCATTGTGCTCTATGTCCAGTTGAAAAGGACCAACTCCGGGATTCGGATAGATACGAAATTCTCCTAATTGTATATTATCTCTTGATACCACAACAAAATTAACGCTAGACTGGTTGATGTTATTGTATGAATCCCATGCACGAACAATAAATTCGTGAGGTCCGTCTTCAAGATCAAGAAATGGCCAGGTCGCAATCCCACTTTTAAATGTATTGGGATCTGAAGAATATCTGGAATTTAAAGAAAATGCATCATTCCAATTACTGTCTAAACACCCCATCAAATCATGACCTATTCCGTTACCTACGGTGTTGATGCCACTTTTATCGATCAATTTAATTATTCCCAAAGGATTTGGTCCAGTTATACCTCCCGAGACGAATAAAGTATCATCCATGAAAATATTGATTTCTGGTCCTAGTATATCTATCGGAGCATCCGTATTGATTCCCCCAATCCAAATTCGCTGATCACTTCCAGCTGCATCTGTAGAATTAAATTTAGCGTAGAATGAAAACTTACCCCTACCCAGGTCCAAAGCAATATCTAACGGTAAAATCCAATCCGCACTAAACCTTCCATTTCTGACCATGGCCTTTCCTCGATAAGCAATATTATTACGCTGCTCAAAATCTATAACTGGGCCCTGGTTGTCATTTTTCAATGTCTGCTGAAGAGAAGACTTGTCAAACAGTATGATTTCCATTTCACCATTGGCAATATTTAAAAAATCATTACTTGCACCATCTTCAATATGTCCATGAATTTTATTATAACTGAGTGCCTCTATGGTATCCGAACTAAGAAAAGAAGTACTATCATCTTCGTGTACAAGATATCGACCGTTTATGCTGTCTAAAATTATTCGATGTTCTGGAGCATTAAGTCGCAGCGCAGGATCACCAAGAAGTGAAAACCTTAATTTATCTGATGTGGTGGTCGCATTCTTAGCACTTCTAAGTATTTGACCAAATGTTCTGTACTGATTATTTTCTTTTTCAAAGACCACTCGAAATATCGAGTCATTCAAGGTAGCAGCTCCATCTACATAGACAACTCTAGTGGTAGACAATAATGCTATCGCGCCTCCCGAGGGGTTCAATAGTAAATATTCCCCTGCTGAAGTTCTCAAGGGGTCATCTAATCGCGAAAACTCACATGTAACAGTAATAAAGAGTGGCAATCTATTGCCATTAGAAAAATTCTTTGTATCGTTTAACTGAAGGATATTTTCAGAACTCCAACCCACTTCTCCACCATGACCCACATAAGCTGTAACTAGGTTTCCATCATTAATATTTTGGATCAATTCAGCTCTGAGATCAGGATAACTTTGGCTCCCGCTACTGGACTGTTGCTCATAGCTATCTGAATACATTTTCTTGACATCGAGGAACGGGTACAACGAGTCCAATCGTGTGGCTATTCCATCTGGGATAGAGGTCAAAACCGCTTCCCATCCTGCGTCTACATCATCAGAAACAAACAAGACTTTTTTTCTCCAAACTCCTCGAGAAGTTTCAGGGTCCGAATAGGATATTATTTTGTTTACTACATTTTTAGCTTCTTCAATAGTATTTACTGGGATTCTTCCTATGCAGAGGTCTAGAGACTTTGCTCGAAGATTACTACCTTCATTGTCACCCATGAATCCAAAAAAATCATCTGTTGAAAATGAAGAATAAAGTGAAAAGCTTTTATCGCTTTGATATATAGGAATCTGATTTGTATTTGGGGTGATACGATCCTTAAAGTCATAAGAAGCATCTCCAAAAAGCAAAAGGAATTCTGGCCGATCCGACTCTTGATCTGCCTTTTTCCATAAATGCCGCAAAAAATCTTTTATTGCCGTGATATCTTGAACACCAGAAGAAAACTCATTATATAGAGTCTGAACATCAAATGCCCTCGTCCTAAATTGACCCAAAGAATTATGAAAATCTGCTAACCTTTGAGCTTGCGGAAGTAAATCTTTTGGAGCGACAATGACATAATCCACAGGATTTGAACCACGTAAGTTCTGGTTGGTTACCGGACCCAAAAGTTGAGGGACATCGATAACAGAAGAAGGATCAAAAACAGCGATAACCTGAGGGGATTCACCAGGGATTTTAAGCACCCAATCATTTGCATTACTAATGGGCTGGATTTCTTTCGGAGCAATAGGGTTTGTGACATTCCATACCTTTCCCGTCGCTGCTAATCCTTGTGAAATAGAGGATAAATTTGCGCGGATTATGGCGGTATCCTCTGAAGGGAAATTCCAGATCATTGAGCTCTGTCTCCAACGAAATGGGGCATCAGCATTAACATTTACAAAGTCTAGCCAAGCAGACGCACTAGAGTTAACGGACCTGTCAAAGAATATATCCAGATCTCCCCAAGGACTTCCCGAAGAGTTTTGGAATACTGTTAAATTAGATTCATTTACATAATCCGCCCCGGATGAAGACGAGATAGCTCCAAAAGTCATGGAGCCTATTTGACCTTGCCCTGTTGAAACATTCATTTTTGTTCCGGCAATTGTAGATCTAGCCACCCCGCGAAGTCGGAAAAGCGCTCGACTTGAGTCGTCCAATGCCTCTAGTCCAAGATCAAAACTATGGCTTAACGTAAAATCAAAAATCTCTCCAAACCATTGCCTTCCGCTACCGACAAGGTTTTTAACATCAATCTCATGGTGTTCAACATGCATGTATCGATCGATATCTAAAGCAGGACCAATCAACGTTGGCGCCATTTGTAGGCGTTCACCTCCTTGAGTCGTTGTTACAAAATATATCTGTTGATCGCTATATGGGTTATGCTTGTAATCATAGACTCCTGCCAATTCATTATATCTCCATGTATGAGGGCTTTGAGCATAAAAAAAAACCCTATCGTCATCTGAAAACTCACCATCTCCGCCATCTTCAATCCAAATATGCAATGAAAGTAAATCATCTTCACGAAATACAGAGTTAACTTCTGGCAAGACGCCTGCCGTTCTTCCGTAAACGCCTATGTCCGAACTATTAAATGGAGGCGTACCAAGCCCCATATTTTCCAGATCGTCTGACCCAAGAGTGTAGACCCCATCAGAGGCTACACCGACCTTAGACCACAAACCATCATGCAAAACTGAAGAATCATTTTGTGCACATAAATGGCCTGACAGACACACTGATGCCAGAATTATAATTGAAAAGTGATGGAATTTGGACAATAGATTCATATTTTTGTCTTCATAATCACAATGAGTTAAATAAGGAACGTTTGAAAGCCTAATTTGTTATAATTGTTTGCAAATTTGGCTCTTTTTCTTAAAAGAACTAGGAAAATCGTATACTTGTGGCTCCTTAAAATAGTGTATTCTTATGGCAGTTAAGCGCCTATATATTTTAGCATTTCTTATTCTGGGACTCTCGTCTGTCAAAGGCCAGGATCCTCATTTTACGCAATTTTATGCGAATCCCCTTTACCTAAATCCAGCATTTGCAGGTGTTAAGCAATGCCCAAAGGTAAATGTTAATTATAGAAATCAGTACCCATCCTTAGGTGTTTACCAAACATATTCAACATCATTTGATCAGTATGTGGATGCGTTGCACGGGGGGATCGGCGTTTTAATTGTTCAAGATGAAGCCGCTAATGGAGCCTTGAGCTTGTCAGAAGCATCTCTTATTTACTCTTATCATTTATCAGTCACCCGAGATTTCTCCATTCTTTTTGGTGCTCAGGGGACGTTTCGTCAAAGGGCACTCGACTGGGGAAAACTTACATTTCCGGACCAAATCGACCCATTTTATGGTTTCGTAAAACCAACAAATGAAGTTGCGCCAGGTAATAATACCAATCAACACTTCGATCTAAGTGTTGGAATTGTAGGATTTACTGAGAATTTCTATGCGGGACTCACAGCTAGTCACCTAACACAGCCTAACGAAGCATTCTTATCCAATAATAAACTCCCATTAAAAGTTTCTGCTCAGGCTGGAGCAACCATACCCTTAGGGCGCAAGAGGCTTTACAACAGTCTTGATAATCTCCTAATTCCAAATCTTGTTTTTCAATCTCAAGGCGGCGCATCTCAGCTAACGGCAGGAGTTTCATTTAACAGAGGCTTAATCACTGGTGGATTAGGTTACAGACAAGCCATAGGGGGGGCTTTAGGCTCGAATCCAGACGCATTGGTATTTGTCATCGGTTTAGCACCTAATAACGTACCGTGGACTTTTGGGTATTCCTATGACTACACAGTTTCTCCATTAAAAAACACTTTAGGAGGCGCTCATGAAGTGTCCATGTCATACTTATTTCCGTGTCGAACACGTCGAACACGTTATAACGCAATTAAGTGTCCGAAATTTTAATTAAAATGTATATGAAAATCCGCGGTATCATTTATTCTCTAACAGCTGTAGCATTCCTGTTATCCAGTTGTGGAAAAACAGCATCAAACACCACCGGCATGTCTTACAACGATAAGAAAAATGGTGGATTTCAAATTAACCTGAATTATGAAGGTCAAGAAACTGGACCAGGACTTGTCTTCGTAGAAGGAGGGACCTATGTGATGGGGAGAGTAGAGGAGGATTTCATGCGAGATTGGAACAATACACCAGCCCGGGTCACTGTCGCATCTTTCTATATGGACGAGCATGAGGTCACAAACGCAGACTACAGAGAATATCTATATTGGTTACGAAGAGTTTATGACTACGGATACTATCCACAAATTTACACTTCTGCCCTCCCAGACACTCTTGTCTGGAGAGATAAGCTTGGATACAATGAGTCTTATGTCGATGGATATTTAAGACACCCAGCATATAATTTCTATCCAGTAGTTGGTGTCTCGTGGGAACAAGCCATGCGGTATTGCTCATGGAGAACAGATAGGGTGAACGAGCAAATTCTAATTGATAAAGGCATCTTAAATGTAATGGCAAATCAAGCGGATGATCAAAACTTCAATACAGAAGTTTATCTCTATCGTCAAGGAGAATACACTCAACAGAATCGTAAAGGTCTGAAGGATATTTCACCCCAACAAGTGTATGGAACTGAAGGTAGGCCTGCACGAATAGAAGACGGCATCCTTCTGCCTAAATACCGACTACCAACGGAAGCTGAATGGGAATATGCTGCATATGCTGAGATTGGAAATCGTATCTATAATCGTACGATCGATAGGAATAAATATACTTGGAATGGTTCAAGCGTTCGTGATGGAGAGAAAAAAGGACGTGGCGACATGTTGGCTAACTACAAAAGAGGTGGAGGAGACAATATGGGTATTGGTGGGTATTTGAATGATCAAGCCAATATAACCATGCAAGTGAAATTTTATCCACCAAATGATTTCGGGCTGTATGATATGGCAGGAAATGTAGCGGAATGGGTTTTGGACGTTTACCGACCACTTTCTGGTACCGATATGGCAGAGCATCGTCCATTTAGAGGCAATGAGTTTACAACATTCGATGATAATTATGAAGGTATCGGAGAACTCGCAGTTCTTGCAGAACCTCAATATGGCGCCGACAGCTCTCTTGTTCGTCTTCCTGGACAACTGCCAATTCGAAAAGTTACGGAAGAAGAAAATCTAAGCCGTCGAAATTATCAAAAAAGCGATTACCGTGATTTTGTCGATGGTGATGTAGAATCCTCTATCGTATATGATAAAGGTGGTATCTCTGAGAGCGATGCTCCAATGTATCAATACGGAGAGTCCACATTAATTGGCAATAATACACGGGTTTTCAAGGGTGGATCATGGAAAGACCGCGCTTATTGGCTTTCTCCAGGAACGAGAAGATACTTAGAACAAGATTTATCTACAGACTTCATTGGCTTTAGGTGTGCAATGGATCGAGTAGGATTTCAAAATACGAAATCGACGAGGGGCAAGAGCAACAAAAAACCTAAAAAGGAAACTTTCCGAAGATACCAGCCATAAGTAACTTAAAATGACGAGCCTCTACGAGTGCTTTAACGAATCAAAAGGAATCTGCACAGACTCTCGAGAAATGAGATCTGGGCAGATTTTTTTTGCCCTCAAGGGTGATAATTTTAATGGCCACCACTTCGTATTTGAAGCTTTAAATAATGGAGCCTCTGCAGTTGTTATAGATGAATTAGTAGATGGAGTAGACATAGATGACTCTCGGATCTTCTTCGTTACTAATGTTTTAATCCATTTACAAAATATCGCAACATATCATCGAAAAAAATGGGGAAAAAATATTATTAGCATCACAGGAAGCAATGGTAAAACTACAGTTAAAGAATTAATTTTTAAAGTTCTAAGTCAAAAATACTCCACGTATGCAACGCCAGGAAATTTTAATAATCATTTAGGTGTCCCTCTAACTCTTCTTGGCATTAAATCCAATCATGATATCGCAATTGTCGAGATGGGAGCAAGTCATTTAGGTGAAATTAGAAAGCTTAGTGAAATATCACTTCCTAATTATGGATATATAACCAACTTTGGACTAGCACATCTTGAAGGATTTGGTGGTGCCGAGGGAGTAATCAAAGGCAAATCTGAACTCTACAAATACCTTGAAGAAACAGGTGGTCTATCATTTGTAGACCTTTCTGATCCTGTGGCAGAAAAAAACTGTAATTCATCACATGTGAATTTTAGTTCTAATATTTCTTTTTTTCAAAAATCTGAATATTTAGGTGTTGCATTTGGAGATGAAACAATAATGACTCATTTAACAGGATCATATCAACAGAATAACATTAAAGCGGCAATAACAATAGGTCGCCATTTTAATATTGAGGATAATAAGATTGCCTATAGCCTTGCCAACTATATACCGGACAATAATCGAGGTGAATTATTTCATTTCAAGAGCAATAGAATATTCTTAGATGCGTATAATGCAAATCCATCTAGCATGGAGGCATCATTAAAAAATGCTGTTAAACTTAACCAAGATCTCCCTCATTTATATATCGCGGGAGGCCTTCTTGAACTCGGTGAATTCTCAAAAGAGCAACATCAGAAAATGATTGAAGTATTTATTGAATTGGGAATAAAAAACGCCTGGTTTATTGGAGAGCAGTTTATGGATACTTCTAAACCTAAAATCTATAAATTCTTTAGAGACACCTTCGAAGCGTCTCAAGCTATCAAGACCCAAGAGATTGAAAATCATTTTATTTGGATCAAAGGGTCTCGAAGATTTGCTCTTGAAACCTTATTGAAGGACCTCTAAATCGTTAATCGAAGACCTACTCTCAATCCTGTAAAAATAGGAAGCTCACTATAGTCTTTCGAAGGGTCCATTTCCAGATCATTAAAGCTATAGTCCATAACCCCCATCAATGTCCATCGTAGATACTCAGTGAGAGAAATTGATGAGCCAATATTTATACCTGCTGACCATACTTGAGGGCGATAAAGAGGAATCATAGTAATTAGCCAATCTTTTTTATAAGAAATCACACTGCGATAAATCACTTGAGGCCAAACCTCTAATGTGATACGATCATTAAGAGGTGTCACAAGACCTGCTCTGAATGGTATAGAGAGATATCGCGCTGAGGTATTAACTATGGAGTTGCCAGATTCATCTGAAACAGAATAATTGACCCATGTCTGACCAATTCCAATTCCAAGTCGAAGCGGTCGAATATTGAAATCAAAAGAAAGACCACTGTCAAAGTTAAATCCCGATCGAAAAGCAGTATTAACCACTGGGCTAACACCATTTAAATCTGTTCCAATACGGCGAAACAAAAGCATTGGCTGAGAGTAAGCACTTATTGCCACTCGTCTAGTTCGAACTTCACTATCCACATAAAACTTGGGCTCCAATTGTGCATCAACCTCACTGAAAAGACAAAATATTAGTATAAATATTATCAAACGCATTTTTCGATTTTTTTATAAAATTCTTTAATTAAATCTGGAATACCAGCAGGGAATTTACCCCCAGAAGAAGCATAAAATGGCTGCCCACCTCCACCGCCCTTAATTAGTAACGATAATTCTTTTACCCATTCACCCGCATTGGCTATTGAAGAACAATCACCACCAATACCAAGATGCATTTGAACCTTATCTTTTGATTCAACCAACAATAAAATTATCATTGAAGGGTTGCTATCCTTAATCTGAAAAACTAAATCTTTAACATAGGTAGAGTCAAGGTCTATGGTTTTTGCAATAACATGAAATGCCCCATAAGGCTTTGCTGTATCTATCAATTCTGTTTTCAAAACATTCACCTGCTTTTGATTTGAGGATTTCAACTTCTTTTGAAGGTCTGAAACTTCTAATCTTAAGGCTTTTATTTTCTCCACTGGGTTAAAGTGATTCACCTCTTCCATAACCGTTCTCAGAATTCTGTTTTTCTCTAAGAGATAATCTAAAGCTGATGTCCCAGCTAGAGCTTCAATTCTTCTAACGCCAGCTGCTATTCCGGACTCACTAATCAGAACGAATGTTGAGACATCTGACGTATTTTGAACATGTGTACCCCCGCATAATTCAATGCTTTCGCCAAATTGAACAACGCGAACCAAATCGCCATACTTCTCTCCAAAAAGAGCCATAGCTCCCATTCTCTTTGCTTCAATCAATGGGATATCTACATGGATTTTAGATCTGACTTTGCTATCAATAAAAGCTCTAACATGAGACTCTATTGCATCCATTTCAAAATTTGATATTTTTTGAAAATGGGAAAAATCAAAACGAAATCCTTTTGAATGAACAAGTGAACCTCTTTGCTCGACATGAGCTCCAAGAACTTCTCTTAATGCAAAGTGCATTAAGTGAGTGGCAGAATGATTTTCACTGACGCTAATTCGATGTTTCAAATCTATTTCTGCATGTACACTCTTTGTCCATATTTTAGGCTCTTTAGCCAAATGATGAATAATGACTCCTGTTTCTTTTGAGGTTCCAGTGACATTTATTTCTTCATCGCCAAATTTCATCATACCAATATCTCCAACTTGACCTCCACCCTCAGGATAGAAAGGCGTCGGTTCAATTACAATTTGAATTGTATTTCCTTTTGAATTCTCGAGGTAACGATAACGAATCAATCTAGATTCACATTCAACATTATCATAACCAATAAATGCATCACTTATTCCGACTCCAACCTCAACCCAATCGCCAACTTTTTGAGCTGCAGCTGATCGCGATCTATCTTTTTGCTTTTTCATCTCAACATGAAATTCATTTTCATCAATGCTATATTTATGTTCACCACAAATCAACTTGGTTAAATCCAAAGGAAATCCGAATGTATCAAATAATTCAAAAGCGCGGAAGCCTGAAACTATATTATTCTTTGATTCTGACATAGAATCATCAAGACGTTTAAGGCCTGATTCAAGAGTTCTGAGAAACGTCAACTCTTCTTCCCTTATGACTTGCTTAACAATAGATATTTTATTCTTCAGCTCTGGGAATATTTCAGCAAGAGAGAGAACCATTACCGGTAAAAGATTTATCATAAAAGGCTCCCGGAATCCAAGTTCCGAATAACCATATCGAACAGCTCGACGCAGAACTCTACGGATCACATATCCTGCACCTACATTTGAAGGCATTTGTCCATCAGAAATAGCCATGGCAACGGCACGAATATGATCTGAGATAACTCGAAAAGCAATATCAGTATTTTCATCCAAACCATATTCCTTTCCGGAAATTTCAGAGAGTTTATTTAAATAAGGCACAAACAAATCAGTATCGTAATTAGAGCTCTTTAACTCTATAGCTCTAACTAATCTTTCAAAACCCATTCCAGTATCTACATGCTTTTCTGACAATTCTGTTAAACTCCCATCAGAAACCCTTTGAAATTCCATGAAAACAAGATTCCAAAGTTCTATTACCTGAGGATGATCATTATTTACTAATTCAGCACCATTGATTTTTTTTCTTTCCTTTTCATTTCTCAGATCAATATGAATTTCAGAGCAAGGACCACAGGGTCCTACGTCTCCCATCTCCCAAAAATTATCTTTTTTATTGCCACTGATTATCCGAGTAGAATCGATGTGATTAAGCCATATGTTTTCTGAATCTACATCACGTTGGAGACCATCACTCTTGTCCCCTTCAAAGACGGTAACATAAATTCGATCTTTTTCAAGTTTATACACATCAGTAAGAAGTTCCCAAGCCCAATTAATAGCATCCTCTTTAAAATAATCTCCAAAACTCCAGTTGCCCATCATCTCAAAAAGAGTATGATGGTAGGTGTCGACGCCCACTTCTTCCAGATCATTGTGTTTACCACTAACTCGAAGACACTTCTGAGTATTGGCAACACGTTGAAATTCACTTTTTCTAGCTCCAACAAAAATATCTTTAAACGGATTCATTCCAGCATTAACAAACATTAATGTGGGGTCATCCTTTATTATGAGGGATGCAGAGGGGACTATTGAATGATCTTTGGATGCGAAAAAATCCAAAAACGTATTACGAATTTCTGAAGAAGTTATCATTGCCTACTTTTGAGGTAACAAAATTAGTGAGAATACTCCTGGAATGCGAAAATCGAAATATATATATGATCCTTTGACGCTCGCCTATCGAAAAGTCGAGAGAACATGGAAACAAATTGTACGTGATACGAGTCTATTTCTAATGGCATCTGCGCTTTTAGGGATCTTATTTTTCTTTTTCATCCGACTCATTTTAGACTCTCCAGAAGAAAAAGCATTAAAACGAGAATTAAGTGAAGTCTTGCTTACATATGAAGGACTAGATAAACGGTTGGATGCATTAATGATTGTTATGGAGAACATGGAACAGCGCGATGACGAAATATATAGAGTGGTATTTGAGTCAGAACCACCACCTGGAGAGCTTCGTTTAAGTGGGTTAAGTGGGGGGGCAGAACGATACCAAGGCATCAGAAACTTATCAAATGGGGCTCTACTTGAAAAGACATCTCGACGTATTGATCAGCTAACAAAAAGAGTAGCAGTTCAATCGCAGAGTTTAGATGAGCTAGCTAGTCTTACTGGAAATAAGGAAGCCCTATTAAATGCTCTTCCCGCAATAAAGCCAGTAAAAGATCAGGTAGGGACAAGATTTTCATCAGGTTATGGATATCGAATTCATCCAATTTATAAGGTACGTAAAAAACATGCGGGTGTAGATTTTACTGCCAAAAAAGGAACTCCCATATATGCAAGCGCGGATGGATTGATTATTTCAAATGATGTCTATGGTGGGCGTGGTTTTGGAAAGCATTTGACAATATCCCATGGGTTTGGCTACCATACACTTTATGCCCACATGGACAAAGCAATCAAAAGACGTGGTCAGCGAGTAAAACGCGGAGACTTGATAGGGTATGTTGGAAACACTGGAAGGTCTACAGCACCTCACCTACATTATGAGGTGATTAGAAATGGTCGACGTGTAAATCCAATAAATTATTTTTTCAACGATCTAAGTCCTGGCCAGTATGATGACTTAGTTCGCTCTGCAGCTTCCTCAAATCAAAGTTTCGACTAATTATGATACCTACTGAATGGACCAAGAATTATTATAGCATAGGTGAAGTTGCTAAAATATTTGATTTAAATACTTCTGCATTAAGATTTTGGGAAAAAGAATTTCCAGAGTTAAATCCGAAAAAGAATTTAAGAGGCGTGAGAAAATATACTCCAGAAAACATGGAAGTATTGAGAAAAATATATCATCTTATAAAAGAACGTGGATTCACGATTAAAGGTGCTCGAAACAAATACAAGGACAATCCATCAGAAACTGTAAATACAGAACAGGTGGTAAGGCGATTAATCACCTTAAAAGACAGTATCGAGTCTCTTAAAAAACAACTAGATAGCATAAAATAAAAATTAAAGTGAAACAGCTGATATAACAAGCGAAGGTCTAAGAATTATTCCCCTTATTTTTCCGATCTTTATATCAAAATAATTTATCATGAAAAACTGGATCATCTTGCTCTTATTTGGATTTATAGTCGCTTCCTGCGCGACTCCTAAAGCCACTATTCTTCAGAAATCCTCAAGCATATTTGTGATAGCAGTTGAAAAAAAGGCTAATAGCCCGATGGATATTGTTGATGTCCAACTATCCGATGGTTCACAATGGGTCTCAGGATCCTTTCAATACACAGACAAAAATGGTATGAAAAATGGACTTCTTAACACCAAAGGGTATGACTCATTTGGGTTGAAGGTATCTACCCCTGAATTATCATTTGATCCGATAAAAGCCATGATTTCTTACAGGACAGAGAAAGACGGGGTCATTAAGTCATTTCTAGTAGAATTTGATTCAAATAATTAATCTGGTTTAATAATACAAATCATCTCTCATGATTTATATCCAACGCCGCGAAAATTTTAGCGCATCGCATCGCCTTTATAATTCTTCTTGGACGAATGAGAAGAACTTTGACATTTTTGGCAAATGTTCAAATAAAAATGGACATGGTCACAACTTTCAATTGATTGTTACAGTGAAAGGGAATGTTAATCCCGAAACAGGTTTTGTAATGAATCTAGCTGATTTGAAAAGTTTAATTATGTCCAATATAATTGATCATGTTGATCATACCAACCTTAATGACGATGTAGAATTTTTAAAGGGAATAATACCCTCAACTGAAAATTTAGCAATAGCATTTTGGGAAATTCTTTCGCCAGCAATAAACGATCACGGAGCATATCTTCATTGTATTCGAATTATTGAAACTGAAAATAACTCTGTAGAATATTTCGGAAAATGAAAGTATATGTTTTTCCAGGCCAAGGTGCCCAAAGCCCTGGAATGGCTAAGGATCTCTATGAGAATAACAAAGATGTTTTTGAGCAAGCAAATTCTATATTAGGATATGAATTGTCTGAAATAATGTTCAATGGTAGTATGGAGGATCTCACTAAAACAAAAGTGACGCAGCCAGCAGTGTTTTTGCATTCCGTAGTAAAAGCAAAGTCCCTAGGTTCAAATTTTCACCCTTCGATGGTTGCAGGTCATTCTTTAGGCGAATTCTCTGCTCTGGTCGCTTCCGGAGCAATGAACTTTGAAGACGGCTTGAAATTGGTTTTTCAACGCGCCCTTGGAATGCAAAGCGCATGTGAGGATCAACCTTCAACAATGGCTGCTATTATTGGCCTAGAAGATTCTGTGGTAGAAGACATCTGTCAAAAATCTACTGGACTCGTAGTGCCTGCTAATTACAATACGCCTGGACAACTTGTGATATCTGGAGCGACAGAGGCCGTAGAAAAAGCATGTGATGCATGCAAAGAAGCAGGGGCCAAAAGAGCTTTGATTCTTCCTGTCAACGGAGCCTTTCATAGCCCACTTATGGCTCCCGCGCAAGAAAAGTTAGCTGTGGCGTTAGATGCCGTCAACTTTAAAACACCTCGTTGTCCAATTTATCAGAATTTCGTTGCAAAGCCTGTTACAGATCCTGATGAAATCCGTCTTAACCTAAAGGCTCAACTCACAGGCTCCGTGAAGTGGAACCAAACCATAAAAGCTATGATCAGTGATGGAGCAACACAATTTTATGAAGTAGGACCAGGAAAGGCCTTACAAAGCATGGTAAGGAAGATCGCACCAGGCATAGAGGCTGTTTCAGCGTGATCACTTCTTGGCAAAGCCCCTCAAACATCGCGCTAATAAAATATTGGGGCAAGAGACACCCACAGTTGCCCTCAAACCCTTCTATTAGCTTCACCCTTAGTGAATGTAATACAAAAACACAAGTTAATTTTGCACAAGGATCTGGAGTAAGCATCAGTCTTGATGGGGTTAATCAACCAACATTTATTCCAAAAATAGAAGAGTTCATAAAACGAATATCTCCAAGACACCCATGGCTATCTTCTTATTCATTATCCATAGAAACAAGCAATAGCTTCCCACATTCTAGCGGTATAGCAAGCAGCGCTTCTGGGCTTAGCGCTCTTTCTCTTTGCATAGTGGAATTTGCGGAAAAAATAGATTTTCAATATGGTGCAACAGGCTTCCATCAAGAAGCTTCGATATTATCAAGATTGGGATCAGGGTCTGCGAGTCGTTCCATCTATGGCGGCCTTGTTGTTTGGGGGAAGACGCCGTCAATAGAAAATGCTAATGATGAATATGCCGTTAAATACCCGCATCAAGTTCACCCCACTTTCAATAATTACTTTGACGTTGTGCTACTTGTCGATATTGGGGAAAAGGCCATAAGCAGCAGTATTGGACATTCTTTAATGGACACCCATCCATTCAAAGAGAAACGTTTTTCCCAGGCACACCAAAACCTATGTGATATTCAGGGCCCATTAAGAACGGGAGATCTTGAAAGGTTTATAGAGATTGTGGAACTGGAGGCTCTGACGCTTCATGGCCTCATGATGAGCTCCTCTCCTAGTTATATATTATTAAAGCCAAATACATTAGCAATCATTCAAAAAATAAGGGAATTCAGAATAGATACTGGCTTGCCCATTAGTTTCACTCTGGACGCTGGGGCAAATGTCCATGTGCTATTTCCAAGCTCGATAAAAGAAAAAGCAATGCACTTCATCAAAGACTCATTGACACAGCATTGTAAGTCGCATAGATATATTTTAGATCATGTTGGAGACGGCCCTAAACGTTTACCTAACTTTGTGGAATGAAATCTTCATATTTCGCCAAAATTCTTTTGTTCGGAGAATACGGAATCATCAGAGACACCATGGGTCTATCAATACCCTACCGTAGCTTCTCGGGTAATTTAAGTTTACCGAATGGCGAATCAAATGAAGACCAAAACCTCTCGAATCGAGAACTAACAAAGTTTTACAAGCATTTAAAAGATCTGGATTCTAAGGACATTCTAATTGCTTCCTTACGACTCAATGAATTTAATGAGGATCTTAAAAAAGGATTGTACTTTAAATCGACGATCCCTCAAGGTTATGGCGTCGGTTCTTCTGGGGCCTTAGTAGCGGCTACCTTCGGCCGGTATTCAAACTTTCAGTTATCACTCAGCAGCCCACTACCTCCAGATTCAATTCAAGGACTTAAAGAGTGTCTTGGTCAAATGGAAAGCTATTTTCATGGTAAAAGCTCAGGTATAGATCCTACAATATGCTATCTTCAATTGCCTCTTTTGATACGTTCACAAACAGACCTTGGCACAGTGGCATTGCCTTCTACCGAAAGCAAAGGCACTGGAGCTATTTTTTTACTCAACTCTGGGAATCCGGGAGAGACTCAGCCTATGGTAAACCTATTTATGGAAAAACTCAAAGAAGAGGGATTCCGTAATGTCATGAGTGGGCAGTTTAAAAAATACAACGATGCCTGCGTCCAAGCTTTCTTGAATGGTGATTGGGACCCCTTATTTATAAATTTAAAATCACTGAGCCGTCTGGCGCTAGATCATTTCACGCCCATGATACCCAATGATTTTCATACAATCTGGCAAAAAGGCATTGATAGCAATGCATACTATCTAAAGTTATGTGGCTCTGGAGGGGGGGGGTATATTCTCGGATTCACCAAAAATATAGAAAAAGCACAAGAAGAATTATCTCCTCATTCTATGGAAATTGTTCTCAGGTTTTAAAGTGTAACATGGGCAAGAGAAATAAAATATTAATCCGATTAGTAGCCTTTCTTAGCCTCGTCCGTTGGACACATATTATCTTTATTTTCTCCACTCAGGCAATGGCTCAATTATTCCTTTTTTCAACAGGAGATGTTAAAGGTGATGTTTTTTTTCAATTGGAATTTTGGGCAATCGTCTTTACAACAGGACTCTTAGTTGCCGGAGGATCACTTTTAAATAGTTTTTATGATCTAGAAAAAGATATAACACAACGACCGTTTCGAACTCTGCTAGAGAGACCTGTAGCTCGAAAATATGGAGTCCGTTTGGCTATTTCATTTTACTTTTTAGCCACTCTCACAGCATGGATAAATTTAGAGATATTCATTGCCTTTTCATTTTCAGTTTACGGAATACTTCTTTGGTTGTATTCCCATAAGTCATGGAATACAAATATTTTAGGGCCTTTAATTGCAACTCTATTAGCGTATACTCCTTTGTTAATATTGGCTATGGCAAGCTATCCGGAATCATCAGAAGGATTCTTTCAATCCCTACCAATCGCTATGGCTATGATATTATTAGAATGGCGACGGCAGTCAGAAAGGATATCGATGTACAAACTTGTATCTGAGAAAAGAACTTCAGCAGTTCAGCGCCAATGGATATACAAGGCCCTGCTAACTACCGGTGTTTGTTGTATTGCCATTATTTAATAGAGAGTCAGCGAATTAGATTGAAGCTCCCTGTCTTCTCCTTTATGTTACCAAAAGGCAAATAAAGAATTAATTTATATAAATATGCGCCTTCAGGAGATGGCTGACCATTTAATGTGCCATCCCATGACTCTTCCATATCATTGGAAGAGAACACCATCAGTCCCCAACGATTAAATACCTGCCATTCTAACCTTTCTATTCCAGATGCCTCAATCTTTATTCTGTCGTTTATTATATCACCATTAGGAGTAAAAGTATTAGGCACATAAACATAATAGTCCATCTTCAATTCTATATCTATTGAAACTGAGTCTTGACATCCCAAAGAATCAGATATAACCAACCCAACAGTATAAAACCCTGGCAATTTATATGAATGATAGGGATTAACCATATTCGAAATATCTCCGTCACCAAAATACCATTTCACATAATTAGTATCGCTAGACTGGTTGCTGAACTGAACATTTAGTGGATAGCCTGGACTGGGGAAATATGAAAATGCCGCTGATGGAATCTGGGCAACAATTACCCAAACTGAATCTTTAACTACAGATCCACAACCATCAGTAACTTCATATAAATACCAATCTGATTTAGGTGGAGTAATCGTCCATGCAGAATCACTTGGACCATTATTCCACTGAAAAGCATATGGAGGAGTTCCCTTTTTAGCCTCACTCAAAACCTCTAGAGACTCCCCTGGACATATAGGATACGGACTATTACTTATGGTCTGAATAGAGTCATAAGCCTGTAAATAAATAGTGACACTATCCACTATCGCCTGCCCCATACATTCATCAATAGCGGAATAATAATATGTAGTAGTATTGGCTGGATTCACACTCAGCAGACTAGGACCTGTAGTATCTGTTCCCCACCAACCATTTGAAACGCCTTGACCAGCGGAATAGGAACCACCCAAGATAACCTGTTCACCTGGACACGTGATAGTATCATTCCCCTGAGTTATGCCGGAGCTGACTATTAGTGGAATTTTATCGGTAATTAAAAAGGTCTTGTACTGAGGTGGGTAAACTGCACAGTTCGTAGTCACGGGCTGCATTACAAAGCGAATTGTATCCAAATTCTCTACTACTCCATCATCAAAAGCAGTTATTGGAACAGAGTCATTTGTGACTCCGGGAAGAAGTGTTACTGAAGTTGGGAGAGCAGCATAGTCAACTCCAGAAATAGCATTGCCTGAATAGTTGAAATTTATAGTCATTGTATCAGAAATTGCGCCACTACGGTTCAAGTATAAATAGGAGGGCTTACAGCCTTCAACGACGGTAGTGTCGTTAAAAGTATTTCCTTGGTTAAAATTAGAATTCAGAGATATCGTCGGCAAATCAAAACTTCTAGCACCAAGGAATACAGCAGAATTCAATGAACCATCTAATACATCAGCAATAATTAATTTTATTGTGTACAGAGATCCACATGTAACCTCAGCTTTGGCAGTAAAAACATCGGTAAAACCTGGGTAATTAACAATTGCCGTAGGTGAATTTGGATTGTACATAGATGAATTAGCAACATAATTCGGATTTGCGGCTAAACAATTAGACGCCGGATAACTTCCAGATGGATATCCTTGATTAATTGTATTTATCGCCACCGGAACATTAGTTCCAGGTATAGTGGCCAAATTAACAGTATCTATGGCGGAATTTCCGTTAATTCCTGAACCTATTAAGAAAAAACCAAAAACATCATTATATCCAGAACAAGTATAATCAGTATACTCTTTCGAGGCAAATATGTAATCAAATTTTACTGAATCCCCAGGCGCTACAAAACTAAATTCCATAATTCCTTTATCAAAAAGGTTTCCTGAAGTACCAATAGCACTAAGAACTGTAGATAAGTTAGCAGATGGAGTAGTAGTGTTATTTGTATAAGACCCTGACTGTCCAGGAACTGCATCAATGGCGTCTGTCGTTGACATCACTATTCCTGAATCCAAACCAAAGGCAGGATTATTAATATAAAATTTCCCAAATTGGACTGAAGAAGCTTGGGTCTTTGGAACACCTAAAAGTCCTATTGGCGAAAAAACAGTAAGATTAGGACCAACAAAAACATTTTGAATTAACCACATAGGGTCATTCCGTGGGCTAGATGAATTGACAACAATGTTTTGAGCCTCTAATAAACAATGAGCGCACAAAAACAAAAGGAGAATGAAAGAAAGTTTACTGAAGGTGAAGAATCGAGATATCATTTGCTTTTTAATTGCTCATTAAAGATATAAAATCATTTACTAGATACCTATATTCGCCCAATGAACAAATACATACAGGACAATCAAAAACGATTTATTGATGAGCTCTTTGAGTTACTAAGAATTCCGAGCGTTAGTGCAGATCCAAACCTTAAAGACGATGTGATCAAGGCAGCAGGAACAACAGCGAGATTCCTGAAAGCAGCGGGGGCTAATTCTGTAGAGATATGCGAAACACCTGGATATCCTGTCGTATATGGTGACTATTTCGTTTCACCTAACCTTCCCACCGTTTTAGTTTACGGGCATTACGACGTTCAACCTGCTGATCCTATTAACCTTTGGTCATCTGATCCTTTTGAACCGGTAATAAAAAATACAGAAGTCCATCCCAAGGGTGCAATTTTCGCAAGAGGAGCATGCGACGACAAAGGACAGTTTTTTATGCATGTGAAGGCCTTCGAAACGATGGTTGCAACAGACAATGTTACATGCAATATAAAATTCATGATAGAAGGCGAAGAGGAAGTTGGTTCCGAAAATCTAGCTTGGTTTGTGAAAAAAAATCATAAACGCCTATCATGCGATGTAGTACTCATTTCTGATACAGGTATGGTAGGACCGGGAATCCCTTCCCTTACAACAGGATTAAGAGGTTTAAGCTATGTTGAAGTTGAAGTGACAGGACCAAATAGAGACTTGCATTCAGGACTGTACGGAGGGGCAGTAGCAAATCCCATAAACGCTCTCACAAAGATGATTTCGCGCCTGCATGATGATAGGAAGAAAATTACAGTTCCTGGTTTCTACAATAAAGTTGAAATCCTTAGCCCCGAAGAAAGAGCCGAACTAGCTCAGGCCCCATTTTCTCTAGAAGGTTATAAGAAGGCATTGGACTTAGTTGATGTCGATGGAGAAGACGGATATAGCACAACTGAGAGAAACTCAATTCGTCCAACCCTAGATGTGAATGGGATTTGGGGTGGATATACTGGGGAAGGAGCAAAGACAGTAATAGCCTCTAAAGCATATGCAAAAATATCCATGAGGCTTGTGCCAAAGCAGGATCCAAAAGAAATTACAGAATTATTTACTAAATATTTTAAATCCATTGCTCCATCAGCAGTGCGAATAAAGATAACTCCCCACCATGGAGGCGAACCATACGTATGCCCTACCGGTCATCCAGGATATAGCGCTGCGGCCAAGGCACTAAATGATTCCTTTGGAAGAAAAGCTGTTCCAGTCCGAAGCGGAGGGAGTATTCCTATCGTAGCATTGTTTGAAACTGAGCTCAATGTAAAGAGCATACTCATGGGATTTGGATTGGATAGCGACGCTATCCACTCCCCTGATGAGCATTTTGGTCTAGAGAATTATTTCAAAGGCATTGAAACCATTCCATTGTTTTATAAATATTTCGCACAAAAAGATAAGTAGCTATTCAGATACTTTTTCCTAGCCGAAATAAACTTTATGGATTCGATAAGCCAAAGCTGACATATCTCTTAATTCAAGTGAAAGTTTCGTTTGCAAGTGAACTTGTCTTGTTGTGATTTCACCGCTTCGATATAAATTCAAGTCCATTTCTACAGCGCGGTTTATTTCCATAATAATATGCCTCTTTGAATTTATCAATTCGGCGTGAGGCTCTGGCTCACCATTCTCTAAAGCCCCCACAATTTTAGATACATACACACTAAATAAAGCCAAGTTCTCCGAATAATTCATTGTAAAGGATCCGTGAGGAACTAGGTGAAGATTTGCCAAATGATTGTACTCTGACTCGACTGTTACATATGCACTTTGTTGAAAATCACATGCATAGTCGAAAGCGGTTAAATGCATCCTAGCAATATCTTTATTTTTATCTTCAAGCCTTTTCAGAACTCGGATTAAACGAAATTCTATTTCTTTCTGTCTTCTTCCCAAAATTTGGATCTCATTTAATAATTGCTTTAAATTTCTTTTATTATTTGAAAGTAGTAATTGACCTGACATGGTGACAATTCCTGCAGAACGGCGCAAATCAGAAGCTATTAATAATCGACTTGCCGAAATAGGGTCATCGGTTGATGAGAGGTTATAAACTTCATCTTCCATAAGGTTCTCCGCTTTCATTTTTTTGGAAAAACCCATATGACTTCTTACGATTAATCCGATTGCAATAACCACTAGGATCAATACAGCGATAAATTCACCATAAAAAAGAAACGTAGCAAAAATTGCCGCCGTAACAAAGGCAACAACAGCAGTTAGTAACCAGCCTCCAATTACGTTTAATACACCTGCCACTCTGTATACAGCACTTTCTTTTCCCCATGATCTATCTGCCAAGGTTGACCCCATTGACACCATAAAGACGACATATGTCGTAGAAAGAGGCAAACTTAAACTTGTTGCGTATGCGATTAGGGTTGAAGCAACCATTAGGTCTACACTGGCACGAAGAAGATCAAATGCTGGACGATCATTTTCTTTTACTTGACTTTTAACCTTTTCATAGACAGGTGTGACGAAACGAGAGTCGGTCCATGACCTAAATTTAGGTGAAGAAAATGATCTGATAAATGATGTCAAGTAACTAATAGAACTCACCAAAGTCCTTGAGATTGGATTGGATTTAAATTTTTCAGACCCTTCACCTTGCCTAGACAACCCTATCTGGGTCGCCGAGACTTTGCGAGCTTTTGCACTAGTCCAAAGAGCCAAAATCATAATTACTCCCGAAATGGTCAACAAAAGAGTAGGCGTTGGAACTTTGGCCGCCATTGCATCCATCATTAAGTCATGGGCATCTAGTCCAGATATTGAATAAATACCATATGCTTGAAAAGCTGCAACTGCAACACCTATAAAATTGACTAAATCATTGCCAGCAAAGGCCATTGCTAAAGAAAACGTACCCAATAAAACTATATATTTTAATGGGTTAGTTTTAAGCACAGAAATTAGATATTGACCTATTATTGTGCATATCGCAAACAATGCTATGAGTATATAATTCTGATGTTCCTGAATCATCTCCATAGATGACGGGCTCAGCAATGACGAACCTTTCAAACCTTTTAATAATAAAAAGTTAAAAATCAATGTTGCCGATAAACCGGTGAAGACACCACCAAATTTAGATAGCGTTGATTCCAACCGATATGAAAATACTAATCTTGCAAGCCATTGAACCAAGCAGCCAATCAAAAAGGCTATTCCAATGGACGAGAAAATCCCTTTAATTATTCGAAATGTACTTCCTACATTAATATATGCATCGAAATTAAACGGATCAAGTCCCGATTGAATCGAGGTTAAAAAGCCTATTGCCGCACCTGCTCCAAAAAGCTCAAAAACAAGTGAAACAGTAGTTGAGGTAGGAAATCCTAAGGAGTTATAGACATCCAAGAGAATCACATCTGTTAACATCACAGCTAAAAAAATGAACATCAAAGCATGATAACTAAAAAACTCAGGATGAAATACAGACTTTCTTGCCACTTCCATCATACCACTAGAGAATGTTGTTCCCAATAAGACCCCTACACTGGCTACAATAAGTATAGTGCGCATACTCCCTGCCTTTGAACCTATCGATGGATTGAGGAAATTGACCGCATCATTACTTACGCCAACTACTAAATCTAAAGTAGCTAAACTGAAAAGTAATATTAGTAAGAGCACATATGGATCCATACTTACAAAAGTACTTCCTTAGGGAAAGCTTTAAGTTAATTCAAGATTATTTTTTAAAGATGCTTGAACTTATGTATCCTTGTGATATGAATCGACTTGAAAAAGAATCAAGCGCATACCTTTTACAACATGCAAACAATCCTGTAGATTGGTGGCCCTGGAGCGCGGAAGCAATGGAAACAGCGGCTTCTAGTGAAAAATGGATACTCATAAGCATAGGCTATTCTGCGTGCCATTGGTGCCATGTAATGGAGAAAGAAATTTTTGAAGATCAAAATATTGCTTATTTAATGAACAAATATTTCATTAATATAAAAGTGGATAGGGAAGAACACACCGATGTTGACCATGCCTATATGTCAGCGTCAATAGCTCTTACTGGAACTGGAGGCTGGCCACTAAATGTAGTCTGTCTGCCAGATGGCAGACCTATTTGGGCCAGTACATATATGCCAAAAAAAAATTGGATTAATGCAATAAATAAATTGCAGGAAGTCAAGCTGAAATCCCCGTCTCTGGCTGAAGAATATGCTGAGAAATTAATAGTTGCACTAAAAGAGGAGAAAGAGAAAAAATATCCTTTAAAAGAAATTCCGGGTTGGGAGATATTTAAAGAAAATATTTTTAAACGATGGGACGTAAAAAACGGAGGAACCAATGGGAGTCCGAAATTTCCAATGCCTCACACCCTGATGCAGTACTTATTAGCCGCTAAACTTCCTGGTTCTGAAAAACATGCAATAAATAGCCTTAAATACATATATCAGTCAGGAACTTATGATATCCTAAGAGGGGGACTCTTTCGGTATAGCACTGACGCTAAATGGATAATACCACATTTTGAAAAAATGTTATATGATAACGCATTATGGATTCGATTTACTGCAAAAGCATTTCATATAAATGGAGATATTCTCGCTTATGAGTCTTTTAAATTAACTAAAAAATGGCTTTTCCGTGAGATGGAGCTTCCCTCAGGCTTGTTTTCCGCAGCGGTAGATGCAGACAGCGATGGTGAAGAAGGTAAAAGTTATATATGGACAGAGACTGAATTAGATTTAAGCCTAGGTGACTTATCAGAAGAGTTTAAAATAAATCTCCAAAAAAATAGTACTCAATTAGAAAACAGGGGCTGGATTTTACATTATTCGCAAGAAAAAAAAACAGACTCCAAATGGAATTTATCTCTGGAAAAACTGCGACTCATAGCGTTGAAAAGAAATCTCCCATTCATAGACAATAAAAGTATTTGTTCATGGAATGCATTAACATGTATTGCTCTTGTTGAAGGTTTTTTAGCCAGTGGTGAAGATTTCGAAAAGGTAAAAAAGTCATCACAAATTCATTGGGCAGAATTTCAATTAGAAAGTACTTACCCTATACACATAATCTATCCTGGGTCCTCGAAAAAGAATAAAGCATTCATTGACGATCTAGCATTCAGCGCAATGCTTGCACTAAGAATGAGCCAAGCAACTTTAGATTTAACGTGGTTAAAAAAATGCAGCCATATTGTTAATCATATACTAGATAATTTTTCCGACGACTCTAAAAAAGATCATTTTTTATACTCGCCGCGTGATCATCCTAATCAAGCTTTCATAGACTTCGAGGATTGGGAGGACGATACGATTCCGTCTTCTCTGGCAGTCTTAGCAGAATGCCTTATTGTTACAGGACATTTGACGGGAAATGAAGAAAAGCGAAATCGTGGTGAGATTTTAGTTGAAAGGGCATGCAATAGGGGATTTAATTATCCAGATAGATATGCTAGCTGGATAAATCTATTGCCGTTTTCAAAAAGAGATTCCAAACATTTACTCTTATCAAGTGATCACAAAATTCACCCTCTACCTTTTTTTAAAAGTCCATTATGGGGACCTGGAATAAATGAAGATTTTTTGGGGCAAGTATGCAATATGGAATCTTGCCAAACTACATTTAGATCAATTAAAAATTTTCCATTGAATTGGGCTGGTGATTTAAAATAACAAGTTAATTATTTTAAACCCATTTCTGGGAGCCCAAGATTAGCCTTGCCAGGCTTATATACTTTTAAATAATTAGGAACCCAATTCACGAGACTGACAAAGTTTTTAGATTGCCATGCAGATAATGACAAAGGCAGACCATGCCTCGCCTCTGCATATCTAATTTCAGTATCCTTGAGGCCGGGCCAATATTTCATAGCTTTCTCTACCCCATCTCCACTTGCCCAGATATCAGAATATTTTGACCAATTTTTAGGAATGGGTTGCTCATCCAATAAGAATGGCTCGTCTGCACTTAAACGATAAATATTCTCGTCAAACATTGATGAATAAACCTCTAAACGTTTAGCATCCATAGCTGCCCAGAATCCGCCAATTTTTTGGTCTTGAGGGACACTGTCTTTTCCAGCATGAGCTAAAGCTGCCAAAGATGAATAAGCAATTAAAGGTATATTTAGTGGGAGTGCCAATCCTTTTGCCGCGGAAGCACCGATCCTTAGTCCAGTATATGACCCTGGACCTCCAGCAAGACCAATAGCATCAATTTTTTTTATAGAAGATGGTTTATTTCCAAATGAGTCTTTTATCGCCCGATCAATAAGCATATGTAATTTTTCAGCATGACAAAACCCTGTTACTTCAATTTCAGATTCCGACCAAATGATGTCATCACCATTTGAAATAGCTACGCTGCACAATCTTGATGATGTCTCTATTAGAAGGAACTTTGGACTCACTGAATAATCGTTAAAATCTTACTGGATTTTCAACTTGAATATCATCTCCATGAGAGAGTTTACGACTTACCGCATCAAATGGCCCCCTTATGACCTTTTTTATATCGTCTATTCCTGATAATATTTGAATGAATTTTTCATCCTGAATCCCAGTCGTCACAGTATGCATTTGAGCTTTGTCAGATTCAGCTGTGAAAACCACTTCCAACATTTTATTTTTAACTAAAGAGTCCTCACGTGTTGTTACTGCTTCAACGGGAACACAAAGAACTTGAAATGCGCGACGGGTTCGTATGTCAACAGTGGCTGTCATTCCAGATAGCAATGGTTGTTCTCTACCCGGACTAGTTAACTCTAAATAACTGCTAGGTATTATTTGCAATTTAACTTCAAAATTTGTTACCTGGTTTACGCCTGCTTGCTGCCCTTTAGCCGCAATACTTATTTCTGTTACTGTAGCTCTAAATTCGTGGCCCAGAAAAGCATCAACTCCAACGATAGCTGTATCACCCATGTGAACGCGAACAATATCATTTTCATTAACATCAATCAAAACCTCCATAATATCTAATTGAGAGACATTCATCATTTCTGTTCCTGCCATTTGTGCCGTCCCAACAACTCTCTCTCCTACTTCAACACTCAATCCGGTGACAATTCCCTTCATTGGAGCTCTTATCACTGTTCGTTTCAAATTATCTTTTGCCTCTTTTAAAGAACTCAAAGCACTTTGAAGCTGATATTCAGATGATTGAACTCCTAAATCTGCAACTTTATAAATACGCTCTGCCCCATCCCATTCTGCCTGAGATAAAACTTTTTGAAGGTAAAGTGTCTCATTTCGTTTAAATATTTGTTGAGCCTCAATAAATTGAGCTTCTGACTGATATTTTGCAGATCGCGCTATATTGACACTAGCAATAGTTCTACTAACAACAGATTGATAGATATCTGGATTAATTCTTAAAAGGACTTCACCTTTTTCTACAGATTGTCCTTCGCGGACATTTAACACAATTATTTCACCTGAAACCTCTGGAGATATTTTCACATCCAATTCAGGCTGTATTTTTCCAGAAGCATTAACAGTTTCAATAATAGTATGTCGCTCAACCGTCGCTAATTCAACAATGATATCCGAACCTGTATTACCCCACCAGCCTTTTTTCTTGCCAATTATCCCAATTGTTCCGAAAACAACAATACTCAAGATTATAATTACAACACGTTTATTCATTTTCTTATTAATTTTCTTGGACTGACTTTAGTGGAGACTTCATATAAAATTTTAAAATGTAAGCCTTGAACTGGGCATCATATTTAGCACTTAAAGCATCAGAAACAGCAGCCAGATATGTATTTTGAACAGAAGAATAATCATACACCGTTAAAGTTCCTTCTTGCCGACGAATAGTTGCATCAACAAAAGCTTTGTAAGAGGCATCTACAGTCTTCTGTGCTGCTATGTACTGTTTCCAAGCGGACGTTGCATCCGCATGACTACGTTCCACTGTTTGCTCAAAATTATCAACTTCTTGTTCATACTGGAGTTCGGCATTCATTCTGCCTATTTTAGCTCGCTTAATGGCATTAGAAATCTGAAAACCGTTAAAAATTGGTACGGATAAATTTAGCCCAACATACTGCCGGACATTTTCTGAAAGCTGAGTTTCTAATGTTTTTGATTCAACACCTAAAGGAACACGAACCTCAACAGGATGGTAAACCGAAACATTATCTCCAGAACTATTTAGCCAATATCCAATTTCTATAGCTTGAAGATCACTGTAAATAATATCTATAGCCTGATCTGAATATGAGGTTGAAATTTGCCCGTTCATTGTAAGACGAGGCATTCTTTGAGCAATGGTTGCCTTTAGGCCAAAATCAGCAGATTCAATTCTTAACTGCGCAGCTTTAACATTTGGTTGAATATCCATAGAGGATGCAAATATTGCTTCTGGCCGAATACGAATAATTCGAGGCTGTTCCATAAGTTCATTTAAGCCGATCTCGGAAATAACAAACATATTCGTTTTCATTCCTATTCCTTGGGCTAGTATTAATTTCGATAAACCCAATGAATTTTCAGCCGTCAAGTGACGCTGTTCATCTCGAGCTAATTGGGCCTCCATTTGAAGAAGCTCATTGGGAGAAATAGCTCCTGCTGCATTTAACTTTCTCAGTCGTGAAACTCCGATATCCGTAACTTTTAATTGCTCATTAGCTACTTTTAAAACTTCTTTTGCCATCAAAACCGAAAGATATTGAGATGCTGTATTAAGAGCAACTGTGTTAAGGGTATTGTCAAGATCATATTTAGCGATGAGAGTATTTACTTTCGCTTGTCTCCATGAATTCATGGTTTGAAAGCCGTCAAATAAAATCGTACTAAATCCCAATCCCGCATTTGCTGAGGAAAGTGGAACACGAGCAATAATATTAGTTACTGGGTCGACCGTTAGGCCGGCATTCCAAAAATTACCTGAATTAGCATTAATTTGAGGAAGCATTGCTCCGAATGCAGCAATATTATCAGATCTAGATGCTATGGTATTATTTCGTGCTTGGCGAACACCATAATTATAGTCAAGGCCTTTTTGTACGCAATCATTCAAGGATAATACTAGAGTTTCTTGAGCAATCAAGTTTGTGCCTATAAAAATCATTGAAATAATAAGTGATTCTTTAAAAAAGAAATAAAAACGTGCGTTTAACACCATTATGTCAGAATTGAATGAGTTCAGAATGTATAAATTACAATAATCATGCTAAAGATAGTTCTTAACTATTTCTTGTCATGACGCCACCAAGCAAATGCTATGGCGCCAAGAATAAGATAAGGAAAAGCCATTAGGTATAGGATCCCCTCGTTTAAGCCCTCAGCCAATGTTCCTCCATTATCTGCATTGCTCTCTGCCGTTGCTTTACACATTGCACATTGACCTTTTAACCAAAACGACTGAATCAATAAGAGGAAAAGATAAAACTTCTTCATAAGATAGGATAATATGGCGCCATGAATAAATATACCAATACTCCCGTTATGGCTACGTACATCCATATCGGAAATGTCCACTTAACCAGCTTTTTGTGAGCACTAATTTGGTTATTCCATCCTCGATAAATTGACATCATTGCCAGCGGCAATACAGGAATACTTAAAGTAATATGAGATATTAAAATCGTAAAATACAAAGGACGAATCCATCCTTCTCCACCAAAATGGGCATCTGGATTGGAAATATGTGAAACCACATAAGAAACTAAAAAGATAGCAGATAGAAAAAAAGCTAGAACATTAGCGAGCCGATGTAACGATACGTTCTTACTCTTTATCATGCCAAATGCTATTAAAAGAAGAGCAGCTGTACATCCATTCAAGATAGCATGAAAAAAGGGAAGGCTTCTAATATTAGCATTCCCGAATTGGATTTTCCAATCTTCCGGAAGTAAAAATAACGATGCAACTGCTAGAGGAACTATAATACTCAGACTTACAATCACTGGGATTACGAAGCGGTCATTTGGATGGGGTTTCATTTACGGCCCATTTTTACTTTCCTGTGTTCTTTTATTAAAACCCTTACATCATCTACAAGCTGATCTATCAAATAGGCTTCCGACAAATCATAAGCTCCTAAAATATTTCCTTGATCAGTTATTCGACTTCTAAGGTTCCCCTCCCAATCAATTATAACTGCAGACTGAGAATGGGCGTAACCACCATCAGATTCAGAATCCCTTAAAGCTGTTAAATAATATGCATTCGCCAAGTCATATAACTCATCAGATTTTCCGGTTATAAATTTCCATTTATTTGATTCTTCTACACCTAAGTTATCCTTATAATCTTTAAGAATTTTTGGTGTATCCGTATTTGGATCCACAGTGCAACTGACAAAGACCAAATCTTTAAAACCATAGAGACGATCGTGAGCCTCTTTTAAATGAAAATTCATCGCTGGACAAATAGTCGGACAGGTGGTAAAGAAGAAACTCAGGACAATAATCTTTCCAGAGGAAGAATCAGGAGTCCAATTAACATTATTCGAGGAAACAAACTGGGTTGAGTCAGAATTAAAATCAGGAGATCCTAGATTTTCTAGTGTCCTAAAATTAACAACTCCACTAACAGCTATTGAAACCAAGTACATCGACACTGGTATTATTAAAAGCCCCAACAAGAGAAGACGTTTACTAATTTTTGAATTCATCAAAATTCAAAAATATTTTGACCTTCAAAAATTAAAATAAAGGTTAAATAAGGAATTAGAATTATTACCGGTAGATAAATAGAATATCGCAATGAATCTACTTCATATTTCAGATGCATAAAGTATTGAACAATATAGGCCGCTTTAACAAGAGTAAGTCCAATAAACAAAAGATTTAGAATAGAGGTACCAGCTAATGAAGTCAAAAGAATTTCTGGCTTGACTATTCCCAAAACAACTTCGATAGTAGTTATCGCAAGTAGAAGCCAAAATATTTTCCATATCCATGCTGTTCCTTGAGGTGAATCGTGATCTGACATAATAATTAATTAAACGAGATAAAAGAAAGTAAATACAAATACCCAAACAAGATCGACAAAGTGCCAATACAATCCAATTTTTTCAACCATACCATAAGATTTTCTTCGATCATATGTTCCAAGCATAACATTATAAAAGACCATAATATTTAAAACTACTCCGGAAAAAACGTGAAAGCCATGGAAACCTGTGATGAAAAAGAAGAAATTAGCAAACTGTTGCTTTCCATATTCATTATGAATCATATTGGCACCTTGAACAACGTGAGCACCATTTAAAGCTCTAAGGGTTGCCTCTCTAGTTAAAGGCATATGATCTTTCCCTG
Organism: Owenweeksia sp. TMED14; assembly: GCA_949529985.1. Lineage (GTDB taxonomy): Bacteria > Bacteroidota > Bacteroidia > Flavobacteriales > Schleiferiaceae > TMED14. The sequence goes on from CATIRS010000032.1 coordinate 37,982, forward strand.
GGTTCTGAAGAACCAAATTATTATTTAATCGAATCGATGAAAAAACTTCTTCATCAGAAAAAATAAGTTCATGGTTTGCCTTGTGACCATTCTCCATTCCGTTTACAACTTGAGAAAGAGAAAGCACCTCGCCTTCTAAGTCTGCAACTTTTAAAACCTGGCTAGATGACAATTCTACCCCACCTTTATCGCCTATGATAAAGTGATACCACTCCCAAGCCTGGCTACTAACAAAAATAGCACCACCCAAAATTGTTGCCACCATCCACCATGCAGTCGCAGTCTTTCTAAGCTGATGGCCAGCATTTACCGCCAAAACCATAGTGACTGACGACATGATCAATACAAATGTCATGAATGCCACATACAAAAGAGGCTGCTCGCCTTGGAGACCAGGAAAGTGGGTGAATACATCCTCAGCGACAGGCCATTGCATCTCAAATCTAAATCTTACAAAAGCATAAGCTGTAAGAAATCCAGAAAAAGTAAGAGCATCAGAAATAAGAAAAAACCACATCATCATCTTTCCGTACTCTGATTTCATGGGCTCGTTTCCTCCGCCCCAGACATTAGTATTTGTGTTTTTTTTCATAGCTCAATCCAATGGTTCGATCATTTATATTTTTTGCAAAATTAGCGCAGAAACGTCAAAAAGAGAAGAAGATAAATCCATAAAAACCCAAGAAAATGCCAAAACTGAGCGGATAGCTCAAATTGAAGCATGTTTTCCTTTGTGAATATCCTACGAGAACTCCTTATTAAGGCGACCAAAAGAACAATCACCCCGGCTAAAGCATGCATCCAATGGAACCAAGTAATAACATATAACCAACTTCCAGCAGGTCGACTTTCTTCACCGGTGAAGAATATTCCCTGGTTTTCCATCAACGCATTCCAACCAAGAATCTGGAACATTAAAAATGCTAATCCAAATAAAAATGCAAGTCCAATTAATGAATTTGAATATTTATAATTTTCATTTTTTATGTTTCTTCCAGCTAAAACAAGAAGCGCACTTGAAAGAACAATAAATATTGTGCTTAAGAAGAACTCATTGGGTAGAGCAATAGTCTGCCATGCTCCTTTTGCTACCAATGACGATTTAGAAACAACATAACCTGAAGTCAATCCAGCAAATGCCATTCCTATACTAGCCATACCAATCCATAACATGGGCCTAGATGTTTTCTCTCGAATTTCTTTCCGACTTTGATTCATAGTTAATTTATATAGTGATCTAAAATATAGGTTATTTGAAGTAATGGCAAGTATCGGATTGTGCCGAACATAAGTGATCGTGCAGCAGAATCAGAGGGTTCTCTGTGATGCGATACTGCCAATCGCAAAACATCAAGACCAAGTATGAAAACTACTATTGCAGCGGGCATAGACAATTCTAAAGATCCTGTTAATCCAAAAGCTGGCAGTATTGAAACAAACATCATCCAAAGTGTATAAATTATGCTCATATAAGTCACCGAACTATCTTTTTTTCTGCTAGGAAGCAAGAAATAACCTGCCTTAGCATAGTCATCATAGCCAAGCCATGCGATAGCCCAAAAATGTGGAAACTGCCATAAAAACTGTATTGCAAAAAGAATGCCTGACTCAATACCAAAATCTCCTGTTACCGCAACCCAACCAAGAAGAAAAGGTATGGCTCCTGGTAAAGCACCTACAAGAACAGCCCATGGCGACTTTGCCTTCATCGGTGTATAAACCAATACGTAAAGCAGCATAGAGACCAAACCAAATACAGCTGTGGTTATATTTAAAAATGCAAGAGCTGTGGTCCCAACTAAACCCAAACCTAAAGCCCATTTATAAGCCTCAGATTTCCTCATTCGACCTGCAGGAAGGGGTCTCAATTTTGTCCTTTCCATTAATGCATCTGTTTCTATCTCCCAAATTTGATTGAATGCATTGCTTGCTCCAACGATTGCAAATCCTCCGATGATGAGTAAAGAAAATTCACTCCATAAAAAAATAGGAGCCCCTAATAAGTATCCTGATGCTGCTGAAAAAACAACTGTAAAAGCAAGCCTGAATTTTAAAAGAAGACCAATATCACGCATTGTCACATAGATATTTGGCACCACAAACGATGAAAAACGGATTTAAAAGATTCTTTTTATTGTAAACCAAAGGCTTACTCCAAGTTAACTCCTGATTAGACTCCTCGATTTGGAACATATGACAATTGGCTCCTAGAGCAATAGCATGACCTGCTGCCGTATCCCACTCCATAGTCAATGCTGCACGTGGATATGCGTGCGCGCTACCTTCGGCGACTAGGCATATTTTTAATGAACTACCCATGGAGATTCGATCAATTTCTCCATATTTATTTTCCCATTTCTTCAGAAGAGCTTCAGTTGAAGTACTCCCATGAGACCGGCTTGCAATGACAGTAAGATTCTCGGGCAATTCACCAGGCAAAATACTACCTTTCTCTTTTAATTCTTCCCAACTAACCCTCTTAGAACTTTTTAAAGAACCACTTTCTGGTCCGCCAACATATAACCAATCTAAAACTGGACTATAAACAACCCCCCAAACTGGGGTATCCCCTTTAACAAGAGCGATATTTATTGTGAATTCTCCATTACCTTTTATGAACTCCTTTGTCCCATCCAAAGGATCAACTACCCAGAAATAATCCCAATCTTTACGAATATTATAATCTGCGTGTTCACCTTCCTCAGATAATATGGGCCAGCCTGAAATAACTAAAGTGTCCTGAATAATATGATGTGCTCTAATGTCAGCAATTGTAACAGGACTGTCATCATGTTTCTTTTCTGATTGTATTTCTTTTTGGTTGTAGACTTCTAATATTGCGTCTGCTGCGCGATAAACGGCTTTGAGAATGTCGTCAGGGCTTAGCTTAGAATTCGGGAAAGGCATATTAATTTATTTCGCTTTACAATTCGTATTGTTATGACTTGGAATAAAAAAACCCCAGCATTCTGGGGCTTTTTAAATATTTTTATCTTTTTTATTGAAGTTTAGCATTTATTGGAAGGCTGTATCGCATTCTTACTGGACGACCCCCTACTTTCGCTGGAAGCATTTTTGGGAGTTGTCTGACTACTCGTAAAGATTCATCATCTAAGAGCTTATCAACAGACCGTTCGATTGTAATATCTGAAACTTTTCCATCTTTTTCAATAATAAAGGAAACCCATATTTTTCCCTGAATGCCCATTTGCTTTGCCATCTCCGGAAATTCAAATTTCCTCCCAACAAATTGCCTAATCTTTACATTAAAGCAGTTAAAACGTTCATCTTCCGTAGCCAGATCTTCGCATCCGGGATAAATAGGCTTACTCTCAACATTAACAAAATTAAATATATCATCATCTAAGACTTCATCAATAAGCTCGATTTCATCACTATTATCAATCTCTGTAGACTCCATTTCTAACTCATCAATATCTAATTTATCATCAACAATGGTTATGATTTCGGGAGGGGCAGGCGGTGGAGGTGGAGGTGGAGGTGTATTCCGCTGTGTGATAACGACCTCTTCGTCATCAATAAAGGCATCTAGGTTTCCTAAACTTCCAGGTCCATCAGCATAAGTCTTCCACTCAAAGGCACCCCAAACAATGGTCAAAGCCAAAACCAAACCTATCTGCAAGAAAAGGCCTGTCTTATTTTCTAAATCTGCTTTAAAGGTCTTCCGATTCTTCATTTCGGTAAAATTTTAAGTGGTAAAGATACGCTTCCCTAAAAATCGGGCAAGAATAATACCAAAAATTAAACCAATACTATTAGAAATCACATCTTGAAATGAAAAGGACCTCCCATTTAGAAGCGTCGGTTGAATAATTTCAACGGTAAAGCCTATTAAAAAGCAAAGTAATGCGGGCTTCCATGGTCCGAAAGACGACCTTGACCCCATGGCAAATAAAAATGCCGAAAAAAAATACGCTGTAAAATGCAGAATGAAATCCTCTAATGAATAAAAAATACTTGGGATATTTTTAGAGGCGATAAGACTAAAAAAAATAACGACAGCGGACCATAAAGAACCTGAAATCAACCAGATTTTATGACCAACTTTAAGAGGAATAAATTTACCCACCAAGGAGATCAGAATAACTTGAAGAGCTCATCAAATCATCTAGCAAAGGAATATCTGATAATTTTATTTTCACCATCCATCCTTTTCCGTAGGGATCTTCATTCACTAATTCAGGATTATCATCAAGAAGTTCATTAACCTCTAATATCCGGCAATCAAGAGGAACATATAAGTCGCTAACTGTCTTGACAGCCTCGACAGAGCCAAAAACTTCCTCTTTAGATAAATTGTCCCCTTCTGTAGGGATATCAACAAAAACGATATCTCCAAGTTCGCTTTGAGCGAAATCAGTTATTCCCATCGTAGCACTATCGCCATCCAGACGAAGCCACTCATGATCTTTTGTGTATTTTAAGTCAGTTGGAATATTCATTATAAAAAATTTAATGGCAAATATAGTAAAGAGACTAGCTACCTAGATTGAGTCTCAAGGCAATTCCACTTTGCCATTGGTTTGTTGGAAATGCCATTGAAGTTTTGAAGGTGCTGATTGTTTGATCATAATAAAACTGAGCTGCCAGCCTTCGACTCAGACGATAGTCTGCGGTTAACTTTATTGTAGTCCTTCTTTGTCCAGCAGTAGGCTGATTAAAGCCCTCTAGGATCCGACGAATAACTGTTTGATTGTCACTTACACGAACATCAATTTTTAATTCAAGGTTTGACTTAATATTGTTTCGCTGACCTGCATCATCCACAATAGTAAATTGCACATCGCGAATTATATAGCCCAGTCCAACAGTAATATCTGTCGACTTACTTTCAGTAATTTGATTATTCGCCATACTCAATGCAATCTGCCGCTGCTTGCCAATTTCAAACTTAAATGAAGTATTAGTTCTAGTTCTAACATCTACTCCAATCAATGGAGAGAATGACTCAGAAATTGAGACTTGACCTATTTGCATTTCAGGTATAATATCCAAGTTCGAATTTCTTGGGAATGCATTCGTAGGGTTGTTTTGAATGTTTTGAGCCCTTAACATATTTGTTTGAATGCCTTGAACTGTTAAATTATTGGCATAAGTATGACTTAAAGAAAATGCGGTAAATACCTTTCGAAACTTCTTTAGTCTCATGAGGCCAGTATAATTAATTGACCAGTTGGGCATTGGCACAAGAGACTTAAAGTTAATGCGTTTCATTGTTTCAGGCTTTTGATATCCATAAGCAGAAAAAAAGCTGTTTATTAACACATCACTTTGAAGAACGGAATATCCATCCCAGCCATATCTAGAAGAATCCGATTCCATAATTAGTGACTGGCTATAACCGGGAATATTTATCAATGCGCTATCAGAAAACTGTTTAGAAAACTTTAATCTGTTTTCTAAAAAAATATCGAATGCACGACTTCCATAACTTGGGGCCTTACTTGTATCAAATGCGCTACGCAATGATAACCACGAAGTCGAAAATGTCTCAGTATTTTGGGGACTAAATGGATGAAACCCCTTAGAGTACAGAGAATCTATACCTACGCCTTCAGTATAACGATATGTACTACTATTTTGAGATCCGTAATTCTGAGTTGCCTTAAGTGTTATCCTAAAGTCGGTAATAGGTTCTAATTGAGCTCGGGCATTAAAAGTTCTAGTCTCGGTCCGTAGGTATCTATTTGGTTGGTTTGGGTTTTTTATCAACCAGTTATTATCTGAATCACTTGCTCGGCTAGCTATATCAACAGGCAATCCAAAAAGAACGTCAAGCCCTGGAGCCATGGCTTGAGATGGAGACAATCCACTTAGAACTGGCCTAGGATTGAAACCGGGGAGATACATTCCAGTATTTAGTGTGCCACTTATATTTACAGACTTAACAAGAGTAACCATATCCACTGCAGCAATTAAGACTTTCTTGCCAATTCCATCTTTCTCATCTTCCTTCTTTTTCTTCTTCTTTAAATTACTTGAAGTCTTCCCCGTAAGACGCTGCTCCATTGAAGTTCTGGCTCCACGAGAAGTTTTACCACTACCTTTTTTTAACTTTTTATACCACTCAAACTTTTTATAAAATGTCGCAAAATTTAAATTTGCTGTACCATTCCATTTACCTGAATTCTCTATGATATTCCCAAAATCTAAACTATCTATTTTTTGAATTGAAGCAAGCAGAGAATTAGCTTTCCAATCATAATCAGCAGTATACCTCAGTTGAACCTGAGCAAAATCCATGTAAGGGAGTTTATTTATTGGTATGTTCCATGAAGTATTTATTGTGTGATGGTATTCAACTGGCCGACCACCTGCTATCAAATTAGAATCTAAAAATGATTTCACTGTGTCTATTTTATTTGACCCCGGTAATTCATCTACCCTAACACGCATGCGGGCGGCATAGTCAAACTTTATTCCTTTACTTAAGTCCCATACGACATTGTATTTTCGATCCATCGTGAAGTTCTTACTAAACATCGTTGGCAGTTTGAAATTTGGATTGTCCACATTTCGCATCTTCATTGTCTGAATCGATCTAAGAACATCACCGCGAACACTTATTTTCGATGGAGTTAAATTCACATTAAAATCTTTGATTAAGGTCAAGTTCTTATTTCGAATTTTTTTAAAAGGCTGAAGGCTGAAAGGATTCGTTTGAAAATTATAAAGTAAAGTCCCTTTGTGCTCCTCTCTGTCATCCTTAAGAGTATTAGCATCACTACGCATGATTTCATTAAATGAATACGAGGCTGTCCAATTGCTAATATCAAAAGGCGTTGGCCCACGAGCACCACTTTTTAAATTTGATTTTTTCCGAGAATTTTTTACCTTATCCTTACTAGGCGATCCTCGAGAAACATTCGGCCCAGGAGATTTAGTGCCAGAAGAACGCTCAAATCGAACGTTGGTGAAATTAAATCCACGACGTGTTATTTTATCGGCAACCAATTTTCTGAGAGAATCTCTATCATTAGCCCCTTGCATATTTTTTAAAGCCCGACTCATTTCAATATCAGGATTTAAAGGATTAAACATAGGGGTTTTCCAATCCTGAGCATTGTTTATAAATAAAGGCAGCCGTAAACGAGTTTTAAATGGCAAGAAGCGAGTAAGCTCTATGTTGGTTTGAAAATCATAAGTCGCAGCAGAAAATTTATTTCTCTCCTGGGGACTCATATCCAAAGAACCAAACCCGACCGTGCTATAGGTCCCACTTAAAGCCACTTGCCCAAGGTCTGCAAGTTGAGTGGTAGTGCGCGCAATTGCAGATATTCCTCCACGGTTATCAAATTCAGTCATTCTCAATTCATTAACCCATATTTCTGCACATTTATCCATACCATCATCAGAACTGGCAGTGCTTCTCTTCTTAGGGTTGCGCACTCCCATCAAAATAGTTCTGACATTTCCAAGATTAGGCACACCTACGACTCTTAAAATCCCTTTTCCGTCAACTTCTTGCTTTTCATAAGGAATATCAATTTGAATGGACGCGTTACCTATCATAGCAGCATCCCTTTCTAGTTTTAGATTTGTTAAGTCTTCAAATGCCAAATCAATCTCATTTGACAATGGCCATACTATCCCGGGGTCATTACTTCCCCATGGTGTCACTTCTAAAGGAATTTCATATTCATAGTAGTTTTGGCTGTAGTCATTTCCAAAACGAATAAATAATCTTAAATCACCATCTATCAATTGTTCAGACGCTTCGCCAGCTTCAGCATGAGCAAATAATCTTAGACGTTTATTCATGCGCATGTCTATATTGGTGTTTTTAAAAGCAGCTCTTGCATCACCATCTCTAAGGCCACATACCCTTAAACTCAAAGATTGCTCATTTTGCTGCACCAGAGAAGTGTTTCCCTGAAGTACTTGCCTTACAATTCCTGGTGGCAAGACATATGGAATTGGCTTTCTTCCACCATTCTCTTCCAAATTAACTGCATTCATAACGAATGTTGTTTCATCCGTTGCGTCGACTGGTATTAGCTCTCTCGACTCTTCGAGAGAGAATCTATAGCGCCGCCATTCCCCTCTTACTAGATCTAGTCTTGCAAACCTCAAAACAGTAGGAGCTCCCCATCCTTTCATGATCATCCTCATAAAACGAATCGAACGAAAATCGGAGGCCCCTCCTATCCTTTTATTAGGTTCAAATACTGGGATTTTAAATTGAATCCAACGAACAGGCCTTCTCGTATTATCAGGAAGCAAGTCCGTCTGAGTCTCATAAATATCAGCAATATGATTCTTTCCAATAACCAAATCTTCAGGTCGCATAGATATATGATATTGAAAATATTGTTCAGATTTATTCAAAGTAGCATCTCTATTAACATCTTCTTTATCAGGTAAGTTTGTGTAAGTAGCAGGCAACCCATTGATTAATGTGGTTTGTGAATTTCCATCAGGGTTATTAAAATACCTATAACGATTCAAGATATCAGCATCTACTGAGTCTTGATTTGGCCCACGGTAATATGAGAAATTATCGGCGGAAGGATCCTTAGCTCCATTGACATATGCAGTACTGTTGATTCCAAATGCATTATTTAGAGAGTTCAAGTAAGATTGACCGCTATTACCTTTCAATCGACTTTCACGTGCATCATTCAAACCATCTAGCCCAACATCCTGATGTATTCTTGAATTTGGATCATTGTCAAAGGCCTGAACAACAGGCTGGTATTTAGATGTATAACCCCATACCGAAGAATCTACATCAATAGGCTGACCAGATGAGGACAATCCATTCTCAAAACTTTGACGACCATCTTTAAGTATATCCTCAGATAAATTACCCAAATGAAAATATAAATCACCACCCATGGCCGTGCTATTATCCAAGAACGGGTCCATCATCCAGAATTGGATGAATTCTATATTTTGTTCTTCAAAATTATTTATCGAAAGTTGGCGCATTATTCCAGCCCATCGAGATTTTGGATCAATAAGAGAACCGTCGGGATTAAGTCCAGCACTGTAATTTGGATATCCAGAAACATCATAATTATATGGGCCACGCTCATTAGGGTCAAACTGCAAGTCGAACATGGCGACATTGGTTGCCATTCCAGGCTGTAAGGGAACATTTGGAAAGACCTCTGCTAGCGGGACAAGTCGTTGCTGGTGATCAGATGTTACTGCTGGATTATTGCGAATATTTTCAGGAGTCTGACTATTATTTGCAAAAAATGAAGGGTCAATGATATACCAACTCATTCTAGCCCGATTTGCATTGTATGCCCAGTTGTTACTTAAATAAGCCTCAGGGAATAGTTTAGATTGGCCTTCTGGAGTAGACGCCAAGTGCCAAGTCGTTGTGCCTCTCAGATCGATTGTGGTCTGAGAGGTTTCAAAATCATCTAAATATGTCGTTGCTTCACCATTTATTTTTATTGCCTTAGGGGAACCAGGAAGGAGTTGAGCAATCTCAGCCTGTATCTGAATTTTAGAAGGTGCATTTGTAGAAACAAAAGGTAGCCTATCAAGAAAACGTGTTAACCCAGGTAGATTCTTTTGGTATTGTGTTTGAAATCCCCAAATATTATTAGCGATTGGCTCATCACCTGAATTAACCTTTTGTGTCAGTGGCCTTTCTGCTAAACGAAGGAATGTCCCCCCTAAAGTCCAATCCTTAGAAATCTCGTGCTCTAAAGCTAAGCCCGAGAATGTTTTAGCTTGAAAATTAAACATTGTATTATTCTCAAAAGAAACTTTTATAGGCATTCCTGATTGCAATAAGCTTTCATTAAGAATTCGGACTTGACCTAGCGAATAATCAACGGTAAAATCTTGATTTTCTATTAGTTTACTTCCTCCAGCAGTGACAGAAATAGATCCCCTTGGGATATTAAATGAATTGAGCTGAATCAATGAACCTCCTGCGCTTTTATACTTACCCCGAATAAGAAATTTATTCAATTGTGTTTGCTCCTGAGCTCTAAAAAGAGTTGAATCATAAAGTTGTTGATAAACATATTTATCTTTTTCATCTAGAGTGGATAATTTCTCGGACAAACTGGATCCAAATGGTTCTAGAACAGGGAGAATTACTCGACCCTTTTGACTCAAAACTGTTACGCCCTCAACATAGTCAAATAGACCATCTGGGAATGGATCGTTGTTGTTATTTACGTGATCCATGTCCAATACTTGAATAAGAAGTCGATCCTTAACAGTACTTTTCGGTAAAAATGGGATCGGCAAACCTGTCGCATCATTCATATACATCACTTCCAATCTAAAGTCTTCCTTTGAAAGCTGAAATGCATTAAGACTGTAGACATTTTTCATCATAAGATCCCAAAGAGGTGACTTTACATTTAAAAGTGTGTGTTTGACTAATTTTAGAATTAAGCTTTTAGGTGCCATAATACCATCATTTGAAAACTCTCCTACTTGGTAGGTTCTTCCCTTTGCCGTGTATTGGTATGCAACAGCTAAAACTTCGTCTTGATTTAGAGATGTATTAAGCGTCATATATCCCAATTGGGGATGAAACGTGTATTCATTAGGTTGTAATTTTCTTGCATTTGTCAGTTCTGAATATTCCACATTCGCATCATATCCAGAAGCAATTAATGATGATCCTGCAGTAGCAGCATCTCGAACATTTGGGAATCGCAAAAGAAGCTCATTTGGGTCCAGTCTATTTAACCTATTACTAGGAAAAGGGTCTATTGTCGGCCCAGGAAAAATGACATCTCCATTTCGGTTTGCATTCGTTGAGCGCCATGCTTTAGATTCTCCCTCGCCTAGGTCTGTAAATGCAAGAATATTTCTAACTTCCGTAGGGGTGGTTCTTCTATTTGTAACCCAGACCTCTAATCTTGTTATTTGAATTGGACTCTGAATAACTGGAAGAGTACTTAGCCATTGCTCGTAGTGGTCCCTGTAATAGTGACTTAAAAAAAAATGCCGATTAGCCTCATACGCATCTCCTTTAATTAAGAAATCTTGAGTTGTTGCCCCACCCTGAATATTCAAGCTTTGACTTTGACTGCGTTGTTCAGCGACAACTGTTGTGAGAGTTGTCTTACCAAACTGAAACTCCCCCTTTAAACCAAATAAACTTTGAGCACCAGTAATCAAACTGCTTCCAGTGGGCATACTGACATTTCCCATCTCTAGAGATTTAACAATATCGTCTTCTAAGCCTTTGAAATTAAGTTTCATTTTATTTTCAAATCCAAAAGTAGCTTCGGTGTCATAGTTAATCTGAAGATCCAATCGCTCCCCTAACTTACCTGTTGCGTTTACCTGCATTTTTTGATCAAAATCAAACGCCAGTGTCTTTCTATTTCTTTCTGGAACAATAGGGTTTTTTATATGCTGAAAACGTAATCCAAATCGAAGTTCAGCTGTTCCTTGAGGACGAATTTCAAGTTCATCAGAACCAAATAAGTCTTTTAACAAATTATTAGACAAATTCATATCAGGTACGATACTACTTCCCTCTCGCGTATCCGAAGAGCTTCCTTGAGACCATCGACTTCGCCATCCCTCCAGTTCTTGTTTTGCGAATACCATGGCACTATAGTCCTCTTTAGAGTAATAAACAGGAGAGCCTAGAGGGATATTTCCAATATATTTTTGGGCAATATAAAATCCTGTAATTGGATCATAGGTATATATTGTCTTTAAATTTTCCGGTGAGTTCATACCGGGCATTGACCAATTCGTTTGATTAGAGTCTATAGCCTGGGCGTTTAGACTAAAAGAGAATATTACAGCATAAAAAAAACTGCAAAGAAGTGCAAGCGATGATCGCATTACAATTGGGATAAAGCGGTCCTTAAAATTATTTCAAGATCATGATCTCCTTCTTTTGCCAATATTGAAGAGACTACTTTTTCAACTGCAGGCCTAGAGAAGCCTAGAACAACTAGAGCTTGAATTGCCTCAGCGCGAATAGATGATCCTTTAACACTATCAGCTCCTATAATCGTATCAACTTTTCCTACTTTATCTCTCAAGTCAATCACAATTCTTTGCGCTGTTTTGGCTCCAATACCCTTAATTCTCTGAAGCATTCCACTATCTCCATTGGCTATGGCTTGAATTGCCTCTTGAGGTCTCAATGCAGATAAAATCATTCGAGCTGTATTTGCTCCAACACCGGAAACACTCAAAAGCAAAAGAAAGACGTCTTTTTCAACAGCCGTATAAAATCCAAAAAGCAACTGGGCATCCTCTCGATAAACAGCATGTGCTAAAATTTTAGCTTGTTTAGCTTCTCCAATTTGGCCGAAGGTGGTTAATGATATATTTAGATAATATCCAATACCACCGCACTCAAGCACCACATGAGCTGGAGATTTCTCTACAATACGACCTTCGAAGTGATGAAACATTAGATCCCTTTAACGGTAAAACTTATGTTTTGGTATTTCATTCAACCAATAACTTTTCCATATTCCATAATCCTTGTGAATTTTTACGCTGCAAAAAGTAGAAACCTGATTCAAGACCAATATGCACAGGATTAAAAATAATTTCATTAGCATTGGCTTTTATCATCAGCTTTGAAACCACACGACCACTTATGTCGATGATTATAAGATGACTAGTAGTATTCATTGGAGCTACCTGAACAATTAGATTTTGATTTCCAACTGGATTTGGGAAAATTTTAAAATATTCTAAATTTTCCGTCGAAACATCAAAAGTTTTTGAAAAACCATAAATCATGTATACTTGAAGAGAGTCTGATAAATCAGATGCGTTAATCGCTGTATACCAAACTGTGTCTTGCCCAACCACCCCTGAGTCAATCACATATGCATAACCAGAGAAATCATAAGCAAGAGAACCTGCTCCGATGGTAACATTTCCTTGACTTTGACCTGCAAAAGTAGGATAGCAAAGATCCCAACAAAAATAATTTGAGTCAACTAGCCCTGTTGCACCAACTCTTCGCCTGACCAGATAATAATCTTTTGAAGATGCAGAATTATTTTTCAATACAATATGTCCTTCGGCCTGCACACCCACTTTACTATTAACCCACGCTAAAGAATCTTTTGATTCTAGAGAAAGTGACTGAGCTGTTAGGCTTATTGAAATAAAAAAAACAAGTAATAGAAGTAATTTTCTAAGCATGACGATGCATTTAAACTAGATTAATTATGGTCAAAGGTAAAGAGCATAATCAATTGAACACTCAAATAGTTTCTTATTAAGAAGCTTGAATTCCTTGTTTTAATTACATTGAACAAAATTGAGTGTTTCAGACTTATATTCGTGTATTCAATTTAATCAAAATATTATGAAAAAATACCTACTCCTGCTCGCATTTACTATTGCAACCCAAACGGCCTTTTCTCAAGCTACACGGTTAGTCTTATTTGAGCATTTCACACAAGCCTCTTGTGGGCCTTGCGCCTCTCAAAACCCACCATTTGCAGCGCTTTTGGCAACGAACACAACCAAGGCTGTAAAGATTGCTTATCAAACATCTTGGCCAGGAGTAGACCCAATGAACGCGGCGAACCCAACCGAAGTTCTAACTAGAAGAAATTATTATGGTGTAACAGGTGTTCCTAATGTTAGAAATGGAGCAACAGACCACTCTTCACCCACAGCTGTTACCCAATCCATTATAGATGCCAGATACAATGTTACTCCTGAAATGGCAGTGATACTTACACACCAGCTAACCAGCGGTTATGACTCAGTTCAAATTGCGGTTTCTGTTTCAAACCCGACCACGTCAACTGTCACTTCTGGAAGTGCAAATTCACTCAAATTACACATCGCCCTTGTTGAAGAGACAATTAATTACTCATCACCTCCTGGGTCAAACGGTGAGATGGTATTTCACAATGTTATGCGTAAAATGGTCCCAAATGATAATGGAACAACTTTGTCCGATACCTGGACAGCTGGGCAAAACCAAACTTATCAGTTCACTATTCCTCTCCCTTCCTACATTGCTAACCTTGGAGAGATAGCATTAATAGCTTTCGTTCAAGATGATTCAAATAAAGATATTAAAAATGCTGCTTTTAGTCCCAAACAGGCAGTAAGTGGTCTAGCAGATGCAAGTATTGCAAGTATTAATACTAGTACAAATGGTTATTGCGATCCCAATGTAACTCCTTCTGTCGTTATCAAAAATTCTGGAACAATGACAATTACAACTGCAACTGTTTCATATTCAATCAACGGTGGAACTCCTATCTCTCAAAACTGGACAGGTAGCCTTAGCGCAGGACAAACAGCAACTATTGCATTTCCTCAGGCAACTTTGTCTCCGGGAGCAAATGATATTGTAGCTACGGTTGAATATCCAAATGGAAGCGCTGATTATGCGCCCATTAACAATACGTCATCACCACAGACTATCAATATTTTAAGCTCTACACCTAGCCCTGCGCCATATATTATTGATTTCGAAGGACTTTCATTTGGTGAAGTTCCATCAAATGTCATAAAAGAAAATACTCCAGGAACAGATCCCATGGTAGGTGGTGTTTCGCAAGCAAATGTAGGTGGATGGAACACTGACCTTGGGGGTTGGGGGCAGTCTACAAACTCGATGCTCTGGGATTTTCCGACGATAAGTTCAGGAGTTGTAACTAGCATTATAACCGAAAAAATATCTTTATCATCTATTTCCAATCCTAATTTGTTTCTCACAACTGCATATGCGGCTCGTGGTGGAAACACCAGTGATCAATTGAAAGTTTATGTTTCAACAGATTGTGGATCGTCTTGGACCAGTATTTTCTCACCTGCTGGTTCTGCTCTTGTTACCGGTACCGACCCTGGATCTTCTAATCGCTTCTTTCCTCTACCAAACCAGTGGCTTACTCATAAAGTGTCTTTAGCTAACTATGCTTCTGCAAATGATATTATTTTAAAATTCGAAGGCACCTCAGGAGCGGGTCAAGTTCTTTGGCTAGATAATATTTGGGTATCCACTAATGTTTTAAGTTCAGACGAAGACATTATTTCAAATAGAATCAATGTCTTCCCTAATCCGAGTTCGGATATTGCTAAATTCGATATTAATTTATCTAATGCATCTAGTGTTGTTATTTCGATTTATAATCTAGCGGGTCAAAAGGTTATCAATCTAAACTCTGAAATTCTCTCCTCAGGAAATCATATACTAAATATTCCCGTTTCGGATTTACCTGATGGCATGTATAATGCTCAAGTTTCTATAGATGGAGCTATTCAGACTTTGAGATTTGCAGTAGCACATTAATAAATTTTCTAAACCGAAGAGCTTAGCTCTTCGGTTTACTTCTCGTATGAAAAAATTAATCATAGCACTTTCCTTTCTTTCTACATATCATTTGGCAGCTCAAAAACTGCCAAATGCTGAAATAATTAATCTTCAGGGGCAAATCATAAATGCTGCCAGCATAAAGAGTAAAGGAGGACCAATGATAATAAGCTTTTGGGCAACTTGGTGCAAACCCTGCATAAACGAATTAGATGCATTTCATGATTATTTTATTGATCTTGAAGATACAGGTCTAAAAGTCGTAGCAATTTCTATTGATGACTCACGTACGATGAGTAAGGTCGCTCCCTTTGTGGCTGGTCAGGCATGGGATTATGAAATTTTTCTAGACCCGAATAGTAACTTTAGACGGGCGATGGGTGTCAATAATGTTCCTCATACATTTTTATTGGATGAGAACGGCTCAATTGTTTGGCAAGCCAATAAGTATATCCCCGGAGAAGAAGAAGAGTTAGCGCGAAAAGTTATTGCATTATCTAAAGGGGAAAAAATAAATAATGACTAAATGAAACCTTCATTTAGCCAATAGATAAAGATTAAATGAAACCTATATTTTTTCTCTTCGTAATGGTTGTTGCTTTTGGGGTTAATGCACAACAAGAGAAACTCCGTGCTATAATTCAATCTGATGCTCAATGGTACTTAAGAGATAAGGTTTTAGATCCAAGTGGGGAATATTTCCCTGATGAACGATTATTAGGTCAAGGATTTGCCCTTTTCACCTATACAGATGGAGATTTTCAAGCAGGAATCCGTTATGAGAATTACCAAAACGTAATGCTTGGATTCCCAACGGGATATCAAGGTGAAGGCATAACATATCGATATGCACGGATTAGGAGAGATAATTGGGATATTACTGTTGGAAACTTCTACGAGCAATTTGGATCAGGTTTAATTTTTCGTTCATATGAAGAACGTGGCTTAGGGTTAGACAACGCTATGGACGGCGTCCGGATAATTACAAAACTAGGTCAAGGCTTAAAATTAAAAGGTGTAATCGGTCGGCAAAGAAAATATTTTTCAAAAGGTGAAGGGATTGTCCGTGGCATTGACCTCAATTGGTCCACTAATGAGGCGCTTCCATTTTTAGGTAAAAAAGGGATTATAGCGAGTCTCGGGGGGAGCTTTGTCAGTAAATTTCAAAGAAATTTTGATCCAATTCTCAATTTACCAAATAATGTAGGTGCTTTCGCGCTTAGATCCACTTTAAATTTTAAAGGATTCAACTGGACTAATGAATGGGCACACAAAATAAATGATCCAAGTTATGATAATGGATATATTTATAAGCCAGGTCAAGCTATACTAAGCACACTAACCTTTAGCAAAAAAGGTTTAGGAATACTGGCTTCGATTAAACGCATTGATAATATGAGCTTCCGATCTGATCGAAACGGTCAACAATTCGATCTATTTATCAATTTCTTACCGCCTACAAGCAAACCACACACTTATGCTCTTGCCGCTCTTTATCCATATGCAACTCAAATAAATGGGGAAGTAGGTGGGCAATTTGAAGTAAATTATATGATCCCAAGGGGAAGCTTTCTTGGCGGGAAATATGGCACTCGTCTAAGCTTAAATTCAGCTATATCTAACAGCATTGACAAAAGCCCTTTAGATGACGATTCTCGAGGGCTAAAAGGAACACAAGGATATGTTTCAGATATTTTTAAACTTGGTCCAATACTTTACTTTAGCGATATAAACGGATCCATTTCTCATAAGTTTTCAAAAAAATTGAAAAGCAAATTCACTTATTTCAGTTTAAAATATAATAAGACAGTATTGAATGACGGTGTTGGAGATATTACACTCTTAGAAAACTTAGGAATGGACTCAATTATAAATATCAATGCATTTGTTTGGGAAAATCAATTCAAACTAATGAATGGACAAACACTTCGAAGTGAAATTCAATGGGCACTTGCAGACGGATTTAGGGGAGATATGGCTATGGGTTTAGTAGAATGGACAATTAATCAAAAATGGACTTTAGCAGTCCAAGACATTTACAACTATGGTCACCCTACAACTAGTCGTCAAATTCATTATCCAATTGTTTCGCTAATTCATTTTAACGGGCCTACACGAGTCCAGTTAGGTTATGGAAGACAGCAGCAGGGGGTTTTCTGTGTCGGAGGTGTGTGTCGAGTCGTGCCACCATCAAACGGCCTTAGCGTATCTATAACAACAAGCTTGTGATGAAATACTTAGATCAATCATTTTTTTTGATTCTCCTATTGTCTCTTTGCATTTCAAATTGCGACCTGATAGACGAACCTTTTAAAACAAACCCTAATCCGATAGATACATCATCAATTATTCGAGGTGATACTCTTATTCAAACACAGCGGGCTGTTCTTATAGAAGACTTTACTGGTCATAGATGCAAAAATTGCCCAAAAGCTTCTAAAGTTATTAGTGCATTGGACAGTCTTTATGGCCAAAAAGTAGTTCCCATGGCTCTACACGCAGGCCCATCAAATTTCACAGGAGTAAACAGCGACTATCCTACTGACTTCACCTCCCAAGCTGGGGACGATATAGCTACTTTATTTGGAATATTTGCATTACCATTAGGACTAGTTCAGCGTCTTGACTATCCTGATTCTCATCAAAAAACTTATACAGCTTGGTCAAGTTTAACCAATTTAGAATTAATACAATTACCTGAAGCTTTATTCACTTTAACCTCTTCATTTGATAGCTCGAACCGAGTTGCTGTTTTAGATTATTCTGTTCACCTAACTTCTACCCAATCTGGTGCTCTCGGAATTGCTGCTTATCTAAAAGAAACGGGGATCATTTCTCCCCAATTGATGCCAAACAACACCAGAAATGACTCATATATTCATAATAATGTATTCCGAGATGCTCCTTTAGGCCCTTTTGGGACGGAAGTCTCGGCAAATGGAGGCGTAAGTGGAGAAAAGTTTTCGGGAACTATAGCAACAGCCTTAGACCCTTTATGGAATCCTGAGGGTTGCGAATGGGTGATGATTTTATATGACCGTTCTAATTACAGAGTGCTCCAGCCGGCAGCCATATTAGTCCGTCCTTAAACGTATTAGAAATCAATTTCAGTTATATTTCGTTTTAATCTATCCAATCCAGTTCGACTCACAGCACTTTTTGAAAATGCTCGACCAAAAGTTTCCTCTGTAATTTCCTGCCAATCAACCTTAGTCCAATCTTTCCATGGTCCTGGCTTAAAACGGCTTTCCTTATTTGGTTTAGAATGTCGGTTCCAAGGACATACATCTTGACAAATATCACACCCAAATGCCCAAGGTGAAATTGACTCTTTAAAGTCATTAGGTAATGCTCCATGAAGTTCAATAGTCATGTGACTAATACAGCGATTACTATCAATGACCTCTGGCTGAATAATTGCTCCCGTAGGGCAGGCATCAATGCACTTTGTACAAGACCCGCAATGATCCTGTGCAATTGAATCCTCAGGCAAGTCTAGATCAATTATTAATTCCGCAAGAAAGAAGAAACTACCTTCGCCTTTCCTTAACAGTAGACTGTTTTTTCCTATCCAGCCTACTCCGCTCTTTTCTGCCCACGATCGTTCCATAACAGGAGCAGAATCAACAAAACATCTACCGTCAATATGGCCAGAATTTAATCTAAGGGTATCCAATAATTCAAATAGTTTCTCTTTTATCACAACATGATAATCTTCTCCATAGGCATATTTTGCGATTTTCGGCAATGAATTATCAGTATTTGTGATTTCCTTTTCTGGATAATAATTATAGGCAAGGCTTATTACAGAACGAGCACCTGGAACTAATTTTCTTGGATCCAGACGTTTATCAAAATGATTCTCCATGTAAGACATAGACCCATGATAACCGTACTTTAACCATTCTTCCAAACGGGGAGCCTCATCTTTAAGAAATTCAGCTTTTGAAATACGACATGATAAGAAACCTAATCGTTCTGCTTCCTTTTGGAGTAATTCCTTAGCAGTCATTTAGCTTAATCAAAAAGATCTGTTTGATTAGGTGTTTTTCTGCCTAAATGTTTATAAGCTAAATCCATTGCTACCCTACCACGAGGAGTCCTAGCAAGATACCCCTCCTGAATTAAATATGGCTCATACACCTCTTCGAGTGTCTCTGATTGCTCAGAAACCGCGGTAGAAAGAGTGCTTAAACCTACTGGGCCGCCTTTAAATTTATCAATCAGGGCAGTCAAGATCTTGTTATCCATGTCATCAAGACCATGCTCATCAACATCTAGTGCATCCATACCATATCGTGCAATATCAATATCGATAATTCCTTTGCCTTTTACTTGAGCAAAATCCCTTAATCGTCTCAGTAAGGCATTTGCAATTCTTGGAGTCCCTCTACTCCTTCGTGCAACTTCAATAGCGGCATTCGGATTTGTTTCAATATTCAGAATACCTGAAGAACGTTCAACAATTGTACTTAGTAATTCAACTTTATAATACTCTAAGCGAGTAGAAATCCCAAAACGAGATCTCAATGGCGCCGTCAACATCCCGGATCGTGTAGTAGCCCCAACAAGCGTAAAAGGCTTCAATCCAATTTGGACAGAACGCGCAGAAGGACCACTCTCAATCATTATATCAATGGTGAAATCCTCCATTGCCGAATAAAGATATTCCTCAATAACTGGGCTCAGACGATGAATTTCGTCGATAAACAAAACATCATTTTCTTCTAGACTAGTTAATAACCCTGCTAGATCACCAGGCTTATCGAGAACAGGACCAGATGTTAAGCGCAAATTTGATTCTAATTCATTTGCTAAAATATGAGCTAAAGTAGTTTTCCCTAATCCAGGTGGGCCGTGTAATAATACATGATCCATGGCTTCACCACGATCTTTTGCTGCTTGTACAAATATTTTGAGATTCTCCAAAGCCTTTTCCTGTCCTGCAAAATCGTCAAATTTTCTCGGGCGGAGTCGCTGCTCTGGATCTGAATCAACAGAGGAATCTTCATCATTTTCAAACTCTATCATCAAGACAAATTTAAATGGAAAGGGCCACTGAATCAGTGGCCCTTAAAAAATTATTTCAACAAATATTAGTGCCCAGGTTCATCTTTAAGTCGTGGTGTAGACTGAGGAACAAAATCCTCATCATGTCCAGGTTTACTGTAATCGTAAGGCCATCGATGAACAGTAGGGATTTCGCCATCCCAATTACCATGAATATGTTCTACTGGAGTAGTCCACTCTAGAGTATTTGACCGCCATGGATTCTTTGGAGCTACAGGACCTCTCCACATAGAATAAAAGAAATTGAAAAGAAATATCAATTGAGCAAGACCGCCAAAAATAGCAAATACGGTAATAATCACATTTATGTCTTGAATCTCATCAAACATTGGGAATTCAGCATTACTATAATACCTTCTTGGCAAGCCGGCTAGACCAGTAAAATGCATTGGGAAAAACACACCGTATGCTGAAACAAAAGTCAACCAAAAGTGAAAATAACCTAAGGTTTTATTCATCATTCTACGGTACATCTTTGGAAACCAATGGTAAACACCAGCAAACATTCCAAATATAGCCGAAAGTCCCATTACAATATGAAAATGTGCCACAACGAAGTATGTGTCGTGAACATTGATATCTAGGGCCGAATCACCGAGAATAATGCCCGTCAATCCACCAGCAACAAAGGTGCTGACCAGACCAATTGAAAATAGCATTGCTGGAGTAAATTGAATATTCCCTTTCCAAAGGGTAGTAATATAGTTAAATGCTTTTACTGCAGAAGGAATGGCTATCAACAAAGTTGTAAATGTGAAAACAGATCCTAAAAATGGGTTCATGCCGGTAATAAACATATGATGACCCCAAACTATAAAAGAAAGAAAGGCAATGGCAAGGATTGAGCCAATCATGGCTCTATATCCGAATATTGGCTTTCGAGAATTCGTAGCAATAACTTCTGAAGTGATCCCTAATGCTGGGAGGAGAATTATATAAACCTCAGGATGACCTAAAAACCAAAATAAATGCTCATAGAGGACAGGGCTTCCCCCTTCGTTATGAAGCAATTCGCCAGCAACCATTATATCAGACAAGTAAAAACTCGTTCCTAGTAGTCGGTCAAACATTAATAGCAGTGCAGCGCTTAATAAGACTGGAAAAGATAAAACACCAAGAACAGCAGTCACAAAGAACGCCCAAATAGTTAACGGTAATCTAGTCATACTCATCCCCTTAGTTCGGAGATTTATAATTGTGACAATATAATTTAATGAACCTAATAAAGATCCCGCAATAAATAATGTCATAGACACCAGCCATAGGGTCATTCCGGCGCCTGAACCAGGCATTGCCTGAGGAAGAGCACTTAATGGAGGGTAAACTGTCCATCCTCCTGAAGCCGGACCGGTTTCAACGAATAGCGAAACGACCATGACAATAGAAGAAGAAGCAAAAAACCAGTATGAAAGCATATTTAAAAATCCAGAAGCCATATCTCTAGCTCCAATTTGCAGTGGAATTAATAAATTTGAAAATGTTCCGGACAAGCCTGCAGTCAAAACAAAAAATACCATTATTGTTCCGTGAATAGTAACCAGTGCTAAATATATATTCGGATCCATTTGACCTTCTGGAGCCCACTTGCCAAGAATTGATTCTAGAATGACGAATTTTTCATTCGGCCATGCCAATTGAAGTCTAAAAAGCATCGACATAAACACGCCTATGACACCCATTATCATTCCTGTAACTAAAAATTGCTTTCCGATCATTTTGTGATCCATGGAAAACACGTATTTAGTCCAAAAGTTTTCCACATGATGCTCGTGTTCATCATGAGAATCAACCCCTTTTATTTCTTTTGATTTTGAAGCCATCGTTTAACGATTTATATTGATTCTTTAACGGTCTTTTGTTCTGACAGCCATTGTGCATATTCTGCCTCTGTTTCCACAATTAATGGCATCTGCATATTATAATGAGCAGACCCACAAACTTTATTACAAAGCAATAAGTAATCATACTCATATAAGTCCTTACCTGCTTCTCTTCGAATTTTATTTATGCGTCCCACTTTAGCAATGACATCTGGATCCATTCGGATTTCTTCAGTAGTAATTGTTGGTGTAAACTTAAATGATGTCTGAGCACCAGGAACGCAGTTCATTTGAGCTCGAAAATGAGGCATGTATGCGGAGTGTATGACATCTTGAGCCCTAAATACAAACTTTATTGGCTTCCCTAAGGGCAAATGCAATTCACTCGTGATAATATCGTCTTGGCTTGCTGGGTCTAATGTATCAACACCTATAACATTAACTCCTTTTATGAGTCGCACATTCGCATTACCTAATGTATTATCTGTTCCGGAATATCTGACAGTCCATTTAAATTGTTGAGCATAAACTTCTACAATCAAAGGCTCTTCCTCGTTATCTGGATTCCAAACATTAGACCAAGTAGTCATACCATAAACTATCAGCACAGCAAGTACAACTGCAGGAACTATTGTCCAAATAAACTCAAGCTTATTATTGTGCTCATAGTAAGTGGCTTTTTGACCTTCCTTGCCGCGATATTTATATGCAAAAAAGAATAATATCGGCTGAACAATAAAAAAAGTCACTACAATAAGTCCCATGGAAATATCCCAAAGCATATCTATTTCCAAACCATGAGCAGAAGATGGCTTTGGAAGAAATAAAGGGCTCCAAGCATTCACCATCCATACAAATGATACAAGCAGAGAAATACCAAATAATAGCATCAACCTTCCCTGATTTGAATTATTTCTATGTGTAACAATATACTCTTTTTTATTACTTGCCTTCAGTGAAAGCTCGTAAATACGCATAATCTGCGCTGCTGCAAGTATTAATAAAAATAGTACAATGGCTAATAGTAGACCGGTCATATCAATAGAATTTTATTGGTGGAACAGTTTGCTTTCATAGATCATGGCATGATTCTTCATTAGTAATGGGGCCGAAGCTAAATTGTGTAAAACGATATATATAAAAATACCTGCATAAAATAAAAATCCACCGATTTCAGCCCATCCAAAACCGTAGTTATAA
The DNA here is from genome assembly GCA_949529985.1 of Owenweeksia sp. TMED14. Lineage (GTDB taxonomy): Bacteria > Bacteroidota > Bacteroidia > Flavobacteriales > Schleiferiaceae > TMED14. Next base: position 61,340 of record CATIRS010000032.1, read on the forward strand.
CCTACAGATCCAGGCATGATCATGATATAATGATCCATCCAATGGCCGGCCAATACGAAAACTGCTGCCAGGCTGATAAATCCAGCAATACGTTTAGAATCTCTAGACATTAAAACAAGAACAGGCATCAAAAAGTTTAAAACAACCATAGTTATAAAGAGTAATTTAAACTCACCAAATCTGGCTAAATAATAAGGTGTCTCTTCTGGAATATTAGAATACCAGATTAACATATATTGAGAGAACCAGAGATAAGTCCAAAAAACACTAAATGCGAACATAAACTTTCCTAAATCATGCTGATGATTGTCATTTACCCAAGGGAGGTAGCCCCCCATCCGCAGATATATCACCAATAAATTTAACACTGTCAATGCAGTCACAAACATCCCAGCAAATGTATACCAACCAAAAAGAGTTGAAAACCAATGTGCATCAATAGACATTATAAAGTCCCAAGCACTTGTAGAAGAAGTTACTGCATATAGAACAACAAAAGCAGCGGATAACTTACGTTGGGTGAAAAACAAATTTTGGCCAGCTGGAAGACGATCTTCTCTTAAACTGTTGCGCCTAAGTAGGTATGCCGCTCCACCCCATATTACGAGATAAATAACAGTGCGTAAAATAAAAAATGGAGCATTTAAATAGCCTTCCTTTCCGGCAATTAATGGGTCGTAATTTGAGCTCATTGGATCCATTATTCCCTCCTGCATCCAATGCCATATATAATGTAGATGCATAGATCCAGTTATAGCTAAAAAAAGCAAGCCTAATAGCGGAACGCTTACAAATAGTGATACGGATTCCATTACGCGAAGTATTCCAGCAGACCAACCTGCCTGTGCCGCATATTGAATTGCCAAAAAGAATAAAGTTCCTACTCCTATTCCCAGAAAAAATATTGTGTTCACTAAAAAAGCAGACCAGGGACGATTGGCAGCTCCATGATCTTCATGACCGGCATGAGATACTGCGCCGTGAGAATCTTCTCCATGAGATACTGCGCCGTGAGAGTCTTCTCCATGAGACACTACACCATGAGAATCTTCTCCATGAGGTGCTTCTGCAAGAACAATACCAGCTGCCTCATGTAAGTCTAAAGAATGAACAGAGGTAGTATTAAAACCAATAATTAACATCACTAAACCTATGAGAGTTAGAGATATGGCTAAAATTTTGGCTTTTAAAGTAAAAACAAACATCGTAATCGCATTAAAATTATGTAGCAGATGAGGCGTCAGCCACAATTGCAGATTGATCCTCTCGAAGCTTTAGGACATACTTAATTATTTTCCAGCGTTCATCATAATTCAACTGAGATGAATGTGAACCCATATTATTTTTTCCATGCATAATAACATGGTAAATGGAACCTGGTGTAATATCTGGCAGCCGATCTTTACCATAACCAGGTATACCTAGAATTTTCTCTCTCTGCATTAATATTCCATTTCCGTCACCCTTATCACCATGACAATGAGAACAAAATTGACCATATAATTCTTTTCCACTTTGTGCATCTAGATCAGAAAAATATATTGGTACTGCGATATCAGATTTTGAGCTTTCATATCCTTCGTTCGAATTAGGTATATCATATGGGACATAGCCTCTCGAGACAGTTCCTTCAACAGGTATTAACGCTGAAGATTTTCTTGGATTTAGATGAGAAGGCTGATATGCCTTCAAAGCAGGTGATCGATACATATCATCAAAATAAGTAAAGCCCGGAGTAGATTTATCACTATTGCAGGAAGTTATAAGTCCAAAAAGCAAAACAACTCCCAGGATTATTTTAATTTTAGCGACTGAATTTATCTTCTTCATTATCATCACGCTTCAGAAATTTCTTTTGCACCAGACTCTTTAAGAACATCGATTACACCTTTTGCTGCTATAACTTCTATCATAAAATGATCGTCAGTTGTTCGCGGATCAGGATTTTGAGGTTCAGCTCCAGGATATAATTTATTAATGATCATAAATGTCCAAACCATCAAGTGAGCTGCAAAAAATACGGTCAACTCAAATAAAATAGGAACAAATGCAGGCATGTTGTTACCCCATGTCATACTAGGCTTTCCTCCAATATTTTGAGGCCAATCAAAATTCATCATATAAGCAGTCATTGTAATAGCGACCGATAAACCAAACAACCCATACATGAAGGCCGCCATAGCGATTCTAGTTTCTTTCAGCCCTAACGCTTTATCAAGCCCATGAATTGGAAATGGAGAGTAAACCTCTTTGATTTTCATGCCTTTCTCTCGCAATGACTTTACCGCAGACAATACTACATCGTCATCTTTGTATATAGCCCTCAGCAGAGGCTTATAATCAGTGTTTGCCATGTGGATCGTGATGTTGTTTCTGAGAATCCCCAGAAGATTTTAATATCGTCTTTAATTCAGCTTGAGCTATTACAGGGAAAGTTCGCGCATAGAGTAAAAATAAAACAAAGAAGAAACCAATAGTACCTATAAAAATACCGATATCAACAAATGTTGGAGAGAACATCGCCCAAGAAGATGGTAAATAATCTCTGTGTAAAGAGGTTACAATAATGACAAATCGTTCAAACCACATACCTATATTCACTACAATTGATATAATAAATGTGAATATAAGATTGGTTCTTAGCTTTTTAATCCACATAAATTGAGGAGAAAAAACGTTACAAGTCATCATAGACCAATAGGCCCACCAATAGGGGCCAGTTGCTCGATTTAAAAAAGCATATTGCTCGTATTCCACTCCTGAATACCAGGCTATAAAAAGCTCAGTAATGTATGCCACTCCGACAATAGAGCCAGTAACCATTATAACAATATTCATCATTTCAATATGTTGAATATTAATATAGTCTTCCATTTTGAAAATCTTTCGAACTATTAAGAGGAGCGTTTGAACCATCGCAAAACCTGAAAATATTGCTCCTGCAACGAAATATGGTGGAAAAATGGTAGTGTGCCAACCAGGAATTACTGAGGTTGCAAAGTCCATAGACACAATAGTATGAACAGATAAAACGAGAGGTGTAGCCAATCCAGCAAGAACTAATGAAACTTCTTCAAACCTTTGCCAAGCCTTAGCCTTTCCTCCCCAACCAAAAGAAAGAATTCTATATATATGTTTTTGAAGAGGATTAATTGCACGATCTCGAATCATGGCAAAATCTGGTATCAAACCTGTGTACCAAAAAACTGTTGAAACTGTTAAATAAGTTGAAATTGCAAAAACATCCCAAAGTAAGGGCGAATTAAAATTAACCCATAGCGATCCAAACTGATTTGGAAATGGCAAAACAAAATAAGCTAGCCAAATACGCCCCATATGTATTAGAGGGAATAAGCCAGCCTGAATTACCGAAAAAATAGTCATAGCCTCAGCTGATCGGTTTATTGCCATTCTCCATTTTTGACGGAATAATAAGAGAACCGCCGAAATAAGCGTGCCTGCATGACCTATACCTACCCACCATACAAAGTTTGTAATGTCCCATGCCCAACCTACGGTCTTATTTAGTCCCCAAACTCCAATCCCTGTTCCAATTGTGTAAGCAATACAACCAAACCCCCATAGCATCATGGTAAAGGCGATTGAAAAAGCAATCCACCAGAGTCTTGGAGCTTTAGTCTCTATAGGACGAGCTACATCATTACTGATATCTGTATATGATTTATTACCTAGTATTAGAGGCTCGCGGACGTTAGATTCGTAATGCATAATTCCCTATATCTAAGTTTAGATTCGATTGCGAACTTTAGTTTGATAGAATACTGATGGCTGGGTACCAACTTCTTCCAGAAGATGATAAGATCTACTATCATTTTTTGCAATCTGGACAGCACTATTTCGAGTGTTCACATCGCCAAAAGTGATAGCGCCGGAATCACAAGCTGATTCGCACGCACAATTGATTTCACCATCCTTGAGAGGTCTTCCCGCTTTTTTAGCCTCTAACTTTCCAAATTGGATATTTTGGATACACATAGAACACTTCTCCATGACGCCTCTGGCTCTGACGGTTACATCTGGATTAAGAACCATTCGGCCCAAATCATCTTGAGATGGATTTACCGAAGTAAAGCGTTCATTCTTTTGGTAATTAAACCAATTAAATCTTCTAACCTTGTAAGGACAGTTATTGGCACAATATCGAGTGCCAATGCATCTATTGTAAGCCATATGATTTAGCCCCTCACGAGAGTGAACAGTGGCTCCAACAGGGCAAACTGTTTCGCATGGTGCATGGTTACAATGCTGACACATCACTGGTTGAAAAACAACTTCTGGACTGACCCCGGGTTTTTCCATTCCAGCATATTTCGCTACAACACCAATATCTTCCATATCTGCAATTTCTGCAGTCATATCTGACGAATAGTATCTGTCAATACGTAACCAGTGCATATCGCGGAAATTACGAATCTCAGCTTTTCCAACTACGGGCACATTATTCTCAATATGGCAAGCAATAACACAGGCTCCACATCCGTGACAACTATTCAAGTCGATACTCATGTTCCACATATGCATTGTTTCGTGGTCATGATTCTTCCACAAATTAGCCTCATCGGTACCTATGGTTCCATCTAGAGTATGATATGTCGGCTTTTCATTCCAAGTTGAACCCTTGGGGTCGTTAATAAAGTCATTTAAAGAAACTTCATTGACGATTTTTCTACCCATCATAGTATTACCCAATTGGGTAGATGCAAACTGATGCATCCCATCAGTTTTAGAAATCACAACAGAACCAAAACCTTTAGAAAGGTTAAGCTCATTTGCATTGACTCCTAGGCCGTCAGCAACTTTACCAACTTTTTTTCTACCATAACCAAGTGCCAATCCTACCGTACCAGCTGCCTGGCCTGGCTGTATTAAAACCGGAACATTCTTTAACGAATATTCACCCGCCTGGATATCTGCTAAACTTCCATCAAGTGCTCCGTTACTTAATGTTTCATTAATAAATTCCATTGCTAGTGCATCCGCTGCAGAAATGGTCAAGTAATTATCCCAACTACATCTTGAAATAGGGTCTGGCAACTCATGCAGCCATGGGTTATTAGACTGATATCCGGCACCAACTGTCTTTTGATAAAGAGATATTTCCATAACACTATTATCAATCGTATTTAACGTCGAATTTGCAACTTTAACAGACGTAATAGCTCGATTTATAATTTCAGATATTGACAAAGTCTCAGAGTCAATTTTAATTGAAGCTCCACCATCGTGGAGAGTTTGAGACCAATTTAAACCTTGAGAAATAACACTTTCTTTAACTAAATCTTTTGAAGATTTTTTAATTCCTACTAATTCTGATAATACCTCAATTACAGGCTTACTATTAAAAAGAGGCCTAATAACAGGCTGAGAAACTGAAAAATCAATATTTGTTGGAGCGAAGTCAGCCCAAGATTCAAGATAATGTGGGACAGGAGCAGCAGCGTCGGTTAGGGTTGCCGTTTCGTCTAATCTATCCGTTAAGCTCAGCGAGTATTCAACATTATTTAATGCCAAATCAAATCCAATTCTATTATAGACAGGATTGGGACCAGCAATAACCAAGACACCAACTTGACCCTGATTCATATCAGCCATGGCATTATCAAATGCTAAATCACTACCTGATTGAGTATAGATAGGCCTATCCGGCCGAATTGTCGAGCCAAAATTCTTCAATGCGGCATTTAAAGCAGCGCACAAATAAGCATTACTTGTGGAATTTCCACCCACTAAAATCAATGATTTTCCTTTAGCTGCTATTAATTCTTTTGCCACGCGTTCTAATTGATCAGTTAAGATCTTATCGATTTTTCCTACGTGATATTTCGTTCCAGAAACAAAGTTTAAAAGAAAAGCTAGTGAGAATTCAACCTGTGATGGCTTTAATTTAATTCGTTTGTCTGCATTAGATCCTGTTAGGCTTAAATTGGACTCTAAATGGATATGACGAAGCATTCCTTTGCCTGGTTTCCTGCGAAAAGCGTAATCTGAAGATAGTTGCTGAGGAATGCTCGAAGAGAGAAAATCCTCATTAAACGAAACCACTATATCAGCAGCTTTCATATCTATACCAGGAATTGATCTCACTCCCGTCAAATCTTCCCAAACATCTAAAACTTTAGAATTCGAAATCGCATCAACTTCAACATGAACAAGATTAGCATATGATTGTCGTAAATTTTCAATAACTAATTTCATCGAGGGACTAAAAACTGAGCCTGTCATCAAAACAAACTGCTTGCCTTCAGTTACCGATTGATCAATAGCCTCCTTTAAATCCAGAGATATAGTTGTCCAATCGGATTCTACACCAGCTTTTAAAGGCTGTTTAAGTCTCGCTGAATCATAAAGGGAAAGAACACTAGCTTGAGCTCTTCCATTGGTCCCCCAATTAAATCGAGCTTTATCGCCAGGCTCGATTTTAATAGGACGTCCTTCACGAGTTTTGACCAATACGGATGCAAAATCCTGACCATCGACATAGGACGTCGCATAATATGCAGGCATTCCCGGAGTGAGACTATCAGGCTTTACAACATAAGGTATACTTTCTACGATGGGCTGTTCGCAAGCCGCCAATGTTGCTGCAGCAGTAGAAAAACCAACATATTTCAAAAAATCACGGCGGCTGGTACTGGAATTACCCATCAGGTTATCGTCCCCTAAGAACTGATCCATAGGAATGTCTTCAGCAAACTCATTTTCGGACAAACGCTTCGAGACCTCTGTGTTTGCCAGATGATCAAAACCTTTCCAATAAACTTTATCCTTAGCCATGATAATAAATTAATAGTGGCATTTGCCACATTCTAAACCTCCTATTTTTTCCACAGTGATCAATTCATCATGAAATTTTAAAGCGAGACGTTCATTAATACTTTGAGTGCCTTCCTCAGCATCAGCATAATAACCATTTGAAGTATTAACCTCTGTCTCGCGGTGACAATTAATACACCAGCCCATAGTCAGTTTTGAATACTGATAAACCACATCCATTTCTTGAACTGGACCATGACATGTTTGACATTCAACCCCTCCAGCTGTAACGTGCTGAGCATGATTAAAGTAGGCTAAATCTGGCAGGTTATGGATACGAATCCATCTTACCGGCTTTGTTTCATAGTTGTCAATGTAAGATCGATTTTCTGCATCCCATCCAATTGCTGAATATATTTTAGCAATTTCAGGTGAACGCTCACCTGCATATTTTGCAACACCAGCATCATTTAATATTTCTGAACCGTCAATATACATGTGGCAATTCATACAGACATTGGTTGATGGAATTCCCGAATGTTTAGAGTGTCTAGCCGAACTATGGCAGTAATTACAGTCAACTTGATTTTCACCTGCATGAATCTTATGACTAAACGCTATGGGCTGAACAGGTTGATAATTTGTTTCAACACCAATTCCCATTAGAAACCAGAAGAGTTGGTAAAGAAATGCAACCGTTGAAACAATTGTCGCAGCAGTCATAAAGCGTTTGTTACCAACCAACCACTGGGTAAGTAAATTGAAATCTTGAATAACTGTTGACTTATTCTGTCCGTTTATTTCTTTTAACGTATTCCTTATTTGCAGCAGAAGGGTAACAAATAGGATTAAAAATCCACCAAAAATGTATAAGAGAAGAGAATCATTGACGGGTTCTGCAATTGGCAATCCTGGAGAAATTTCTTTGGGAGGAGCAACGACAGGTACTGCATCTGTATATGCCAGAATACTCTTTATGTCGTCGTCAGCCAGTGCTGGAAAAGCACTCATGATTGAACCATTATACTCCTCAAAAATGGCTTTAGCATCAGCATCGCCAGATGCTCTTAATTCAGCATTATTTCGAATCCAACGAAGCAACCACTCTTCAGATCGACGTTGAGTAACTCCCGCAAGAGCAGGGCCAATCAATTTTTTATCTAATTTATGGCACGAAGCACAATTTGATTTAAACAACTTTTTGCCAAGATCCACATCGACTTCTGCACTTAAAGGAATTGATAAGGCACTAATTGTCAAGACAATAGTGAGTACTCGTAGTACTATAAAATTCAAGAAACGTATGCGTATGTACATTCTACAGCTGTTCAATAGCCCTTTTTGGGTGATGCAAAAGTACAAAACAACCTCCTCGGGCATAGCGCTTATTTAATGGGGTATTTACAATTTAAAATGCTTCTAAATAATAATTCGTCTTGACTTTTTTATCACCTTTGCTTCTTAGATGAAAAAATATCCAATTTTTCTGTTTTTTTTAATAGGGTGCATTACTTTTCCCATAGAGCAAAGAGCTGATACTCTCTCAAAAAATGGGTTTTATCAAACAACTGATAGTATAATTTTTATCTCAGGATCATTATTAGATTCAGTATTGAGTATCCATAGGAACAAGCTAGCTGCTGAAGGCTTAAAGAACCAATCTGGTAATATTGAGCGCTACACTATTCAAATTTTTAGTGGAAAAAGAAAAGAAGCCCTAGCTATTTACAATGGATTGTTAGATTCTAACAATCTAATGTTGCATTTTGATGAACCAAACTTTAAAGTATCCGTAGGTTTATTTTCCATTAGACTATCTGCAGAACATAAATTAAAAAAATGGAGAGAAAATTATCCACAATCTTTCGTCGTTAGATCACCAGACGTGAAGCCTCAAAGAAATTAAAAAATATCAAATTTTTATTGGACTAAAAGTGGCCCGTTGGATAGATCCCATGCCCTCACCCCTCCTAGTAAATGGTGAATATTCATGAATCCAGAGGCCTTTAGAGCCTTCAGTGCTTTAGCACTTCTATTCCCACTTCGACAGTATAAATAAATTCCACTATTGTCTTGATAAATAGATTCCCTAGATACCAAAGAGTCTACTTTCGAGATAAAGCGTTCATCATAATAATCAATATGCACAGCACCTTCAATCATTCCTTGATCTAACTCTTCTAGAGTTCGAACATCTATGATGTGGTTTTCTTGCATAAATTTTTCAAACTCAATAGCAGTTAGATTTTCACCCCTATGTGAGTTACATGAATAGAAAGAGGTCGAACAAAGAAAAAGCATCAAAAAATTTAATTTTAAAGCCATTTTTAACTTTTTAATTTCATGACATCATCAAACCCACCACCATTTTGCAACTCCTTTAAGCCTTGTGATTGCAAAAAAATTAACGCTTGCCCACTTCTTCCACCTGACTTACAATAAAGAACTATTGGTTTCGACATTGACTTAATATTATCGATATTGTCAGGAACTTCATGGAGAGGAATATTTATTGAGCCAAGAACGTTGCCCTCATTAAATTCCTCTTCTCTTCTAACATCTAAGATTGTTGCATTTGGATGATTTATTGCTTCCTCAATATTCATAGTTATTCAATTTTTATCAATAGGCTTCTCGAGTAAAGGTCGACCTTTTGCCATCCAATTAGGCTTCGGAGAATATTTTAGGTAATGGTCAAAAAACTCGCCCATACGTTTAGATAAATCTATACGATTAGCTCGCTTCTTCAGATTATGCTGTTCACCATTGTAAACTAACATCCAAACTGGCTTATCTAGCCTTCGAAGCCCCATAAACAACTCTATTCCTTGAGTATAAGGAACAGCTCCATCATTGTCATTATGCATGATCAACAAAGGTGTTTTGACATTATTTGCAAAGAATACAGGAGAATTTTTTTTATATAAATCAAAACGACGCCATGGAGTTTCTCCAATTCTACTTTGAGTTTTTTCATATTGAAATTGACGGGACATTCCGCTTGAATAACGAATACCACCATAAGCCGAAAACATATTACTTACTGGGGCACCAGCCATTGCGCACACATATCGATCTGTTTGAGTAATCACAAAGGCAGCTTGGTATCCGCCCCAACTTTGACCTTGAAGTCCGATACGATTAGGGTCAATACGCTTTTCAAACCTTAAAGCAGCATTCACTCCACTATTTATACACCTAAGAGCACTTTTCCCAGGGTGACCTTTTTTATATATAATATCAGGAATGAACACGGCATAGCCATTACTAACAAACCAACTTAAATTAATTGTTGATGCACTTGGTGCCGGGGTTTTATAATCATGCAATCTATCTGAGTAAGACTCATAGAAATAAACAATTAAAGGCAAACTTTCTTCATTAGATTTAATGTCAGGAGTATAAAGTAAGCCTTGTAATTTTTTTCCTAAAGCCTTATAATTAATCATCTTTACCTCAGGCCAAATAAAGGAATCCTGTTGAGGATTTAACTCAGTCAAACGAACTATTTCTTTATCTCTTTTGAAAATAGTATCGTTGGTAAATGTATAACTATACAAATCCGGAGATGAAAGTGTGTTTTCCTGAAAAAACAGGAAGGAATTCGACCATTTAGCACGTTTATATCCAGAGTGTTTTACGTCACCAAAAGATATCGTTAAATATTTTTTTTCATCACTATTGAAGATCTTTATACCAGAAGCTTTTGAAGGTTCATGAAAAGTTCTAATTGTAATACTTTTATCTCTATTATCAATTCCTTTTTTAATATAAAAATCCTTATCAATATTGGGTTCTAACTTTAGAATTCGCATTCTAGTTTCAGTTTTACGACCAATAGCAGAAGTGAGATTCCTCAATTTAGAATTTACAGGGTTAAAAGCCCAAATATCATATGCGTCATAAACAACAAGATCTCCAGAAGATAGCCAGCCAGGCGAACCATATGGATACGCAAAAGATGGACTATCGTGCTCTTCGTCCCAAACCGGCTTGAGAATGGGCACATCAATTTTCCTCAATACGGGCTTCTTATTTACTGCACTATCAATTCGCCCTACCTCCCATAACCGCTTATCCAATTGATAATATGCTATCGCAGTGCCTTCGGGATTCATTACTGGCGGTCTGGCTAAAAGTAATTCCGTTCCTACATCTAGGACACCCCCATCTATTAAAGAGACAAGCTGAACATCAAATGGAAGTTGAATATCCCAAGAATATTGACGTTCATATTTTTTTTGAGAATATCTAACAAGCCATTTATGTTTTCTATTTTTCACATATTGAACATTTGGAAAATCTGAATTCCCTAAGCACCTAATATTCTTATCCTGAAAAGAATAAAACGCCAAATATTTGGGCTCCTTTTCAGAAGAAAACCGTTTTGACTGCTGAGGCTGAATCACTTTATCATTCCATGACCATATATCTAACTTTGCTCGTTCCTCTTTGAGTGTTAAGCTATCATCCCACTCTACAGGCAAAAATGGTCTCTGATAGTAAAAATAAAGTCCCCTTTCTTCAATAATAATCTGACCGGTCGAACTTGGGCAGTACCCTGGAGGAAGACCTGGGCTATTTAATTCTGCAATCATTATTTTCTTAGAAGTTGTGATAAAAGGCTGCGTATTCTCTTTATCCAAAGTGACACTCCATAGAGAAGAAAAACTATCATCAATTCTTATTTTTTTCGTATAATAAAGACGATCATAAATTGGATCTGATTCAACATTACCTATGGCTACAGAATTAAAAGCCGCCCCTATATCAATTAATGAATCCGGAGAGAAAGGATTAAATAGCAACGAATGAATCTTACTTTTTTCATTTTCCACAACTATGTAACAGGCTCTTTTTGAAGTTCTATCTTTTGAGAATTCCCAACTAATAATGTTTTCCCAGCTCCCAATAGAATCTACTTTATAAAATCCATTTGAATCTAAAGCTTCTGTTAAAAAAAGACTCAAATTTGGCTTCTTTTTTCCAAAAGAAGGACGTAGTATTCCAAAAATATCAGATTTTTTTTGATTTAAATCTGTTTGACCAAAATCGATTTTCAATTTCGAGATTGCACCTAAAGAGTCGAGACCTATAATTTTATTATTAATCAAAGAGACTAAAACACATTGTTTTTGAGGCAATTTTATTTTTTCTTCTTTTTTAAGCTTCAGCGAACGCATTTCTGAAAAAGAGGGCATAACCGTAAACACTAAAAATCCTGAATTTGGTAAGAACTTCAGATCAAAAGCTCTACTCCACCTTGCAATCTCAGTACCTTCTTTAAGGTTATATAAAATAGAAACACCGTCTCCAACCTGGGGATTAATAGTAGAAAAAGCAAATTGCCCATCATCACTTATCCCAAAATCACTTATACTTTGCCAAGAATCATAATCATCATGAATCAATGCTCGTTTATTTGAGTCCTGAGCCATTGACGGAAATCCGTAGAAAACTATTAAAAAAAAAAGGGGTTTAAGCATTTATTGCATATTATGGTATACTGCCTGAACATCCTCATCTTCCTCAATTTTTTCCAGTAGTTTTTCAACTTCTATATGTTGTTCCGTATTCATCTTTTTTGTTTCCATTGGTATTCTTTCAAATCCTGAATACAAAATCTCTTGACCACGATCCTCCAGAGCCTTAGTTAAAGACCCGAATTCTGAAAATGGAGAGTAAATCATCAGCAAATCGATATCCTTTTCCTCATCATATTCCTGAAAAATCTCTTCTACTCCAAAGTCAATCATTTCAAATTCAAATTCCTCAATATCAATATCTTTCCGAGAAATCTTAAAATAACACTTTCTATCAAACATAAACTCCACGCTTCCACTCATTCCTAACCTGCCATTGCATTTATTAAAATATGACCTAACATTAGCAACTGTTCGCGTATTGTTATCAGTAGCGGTTTCAACAATAATAGCAATGCCATGGGGAGCATAACCCTCATAAACTACTTCTTTATAGTCTGCTTGATCCCTTGATACAGCTCGCTTTATCGCTCTATCAACATTGTCCTTGGGCATGTTGGCATCCCTAGCGTTTTGAATTAGAGACTTAAGACGACTATTTGCTTCTGGACTTGGGCCGCTATCTTTAACTGACATTATTATGTCCTTTGAAATACGAGTAAAAACCTTGGCCATTGATGACCACCTTTTCATCTTTCTTGCTTTTCGGTATTCAAATGCACGCCCCATATTCAAAGAGAGTTTAATAAATTCTTAAATTATAACATTCAAATCGTCAGGTATATATTGTCGAATACTTAAAAATTGAATTGAATCAAAGATACGGGGATCATGGTTCTACAGAGATAGTATAGATTTTTTTGAAATGTTTTCATTCACTCTGCAGGGGCTAGTCGTATTTTCAACCCGTCTAACTCAGTACTGACATAAATCTGACATGCTAGTCTGCTATCATCTTGAACATTAAAAGCCTCTAGAAGCATCATTTTCTCATCTTGAGAAACCTCCGGCAACTGATGATCAGACTCTACATAACATTGACAGGATGCACACATCGCCATTCCTCCACATATGCCTACTGAACCTTCTTCAGCTAATTCATAAATGCGAATCAGTTCCATCAAGTTCATTGACATATCAATTGGAGCATCTACAGAGTGTCTAAGTCCATTTCTGTCTGTAATATGAATTTCTATATCAGACCCCACTATTGGATTTTTTTCGAAATAGATTTTGGGCTCGATTTTAAGCTGCCATCAAAACCACTGACACCGGTCACAGTTGTGTATTTTAGAAGGAATTTTTTTTCTGGGTTTATGATTTTATATGCGTATTGACACATTACCGTCGCCTCATGAAACCCACACAAAATCAATTTTAGTTTTCCTGGATATGTATTTATATCGCCTACAGCAAATACACCTTTTATATTGGTTTGATAATCCAAGGCATTATTAACCTTGATAGCATTTTTTTCAATTTCTAATCCCCAATTACCAATTGGACCGAGCTTTGGTAAGAAACCAAAAAGGGGAATAAAATGATCCACATCAAGGTCATTTCTAGAATTATCTTTGTGCATTATTGTTATTGACTTAATTCGATTCTCACCGTTAATATCTATAACTTCTGCCGAAGTAATAACTTTAATTTGCCCCTTATCCTTCAAGGATTGAACCTTTTCTACAGAACTTAAAGCTCCTCTAAACTCATCACTTCGATGAATTAAAGTAACCTCTGAAGCAACGTTACTCAAAAATATAGCCCAATCTAAAGCTGAATCTCCACCTCCAGCAATAGCTACTTTTTTTCCTCGATAAACGTCTGGATCAATAATAGAATAATCTAATCCTTTTCCTTCAAATTCCTCAACACCAACAATGTTGGGCTTTCTTGGTTCAAAGCTTCCCAATCCACCAGCAATAACCACCACAGGAGCATTGAGTAAAGTTCCCTGATTTGTTTTAACAGTAAAAGATTCGTCATTATTCTTAACAAGAGTTTCTGCTCTTTCACCAAGAGTAAAACCTGGTTCAAACTGCTTACATTGCTCTAATAATTTCTTGGTTAAATCATCCGCTAAAATTTCCGGATAAGCCGGAATATCATAAATTGGTTTTTTCGGATACAATTCTGAACATTGCCCTCCAGGCCTTGGTAAGGCGTCTATCAAATGGCATTTCATTTTTAAAAGACCAGCTTCAAAAACAGCAAATAGACCAACGGGACCTGCACCAATAATTAAAATATCTGTTTTAATCATTTCTTCTTTCAACTTTAAAAAAATGCTTTTTCAGGCTGGAGAATGAACATGAGTGACCTTGGTAATCTCAGGAGCAAACCTCTTAATTGAAACTTCTACTCCATTTGTAAGAGTCATCTGATTTACTGAACATTCATTGCAAGCACCCATGAGAATAACCTCTGCTTCCGTACCATTAATAATATTATGCAACTTTATATCTCCGCCGTCATTATTTAAAAATGGACGAATCTCTTCTAGTGCCATTTCAATTCGTTTATTTAAATCATTCATATTTCTCGCTTTCTTGCATTACAACCTGCCATTGTAGTGATTCTAACAGCTTCTGATGGAGGAAGGTCCTCTACTCGCTTTGAGAGAGATAACATAGTGTTTTGTATTATGTTTTCAAAAGCCAAAGGAACTGGCCCTTCTGATTGCAACGCTGCAGGACGACCTACATCACCAGCTTCGCGAATAGTCTGAATTATTGGCAGCTCTCCAAGAAAGGGCACCTTAATTTCATTTGCCAAATCTTTAGCTCCTTGTTTCCCAAAGAGATAATATTTATTCTCAGGAAGATCTTCAGGAGTGAAATATGACATATTTTCAATTATTCCTAATACTGGTATCTTAATGGCATCCATCTGAAACATACCTGCTCCTTTTCGAGCGTCCGCCAACGCTATTGCTTGAGGAGTGCTTACGACTATAGCGCCAGTTATGGGTAATGCCTGAACAATACTTAAGTGAATATCTCCTGTGCCAGGAGGCAGGTCAATGAGCAAGAAATCAAGATCACCCCAAAAAGTCTCAGATATCATTTGATTAAGAGCTTTTGTTGCCATTGGGCCTCGCCAAACAACTGCCTGATCTGTTCCGGCAAAAAAACCAATAGACATTACTTTAACACCATAGGATTCTACAGGCTCCATTTTCCTTACACCGTCTATTTCAATTCCTCCTGGTCGATCATTAACTAAGTCCATCATTAATGGGATACTAGGACCGTATATGTCCGCATCTAAAATAGCTACTTTAAACCCCATTTTAGATAGAGTAACAGCCATATTAGCAGTAACTGTGGACTTTCCCACTCCCCCTTTCCCTGAAGCAATCGCAATAATATGTTCAACACCTGGAATCGGCTTTCCTTTTATCTGCTGAACACTAGGCGCTTCAGTAGATTCAATGATTAAATTTATTTTGATCTGCAGTTTTACATCAATTCGTGCGTGGATTGCCTGAATAATAGAAACTTCAAACTTTTTCTTCTGATGTAAAACTGGACTGTCACACACAACATCAACGACAACTTCTTTTCCTAATATTTGAACATTACGAAGACCATTAGATTCAAGCAGTAGTCCTTTACCTGAAGCATTTTCGATTTCGATTAAGGCCTCTTCAACTTTTGTTTTAGATAACATATTCAAGCAAAATTAGGTACTGTATAGATTAAATACTTAAATTTTATTTTTCTTTATTAATTGTTGTCATATTCTTATTGGCTAGTTGACCGCAAGCGGCATCAATATCTTTCCCTCGAGACCTTCTTACGTGAACTGAAATTCCACTCCGGTTTAGAGCCAATTGATATGAATTCGTAATTTCTTCATCAGCCTGTTGGAACTTATCATCACCTATAGAATTATACTCTATTAGATTAACCTTAGACGGGATTCGTTTACAAAGTCTCACCAAAGCATTAATATCCTCTATATCGTCATTGATACCTTTCCAGATAACATATTCAAATGTTATCTTACGTTTTGTTAATTTATACCAATAATCTAAAGAGTCTTCCAATTCAATTAAAGGAGCCGCGTCATTAATGGGCATCATTGATGATCTAACATTATCTCGAGCAGAGTGTAAACTAACGGCTAAATTAAATTTAACTCCATCATCTGCTAGACGTTTTATCATTTTTGGAAGCCCTACCGTACTCAAAGTGATTCTGCGCGGTGATATTCCAAGACCGGATGGCTCTGTTATTTTCTCAATAGCTTTTAAAACATTGTTATAATTCATTAAAGGCTCGCCCATTCCCATAAAAACAATATTTGTAAGTGGCCGGCCAAAAGTCTCTATTCCTTGCTTATGGATCGATAACACTTGATCAAATATTTCATCAGGATTCAAGTTTCGCATTCGTTTTAATTTTGCAGTTGCGCAAAAGGCGCAATTCAAACTGCATCCCACCTGGCTTGATACACATGCAGTAATTCTTTTATCTGTTGGAATTAAAACTGACTCGACGATAAGACCATCATGAAGACGAACAGCATTTTTTATAGTTCCATCCGAACTTTTCTGAATATTTTCAAAAGCAATAGGTTTTATGAAAAAATTATCGTTTAAACGTTTA
The DNA here is from genome assembly GCA_949529985.1 of Owenweeksia sp. TMED14. Lineage (GTDB taxonomy): Bacteria > Bacteroidota > Bacteroidia > Flavobacteriales > Schleiferiaceae > TMED14. The sequence goes on from CATIRS010000032.1 coordinate 78,210, forward strand.
ATTATCTGTTTTGGAATATTCCGCATTTCCTCAATACTATGAACCCCTTTAGCCCAAATCCAATCATAAACTTGATCTGCCCTAAAACTAGGTTCATCCCAATCATTAAAGACAGTTTGAAGATCTGCTTTTGACAATCCGCGAAGATTTTTTTTCAATGTTTCCTTAATCACTAATTCTGATGTAAAAAACTACCAAATTGAATTTTTCCATTTTTAAGTGAAAAAAGAACCGCGTCTCCCTGTAAAGACTCATTGGTGGAACTTCGTTTCGGCAAAGTATAAACTCTCTCTTTAGCATTATTAAAAAGAACATTATAATGCATCTCAGAGTCTTCACTTATTGTAACGGCGACAAAGTTGGAACGTTTAAAATTTCTCGTTACTGAAGGTCTGCGTTCACCAAATCGCTTTTCATTAGAAGAATTATCATTGAATAAAACATGTAATTGTTTACCATCAACTAAAGGCAAATAACCACTCGACTGACCTCCGTCATTTTTTGAATACTGACGCTTAGGAATATGTCCTGACCATTCAATTTCGCCTGCCGGCGAAACCGCAAAAGCAATAATATCATTGTAATAGTAATAGTAATTCGTAATAGTACCATTTTTTGTTTGCTGGGTGCGAACCTCAACTTCATAATCCTCAGCTAAAATATATGCACCCCCATCAGCACGATGAAGGAAATGTCTAAACACAAAGTCCTCTCTGATTTCTGTCCCCCTTCTTGACCGGCCCAGCATTCTAAATCCATCAATAAATTCAGTTTTAAATGGAATAAGTTGTTTTGAAAAATTCTTATTCGTAACCTGATCTATTGTCAAATAAAACATTCCTTTTAACGACGAATTCACATATCCTCTTTCCGAATAAAATCCACCAATTGCCACCAAATTGTTTGAAAAATCTAGTTCAAGCCCCATGTTGGTGATGAAGACATCATTTAAATCAAGATCAATTTGATTTAGGAGATCATTTTCACCAACGATCTTGTAAACAAGATATTCAGAATTAGGAGTGCCCCACAATTTTGAACGCTGATTATTTATAGAATCGATCTGCGCACCATATCGTTTAGCTATTCTAGCACCTATTCCTATCATTTGATCGAGGCCCAGAGAAGATTGCCTTATTTTCTCCCCTACAAGATAAACATCGCCATTATTAGTTAAGTCAACCTTATTGACTTTAAAATACTTATCTAAAATATCCAATTGAATATCCTTTGACCATTTTAAACCCAAGTCAATATCATAAACTGAAATAGCAAAACGTTCTGGCTCTCTGGAATTAAAAGTAGGGCTTGAGAATATCAGAAAGTTTGATCTATCCTCCGAGAATTCAATTCTAAAATCACCATTACGTCTTCTTTTTGAATTTACACTTTCCACTAGTTTTAATTCCTTGGGGTCTCCTTCTTTATCGAGCCTTTGGAGAAGAAGATATTTTTTATCATCTCGTTTGCTAAATGCTTCTAGGAATAAGTAAAATTCACCGTTAACAATGTGAACTGATAGAAGATCTGTAGGGATGCCTTGATAAATAATTCTGTCCATTTCAACTTGCCAAAGCTGTTCAGACTTTTTCCGATCATACTTTGCTAAATACCATTTATTTGTAATCAATAACCCTGTTCTTCTTCCTTGAGTATAGAAAAACTCGGAATCTATATCTACAACTTCCCTAGCATAAACATCGCGATATCTAAAATTTGAACCCCATTTCAATTCATATGAGGGAAGTTGGGCCACAAGAATTTCAGGAAAAATAAAAAAAATGAATATTTTAATTAAAATGCGAAACATTGGCAGGGTTTTGGTAGATTTTTTGTTATTACAAAGAAACGATTCAATATTATGATAAAACAATTTTATGTTTTTCTTTTAATCGGCATGATCTTTTTTAGTCTCAAAGTCGCTGCTCAAGAGGTTATTATAAAAAAAAGAAATGTAGAAAAAGAAGCCTTTTATAATAAGTCAAGCACTTATAATTCCTTCGAAAGCAGGTCGAGTGCTAAAGAAAAATATCATCATTGTGTAAAATACAATTTTTTACCTTTTTTCATCGGAGAGTTTCCAGTTGGATATGAATACAAAGTAAGCCCATTTATTACTATTGAAACTGGTTTAGGAATTACTACAAATAACTATATGGATCAAATATTATACGCTACTGATGATTTTTATTCGACTGATCTAAATTCCAGTTTAAGTCTCAGCCACAACGCAATGTTAAAAGTATTCCCCGAAGGGAACGCTTTTAACAATGGTATTTATATCGGAGTGGATTACGCATATCGCCCTTTTTCTAAAATAATTAAACAAGACGGATTTAATCAAAAAGCAACTAAACTTTTCGTGGACATTGGCTTGGTATTGGGATATCAAGTAAGAACCTCCGAAAGAATCTTGTTAGACTTTTATGTCGGCGTATCTCAACGTCATATAACATGGGATAGACTATCAATGAATTATATTATAGATCCAGTTACTGGTGATCTAATCGTCGGTATTGATATAAACCCTATGGAGTATCCAACGCTAGGAGTCCTTCTAGGTTTTAAGCTCAGTTACCTTTTTCGATTTTCGAATTAGGGACTTAGACTAAATTCTTTAAAAGGATATATTTAAACAATTAAAAGCGCATCGCCATAGCATAAGAATCGATACTTCTCCTTTACTGCCGTCTTGTAAACTTTCATAGTAAGGTCGTGGCCCATGAATGCACTCGTTAGCATCAGCATAGTACTTTGAGGACCATGAAAATTAGTAATTAGAGAGTCAGCAATGGAAAATTTATAAGGAGGAAATAAGAACTTACTTGTCCATCCCTCAGTAGGCTTTACTCTACTATCGGTAATCATAGAGCTTTCCATTGACCTAACTACAGATGTCCCAACAGCGCAAATTCTATTCTTATTATTCTTTGTACGATTGATTGCCTCTGCTGTTTCTGGGTAAAGCCAAAATTGTTCAGATTCCATTTTATGTTTTGAAAGATCTTCAACTTCTACTAACCTAAAAGTGCCTAAACCAACATGCATAGTAATCTCAGCGGTTTCTACTCCTTTAATCTCCATACGCTTTAAAAGATGCTTTGAGTAGTGCAATGAGGCAACAGGAGCAGCAACAGCACCTTCCACTTTAGCGAAAATACTTTGATACCTCTCGGAATCTTCTGGCTCAAGTGGTCGCTTGATGTAATTCGGCAAAGGTGTTTCTCCCATTTCCTTTAATTTTTGACGAAACTCTTCATAGGACCCATCAAATAAAAAGCGTAATGTTCTCCCTCGCGAGGTAGTATTGTCTATCACTTCTGCGACTAAAGTATCGTCATCTCCAAAGTATAGTTTATTACCAATTCGAATTTTTCGTGCAGGATCCACTAGCACATCCCAAAGTCGACTCTCAGCATTTAATTCACGAAGTAAAAAAACCTCAATTAAAGCTCCTGTTTTTTCTTTATTTCCCCACATTCGTGCAGGGAAAACTTTGGTATTGTTCATCACCATTAAATCCCCTGGATTAAAATAGTCAACAAGATCCTTAAAATACTTGTGCTCAATATTCCCTGTATCCTTGTGGACTACCATCATTCGTGAGTCGTCTCGATAATCAGCAGGATATTGCGCGATTTGACTCTCTGGTAAATCGTATGCAAAGTGTGAAAGTTTCATTTTTGCCATAAGCCGCAAATATACCCTTTTGAACATAGCGTTGTCAAGTCTTTTGTCATAAAAGACATAAATATTTTTTCGAAAAAAAAATATTAACTCCCTAATCCCCTCCCAGAAGAGTTATCCATTCATCGAGTGATTTTGAATCAGCTAATAAATGACTACCTACAGCAGTCCTAATTAACGAACTTAAATATGCGCCACAGCCTAAAAATTGCCCTATGTCATTTGCCAATGACCTTATGTAGGTTCCCTTTGAGCAGCTAACTTCAACTTCCCAAGAATTACCAATAGTACTTATCCACTCTAAACTGTGTATCGTGACTTTTCTCTCTGGCATTTCAACTAAGATCCCGTTTCTGGCATGTTTATATGCCCTTTTACCATTGACCTTGACAGCACTATAAATTGGAGGAACTTGACTTATTGTTCCTAAAAAAGAAGATTCAATTAAAGTTGAAATCTCTTTTGTAAATAATGGGACGGGGATACCTGTACTATTTATTTTAGTCTCTGAATCATAACTCTCAGTTGTTGCGCCAAAAGATAAAGTCGCTCTATATTTTTTTGGGGTCTCAACCCAATCATTAATCGTTTTAGTTGCTTTCCCTGCGCAAATAACCAAAACACCGGATGCTAGGGGATCCAAAGTCCCTGCATGTCCAATTTTAACCTTCACACCATAACGAATTCTAATTGTATTCCTGAGTTTTGCTACAACATCAAAACTCGTCCAACCTAAAGGTTTATCAACTGAGAAAACCCAACCCGAATGAAGAGAATCAACATTATGTGGGATCATGAAATTATTGCCCATAAAGAAGCAAGAATACCAATTGACATGCAATAGGCTGCAAAACCTTTTAACCTTGCACGTTTAACTAATAAAATCATAAATCTACAAGCCCATAGCCCGGTAAAAAAAGCTGAGAAAAATCCAACTGCTAAAACAATTAATTGATTGCTGCTTGAAAACATTGGCATAGCGGATAAATCATTTATGTCAAGAATCATTTTCCCCATAATTAGCGGCACAACCATCAAGAAACTAAATCTAGCAGCTTCTTGTCTATCAATACCTAATAATACAGACGTTGAAATCGTTGCTCCTGAACGAGAAACACCTGGTAAGATGGCAATAGCTTGCGATATGCCAATGATTAAAGCACCTAAAAATGTCAACTTTGTTTTGCTTTTTTTTGCTCTATCAGCAAAAAGTAAAAGAACCCCAGTAATAATTAGCATTGATCCCACCAAAAGAATATTTCCAGAGAACAAAGTTTCTATTAAATCATCAAAAAACAAACCAACTAATGCTGCTGGAATCATCGAAATTATTATCGCAAATGAAAAATTACGCTCTTCATTATTTCCTTTTACAGAATTAATAAGTATTAATTTGATATCATGTCGAAAAATAACAATAGTCGCCAATGCAGTAGCAGCATGAACAGTTACCATGAAAATCATGCTTGATGCAGCATCAATTTTTGTCCCTAGAATAACTCGAAATAATTCTAAATGACCACTTGAACTAACCGGCAAAAACTCTGTAATACCTTGAATTATCCCTAAAATAATAGCTTGTATTAGCTCCATTAATTAAGACTTAGGCCGACGGAGAATCGCAAAAATCTCCACTACAAAACCGATAACAACTAACAGTGGCGCCCATATTATTCGTCTAGAATTGAATAATTCCGAGTTATATATTTCAGAATTTTCAGAACCTCCTCCTGACATCAGGATAAAACCAACTACAATAAATACTAATCCGATTGTAAATAAAATATAGTTTTCCCGCTTTAATAAGAATTTGTTTTCTTTCATAATTTTAATTTATTCATAAAGTTGATTTGTGTTGAGAGCAAGATATTTTTTAACAGAGACAGCAGTAGATCCCGCTGCTATAATCAAGCCTAAAATAGAAAGAAGAAAAGCCTCCTGAGCCCATAATGTCCAATTCAAAGAAGTCTTTAGCTCGGGATAAGAATATCTGAGTAATTGAAACAATATAGCAAGTAAGGCGGCAGAAAATGCCCCACCAACAAATCCAAGATTAAGCCCTTGGTAGAAAAAAGGCTTGTGTATGAAGGATTTTGTTGCTCCAACAAGCTGCATTGTTTTTATCGTAAATCGCCTAGAATAAATAGCCAAGCGTATTGAGCTGTTTATCAACGCTATTGAAACTAATAGAAGAACAATAGCAGAAATAATCATAGCGATAGTAATTCTTCCAATATTGTTATGAATTGCAGAAATTAAATCACGGTCATACACCATATCTTCCACTATTGATTCTTTTCTTAGTCGAATCTCTAAATCTTTCAAAACTTTAGGACTGACAAAAGATGAATAAAGCTTAAGATCTAAGGCATCACTCAAAGGATTAATTCCTAGAAAATCTACAAACTCCTCTCCCAACTCAGCTTGAAATTGTTTTGCCGCATCCTCTTTGCTGACAAAAACAATTTCCCTAATTTCTGGAGACATCGCCCAATTTTTCAAAAATACTTCACGACTTGATTCAGAAGTACTTGGTTCTAGAAATAATGTAAAAGTGAAATTCTCTTTTAATTCGTCAGTGAGATTTCGCGCCTGATGCAACAAGGTTAACATGACACCTAGCACAAATAAAACTAAACCAATACTAACTATTACAGAGAAATAAGAATAGCGGAGTCGACGCCTATTAAACTGTTCTTCACGATTCGATCTGCCCATTCCACAAATCTAACTACTTAAAAGGTTATTATCTATGTTAACTAAATCTGAAGATGCTACTTTTGTTGTTATGGAATACATCCCCTCCGAGATAGAAGCTAAATGGCAAGCCTATTGGCGAACTAACAACACATACAGTTCCGCCTACCCTTCAGAATTACCAAAATACTATGTTCTAGATATGTTTCCATACCCATCGGGCGCAGGACTTCATGTCGGACACCCTCTTGGCTATATAGCGTCGGACATCTTAGCTCGATTTAAAAGGCATAAAGGATTTAATGTTCTTCATCCCATGGGCTATGATTCGTTTGGGCTTCCCGCTGAGCAATATGCGATTCAAACGGGACAGCACCCTTCAATCACTACAAAAAATAATATTTCTAGATATCGAGAACAACTAGATCGGATAGGTTTCAGTTTTGACTGGAATCAAGAAGTCCGGACATCCGATCCAAAATATTATAAATGGAGTCAATGGATTTTTATTCAACTTTTTAATTCTTTCTTTAATACTTCAACAAAAAAAGCTGAACCAATTGAAAACTTAATCGATCAGTTTAATAAGGGGGGAAGCGCAAATATTTATGCGGCTCGCCACGGGAAAAAGGAATGCACAGCAGATGAATGGTCTCAAATGAACGCATCCTCAAAAGAGGACTTTTTACAGCAATTCAGACTTGCTTTCCGTTCAAAAAGTATGGTTAATTGGTGTCCTGAATTGGGAACTGTACTCGCTAATGATGAAGTTAACAATGGTCTTTCGGTAAGAGGAGGTCATGCTGTAATGCAGAAATCCATGATGCAATGGAGTCTAAGAATATCAGCATACTGTGATAGGCTTATTGATGGCTTGAAAAATTTAGATTGGTCTGAGTCTATGAAAGAAACCCAAAAAAACTGGATAGGTAGAAGTGAAGGTGCTTTTGTGAAATTTTCTTTAAATAAAGTAACTAAACCAATCGAAGTTTTCACAACTAGACCGGATACAATATTCGGAGTAAGTTTTCTGGTTCTTGCGCCTGAACATCCTCTATTAGAACAAATAACAACAAAAGCAAAAATATCAGAAGTATTAAGCTACCAGATGAAAGCAATGAAACGTAGCGAAAGAGAACGTCAAACGAATATAAAATCAATCTCTGGAGCTTTCACTGGAGCATATGCAAACCACCCAATTACCGGAGGGAAGCTGCCTATTTGGACTTCAGATTATGTTTTAATGGGATATGGAACTGGCGCCATTATGGCTGTTCCTGCTCATGACAGTCGAGATTGGGATTTCGCTAATTATTTCCGCTTGCCTGTATTACAAGTTATTAAAGGAGGAGATGTAAATATTGAAGCCCTTGAGATGAAAAGTGGGGAAATCATCAACAGCAATTTTCTTAATGGCTACGATATTGAAGATGCAATCAAGTTAGCTATCGAAAACATGGAAAAAAATAAATGGGGAGAGCGTCGTATCCAATTTCGTTTAAGAGATGCTGTATTTGGACGTCAAAGGTATTGGGGAGAGCCTATTCCAATAATTTTTCGTGACGGCGTACCTGAACCGATCAGCACATCTGAATTACCTCTTGAGCTTCCAGAAATTGACACATATTTACCTACAAAAGAGGGCGAACCGCCGTTAGCTCGAGTAAAAAATTGGGAATCAAAAGACGGCTGGCCAATTGAGACCACAACTATGCCTGGATGGGCAGCCAGTTCATGGTATTTTTTACGTTTCATGGATCCTCAAAATGACAAAACATTTGCTGATAGAGATAAAATGCAATATTGGAATCAGGTTGATCTTTATGTGGGCGGGTCGGAGCACAGTACAGGTCACTTACTCTATTCAAGGTTTTGGTGCAACTTTTTAAATGATCGAGGTTTCGTCCCATTTTCCGAACCATTTAAAAAAATGATTAATCAAGGGATGATACAAGGCTATTCGGCATTTATATATCGTTTAGAAAACTCTAAAACATATTTATCTTGTAATTCATTAAATAGCCGGAAAAGTCAGCGTATTCATGTAGATATCAATTTAGTGAATGACCATAATGAGCTTGATTTAGTAGGATTTAAGAATTGGTTACCAGAATACAAAGATTCTAAATTTGAACTGGAAAATGGGGTTTTAATAGTAGATCGTGAAGTAGAAAAAATGTCAAAGTCGAAACATAATATTATCAATCCGGACTCCATCTGCGATAAATATGGAGCAGATGCTTTAAGATTATATGAAATGTTTCTTGGTCCAATAAAACAATCTAAACCTTGGGATACTAATGGAATAAATGGTGTTGTAGGTTTCTTACGCAAATCTTTTAGATTACTAAAAAAAGATAGATCTGATACTGAGACATTGGAAGAAAAAATAATACTGCATAAACTAATTGACAAAATAACTCGAGACATGAACTCTTTATCATTTAATACTTCTGTATCTGCAATGATGATAGCAGTAAATGAATGGTCAGCATTAAAAAAAATAAACATCAACTCTCTTCGTAAATATTCAGTGGTATTATCACCATTTGCGCCACATTTAGCTGAAGAAATCTGGCATTTATTGGGAGGGGAATCAAGTGTCACAAGGCAGAAATTTCCAGTTTGCGAAAGCAAATATCTTGAAGAAGAAACAATTCAATATCCAATTCAATTTAATGGAAAAACACGATTCTTCATGAATATATCTAGAGAAAAAAAGGGGAATGAACTTGAGGAAGCTATTCTCAAACATGAAAAAACCTCTAATTATATTGATGGAAAGTCCATCAAGAAAATTATAATTGTTCCAGGAAGAATCGTCAACATCGTTGTCAAGTAATATTAAGATTTCGCTATAGAATCTAAGCGCCTTTTTACAGGTTCTATTTGAGCTTCAAAATCCTTCCATAGATTTCTTGGTAACGGCTCCGTCCTCTTTAAAGGTTCCTTTCTTGGATCAACTTGCTTTCCATTCTTCCAAAACCTATAACATACGTGAGGGCCTGTTGCTAATCCTGTAGCTCCTACGTAGCCAATTACCTGACCTTGTTCGACATAAATCCCTTTGCGCATTCCTTTTGCTCTTCGAGTCATATGTAAATACTGAGTTGTGTAAGTTCCATTATGACGAATTTTAACGTAATTACCATTTGCACGGGTATATGCAGAGCTGACAACCACTCCGCTGGCTGTCGCTAAAATTGGAGTTCCTTTTGGAGCAGCATAGTCAGTTCCTAAATGTGCTTTCCATCTTTTTTGAACGGGGTGAAATCTATTCTTACTGTATCTTGATGTTATTCTTGCAAATTCCACGGGAGCCTTTAAAAACATGCGCTTTAAGCCTTCACCTTTTTCACTGTAAAAATCTCTAATTCCACTGTTCTTATCTTCGAAATGAAAGGAGTAGAATTCTTGTCCTAAATGAACAAATCGAGCTCCCAGAATTCTTCCAGTCCCAACAAACAATGTATCATCAACATAACGTTCCTCAAAAATAACTTCAAATCGATCACCTTTTTGAATTCTAAAGAAATCAATTGTCCATGCGTATACTTCACTCAAGCCAACAGCAATAGCAGGAGAAACATTTTTACCCGACAACGTTTCATATAACGAGCTCTCTATAACGCCAGAGACGCTGCGCTCTGAAACATGCGTTGGCCTTGTTATTTTCTTAACGGAAAGGCTATCCTGGAGATGAAAGATTACATATTCTGTGGGTGTTGCCTCGTAAACAAAATAATCAGCAATACTAGAAGTATCTAATTTCCGAAACACCCAATATCGATCACCAAAACGCCATCTTCGATCATTAAACATACCTTTCGAAATATCTAATAATTTCATGACTCGCCTGTATGGGATTCCTAATCCATCCATCACACTACCGAAGGCTTCATCCTTAGCTACTGTATATCGGGTAGCCTGATATTCAGCCAACGAAAGTCCATATAAATATCTTGGCTCCTCGGAAACTTTCAGACTGTCAACAAACCGCATGTCCGTTTCGCAAGATTTTATTAAAATCCACAAAACAAAAAATAAGAAAATGCCAATAATCAATGGAATGAATCGTCGAATAGGCTGTTTAATGTTTTTCACTCTGACTTAGGCGGTTTTAGAGAAAATCAAAGCTAAGGATCGCAATCTATTTATCACAACTAAAAAAGATGACTTAATTTATAATAATCTAATTACTTTATGTAAGAATCGTAAAACGACTTTCCCCATTCATCTTTCTCTATTTCAGACCACAAAAATGGAAAAAATATACGCTTTTGAAATTTTGGAGGTAAATATTTTTGCCAATTAGTGCCGCCAGTAGCTCTTACATCAGCAGATTGTTTAGTCAAGTATCTGACCGCAGATCGGTAATGCTGCAAAGGCCATAAGACATTAACATGCTGGTCTAATTCACGCAAACTTTTTCTAAGCTCATCACTAAGAAGACCTTCATTAAAAAGTTTTTTTGCTTGATCGGATATCGTAGATCCTTTATTTTCTGTAGCCTGAAGTTGAAATTCATTCCCGTATTTATTTTCAAACTGAAGAAGTGTCAATGTCTTTTGACCCCCGTCTTCAAGAGTTGCGCCTCGTTTCCAATAGATCTCTTTTAATAGAATTGAAATATCTTGTTCGTCAGCAAAATCAGACCTTTTATCAATATGGACAAGATCATTAAGTCTGGCAATAGCTAATTCTATCATTCTGTATTGTGCAGATTGAAATCCAGACGCAGGAATTAAAGCCATTCTAAACTTTAAAAACTGTTTTCTTTCCATCCCTTCAACCATAACTCCAAAACTTTGCTCCAAAGTTTCGAAATATCTATTACACCTGGAAATAGATTCTGTTAACAGTTCAATTTTATTAGTCGGATTCCTTACCCTAGGCTGAAGCTCATGTAAACACAATTTAAAGTACAATTCTGTAATCTGATGATACACAATAAAGATTGATTCATCAGGATGTGAAGTCCTTGGCTGCTGAAGACTTAATAAACTATCCAATCGGATATACTCCCAATAGGTTATGTAATCAGCCTCTATTAATCCATCAAGGAAATCTAGTAGCTCTTGACCTGAAGTCGCATATTTTAATCTTAATGCTTCAATTCTAGTAGAAAGTTCTTGATCCATGGGCGCAATTTAAGACTAAGTCATTCCTTAGTAAAACAAATGATTTTAAGGTTTAGCAATTGGTATAGAAAAAGCTGTGCCATTCCCTAGAGATGACGTCACCTTAATAATTTGTCCATGGGCTTCCAAAATATGCTTAGCAATGGCAAGACCTAATCCAGTTCCACCCACCCTATTAGCTCTTGTTCTACTTCGGTCAACTCTATAAAAGCGTTCAAATATTCTTTGAATATCTTCTTTAGAAATACCGATACCATTATCCTCAATAACAACTGAAATTAAATTATCTATCTCTTGGATTGAAAACTTGATGAATGACTCCTTATTCTCTGATTTCGAATATTTAATACAATTGCTAATCAGGTTAAGAAAAACCTGTTCCATTCTTTCTAAATCGGCAAAAACTGTGAAAGTATAGGTGGTGTCATAGTCTCGAATAATTTTAATATTGGACTGCTCTATTCTCTCAGACATTTGCTCTAATGCATCATCTATCTGGTTCGAGAGATTATAAGTTTCTTTATTTAAGACGAGCTGATTTGACTCTAGGTGAGCTAAAACATCCATGTCTCTTAACAGGCGAATCATTCTTTCAACATTTCTATTCGCTTTTTTTAAATATTTCCGATTAGTTTTTTCCTCGTCAACACCATCAATAAGAGTTAATAAGTAACTTTGAATATTAAATACTGGCGTCTTTAGCTCATGAGAAAGATTCGCAATAAACTCTCTTCTGACATCATCTCTTGTCTGCAAATTTACCAGCTCTGTCGTCTTACTTTGAGCCCACGTTTTTACTTCCATTTCGACTTTACCGATAAACTCGGCGTCATTAAGTAATCCTTTTTGATGTTTTTCAGGATTACTAATCATTTTATAAATTTTTAGTATTCTCGAAAAAAGAAACTGACGAACAAGTGCTTCTACCAAAAATGCAATTGCAGTAGAAGCAAAAACGCTTAAAAGAGATATTTCAAGAAGAGGAAGACCCCCTTTTTCAAAAAACAAATTAGAAGAAGAGGGCGTTATAAACAAAATAGCTAGAAGGCTAAACCACACAATAGGGCCAATTAAAACAGCTACTAAAAATGCAATCCGTTCTGGACGGTCTAACATGACCTATACTTCAAATTTATAACCGACACCCTTAATCGTTTTAATTCGATCATCACCTATTTTTTCGCGAATCTTGCGAATATGTACATCAATAGTTCTACCGCCAACAATAACTTCTGTTCCCCAAACTTTATCCATTATTGAGTCCCTTGAAAAAACTTTACCGGGTTTGCTCGCTAGCAGGTGCAAAAGCTCAAACTCTTTTCTCGGCATTTCAAGAACCACTTCTCCTCTTGAGACTTGATATTTTTCAATATCAATTTTTAGATCACCGTGCTCAAGGGCTTGAATACCATTATCCTGAGATTTTAAATTTCTTCTAAGAAGAGCTTTGATCCTACTTATTAAAACTTTAGGACGAATTGGCTTAGTGATATAATCATCCCCACCTGCATCAAAGCCAGCTACTTGAGAATAGTCTTCACCTCTTGCGCTCAAAAAAGCCACTAACGTGTCTTTTACTTCAGAGTTTGCTCGAATCGCTTCGCAAGCCTCTATCCCATCCATGCCTGGCATCATAACATCCATGAGTACTATGTCAGGCTTATACTTGATGCAAAGATCAACACCTTGAGCTCCATCTTTTGCTAGTTCTACATTATACCCTTCCTTAGAAAGATTAAAACTTATGATCTCCCTGATATCTGGATCATCATCAACTAAAAGAATTGTTGTCTTCTTCATCAAAATAAATTTGCGTTAAAGCTCTGTTGGGTATTATCGTAACCGACTTAAACGAAGTTACATCTCTATTACACAATTTCGCAATGCTAAAAAATCAAGTGTCAAATGTCTTTATGATAAGATTCAAATCTTTATATTTTCAGCGTTTTAATGTTTTAAACTCTTAATTTAAGAATATGATCATTTCTTAAATTATATAAGCACATTAGAGACAAAGGTTCTGTAACTTCGTCAATGAAATGAGTAGTGTGAAATCAGCATTTTTTATTTTTATAATGGCGTGTACATTGAGCTCTTACGGACAAGATCCTATAAGACTCAAAGTGATGGCATATAATATTTTAAACTACCGAAACTTCCCCTCATATTGTCCATCTTCGAGCAATAACCCTATTTTAAAAGAGGGCTATTTAAATGAAATAGTAAATTATGTAAATCCTCACCTTCTAGTCTGTAATGAAATAAATGGTTACAACTCCGCTGCTCATAATAGAATACTGACTCACGCCCTCAATATAAACGGAGAAAATCGTTGGGAAAAGACTGACTTGTTTTCAAATGGCTCTTCTCTAGTCAACGGTATTTATTTTGATCAAACATTTTTAGGTTTAAAAAGTCAAGGGAACATCTCAAAAGACGTGAATAATCAAAGTCTTGTCAGGTCGATCGATATATGTAAGTTTTATTACAGAGACTCTTTGCTAGCAATTGACCCCGATACTATATTTTTTACCGTTTTTTCTGGACATTTAAAGGCTGGGTCTTCAACCTCTGACATAAGTGATAGAGATAAAGCAACAGAGGCAATAATGTATTACATAAATTCCCATGCTATCGGAGATAATTACTTCTTAGCAGGGGATTTAAATATGAAGAAGAGTCAAGAACCTGGTTTTCAGAACCTACTAAACCATCCTGTTTCGAGTATCAGATTTTATGATCCCGAAAACCAGCCTGGAAATTGGAATAATAATTATGCCTTCAGAAATCTTCATAGCCAATCCACCAGAAATGGAGCAACAAATAATAGTTGTTTTGCTGGTGGTGGATTAGATGACCGATTCGACCACTGGCTTTTTAACGATGATGTTGTTTCTGGACTATCGGGGATTGGCTATGTCTCAGGGTCATTAACTTCAGTAGGAAATGATGGTCTCCACTTTAATAATTCTATTAATTCTCCAACCAATAATTCTGTCCCCAGCAATATTTTAACTGCTCTTTACGAGCTATCCGATCATCTGCCAGTAACGATAGAACTAGATATAGAGAGACTACAAATAGGTAAGAAAGAGTATTCCGGTATTCCAATAATTACTTGGACAGACCATAATGGAGTTTCATGGGTAGATGTCAGCCAGTCTGCAATTGGAGGAAAATGGTTTTGTACTGACATGTTAGGTCGATTAGTTAGCAAAGGGCAAATCACTCAATCACGTTTTGATTTACCATTAGAGTATTCAAAATCCAGATTACTTTTATTAAAAATAGAAAATAAAAAAGGTCAAACACGAACCGTTCGACTAGCATTATGAGGCGGATATATTCCATAATTGGGATTTTTTCATTCATAGCAATGAATGGACAAAGCTTTGTGGAAAATATAACTACCGCTAGTAACGTTAGAATGACGGTAACAAATGTTGGGACATTTGGAAATGCTTTTCGAGGATATAAGGATGGGAGTGGACAGCCAAGTGGCGAATACCCTGCCGGTTCGGGAACTGAACATCTATTCGAAAGTGGCATTTGGATAGGAGGAATAGATGGGAGTGGAACAATACGAGTTAGTACGAGTGCCTATGATGCTCCGCAAGGCTATGCCCCCGGTCGCGGAGGATTTGAGTTTACCAATTCAAGTGGTGGAATGGAGGTTATTTCATCTTTAACAGATAACCCTAATTACCGATCTCACGCGATTTCTCACCAAGATTTTATTTCAAATTTCTCTGATGAAAACTTATTAATCCCAGGAACATCAATTCCTATTTCAGGACATACAAACCCAATGGGATTAGGTGTAAATCTGTCCTCGTATAATTGGAATTATCGTTTTAGTGATTTTTTTGTGATTGCCAATATTGAGATCACAAATACGGGTGACGACACGTATAATGATTTGCACATCGGACTATGGGCCAATACGGTTGTAAGAAATATTAATTCCACTCCTGCTGGGTCAGGAGGATCTGTATTTTATAACCAAGGTGGAAATGGCTATTTAGATAGTTTAAATATGGCCTATTGTTTCGATGCGACTGGAGACGTTGGAATGACTGACTCTTACATTGGTCAAAAGTTCTTAGGAGCAGAAGATAAATACGGATTTCATCACCCAGATATTGAGAGCGAGTTTAAAGATCACTACAATGCATGGGTTTTTAATAATTCTGGACAAGCTCTTTTCTTCTTCCCGACCTCTGATCAACAGAGATACACAAAACTTACCAATGGGCTGAATAAAAACCCATGTTGGATCGACCCACAAAGTGCTGATTGCCAAAATGGTGTTGGAATGGATATTCAAGGGTTACTAAATTCTAGTGGTAACCGATCTGACCTAGTGAGTGTTGGCCCTTTTGATGACTTTAAGCCTGGAGACAAAATCAACCTTGCTTTTGCGTTTATAATGGGTGAGAAAAGTGAAGATGGAAATCCTAATTCTTTAAATACTGCAAATCAAAAAGAAAGATTTATTGCAAATGCTGAATGGGCTCAAGTCGCTTATAATGGTGAAGACATAAATTTTAATGGGATCCTTGATGATGGAGAGGATCAAGATGGAAATGGAAGTATAACTCGATTTATTCTTCCTAGCCCGCCAGATGCTCCAAGATTCAAAGCAATACCTGGGGACCATAAAATTGATTTGTACTGGTCTAAGAATGCAGAAAAAAGTATTGATCCTATAACTCAAAAACTTGACTTTGAAGGATACCGTATTTATTTAAGTAAACTTGGGTTCGATGTAACCAGAACTCAGAATCTATCCGCTGATTTTATTCGAGCAGCAGAATATGACCTGAGAGGAAATGGACTTTTTTATGAAACAGGAATGGAAGAGATACTGCTAGATTCGCCTATTTATTTTTCTGGCGATACTATTGCTTATTATTATCATTATGAAATTGAGAACTTACCAAATGGCTGGCAGCATGCCATTGCCGTCACCGCATTTGATGAAGGTAATGAAGCAACTAAACTTGAATCTTTAGAATCAAGTTTTCTTGCAAATGATATTCGTGCATTTACTGGAACACCTCCGTCTATTTCAATGCAAACCTACCCTCCCTATGTTTATCCAAATCCATACTTTGCTGGAGCAGCGTGGGAAGGTCAATCTAATTTTCAAGAAGAAAGTAGAAAAATAATTTTTGCAAACCTACCTGCACATTGTCAAATTACTATCACATCTCCAGCAGGTGACATTTTAGATCAGTTTAACCATGACCAAGACTACGTTGGAACTGATATTAGATGGTTTCAAAGTTTTGCAGGAGAATCACCTGATGGCATAAAATTTTCAGGTGGCGAACATGCTTGGGATCTACTCACAAATCAAAGCCAAATCCTCTCAAGAGGTATATATTTATTCTCTATTTACAACCTTGACTCTGGTGAACTATTTACAGGTCAATTCACAGTATTAAAATAAACCTTATGAAAAATCTCTTTTTAATAATTTGTTTTGCTTGTATTTCGATAGCATCGAAAAGTCAAACTATTTCTTATACCAGTATAACAGACCTTCAATATGTTAGTTCAACAGATCTTGCGAACTGTAATGATACTTCCAGTTATTATGGAGACACCGTAATGACTTATGGAATCGTTGTAGTCCCAGGAGATGTTTCAGAAGTTGCTTCAGGCTCAGTTCAAGGGGGACACCGCCCTTTTGTTTTTATTGTTGACACAGTTGCGCAGGGTTTGCCCGGGGCATTTAGAGGAATAGAAATAATGGGTGCATATAATAACAACCAAGGACAATTACTTCCTCTTTCAAATATTGAATATTTACTACCTGGAGATTTAATTCAATTTACTGGTCGCTTAAGTGACTATAATAACGGAACTCAAATTGAAGCAATAAATGGGAATAGTCTTCAAGTAATAGGAACTCGACCAATCCCAACGCCTGCTCAAATAAGTATCGGCGAATTAAATGATGCTCTCAGGGTAAACATCTTAACTTCAGGAGAAAAATGGGAAAATAGTTTTGTTGAGTTTAATAACGTTACTGTGACTGAAGTTATTCCGTTTGGCGGAAATAGGATTAGCTTCAATTGTGTGGATGGAAGTGGAAATAAAATAAATGTATCCGATAGATTTCTTGCTCAAAAAACCCCTTCATGGCAAACGGTAAATCCTTATTCCCCGCAGTCGACCGGTTCATTTCTGACTCCTGTTCCCGGCACTTTTTATTCCAGCCTGAAGGGAATGGTGCGCCATGACGGCAATGGATGCCTCATGAATTCAGGATCTAGAGGCTATGAATTAAACCCTTTTGATTCAAGTCACTATCAGATCGCTTATGCACCTCCTTATATTTCAAATTTTGAAAGAGACCCTATGGTGCCCACACCAAATCAGTCAGTTGAATTAATATGCTCGATAACCGACTTTGATGGTACTGTAGATTCTGTTTTTATATATTTTTCTTCTGACACAAGCCTTAATTCAAGTCAGTTTGGGAAATTATCCATGACCTTATCTGCAGGAAGTACTGATGAGTACGAAGTCATAATTCCAAACTTTGCGAATGGAACATTTGTTAGATATTTTATTAAAGCAATTGATAACGAATCCAATGCCTCATTTTACCCTACCACGCCTGTTGGTCAATTAGAACCAAATGTAGATTACTATACTGTTCGCCAAAATGGGCTTCTGGTCAAAGATTTACAATATTCATTGGCCAATAACGGAAATTCCCCTTACACAGGGTTAAATATTTCAGTAAAAGGAATCGTTACAGCCTCCACTAAGCAACATGATTTAGGGTTTTTATATATCCAAGATTCAGGAGGGGGACCTTGGAGTGGGATTTGGTGCGTTGGGTCAGGCATAACACAATTTTTCAGAAATGAAGAGGTACAAGTCTCTGGAACAGTTGAAGAATACTATGGCATGACCCGATTAAACGTTTCTTCAATAAATAAAACAGGGCAGCTTCAACAACCAATAGCAACTATTATAAACCCCAGTGATAGCCTAAGTAAGTATGGATATGCATGGGAGAAACATGAAGGTTGTTTGGTTCGTTTGAAAGACCCGAACTCTCAAGATCTTCTTATAAGTCAGACTAATTTAGGGTTTGGAGATTATGCTGTCTCTAACTCTATAGGTGCTGGATATTGGAACCGTTCTATTGTATCCTCAGGAAGACAGTCTGCCACGTCTTTCAGTTCATTATTCGTCCAATTAGTCGCTGACCTTAGATATGATACGATTGATGGCCAAATGGAAGTGTCACCTATTGCAGTCAGCGATACAATGAAAATGAATGCATTAGATGGAATATTATTTTATGCTTTTAGCAATTATCGTGTTCTTCCAAGAAACAATGACGATTTCATTGGAATAAACACCATTTTAGATTCTACTAATTTGCCTGCTTCCAGTATTGGAATAATTGCTGAAACATGGAAACCAGACATTATTTTTCTTGCCTATCCTAATCCAGCTCAAAATGAATTAACACTTGAAGGACCTAAAAATAGTAAATGGAAAATCCTAGATATGATGGGAAGACCATTACTTTCAGGGGTTATAGAAAATGAAAAAGAGCAAGTTTCGGTTGGATGGTTATCTAATGGAACATATTTATTGCATTTAGTACACAAAACAGAATCAAGGGTATATAAAATCATATTATCGCGATAAATTACTAAAATGATTATGTACAAATCCATTTTCCGCTCAAAACTTCTCTATATTTTACTTTCTGGAGTAATCGTTTCTGCAATGAGTTGTGATCGCGGAAATTCAAGGAAAAACATACCGCCAGATACTCATCTTGCGATCGATGCAATTAATCTCTCTGGAGAAGATAGATTAAACTCTGTTGTCGAAATGTCCTGGTACGGTACTGATCGTGATGGGTATGTGATTGGGTATGATATATCCATAGATAGTATCAACTGGACTAGAACCTTGAATCAAGATAGTACTTTTAGATTCTCGATCCCTGCTGGTAAAGACAGCTCAGATATCACATTAAAAGTTCGTTCAATAGATAATGAGGGGTTACATGACCCCACTCCAGCATCATTAAAAATACCTCTTAAAAATTCACCCCCAATAGCTTTGGTGAATAAATCAACCCAAAGTGCCGGACTCAACATTGGAGTTGTCACCTACAATTGGGAAGCAACAGACCCTGATGGAAATAAAACAATAAGTAGTGCTGAAATTCGATTTAATAAGGGTTCATGGAGGAGTATAGATCCAAATCAAAATCAATTAACATTTGTATTAAATAATGATATTAGTAGTATAACCAAAGCATCTCTGTTTTATGGAAATTCTAGCCAACCTTCAATTGTAGATATAGATGGAATCAGTTTAGATAGTGCAAATTTTTTTCAAATAAGAGTTTCAGATATAGCTGGGTCAACAAGTATTATAGATAGTGCATCGCCCGTTGGAATAGTTAGACCAAGTTCAAATATTCTTTTCATTTCTGGTCAAACAACAACAATAACGACAGAATATTTAGGGTGGTTGTCTGAAATTCCAATTAGTATTGACTTACTTGACTTAAACGCAAATAATGGAGAATCTCGCCCACACTATTGGAATCCTACTTTTAGACATATCATTAACCAATTCCCAATAGTTATGGCCATGACAAATTCTGATAATGCATTAGATCCATTAACAGGTCTTACTCAACCATTATTAGCTCACATGGCTCTCGCATTTCAGCAATACTGCTCAATTGGAGGAAAACTTTTAACAAGTACTTCTTTTGGCCCGTCAACAAATTTATTACCCTACTTAGGATCATTTCCTATGAATGGAATCGTGAGTTCAACTGGCCAAGTTCGTCTTATTCCTGACAGCGCTATAATTTCACAAGTAAGTGGAAATTATCCTGATTTGCATCCATCAAGTATACTCATAGGAATCAGCCCCCTTAACCCATCAGCAGATGCTGAACCTTTTTATCGTGCCCAATTGTCTAAACTTAGCGGGTGGCAAGGAGATAACATAGTGGGTGTAAGAAGAAAGTATCTAGGTAACCCTAATAACATTAATGAAGTTTTTTTTTCCATAGAGCTACATCGAGTTGCGGGAAGTGATCTTGCGATGAAAAATTTACTTGAACAAATTTTAGTGTATGATTTTGCCTGGTAGGGTTGCATTATTAATAGTTATTTTTTTTAGCGCAACTTCTGCATGGGCTCAAAGCCTTGGCACGTTAAAAGGCTTAGTAACAGATAGTAAAACAGGTGAACCACTTCCAAATGTAGGGATCACACTTATTGGCACCTATATCGCATCAGTTTCTGACTATGACGGTAATTATATTATTTCTAAAATTCCAGTTGGAGACTTCTCAGTAAAAGTTCAATTTATCGGCTACGGAACCCAAATAATAAATGGTGTAAGATTAAAAAAAGGTGAAATAAAGCTTCTTGACATAAAGATCTCTTCCTCCGTAGATGTCCTGCAAACTGTAACCGTAATTGGTCAAAAGTCACAGGTAGATTTAGAATCTGCAAAAAGCCAACGGTCAATTAATAGAGATGATATTAGCCAAATGGGTGTTCGAGATGTACAAGAAGTTATATCTCTCCAAGCTGGCATTGCCAAAACAAATGATGGCATTCAAATTAGAGGAGCACGAGTATATGAAACAGAATACTTAGTAGATGGAATCTCAGCCCAGGAC
Source organism: Owenweeksia sp. TMED14 (assembly GCA_949529985.1). Lineage (GTDB taxonomy): Bacteria > Bacteroidota > Bacteroidia > Flavobacteriales > Schleiferiaceae > TMED14. The sequence continues at coordinate 99,432 of CATIRS010000032.1, forward strand.
CCTCTTGCTGGAACAGGATTTGGTGTTCAAGTTCAGTCATCAGCTATTCAGAGTATTCAAGTCACAACGGGAGGGGCTTCAGCAGAGTTTGGAGGTGGCTCTTCAGGGGTTATTTCTACAAAAATTCGTGAAGGAGGAGAGCACCTAGAAGTTTCTGGACGATTAAATCGAGACTATTTATCTATCAGGCCTAATTCAGGCTCTCGTTCGTCTTCAAGCTTCAATACAGATCAAGCTGAAATAAATATCTCATTCCCAATTCCTTACACAGAAAAAAAAATAACCGTATTTAATGCGGCAACAATGAATCTAACCGATGATTATTTCCCAAATGTTGCAGATCAATTATATTCAAGTCTTTTTAAAAAGAATACCGGAAAATGGTCACCACGGCAACGAAATTCGTGGACTCACACGGCAAAAATAAGATGGCAAATACATTCAGGAACAAAGTTAACAGTAACAAATCAACACTCGCTTAATATTAATCAAAACTCACGGACTCTTCAAATTGTTGGCTTCGATGCTATTCTAGCTCCCGGGTATCAATATAGAAGGAGTTTAAATTTAGACAATGCCACTACCTATACTCATCACAGCAATTTAACTGCTCTAAATTTCACTCACATATTTAATCCACATTGGGGGCTCACTGCAAGTGCGGGTAGAATGTTTACAAATCTTAGAGCAGATGCAAATGGAAGACCTTTCAGATCAGAGACATTAGATGCACTTTTAGATGAAGATAATATAGCGTCATATCCATTAGGCATATTTAACCCATATGACCCTTCAGGGATATATTATATCCAACCTGGAAACGGTCTAGTTAATAATGGTGGCATTTCCTCAACATGGCATGATCACTATGCAGAAGAGTATACCATTAGAGCTAAAATGAATTATTATCCAGATGATGGAATTCAGCAAATAGTTTTCGGTTGGGAACATCAAATTAATGCTTACCAATGGATAGATGTTGTTCGACCATGGGTGGGAGCTCCTATTATTGTTAATGATAGTTTAACTACGCCATCCATTAGCATTGGATCATCTAACGATATTTGGAGAGTTCAGCCTCAAAAAGGTGGCGCATTCTTTGAAGATAAAATTAATTATAAAGGAATTCAAGCAAGTCTTGGTTTAAGATTAAATTATTGGGCTCCAGGGAAATTTGCTGATCAAGCTATTTCCAATATAGATGCCCCAGTAATAGATGAAATAAGAAATAACTATTTAGAAAAAACTTTAATAATAGGAGGATTAAGATGGAAAGCTAGACTCTTACCGAGAATTAATGTTTCATTTCCCGTAACTCCAAATAATGTTCTTTATTTCAATTATGGTCATAGTATGAGATTACCGCATCCCCGATTTGTATATGCTGGATTAGACCCCGTCTACCAGGATAGAAGCTTTTTAAGCTTTTTAGGGAATCCAGATTTAGATCCCGAAGTCAATGTATCCTATGAAGTAGGTTACAAATCTGCCATTACAAGAGATATAGCCTTCACTGCAAGTGCATTCAACAATAATCGTTTTGATTACATAGTTTCTAGAAGAGTTATTGTCAATGATCAAACTGGCAGACCTGTAAGCAAAACAATGTACATTAACCAAGATTATGCTAAAATTCAAGGCATAGAGTTAGGCCTTGATTATCGGCTTGGAAAGCATCTTAGATTATTTGGTAATTTAAGTTTACAAGTTGCTCGTGGCAAATCCAACTCTGCTAGAGAGTCATCACTTCAAATTGAACAAAATGGAGAAGTTTCTTTGACAAGAGAAAACTTTCTAGCCTGGGATCGTCCTTGGAATACAAATTTGGGAATTTTCTTTAGCCCAGATTCAAGTTTAAAAATAAATAATTCATCGTTGAAAGGGCTTAATGCATATTTACAATTTAATGGTTCTTCGGGTTACAGGTATACACCATATGAATATATCGGAACAAATGATCTAGGTCGTCCGCAATACAGACCTTTAATAGAACAGTACCTTTCAAAATTAGCTGCGCCTTGGTTTAATTGGGATTCAAAATGGAGTTATACTCTACTAGTCGGGAAACGCAATAAGGGAGTTACTCTTTCATTAGAGATTAAAAATATTTTTAATCGATTAAACTCTCAAATAATAAATCCAATTACTGGAAAGGCATACGTTTTTGGAGATGATGTTCCAAATGAGTGGCGAGACCCTCGGCCTGAGTATAATGGACCTCAAGAGAGCGGATTAGATCCAAGAAACCCAGCTCGATATCAATCGCCAAGACAAATTTTATATGGCTTAACCTTCAAAATATGAAGAAGATTTTAGTCATTACAGTCATCGTGAACTCTATTCTCTCAAATGGACAACTATTGCCATCCTATGGAGGAGAGCGTGCAGGACAATCTGCATTTACATTCTTAAAAAACGACTTAAATGTTCGGTCTGCAGGAATGGCCGGCGCGTCTGTGGCGCTTCCTGGAGACCCTTACTCCGCTGCTCAAAACCCCGCAGGCTTAGCCTCATTAAATTATTCGTCTTTTTCAATGAGTCACTTACAATTAGGAGGAGGTATTAAACAACTTGGTTTTTTTGCGGTAATACCAAACGAAAAAAAAGTTTCATCATGGGGGATCGTAATTAATCGTATTCAATCACCTTCTTATTCTGAAAGGACTGAATTTCGACCTGAAGGAACTGGATATAAACTTTATTCATCGCAAACGAGCGCAGGATTAGCATATTCAAAGCAGCTTACAGAACAATTTCAATTAGGAGTAACACTAAAATCCATCGGAGAATCTTATACCACTGGCAGCCAATCCGGATCATATAGCTCAATTTCAGCAGCTGCTGATGTAGGCTTTCTGTATACTACAGATATAAATAATCTGCGTTTTGCAGTTTTACTCAGAAATTTTGGAACATCATCAAGTCTTAAGGGAACATATCAAGCTGTTTCATTCAATAGGACTAATATTCAAGGGCTAGAATCAAATACACTTCCTACAGAGTTTTCCATGGGATTAAGTCTTATTCCCTGGGAAAGGGAGAACAAGTCGTTAAGAATATCTACTCAATTAGTACATCCAAATGATAACGCAGAAAATTATCGAATAGGAGCTGAGTTCTTTGCATCAAAGGATTTTGCGATCAGAATGGGGTACAGAATAAATGAGCTAGGTCAGTCATGGCCTGTAGGTGGATTAGGATGGGAAATAAAGTTAGGTGGTTATGCAATGCATTTTGATTTTGCTGTGCAAAGAACAGATAGGATGGGATGGAGAAATACAATTGGTTTAGCATTCATTCCAAAACGAAAAAAATCATGAAAACATTGAAATTGCTCAATTTAATTTCATTAGGAATTATATTAACAGGTTGCGAAGGTTATCTAGGCACAAAGACTGATTTAGGGTTCATAGAAGTTCCAAATTATGCAATCAGGGATATTGCATATGTACCAATTCAACCTCCATTTACCGGATTCATTCACCCCAGTGATTTTTGTGTTGGGTTTGATGAACTCTTTTATGTTGTCGATGCTGCCACTGAGGAAATAATTTGCCTTAATGAATCTGGAGTAGAACAGGGGAGACTAACTATACCGGGCGTGAAGCATGTTCGGCAAGATCGACGTTTTGACCTTTTAGCTATAGGATCTCATGATACAACTATAAATGGAGTTGCCTATAGTCTCAGTTGTATTTATCGAATTCAGCAACTGCAGAATAATGGGGATTATAACCTCCAGAATGCTCAGATAATCAAAAAGGTTATTCATCCTTTTTATTTTAAAAACACATTTTCTACTTCAGATGCTCAAGTCAAATTTACTCAAGTAGCAGTTTTAGCAAATACTAATTCAGAAAAAAATAATCGCTACTATGCTAGTCGATCAGGACCAAGTGTAAATAATGCAAACCAAGGGCCTGATGATGCTGTAATTTTATTTGACAACAAAGACAATTACATTTCCCCGGTATCTGTTAGCACTTCGTCTGGACTTTACACAAACTATTTTAAAACTCCAAGTGGTTTGGTTTCTTTAGCTCAACCCCCACAGTATACGGCAAGTGAAGGTGATGACTTCTGGTATAGTAGCATTGATGAAAACCAGGTGCTTCAAATCCAGAATATACAGTTTGAAGAAACTGATTTTGGAGCGGACTATATCCCCAGAATCTACCCAAATGATACAAGCCTATCGGTTCATTCCATAAATGAACCAAATCGTTTTATATCTCCGATATCAATTGCGATGGCTGGAGATGCAAGTAGATATCTATTTGTTGTAGACAGCGAGAAGGATTCATTATATCAATTCACTGCAAGTGGATTAGAAGGCATACCACCCCCACCAGCAAGTGGAGAAAAAAAGTATGTTCAGGTTTCCTTTGGAGGAACAGGAGATGGACCGATGCAATTTAATCAGCCTGAGGCAGTAGCTTACTGGAAGAAAATACTATATGTTGTGGATGCTGGAAATGGTAGAATAACAAGATTCAAATGCACGCTTGATTTTGAGTAATAAAGTTATCTCAAAAATTAAATTTTAATAATAAATCTATTCATAAAAACCATTTAAGATCCCTTACTTTTACTCTTTAGAAATATTCAATATATTATGAAAAACTTATACTCTTTATTACTATCTATTCTATCATTATCAGCTTTTGCGACGAATCATAATGTTTCGGTGACTAATATGTCATTTTCTCCGTCATCATTGTCTATAAACCAAGGAGATACTGTTACCTGGACTCAGGTTAATGGAACTCATAATGTCAATGGTAACCAGTCAATTTTTCCAACTAATCCGGCAAGTTTTGGGTCAGGTAGCGCCATAGGAGGAACATGGGTTTACGCACATTCCTTTTCAGGAACTGGAGTTTATAACTATCATTGTGACCCTCATTCATCATCAATGATCGGATCTATTACAGTCAATCCTGGTCCATGTTCAGATTTATTTATTTCTGAATACATTGAAGGTTCAGGTAGTAACAAAGCGATTGAAATATATAATCCAACAGCAACTACAATTAATCTGAGCAACTATTCGATTAATGCTTACAATAATGGTAATACTACTATTACTAACGGGCTATCTCTCCCAAATCATAATCTAGCGTCAGGAGATGTTTATGTAATTGTCAACCCAAGTGCAGACCCTAATATTTTAGCCCAAGCAGATACTACTTCAGCTATCACTTATTTCAACGGAGATGACGCAATAGTTCTATTTAATAATACAGACACTATTGATATAATAGGTGTTGTGGGAATAGATCCTGGATCTGACTGGACTGTTGATTCAGGCTCAACAGCCAACCATACTTTAGTTCGAAAAAGCCCAGTAACAAGTGGGCAGCTTGATTGGTCCATTGGTGCTTCAGAATGGGATATTTATGCATCTAATACATTTTCATACATCGGGTCACATAGCAATTCATGCGTGACTGGTGGAGGAAGTGGCCCTCTTCCAGGGGTATGTTCAGATCTTTTCTTCAGTGAATACGGTGAAGGATCATCAAATCATAAGTACGTAGAAATTTATAATCCAACCTCCAGCGCGATTTCACTCTCAGGATACACTGTTTATCTAAGCGGCAATGGAGGATCATACACCAATACATTTACAAGTAATGCGTCTATTGCTTCCGGTGATGTTTATCTTGTTTGTACAAATCAAGCAGATACTCTAATTCAGGCTGCTTCAGATACAATATTATCTTACCCTTCAATAGTTCATTTTAATGGTGATGATGCTCTCATCTTATTTGATGGAACTGACACTATTGATGTTCTCGGAGTTCCTGGAGTTGACCCCGGAAGTAGCTGGGCAGTAGGCTCCGGATCAACAGCCAATCATACTTTAGTAAGAATGTCAAATGTAACTGGTGGTTCAACTGATTGGACAACTGGAGCATTAGAATGGGATGTTTATCCGCAAAATACATGGTCCTTTATTGGGGCTCATGCCAGTAGTTGCTCTGGAGGAGGAGGAGGCCCTACTAGCCCGAGCATTCGCTTTACTAGTTCTTCATCTCAAGTCCTTGAAGGAAATATTGCAACATTCATTGATCTATATATCCAGCCTACATTAACTAATGTCTCTTCTGTAAATGTCAGAGTTTCTCCTGGAAGTGGCTTTATAGTTGGAACTGACGCTACCATTAATCCTAATATTTCTTCTACAGGAACAATGATCAATATTCCAGCCAATAGTGACACTATTAGCATTGCAATTACAGTAATTGATGACGCCATTAATGAAGGTACTGAATATGCTGATTTTATTATTCAATCTGTCGGGAGTGGCTTAACAATTGGTGTAATTGACAGCATGCGATTCACTATTAATGATGATGATACACCCATCCCAACTTATACAATACCTCAAATTAAGGGCCAAGATTCAGACGGAGTATCAGATTCACTAGGAGTTTACTGCAAGGTCATAGGAACCGTCATCGGTGTAAATACACAGTCTGCTTCTACAGGAAACGTTGCATTTACAATTCATGATGGCACTGTTGGTTTTGGTGTGTTTTCGCCATCTACCTCATCCCATGGATACACAGTAACAGAGGGAGATGTTATTCGTGTCGTAGGGAGTATCGGTCAATTCAATGGACTAGCTCAGGTAGGTGCAGATTCGATTTCAATTATTTCGACAGGTGCTGGAATTCCAAGTCCAACGGTAATAACAAGTCTCGATGAAACAACAGAAAGCAACCTCCTTAGAGTTAATAATGTTACTGTTGTAGATCCAACCCAATGGACAAATGCTGGATCAGGTTTTAATGTTGATGTCTTCGATGGGATTAACACCATAGCCTTAAGAATTGACGCAGATGTTACTCTTTTCAATGAACCTTGCCCAACAGGTGTTTTCAATATAATTGGAATTGGTGGTCAATTTGATATGAGTAGCCCTTATACTGGCGGCTATCAAATGCTGCCCCGTCAAAAAGAAGATGTTATTTTCCCAACACCTACTTCATATGACCTGGCAATAACTGAAATCATGTCAGGATCAAACGATCCTAACGTAACCATTAGTGAAGACTGGTTTGAAATACACAATTATGGAAATACAGCTATAGATTTATCGGGATTTTCGTGGGATGACAATAGTTACACCCCCGGAACTTCCGTATTTACAAATACGACACTGCAACCCGGAAATTCAGTAGTAGTTTGGAAAGGGATGTCAGCGAATAAGGGTGACTTCAGAGGAGCGTGGGGAATATCAAATGCAGCTGTTCAGATAATTGCATCCGATGAGTTAGTAAATGGCGCTTTTCCAAGTTTAAGTTCGACTTCAGATGCTGTCGCCCTTTATGACACCTCCGCAAGTCCTATCGAGATTTGTCGAGCAGACTATCTATCATCAATAGCTGGGTCCTCAGTTGAATTTGATACCAACTGCTCTTACTTAGGTAATTCTGTTGCAGGGATTAGAGGAGCATATGTATCTACTGGAGGTGATATCGGATCACCGGGAGATGAAGCTTTTCCTTATAGTTTACCTCATGATGAACTCGTAAAAATTAAGCTTTTCCCAAATCCAGCATCAGGTTCAGTAAATCTTCATATCCCGATAGTCGGCACTAAGATTGTACGAGTCATCAATACACTTGGTCAAAATGTTTATTTCAACGAAACAGAAAAATCTATTTTATTAATTGATACAGAGAAATTCCATAATGGAATATTCTTAGTCCAGATTCAAACTTCGCAAGGGGAAAAGACTTTGCGCTTAGTTGTACAGCAATAGAATTAAATGACAGTCAAAATTGACCGGCATTTTTATTTTCTTTGAATAGAAAGTAGTTCTCAAAAAAAAAGGCCAGCAACTATGCTGGCCTTTTTTTTGAGCGAAAGACGGGATTCGAACCCGCGACCCCGACCTTGGCAAGGTCGTGCTCTACCAACTGAGCTACTTTCGCATTTGGGCGACAAAAATAGAAAGAAATCTCTCCTTATCAACAATATAAATTGAAAATATTAACCTTTATCTAATAAGGTTTTCCATCGTTGAATAAGAAGAAGAGCATCGATCGGAGAAATGGCGTTAGGATCGACTTCTTCGAGCTCGGCCTTTAAGGCTTCAATCTCTGGACTAACCCATTGAACTATCGACAATTGATGATCATTTGAAGATTCATCTGTCTCCTTGGTTGACTTTTCAGAATTTCCATGCAACACCTCCAATTCTGCCAATAAATCCTGAGCCCTTAGAACAACGGTTAAAGGCATCCCAGCCATCTTAGCGACATAGATTCCAAAGCTGTGGTTAGATCCACCTGGTTGTAACTTCCTCAGAAACAAAATTTCACCATTTTCTTCAAGCACCGAAACATGCCTATTTCGGACCCTATTACAAGTTATTTCCAGAGAGGAAAGCTCGTGATAATGTGTTGCAAATAGTGTCAGGGGTCTAAATGGGTGTGAGTGTAAATATTCAGTTATTGATTGGGCAATACTCAATCCATCATACGTTGCTGTACCCCTACCAATCTCATCGAGAAGTACTAAACTTCTATCCGATAAACTGTTTAGAATACTAGCGGTTTCCGACATTTCTACCATAAAAGTTGACTCACCCTCGCTTAGGTTGTCACTAGCTCCTACTCTTACGAAGAGTCGATCAAAAATAGTTAGGTTCGCTGACTCCGCAGGAACAAAACTCCCCATTTGACCAAGGATTGAAATTAATGCTGTCTGCCGCAAAAGGGCAGACTTTCCGCTCATATTTGGGCCAGTGATAAGCCATATTTGTTCCGTAGAAGAATTTAATAGCACATCATTTGGCACATAGTACTCCCCCTCAGGAAGGGTTTTTTCTATAACTGGATGCCTTCCTTGTGTTACAGAATATTGGTGGCTATCATTCCAAATTGGGACAGTCCACGAGTATTTAATAGCCAACTTCGCAAAGCAGAATAATACATCTATAGATGCAATACATTTCGCAGTACTTAGTAATTGAGGAACGTAAACCTGCGCCTTACTAACTAAATCAGAATATAGTTTAGCCTCAAGTGCACTCACTTCAATTTCAGCATTTAAAATTTCTACTTCTAATGTCTTAAGTTCTTCTGTTATATATCGCTCTGCATTTACCAATGTTTGCTTTCTAATCCATGATGCCGGCACTTTATCTTTTTGAGAATTCCTAACTTCTAGATAATACCCAAAAACAGAATTAAAATTAATTTTGAGCCCTTGAATTTCGCTGTTTTTTGTTTCTCTTTCCAATATAGCCTCCAAAACTTTTTTGGAGTCGTCCTTCAAATTTCGATAATTATCTAATTCTCTATTGAAGCCTTCGCGAATAATTCCACCTTTAGACACCAGTAGAGGCAGGTCATCGCTTAAGGTTTTATTAATTACTTTGGATAATTCAAATAAAGGATCTAACATTTCTAGATAAGGCATCCAAGGAGTCTCACCATTTAACAATTCACCAATATTCTCTACTTGAGAAAGACTTTCAGCAACTCGTTTTAACTCCCTAGGGCCAATTCTACTGGTAGATAACCTTGTACTCAAACGCTCGATATCTGAAATCAACTTAAGACATTCTTCGATTTTTGTCTTAGTTTCATTTAAGTGAATAGCGGATGAAACTGCATCTTGACGCTGCTTGATAAGTTGAATATTTGTCATTGGCAACACAAGCCATCTTCTTAGAGCGCGTCCACCCATAGGAGTTAAGCAGAAATCTAAAACATCCAGTAATGAGGAACCTATATTATGAGGTGTTTGAAACAACTCTAAATTATTCATAGTAAACCTATCCATCCAAAGATGAGAAGATGATCTAAGCCGTTGAATCGCTATTATATGAGATTTTTGATTATACTGGGATTGATCCAAGTAATGCAACAAGGCTCCAGCAGCTATTATTGCTAATGGGGCATCTTCGAGTCCAAAACCTTTTACATTTTTTGTTTTAAAATGATTGTTGATTTTTTCTTTAGCATAATCCGATTGAAAAATCCAGTCCTCTATACTTGAAGGTGTTCTGGTGCCCAAAAATTTTGTAATTAAAGGAGATCTCTGCCTTCTATTGTAGACTAATTCTTTAGGCTGAAAACTTTGAATCCATTTATCAATTTCAATATGTGAACCTTGCGCAACAAGAAATTCTCCAGTTGAAACATCTAATAGAGCAATTCCCCCTTCTTTATCATCGATATGCAATGAAGCTATATAGTTATTTGAATTGCTCTTTAAAAAAAATTCTGAATGTGAAATTCCTGGGGTAATTACCTCCGTAATACCTCTTTTTACAATTCCTTTTACCGATCTAGGATCTTCCAATTGTTCACATACAGCAACCTTAAATCCTTCATTTACAAGGCGAGGCATATAAGTATCTATCGAATGATGTGGGAATCCAGCAAGTTCTATTGCTGATGCTGCGCCATTACTTCGTTTTGTTAATGTAATTCCAAGAGCCTTAGATGTTTTTACTGCATCCGCACCAAACGTTTCATAAAAATCACCAACTCGAAATAATAATATAGCCTCTGGCTGCTCTACTTTTAGAGCATTATATTGACGCATTAACGGTGTTTCTGAGGAAGATTTTAACATATTTCTATCTCTTTAACAGTCTTATCTTTGCTAAGATAAGACGTCATCTAATCAACGACCGCAACTGTTCAAAAGACGAATTTTATTATGAGAAAAAGAAGTACTTCTGAGCTTAATCGTTTAAATCCTGAGTCTTACCCTAAGACCTATAAAACTCCAGTTTGGGTCATTTTAGAAAATATACGCAGCGCACACAATGTCGGCAGTTTTTTCCGAACAGCCGATGCTTTCGGACTTGCAGGAATATCCCTTTGCGGGTATTGCGCTAAACCTCCACACAAGCAACTAGACAAAGTTGCACTTGGAGCAACTGATTCTGTACCGTGGTTAGGCTTTGATAATACAACCGATTCAATTAAGGAAGCACGCAAAAAAGGTTACTTAATTTTAGCTGTAGAACAAGTGCAGGGAGCTCAGTCTCTTGAGAATATGCCATACCCGGAGAATGGAATCGCCTTAGTTTTCGGGAATGAGGTAAATGGCATCGAGGAAAGAACTCTTAGCTTATGCGACGGAGCAATTGAAGTACCTCAATTTGGAATGAAGCATAGTTTAAATGTAAGCGTTTGTGGAGGATCAGTATTATGGGAAGCGACTCGCAAATATCGACTTGATTTCAAATAAAGGAAAATAAATTTTGGTATAAAAAAGAGGATTAAACATCCTCTTTTTTATACCAAAATTATAAAAACATTTATTTTATAAATTGAAATTCAACTCTGCGATTGTGAACATTTTTTGTGCTGAGCAAATCACCTTCACCCATTGTCTTAATCTCAAAACGTGCTTGAGACAGTTGAAAAGTGGTAGTCAAGGATCTTACTACTGATTTCGCCCGGCGTTCGCCAACCTTAAGATTTACTCGTTCAGAACCAGTTTTATCGGTGTGGCCTACAACACACAAACGAATACTAGGGTTGGCTTTCATCATTTTTGCAACTGTAGCTAACTTAACCTCGTCACCTGGTGAAAGACTTGCCGAATTAGTTGAGAAATACATCTCAGGTATAAAAGCTTCAGCTACCTTATTGCTCAATGTTCCTTCGATTTTTCTTCCTTGAAAGTTTACAAGTGCTCCAGCAGGAGTGTTTTTCTCTTGATCTTTCGAATCAAGAACTCCGTCTCCATCAGTATCTATTTCACGACCTGAAGCATCAACACGTGCGCCTCTTTGAGTGAATGGGTCTGTATCTAGTTCATGGCGAACTCCATCACCGTCAAGATCCAATGCCCTTCCAGATCCGTCTACTAAGGCTCCTTTTGGGGTATTTGACTCTAAGTCAAATACGTCTGAAACGCCATCGCCATCATTATCAATTTGAACTTTTGCCAAATCGCTTTTAAGCGTTCCTACAGCATCTTCAAGTTCCTTAATTTGAGCGCAGGAAACAAACGCTATGGATAGAACTCCTAGGATTACGTATTTCATCGTTTTTTTTGTAATTTATTTATGCAAATGTACCAAATTTTCATCGCTACAAGAAGCCAGTAATGAAACGATACTAGATTTACTATTAGGGTGAGTCCAATCAGACCAATATTCAGCCAGCGGAATGAGTACAAATCGTCTTTTTAGCATCCTCGGATGCGGAACCTCCAGATTCGGAGATAAATATTCTCCTTCAGACCACAGAATAATATCTATATCAATTACTCTATTTTCATAATCTTGCAATTTTTTATTTCTAATTCTACCATTTTTTCTCTCAATATCTAATAAACAAGTCATCAAGTCACAAAGTGGAAATTCCCATTTAACCTCTATCATTTGATTCAAGAAATCCTCTCCTTCAAAGCCCCATGATTTTGATCGATAAAGACTCCCTTTTTTCACAAGAGGAGCTAGTTTATTTAAATCATTTATTACAGCCTTGATTACAGAAATTGGATCTTCTAAATTACTTCCCAATAAGATTAAAACGCGGTTTCTTTGATCAGTAGACCGTATCTTCCCGTCCATAATTTTTATTTAATTAAATTCATCTTTTCCATGAAGATATTCTTTTCAAGCTTTTTAGGAGTCATCGCTGGCATCATATTTATTTTTCTTGTATCTCTTAGCATAGGTATAGCCGCTAGCTCTTCCTCAAGTGAAATAGAAATATTAAATAATAGTACATTACAAATCAATCTTGATGGAGTTATTGAAGATAGGCCAAATGCAACAATTCAATTTTTTTCTCAACTTTTAGATCAACCACAAAGTCTTTCATTAACAGATATATTAGTTTCCATCGATGCCGCGACACTTGATCCAAAAATAGATGCAATTTGGTTAAATATTGGATTATTTGAAACTGGCTATGCGAGCCTTCAGGAATTAAGAAATGCGTTAAAAGCATTTAAAAATAAAGGCAAAACTATTATTTCCTCAGGAAAAATATATACCCAGAAAGCCTATTATCTAGCATCTGTTTGTAGCGAAATCATAATAGCGCCTCAAGGGATTTTAGAAATAAGTGGCCTCAGCAGCTCACCTATATACTGGAAAGATGCCTTTGATAAATTGGGAGTGAAAGCTCACTTGATTCGAGGAAATGACAATATTTACAAAAGTGCAGGAGAACCATTCATTACAAATAAAATGTCCAGCGCAAATCGCGAACAAACTTCTGCTCGACTGAATTCTCTCTGGTCAACCATAGAAAAAGATATTTTTGAATCTATACCAAAACTATCAAAGGAATCTCATTGGGATAAAGTACTGGATTCTGAACCTCTCGTGCAAGCAGAAATAGCTTTAAAATATGGTCTCGTGAGCCAAAATCTTTACCCTGACAGTATAAAAAAATTTCTCGAAGGTATTCTTTCACATAAAATTAACGATGATCAAATAATTGAAATTTCTCAATACAAAAAGTCGCTTAAAGAGCCATCTGGACTGCACAAGATTGCAGTATTAGTAGCAGAAGGTGAAATTAAAGATGGAAGCGGCGGTAATGATGGATCAATAACTGATGGAGGAATGAATGAGGCAATCGAGGCAATCAGAAAAGACAAGAGAATAGAAGCCGTTATTTTGCGCATCAACTCACCAGGAGGGTCTGCTCTGGCAAGTGATATGATTTGGCGAAATATATCACTGTTGGCTAACGAAAAGCCTGTTTATGTAAGTATGGGTGATGTGGCTGCTTCTGGCGGATACTATATAGCAGCTCCTTGTAAAAAGATTTATGCTTCTCCGATGACTATTACTGGATCAATTGGGGTTTTTGGGCTTATGTTTAGCGCAGAAGAACTAATGCACAATAAACTTGGAATCAAGACGCAGTCAGTTGGTACACATCCTTTAAGTAATTTGATAACTATTGATAACGAGCCCAGTCCTGAAGTTATGGCTGTATTACAAAACAATGTTAATCATACATATGACAGATTTAAATCTGTTGTTAGTGAAGGCCGAAAGATTGATTTAAACCAAGTAGATAGCCTTGCAAAAGGTCATGTTTATTCCGGTAGTGATGCTCTTAAGATCGGATTAATCGATGAATTTGGGGGCCTTATGGATGTAATCAAAGATGTACAATCGGGCTTTGAAAAGCCTGCAAGATTAGTGTTCTTCCCAACCCAAAAAGATCCTTTACAAGAAGCTTTAAATATGTTACAAGTAAAATCAAGTAAAATGTTTTTTTCCTCGAAAAGTTTATTTTTAAAAGATTTAGAAAAGCAAATAGAGACACTCGAAGAATTAAATGGCGCTCAGATGAGACTTATGGATTTTAAACTTTGAAAAGCTTCTAATGGACTCCAGATTAAATGTCAAACAAAACCGCTCTGCTTTTCTTATTTATGTTATTTTGGCAGGGCTTTTTATCGCCTCTTTGGTTGTTTGCAATCTAATAGCGAATAAATTCATAACTCTAGATTTAGGTTTTTATACTTTTATCATATCTGCAGGAGTCCTCCCCTACCCAATCACTTTTCTAATAACTGACTTTCTTTCAGAATTTTATGGGCGCAGGAGAACAAATTATGTTATTCTTGGAGGACTTATAGCTTTAATCTTTGTGCTGTTTGTAATATGGCTAGGAGCACAATTTACTGCCATAGATAACTCTCCAGTATCCGATAATTCTTATAATTTATTGTTTGGAAATTCGCAGCGTGTTATCCTTGCGTCAATGGCAGCATACCTATTTGCGCAATTAGTAGATGTGCGCATATTCCATTTTTGGAAAAAGCTCACAAAAGGCAACCACCTATGGTTGAGAAACAATTTCTCAACTATCATATCTCAATTAATAGATACCACAATGGTAATTGGTGTTATTTTCATTGATACAGAGTCCTTAGGGAGTATCGGGAAAATGATTTTAGACGGATGGTTATTCAAAGTGCTGTGCGCACTATTTGATACACCAATTATGTATTTAGGCTCCTGGCTTTTTAAGTTAAAGTTTCAAGTTTCTGAGATACTAGAAGATTGAAAAAAATCATCAATATTTCCAAAATAAAATCTGTCCCTCATGACTTCTAATATTTATTACACGACCATCGGCAAAAAGTAAATACTGTCCCCGAAGACCAAATAGTTCTCCTTCTATTTCACTTTTTCCTTTTAAAATCACACTAGATATTTTTTTGTCAAAAAAACTGCAATCAAACAAAATTTCTTGTTCTTTACCGTTAGATTTAAAATATTTCCTCAAATGATCTGGAAAAAAATCTTGCGACTTGATTGCTTCTTTCTCAAGATCTCTTCCATCTATTTCATTAGATAACATTTTTCTCCAATTTGTTTTGTCCGAATAAAATCTCTTTAACTCTACTTCAATTAATCCTGCTTCGAAACGATTACTTGTTTGCGCTATTACTATAGCACGCCGCGCACCTTGGTCCATCCATCGATTGTTAATCTGATCAAGCCTGGTCACACCGACCTTTATGTGGCCAGCCTCTGCCAAATACACAACATGAGGTTGTAATTGAAATAATTTTTCATGTTCTAAATTGCGATCTTCAATCCCCAGATGAGCTGTACTTAGCTCTGGACGTAAAATCGAGTCTCCTGCTAATGGGCTCTCAAAAAAACATTTTTTACAACACCCCATTCTGAAAAGATCTTCAAATTTTTTTAAGCAGGATTTACAAACAGCTATCCCTGTTGATTTTAGAAATAATGATTTGCCTATTAGTGAATTTAAATGCAGAACATGCTCTCCCACTTCGGCGTATACCTGAACAGGAGATTTTAGAGCATTAAGCAACTTACATGTGGGGCCTTCTGCGAACATAGTATTTGATTAACTTTATATTTCAAAGGTACTTACACTAAACCTATGGCTTTTTCCCCTATTACAGATTTAATTAAATGGCGCTTAAAAAGTAGAATCGCCGGCATTGATTTAATGAAAAAGGAGCCGCATACATCTCAACAGCGAGTTTTAAGAAATCTTTTATCACATTTGGAGAAAACCGATTACGGAAAAAAACATAGTATTCATAAAGAAATGTCATTTGAAGAATATCAAGATGCTCTTCCAATTGTCAATTATGAATCCTTTACTCCGTGGATAGAAAGAACCATGAAAGGGGAACAAAATGTAATTTGGGATGGACCTATTCAGTGGTTCGCTAAAAGTAGTGGAACAACAAATTCTAAAAGTAAGTTTATACCGGTCAGTCGAGAATCACTTGATGAGTGTCATCTATCTATTGGCAAAGATTTACTCGCTATTTATACAAGTCAATGTCCTCAAAGTGAATTGTTTGATGGCTTATCATTGCGTCTAGGCGGGTCAAGCAAGATTAATAATCTTAAGGATGTCTCTTATTCCGGTGATCTTTCTGCGATAATGATACAGAACCTACCATTCTGGGCAGAATGGAGGTCAACGCCTACAAATGATATCGCTCTACTTGAAGATTGGGAAGAAAAAGTAGAGAAAATATCTCGCCAAGTTATAAATCAAAATATAACTTCGCTTTTCGGTGTTCCCTCCTGGATGCTTGTCCTAATAAGAAGAGTGCTTTCAATACATGGCAGTGATTCTCTGAGTTCAATATGGCCCAAACTTGAGCTTTTTTGTCATGGCGGTGTGAGTTATACTCCGTATTCTGACAGTTTTCAAAAGATCCTTCCGAAAGACTGTCAACTTTTAGAAACTTATAATGCCTCTGAAGGGTTTTTTGCGATTCAAGACCGCCTTGAAAAATCAGGAATGCTTCTTATGCTAGACCATGGCATATTTTATGAATTCATCCCGTTAAATAGTTTTAATGGACGAATATCTAAAACAATTAACCTTGAAAAGGTAACTGAAGCAACTGATTATGTTTTGATAATAAGCACTAATGGTGGGTTGTGGAGGTATATTCTTGGGGATACTATCCGGTTTACTTCATTGAATCCCTATCGAATAAAACTTACGGGACGCACACGACATTTTATAAATGCTTTTGGGGAAGAGCTTATGATAGAAACTGCTGATCAAGCAATTTCTAAAGCCGCAAAAAAAACACATGCTGAAATTATTGATTATACTGCTGCTCCACTATTCATGAATAGAAAAGAAAACGGAGCACATCAATGGTTAATTGAATTTTCTATTGAACCCAGTAGTTATATAGAATTTGCAGAAGTTCTTGATAATGAATTAAAAAACCTTAATTCTGATTACGAAGCAAAAAGATATAATAATTTAATTCTTAGAATGCCGATAATAATAAAAGCAGAAAAAGACATATTTCATAATTGGCTAAAATCCAAAAGCAAGCTTGGTGGTCAAAATAAAATTCCACGTTTATCAAACGATAGGAAAAATATAGAAGAAATCCTTAAATTTAAGCTCTCCAAAACGTAAATTAGATCATGCATATTGCTATTGCCGGAAATATCGGCTCAGGAAAAACAACCCTTACGACATTACTCTCCAAACATTATGGTTGGGATGCTCATTACGAAGAAGTTGAACAGAACCCTTATTTAGATGACTTTTATGGAGATATGATGCGCTGGTCATTCAACTTGCAAATATTTTTTCTTAATAGTCGATTTAGGCAAATACACGATATCCGAAAGGGTAGTAAGACAGTCATTCAGGATAGAACTATTTATGAGGATAGCACGATATTCGCACCTAACCTTCATGATATGGGGCTAATGTCATCAAGAGATTTTGATGCCTACATGAAACTATTTGATTTAATGGAAGAATTTATAAATCCTCCCGATTTATTAATTTATCTAAATGCCTCAGTACCAACATTAGTTGATCAAATAAAAAAGAGAGGAAGACCATATGAGAATTCCATTCGTCTTGATTACCTAAAGCGTCTAAATACTAGATATGAAGATTGGGTAAAAGGATACGATAAAGGGAAATTGCTAATTATTAATGTGGATAATAATGATTTCAGTGAGAATGCAGAGGACTTGGGTAAGATTATTTCAAAAATTGATTCAGAGTTAAATAGTTAAGACGAATTAAACATTTCTCATTACAATAAAAAACCCGCAATAAGTGCGGGTTTTTTTATTGTATTAAATTTTCTGAAGCTTCAGCTGTGATGTGGACACTCTGAATTTTCTTTTTCACATTCTGAAGAACATACATGATGCTCTATTACTACTTCAGGTGAATGAGAACTCTGTTCAGAAGCATCTACTACCGAAATAAATGGAGCAATGATTAAAGCAACAATTGAGGTTAGCTTGATTAGAATATTCATTGAGGGTCCAGAAGTGTCCTTAAAAGGATCTCCAACAGTATCCCCTGTAACAGATGCCTTATGAGCCTCCGAACCTTTGTATTCCATTTTTCCATCAATCTCTACACCTTTCTCAAAAGACTTCTTAGCATTATCCCATGCGCCGCCTGCATTATTTTGAAACATCCCCATAAGAACACCACTAACAGTTATTCCTGCTAACAATCCTCCTAATGCTTCCGGTCCAAACGCAAAACCAACAACAACAGGGGACAATAGTGCCAAAGCCCCTGGAGCAACCATCTCACGAATCGATGCTGCAGTTGATATTTCAATGCATTTTTCATATTCAGGCTTCCCTGTACCTTCCATTATTCCAGGAATTTCTTTGAACTGTCTGCGAACTTCACGAACCATTTCCATGGCTGCTTTTCCAACAGCTGATATTGCTAACGAACTAAAGAAGAATGGTATCATGGCTCCGACAAAAAGCATGGCTAATACATCTGCTTTGTAAATATCAATGCTCGTTATTCCCGCTAACCCAACATACGCTGCAAACAATGCCAATGCGGTAAGTGCTGCTGAAGCAATGGCAAACCCTTTACCAGTGGCAGCTGTTGTGTTTCCAACAGCATCTAAATTATCTGTGCGCTCTCTGACTTCACTTGGCAGTCCACTCATCTCAGCGATTCCCCCTGCATTATCTGCGATTGGGCCAAATGCGTCAATAGCCAACTGCATGGCGGTTGTCGACATCATTCCAGCAGCAGCAATTGCCACTCCATAAAGGCCTGCTAATTCAAAAGAACCATATATACCTGCCGCTAAAATGATTATTGGAAGAACTGTAGATTCCATTCCAATAGCCAACCCTCCGATAACATTTGTTCCGTGACCTGTTGAACTTTGCTGAATGATGCTATTTACAGGTCGACGACCCATTGATGTATAGTATTCCGTCACCAGACTCATTAATGTTCCAACAACCAAACCTAGTATGATAGCCCAAAAAACATCCATTTGAGAAATCTCTCTAATAACATCGCCTCTTTCAAAAGTCATGATTTCAGGGAGCATCCATTGTATAACGAAGTAACTCGAAATCGCAGTTAATATCATTGAACTCCAATTACCAAAATTCATCGCCCGCATAACACTTGATGAATCATTTTTAATTCGAACAAATAGTGTTCCTACAATAGAGTATATGATTCCTAATCCAGCAATTAGCATTGGGAGTAAAATAGGGGCATTACCTCCAAAGTTGTCATCTGAAATAACTTCCCGGCCTAAAACCATAGTTGCTAACATAGTTGCCACATATGAACCAAATAAATCCGCACCCATTCCTGCTACATCGCCCACATTATCTCCCACATTGTCAGCAATAGTTGCTGGATTTCTTGGATCGTCTTCTGGAATTCCTGCCTCAACTTTACCAACTAAATCAGCCCCGACGTCGGCGGCTTTTGTGAAAATACCTCCACCAACTCGAGCAAATAAAGCAATAGATTCTGCACCAAGAGAGAATCCCGCAAGGACTTCTAGGGCCTGCTGCATGTTGTCATACATTCCTGTAAATAAAATATAGAGTGTGCTTAGTCCCAGAACAGCAAGACCAGCAACACCTAACCCCATTACCGTTCCTCCGGTAAATGAAACCTTCAAAGCTTGTGCTAGAGATGTCCTTGCGGCTTGAGTTGTTCTAACATTAGCTTTTGTAGCTATATTCATACCAATCCATCCGGCAAAAGCTGAGAAAACAGCGCCAATTAAAAATGCTATAGCAATTACCCAATCTGTATGCTCTGCAACTTTTTCCAATTCAGCAGACCACGCTAGAAGTCCACCTGCAAAAACAACAAAAACTCCAAGAACTTTCCACTCTGCCTTTAAAAAAGCTAGGGCACCCCTAGATATATGACCTGCCAACTCTATCATGTTTGCATCGCCTTGATCTTGCTTACTAACCCATATTGCCTTAAATATCATTACGACAAGACCAATTAGTCCTAAAAACGGGATGATTATTTCTACAGATTGATTATTCATGATTATTAATTTATTTCGATTAAACCGGTTTATCTCTTATTAAATATTATTTCTTTCCTCTTAAAGAACTTCTCGTATTGCCTTAATTAACTGTTTCTTATTTGGAAGAAATGCTTCCATTAAAGTTGGAGCATAGGCTGCGGGAGTATCTGCCGTAGTCAATCTAATTATTGGGGAATCTAAATAATCAAATGCCTTTTTCTGCACCATATAAGTCAATTCTGTCGATATACTTCCTAATGGCCAAGCCTCCTCAAGACAAACTAAACGATTAGTCTTTTTCACGGATTGTATCACTGAATCATAATCTAAAGGTCGAACTGTTCGCAAATCAATCACCTCGACTTCAATTCCCTCTTCAGAGAGCTCATCTGCCGCATCGAGAGCAATTTTTATGATTTTTCCAAAACTAACCACAGTAACATGTTTTCCTGAACGCTTAATGTCTGCAACACCTATAGGTATTGTGTATTCTTCTTCGGGAACTTGTCCTTTATCCCCATACATTTGCTCAGACTCCATAAAAAGAACTGGGTCATCATCTTGAATTGAGGATTTTAAAAGACCTTTCGCATCATAAACATTAGATGGAACAACAACTTTCAAGCCCGGACAGTTCGCATACCAACTTTCAAAAGCTTGACTATGAGTAGCCCCTAATTGACCGGCAGAGGCAGTAGGTCCACGAAAGACAATGGGAACACTTAATTGGCCACCTGACATTTGTCTTAGCTTGGCAGCATTACTAATAATTTGATCTATGGCTACCATTGAGAAATTAAATGTCATAAATTCAACAATTGGACGAAGGCCGTTCATAGCTGCACCAACTGCAATTCCTGCGAATCCAAGTTCTGAAATAGGTGTATCAATTACTCTTTTAGAACCAAATTCATCTAACATTCCTTTAGATGCTTTATACGCTCCGTTATATTCAGCAACCTCCTCTCCCAGAAGGATAATAGTCTCATCCTTACGCATTTCCTCGCTCATGGCTTCAGCTACCGCTTCACGAAATTGAATTTCACGCATATCTTTTGTTCATTAAGGACCGCAAAAATAAGCACTTCCGATGTATTTTTGTAACGATTCCTTTATATTATCCGATAAGTTTAAAGAGTTACCATGAAAATATTAGTTTGCATTAGCCATGTTCCCGACACAACATCCAAGATTAAGTTTACTTCAGACGGACATTCGTTGGACAAAGACGGCGTTCAATTTGTAATCAACCCATACGATGAGTTTGGCTTAACTAAAGCCTTGCAGCTCAAGGAAGAGCACGGTGGTGTTGTATCTGTGATAACATTTGGAGACTCTGATGTTGAACAAACCCTTCGCAAAGCACTAGCGATAGGTGCTGACGATGCATATCGACTTGATGGAGTGCCGAATGATGGAATACAGACTTCACAAGAATTAGCTTTTTTCATTAAAGAAAATGAATTTGACTTAATAATATGTGGTCAAGAGTCCATTGACTATAATGGTGGCATAGTTCCAGGTGCGCTTGCGGCAAACTTGAATCTTCCTTTTATTAACGCTTGTATCGGGCTTGAGATAAATGATAATGTTGCAAATACTGTAAGAGAAACAGATGGAGGTAAAGAAACTGCAAGTGCAAACCTGCCAATTATAATAGCAGGAAAAAAAGGACTTGTAGAGGAAAAAGAGCTTCGAATACCAAATATGCGAGGAATTATGACTGCCCGCAGCAAGACCTTGAAAGTTATCGAATTGAGTGGCGCGAAATCTCTTAGTGAGTCAATTTCCTTTTCAGCTCCACCGGAGAAAAAAGCGGTAAAAATAATCTCTTCAGAAAATATAGAGGAGTTAGTTAGACTATTAAATGAAGAATCTAAAGTTATATAATGATGGTAATTATCTACGCAGAAACTTGGAATAAAAAATTTAAAAAAACAACATTTGAAGCAGTTAATTATGGTGCTAGATGCTCAAAAGAAATAGGAACTGAGGCCATTGCGGTAGTTTTTGGAGAATGTGATTCTCATCTAGCCGATCTTGGAAATCATGGTGCAGACCGAATTATACATATTCAAGGAATTGAACAATTTGAGCCATTTTCTTTTGCAACAGTCTTATCTGATATTGCAAAAGAGTTCAATGGAAAATTGATAATAGTAAATGGAACCGCCAATGGGAAATCATTAATTGGTGTGATGTCATCCCTGCTAAGCTCTTCTGCTATCTCTAATGTAACCGAACTACCTGTTAACTATGAGCCCATTAACGTTCATAGAAGTGCATTTTCTTCTAAAGGAATTGAAAAATGCTCGAGCAAATCTAATTGTACAATTCTTGGAATAGTACCTAATAGTATTGGAATAATATCATTAGAAGATATTGAATCTATAATTGAAGTCAGAAATATTATCTCCAAAGGGAAAACAATTTTTGGTGAATCACAAAATGAATCAGGTAATGTCCCTCTACCTGAAGCTGAACGAGTTGTTTCTGCAGGAAGGGGTATGAAGGGGCCTGAAAATTGGGGTATTATAACTGAGTTAGCGGAGGTCCTAAATGCTGGAACAGCATGCTCTAAGCCAGTTAGCGATATCGGTTGGCGTCCTCACAGTGAACACGTAGGACAAACTGGAATACAGATTAATCCACAATTATATATCGCTATTGGCATCTCTGGAGCAATTCAACATTTAGCGGGCGTAAGTAGATCAAAAACAATTGTCGTGATAAATAATGATCCTGAAGCTCCGTTTTTCAAGGCAGCGGATTATGGAATCATTGGAGACGCATTTGATGTTGTCCCTCGATTAACTGAAGCGATTAAAAGTTTCCAAAAATGATGGAAAAAAAAATACGTTTAGAAGTTAAGGGGTTAACCTACAGCGAGAGACCATCTGGCGCCTATGCATTATTATTAGAAGCTATTGACGACAAAATAAAAATACCAATTGTAATTGGTGCATTTGAAGCCCAAAGTATAGCAATAGCACTAGATAAAATGACTAAACCGCCAAGACCGATGACACACGATCTTTTTCAATCGGTCCTCGAAAAACATCATATTAAATTAGAAGAAGTACAAATAAAGGATCTTCAAGATGGTGTCTTTTACGCTTCCTTAATTTTTAAAAATGAAGCAGGCTATCAAACTATAGATTCTCGTCCATCTGATGCGATCGCTCTTGCACTGAGGTCAGACTGTCCAATATTTACCACGCGAGAAGTTCTTCTCAAAGCTGGAATCACTTCGTCAATTAATGATCCTAAGTTGTCAGTATCGCCTGTTGATAAGGCTGTTCAAGTCAAGAATCTAACTGACATTAGTGCTATTTCAAAAAAAAACCTTGAAGGAATATTAAATAAAGCTATTCTGTCAGAAGATTACGAACTTGCTGCTCAAATTCGTGACGAATTAAATAAAAAATAATATATCAATAAATGGATATTCTAAGACCAATATTAAGCCTAGCACTTTTGTTAGGCATATTATGGTTAGCGAGCTCAAATAGAAAGGCAATTTCTTGGACGCTGGTAGTTAAAGGGCTTCTAATTCAATTTGGACTGGCATTCTTGATACTCGAGATAGACTGGATATCCAATGGTTTTGATTCTATAGGAAAGGCTTTCGTATCTCTATTGGGTTTTGCTCGCGAGGGGAGTTTATTTCTATTTGGAGATTTGGTTGGACGAGTAGATAGTTTTGGCTACATATTTGCCTTTCAAGTTTTGCCCACAATTATTTTTTTTAGCGCAATAACAAGTTTATTATTTCATTTTGGAATCCTGCAACGGGTTGTTTATGTTTTTGCCTGGTTCATGAAGCGTACTTTAAAGCTATCAGGAGCAGAGAGTTTATCCGCCGCCGCCAATGTTTTTGTTGGGCAAACTGAAGCTCCTTTACTAGTAAAACCCTACATAGCTAAAATGACCCGGTCAGAATTACTCTGTCTGATGTCAGGAGGAATGTCAACAATAGCCGGAGCAGTTTTGGCAGCTTATATCAATTATCTCGGAGGAGATGATCCAGAACGGCAAATATTTTTTGCTCGTCACTTATTAGCAGCTTCAGTAATGAGCGCTCCAGCAGCGATTGTTGGAGCTAAAATGCTAATGCCCGAAACCGAAGAATTTATTGATTCAGCAAACGTCAAAATCGAAAAGCAAGGAAACTGGTTAGAGGCTATCGCCCATGGCACTGCTGATGGTTTAAAAATGGCTGTAAATGTAGGAGTCATGCTACTGGTATTTACTGCTCTTATAGCATTAGTAAATGCACTTCTTAGTGGAGCCATTGGAAGTTGGACTGGCCTCAATGATCTTCTCAGTTCTACTACAAATGGTCGTTACACAGAATTCAACCTACAGTCGATATTTGGGTTAGCTCTAGCACCTTTAACATGGCTAATGGGGGTTCCATGGGTTGATGCTGCTGCCGTTGGTCAGCTACTAGGAGAAAAAACAGTCCTAAATGAATTCTACGCATACGTATCCATGGAAGGCCTTATGAATAACGGTGAACTGCGTTCAGAAAAAGCACAAATATTATCGACATATATTTTATGTGGTTTTGCCAATTTTGCATCTATAGGGATTCAAATTGGTGGTATCGGCGCACTCGCTCCCAGCAGAAGAAAAGACCTCAGTCAACTAGGATTAAGAGCCCTTTTGGCTGGCACTACAGCTTCTCTTTTCACGGCCATATTAGTTGGAATATTTTATTAATCACATGAAAGCATACCATCAGCTAATTCAACATGTTCTAGATAAAGGAGTTGAGAAAAAAGATCGTACAGGCACAGGAACGCTATCAGTCTTCGGTTATCAAATGCGATTTGATCTTTCGGAAGGTTTCCCATTGATTACGACAAAAAAATTACATTTAAAAAGCATACTACATGAACTTATATGGTTCATAAATGGTGATACAAATATTAGGTATCTATGCCAAAACGGAGTGAGGATTTGGGACGACTGGCCTTATGCTAAATACAAAGCATCAAATGAATTTAATGGAGAAGATATCCGTCAATTTGCGAAAAAAATATCGGAAGATTCTAAATTTGCAAATATCTGGGGGCAACTGGGTCCAGTTTATGGACATCAATGGAGAAACTGGCCAGGACCGAAAGGACCAGTAGATCAGTTGAAAAATGTTCTTGAAGATTTGCGCAATAATCCAGATTCTCGACGCCATATCGTCTCGGCATGGAATCCCGGTTATATCAATGAGATGGCACTTCCTCCTTGCCATTCTTTTTTTCAATTTTACGTTGCAAATGGGAAATTAAGTTGTCAATTATATCAACGAAGTGCTGATATCTTCTTAGGTGTTCCTTTCAATATAGCATCCTACGCATTGCTTTTACATTTCATGGCTCACGATCTTAACCTTGAAGTTGGAGAATTTATACATACCCTAGGAGATGCTCATATCTACTCAAACCACCTAGACCAAGTAAGGCTTCAAATATTAAGAGAATTTAAGCCACTTCCTCAGATTAGTATAAATCCTGAACAAACCAACATGTTCAATATTTCATTTAAAGATGTATCATTAAATGACTATTCCCCGCACCCTCACATTCCAGGAATAGTAGCCGTTTAAGGTAGAGAAGAGATGTTAACATTAATCGCAGCACATGACGAAAATCTATTGATTGGAGGATCCAATCAATTACTTTGGCATTTACCAAAAGACTTAAAACGGTTTAAAAAGTTAACCTCAGGTCATCCTATAATTATGGGACGAAAAACTTTTGAGTCAATAGGACGTCCTCTACCTAATAGAACAAATATAGTAGTAACGAGAAATCTAAAATGGAACTTTGACGGTGTTTTGGTGGCGACTAGTATCGCTGACGCCATAGATATCGCCCAAAAACTTCATGATGATATATTTCTTATTGGCGGAGGGCAGCTTTACAGAGAAGGAATTTATTATTGCGATAAATTAGAAATAACAGAAGTACACGAAAAATACCAAGGTGACACATGGTTATGCGACTATCGAAATGATTTTGTAGAGGTAAGTCGAGAAGCACTGGGAATTGATAACGAGCATGCTGTTGGCTTCTCTTTCGTTAAATACTTGCGTATCGTAGATCAGGGTATTTAACTTTCTTTATGCAGCCTTTAAATTATTGGCTTTAGAAATTTTTTCATCTACAAGAGCAACATCAATAACCACTTTTTCTGGTAACTCAAACATAGCGTCTGTTAGTATTGCTTCGCAAATAGAACGCAATCCTCTTGCACCTAATTTATACTCTAGAGCTTTATCTGCAATTCTCTCAAGAGCTTTTGGTGTGACCTCAAGAATTATATCATCCATTGCAAATAGCTTAGTATACTGCTTGATTAATGCATTTTTAGGTTCCGTTAATATTCTCAAAAGAGCTGCTCGAGATAGTGGCTCGAGAAAAGTTAATACCGGCATTCTACCTATGAGTTCTGGAATCAATCCAAAAGCCTTTAAGTCCTGAGGTGCAATTGCAGAAAGGAAATTCTGCGGATCGATGTCACTGCGTAAAATTGACCCGCCGTATCCTACAATTTGAGTATTTAATCTCCGAGCAATATGGCGTTCAATGCCATCAAATGCTCCGCCGGCAACGAATAAAATGTTTCTTGTATCAACTTCGACAAATTTCTGGTCGGGATGCTTCCTTCCGCCCTTCGGCGGAACATTAACTTTTGTGCCTTCCAATAATTTTAAAAGAGCTTGTTGAACCCCTTCTCCAGAAACATCTCTAGTTATAGAGGGATTATCACTCTTTCTGGCAATCTTATCAATTTCATCAATAAATATTATTCCTTTTTCCGCTGCCTGAACATTATAATCAGCAGCTTGAAGAAGTCGAGTCAAAATACTTTCAACATCTTCACCTACATAACCTGCCTCTGTTAAAATCGTCGCATCTACAATTGCGAAAGGAACATTAAGCATTCTCGCAATAGTGCGAGCAAGAAGTGTTTTACCTGTACCTGTTTCACCAACAAGAATTACATTAGATTTTTCAATTTCAAAATCATCAACACTGCCATTTTGAACACGTTTGTAGTGGTTGTAGACGGCCACACTTAAATGCCGCTTAGCGTCTTCTTGACCAATAACATATTCATCTAAGTGCGCACATATTTCTTTTGGCTTTGGTGCCTTAAGAATTTCCTCTTTTCGAATAACTGTTTCTTTTCCTTCCTCGAGAACGATTTCATGAGCCTGTTCGATACATGACTCGCAAATATGAGCATCTAAACCCGCGATTAAAAGCCCTGCTTCTGACTTAGGACGTCCGCAAAAAGAACATTGAGAAACATCACCCATTAGCTATTTTTTTACCATCTAAAATTTCATCAATCATACCGTAGTCCTTAGCCTCAGTAGACGTCATCCAAAAATCTCTATCAGAATCTGATTCCACCTTATCGAAAGGCTGGCCTGAATGATCTGCAATAATCTCGTAGAGCTCTTTTTTTAACTTAAGAATTTCTTGCAGTGTGATTTCCATATCACTCGCTTGTCCTTGTGCTCCACCCATTGGCTGATGAATCATGACTCGAGAATGCTTTAAAGCTGACCTTTTACCCTTGGCACCAGCGCATAGTAAAACAGCACCCATAGATGCAGCCATTCCCGTACATATCGTGGCCACATCTGGCTTAACGACCTGCATCGTATCATAGATACCTAATCCAGCATGAACAGATCCTCCAGGGCTGTTCATATATATTTGAATATCCTTCTTACTATCTGCAGACTCAAGAAAGAGTAATTGAGCCTGAACAATGTTTGCCACTTGATCATTAATTCCCGTTCCTAAAAAAATTATACGGTCCATCATCAAACGAGAAAAAACATCCATTTGAGCAACATTAAGCGATCGTTCTTCAATTATATAGGGGGTTAGTGAGCTTTCAACATAATTTTGAAGATGCATACTATTGATTCCCTTATCAAGAGTTGCAAACCGGCTGAATTCTTTTCCTAAGTCCATACTGATAATTTTTATTTTTTTCCTTTTTGAGCCAATTTAAGGAAATTAGGATATGTAATATCAACTAATTTCAATGAAAAAATACCTTTAAAAAACTCCAACATTTTATCTTGAAGTAACTGTTCAGAAAGCTGTTCAGCTTGCTCACGATTCTCGAGCACACTCACTGCTAGCTTTTCAACTTCCGGATCACTCATCATTTGTCCATATTGAGACATTCTAGACTTCACCATTTTCACAGCATATGCAACTAATTCTTCCTTACCAACATGAATATGCTGTTCGCGTTGCAATTTACCTTCTATTAATTGCCATCGCATTGCTTTTTCGGTTTGATCCCATTGATCATTAATCTCAACCATAGAAGGAGGATTTTCTCCTTGTTGACTAATCCATTTTTTCATGAAATCTTCTGGAAGATTCATTTTAGTTTTCATCAGATGATCCGTAACTGTATTAAAAAAATGAATATCTGCATCTCTCTTGTAAAGACCCTCTATATCATCTTGAACTTTTTTACGAAAATCAGCCTCGGTAGATATTGAATCCTGGCCGAAAACTTTATCAAAAAGATCTTTATCAATTGATGCAGGTTCCACATGGTAAATAGTCTTTAACCTCAACTGAAATAATCCGATTGTCGAACCTTTTTCGTCGTCACTTAAACCAAGAACTTGTAATAAGTCAAATCCATCTTCAAATGATTTTGAGGCGCTCAGAGATATAAAATCACCTTTTTTCATAAGAAGTGATTCTTTCTTTAATCTTTTATCAGAAATAGACTTCACACCTAGCCTCGATTCTTTTACCAAACCATTTTCCAGAACATTCCCTTTCTTGTCAATTTCAACAAAGTCACCGAATAAAACATCGTCTTTTCCTACTTCCTCAACCTCGCTCATCTTACCATAACGATTTTGGAGATTCAACATCTCCTCGTCTAAGGTGCTCTGCTCAATCTTGATTTGATGGTATGGAAGTTTTATTTTCTCGCTGAGATCTAGAATAAATTGAGGAGCTACACCTATTTCAAACTCGACTTGGAATTTAGATCCAGAAAAATCGACGGTATTTGGAACAGGAAGTGGCTGTCCTAGAATTTCTAATTTCTCACTATCCAAGTAATTAAAAAGACCATCTTGAAGTAACTTATTCACCTCATCGGTTCGTACTGAAGACTCGTATTGCTTTTTAATCATACCTAGGGGGGCCATCCCAACCCTAAACCCAGGAATATTAGCTCGCTTGCGGTAATCTAAAAGAGCTTTTTCAACATTACCTGCGAAATCTGACTGCTCAATTTCTACGGTTAGTACACCATTGTTTTTCGAGTCAATATTATGAGAAACATTCATAGCTTGTTTGTCTTTTTAAAGAGGATTGCAAAGGTACGATACAGAACCCAGCTAATGGCTCAAGATAAAGCCTTAAAACCAGCCCTATGTTCACCTATCGATTAACACTTATTTAATGAGGTAATCCTATATATGATTTGGCCTTTAATAACAATGACCTCTAAATGGAGGTCGTTGTTGTTAAGCACTTAAAAAAGATTATTTAGATTCAAGTGAGCCTAAAGGAATAGAATAATTAATCATTACTCCAACGCTTCCATATGCCGATGCGTCTAAGCCCACGTATAGGCCCTTGAAGACATTGTAAGAAGCTCCGATAAACTTTCTTCCTGATCCAGCTACACCACTATCAGAACCAGAGGCACGAAAGAAACCCGAAGGGCCAAATAAATCAATTCCCGCCATAATCCGTAGCTTATTTATACTATAGGTTGGTCCAAATGTTAACCTTGAATATGAATCCTTTGATAATTCATCGTTGTCAATAAAAACCTTACCGTCTTTAACTGAAGCCCTTTCGTAGAGAGCCATTAATCCAAATCCCTTGAAAACATTATCAGCACCTACTGAAAATCTTATAGGAATCGAAATAAAATCATCACCAAAAGCTTGGTGAAAAGGAAGGACGCCTAGACCTAATGAAAGTGCCGGTCCTGAAGCATCATCAGATTTAGTAGCTGCTTGACCTAAAACAGAAAATGATGAGATCACAAAAAAGCAAAGAAATATATTTTTCATATCAAATTATTTAATTCAAAAGTAATTTAAAATTTTCATCCTCGAGCCAATTTAGCAAAACTTAATTCGCTGTTGATGTACTTATATGTCCACGCTACACCTCCTTTTGATTTTACAAAGTTCTTAAACGAAAGATAATTCTCAGCATTGCTACGTCGAATAATATATGTTCGTACCGGATCTTCCTTATCCGATAGGACCAATA
Source organism: Owenweeksia sp. TMED14 (assembly GCA_949529985.1). Classification (GTDB taxonomy): domain Bacteria; phylum Bacteroidota; class Bacteroidia; order Flavobacteriales; family Schleiferiaceae; genus TMED14. Next base: position 130,016 of record CATIRS010000032.1, read on the forward strand.
ATAACCACAAACAAAATAGCTTGTCGCTAGTTATTGACTTATGCAAAGTCAACTTATTCTTATTCTTGAGTAGGAAATATCCAGCAGAAAGAAGTTTCTGCATACCCGTGTTTTGAATATTTAAATCCTCAATAACATTTGGCATGCCGTATTTATCAAAATAGCCTTCGGCGTTTTCCACCAACTCTACATATTTCAGTTTTGAACTAGGCAAAAATTTTCGATAAACGAAAATCTTTAAATCGTCAAAACTGAAATTCAGAAGATACTCAACTAAATCTACAGGGTTATCTAAAAGAGATATTTTCGATTTGAAAATATCACGTTCTTCCAATTCCGCAACCTCCATTTCTAGTAAACCTTTCCAGAAATTATCAAACGAAACTTTACTTGAACTAAACTCCTTGAATAATATTTTTAAAGTGCCGCTATGCTTATTTCGATACTCCACAGGTTCTGACAGAACAAATAAGAGGTATCGATTAAACTCGTCAGCTTCTTTTAACGCGGATAGCGAGACAGTATGCAAGCTATAATATTGCTCGAGGATATACTTGTAGTTCATCGAATTTATAGAAAAAAATATTTTTTACGTTTACGAAACTTCTTTGGCAATAGCAATTTCTTTTTGTTTTTATCCATTGACTTTAAAAAGTCAAGCAGTTTTCTCCGACTAAAGTAATAGTTTCCACTTTGATCCAAATAAGCCTTTGAAGAATAATCATAAATTAAAGCACCTTGACCTTGAAAAAAAATTGGTTGATCATCTTTGAAACAACGACGCCGGAAACACGTAAGGTATCGATAAAAAGCATCGAGAACTTTCTGAGTTCGGATAAAAACGACAAAAGCATCTGCGCTATCAGGGGTTATTCTTAAAACGAACAAATCCATTTTCCCGCTTAGAGACCCTCTTATTTCATAATCAAAATTGTCATTAGCCTTGAAAGAGGTTAACCTCTCAAGGATTATTTGAGAATTCACCTGTAGACTTAAACAGCAGAAGACCGCAACACTAAAAATCTTTCTCAACATACTTACCAAAGCTCAAACCAAAAAATATATTTACTCCTGAAAATCCTTCAACGATAGAAATACCATTGCCAAATCTTGGAATACTAAGAGGGTTATTAAACCCAAGTGATAATCGAGTATAGGGAGCAATAAGGATTTTGGCAGCCAAATTAATGTCAATTATATTATAGTTCATCCACCAATTAGCGCCATACCCCAAATGAAGTATCTTATTTGGTTTATTGTACACAAAGGCCGTTAGGGTATAATCTTGTCGGTTGGGAAGCCAAGTAACATTATTGGAAAGAATTAATTTAGACTGACTATTTAACCGAGTAGTAAAATAAACTTTCATTGAAGTTGGAGCACCAATAAAATATTCACCGGATTCTTGACTCGTATCAGGAAGGAAACTATTCATGTCATAGTTGACGATATCACTAACCACATCTGACATACTATCTACACCAATAACATAATCCGCACCTGTAAATGATGCATCACCGGACCATATTGTACGAGTTATTTTCCCAAAATTGCGATTCAACCAAACGTCCTTAAAGCTTACACCCACTCGTACATTTGCCTTCAGCTGCTGTTCAAAACCAAAATCAATACTAAGTCTACCGTTTGAGCTCACCAGAGGCACGCCAGAAAGATCTCCTAGGATCAACTGAGGAATGAATTCAGCCCCCTTTATCTGCAATCCTGCCTTATACTTTAAACCTATATAGTTTGTATCAGCTGTGCTAATACGACTAAACTTAAATTCATCGGTTGTTAATTGCCCACCCACTATTAGGCTATTATAATTAACTCTTAATCCAACTGAATTTTTTGCTAATTTTTTTGAAATCCCATAAAACACACTCGACCAAAGTTCTGCCGAGCCACTGATACCATTATTTTCATTTATATAGCTCCCATCGCTATTCACAGGGAATCCAAATGTTGCTATTTGAACTAAATCTCTGTCTATACTCAAATCACTTCTTTGCCTTAGGCCGATACCGAAAACACTATGGTAGCTCTTAGAACCGATTGTTAAAGCCAATAAGTTTGAATTAAGATTGTTACGTAACACAATATAATCACGATTCTGAGAAAGAAGCTTCAAATTCTCTGCCTGATCGCCCTTTAAGATCTGACCAGCTGTGAAATTCAAATTCACACCAAAGTCGAGAACCCCAATCTCCAATGAAAATGAAGGAAGGTCGACCGAAGCTACATATGCTCCTGATCGCATCGATGGTGACAAATACTCGCCAGATGCATTTTGCGCATACCCAAGAAAAGAATTACAGATAAGACAAATAACTAAAAGAGTATTTATTCTCATAGTGCTAAATAATCTTAACCTTTAGTTTTGCGCCTAAACTTAAATTCATAAGAATAGAGCTCTCCGGAAACAATATTACTGAGGACGGCAAACCAACAGTACTAAGCTTTAATCCAATTAATATTTGAGAAACCTGAGATAAGTTTCCAATCTCAGCTTTACTTAGCGCTACTTTTTGCTCACCGATACCATCCATTAAAGACATTGATTTTGTCATGACTGTGCTGTCACCCGTACCCATAAAATCAAGTATTGTTTCCATTTCCATTCCAAGATTATTTGCATATGATAGAGCTAAAAACATCGAATCCAATATTGAAAATCCAGATGTATCAATAGGGCCACCAAGGTCAATAGTATCGGAAATGACAAGCTGGCTTAATGCGATATTGCTTTTTTGTCTAAGAATAACATTTGCATTCAAGTCTTCACCCTTGTAAATGAAGTTTTCATAAGGATTCTGTTGAAATGTAGAAATGATGTCGGCCCCGAATTTGAAATTTAAATTATTGTTGGGCAATGAAATAAATGGATCGGTTGCTTTAGGACGAATTTCCATTACGGACTTCCGGTCAAGGGGGAAAATATACTCCGAGGGATACTCGACAGGGAAATCATTATTGCTTTCAAAGAACTTTCCAAATTGATTTTGACTTTCAAGGTTGAGACTAAAAAACATTGGGATCCCTAACCCGTTAGTAATCTCTAGATCAATTTCTGGCTCATAAAAACTTAAATAGTCAAACTTTAAATCACCGATTGAATCTATTGTCAATGTTGACGAATCTTGAATTGAAAACTGACCGAGAAAGCCCTCTAATCCTTTTAGCTTCATTTTCTCAATTGAGAACTCAAAAGTCAAATTCTCGGAATCTTCAAATTCTATACAATTACTAATATCTGCAAGAAATGAATGCACAATATAACCCAAGCTATTGTATGATGCATTTGGATTTGTTGTGAGGTCCAACTCAACATTACTCATTAGAATGGTTCCAGTATCCGCCAATAACGGGCCAGAATTTATTTGCACAGAATACTCACCGAAACCATCATTAGAATTAGGCATGGTCAATTCAGTAGTAATGACACCCTGTATAGGGCTAGTGATCTTATATACTAGATTTGCACTTTCTACTAGAATTTTTGATAACTGAACTCCAGAAGGCATTGGAAAATTCATATAGTCTGTCTTTGTATTTAGTTCACTAGTTGGAAAATACACACTCCCTGACTCCGCTTCAAGACCCGTCATAGACATGGTCATCACTATCTCTTCAGCCGTATTTATATATACTGATGCACCTGAAGACCCGGGAGTACTTACTGAAACGATGTCAAAAACTAAATTTCCAGAAATAGTCTTTCCCACTAGTGACTTTGTCTGACTTTGAGAAGCACCTGATTGAACATTCGTAAATTGAAAGCTTGTAACTACGGCTGAACTTCCCACATCATATAACACGACGTTTACCGTTACAGGAACAGGCCAATTATTTGTAATTGACAAACTAGATGATCCATTTGTTAATAAAGCTTCACAAACGGGAGAACTACCCAGAGTAGGATAAGTACCTCCACTTGAAGGACCCAAAGCTGGAAATGGCTGAGTTGTTCCGTTCAAACTTTGTACTAAAACTTGTGTAGCTCCGCCAGCTGCGCTACCAAATTGATTTAAAGTCATCGAATTTTGCAGCTGAAACTGGGGCAGTGCCACAGTGCCCATTGGGAAAGAATCAATAATAGCAGCAATAGGAATCTCAGGGAAAAGACTATCAGCATAAATTGTAGCGACAGAATCCAACCTTGTCTCTAGATAGAACCCAGTAGTATCACTTTGGGTATCCATCCCTAGATTCCCTACTACATTATCAAGGGTCATGTCAATTGAACCCAATGGGAAATTAACATCCGGACCAACCGATATTTTCAGACTACTAATTGGAAGGTATTCATTAGAGCAATTTGAAAAAAATGCTAAAAGGAATATGACAATTAGGGCTTTTTTCATAGAGCTTTTTTCACAAGAATATTGAAAATAATAAAATATCTGAGCTCTTATTCTTTTTAGTAACCCGAGACATCACAATGTTTTTAGAGTCAATGACAACAAAATTGAAATCATCCCCTTCAGTATTAAATGGGCCAGGAAGCCTTTGAGGAAATGTACTCTCCTTGATGAGGCAATAAATATCTAGCCCAGCATTTTCTGATCTTCGAGAAAAAAACATATTTCCTAAAAAGTCTGTTGTCGGAAAAAGCTCATCTTCACTTGTATTAACACTTTCGACATTTACCGGAAGGCTCCATGTATGGTCGGCAAATCTTTTAGCAGCATAGACGTCAAACCCTCCTTTCCCGCCAGGAGCATTGGAAATAAAGTAAAGAATGCTCTGCCGACTATCAAAAAATGGCTGCTGATAACTATAGTCAGGATTTACAAATGGAAGTGTACTACACTCTGAAGTTGTTTCTAAAATATCTACTTGCATCAATTCAAATGGAACAATTCCATTATAATTTTTCTGAAAGCGGTTACGACTAATGAAGAGCGTTTTTAAATCCGACGTAAAGCTTACGGAACCAATATTGTTCGTGTGATCCTCTAGGTCGCACAATCCTGATTTATCAAATAGAGAAATTTCATTTTCCTTCAAATTATACAAGAAAAGATCAATCTTGGGCTCTCGTAAAATTCTCGCTAGTCCCCTTCTCCCATTAGAGCAAAACACAAAGTAGCCCTTTGTCATGGGAGCAAGACCAAAGTCATCACCTTTAGTGTCGATTAAAGGCTTTGATATATAATTTGAGCGCAAGTATTCAGGGAATTCTTGACCATAGATCTCCCCTGGGTTCAATAATAGCAGAATTCCGCTAATTAAGGAAAAATATAGGTGTTTCAATTTTTTGTTTTTCATTAATAAAGTCAAACGATAAGCCAATAGTATGTGAATTCAACGCTGTTGTAAGTCCTGTTAAGTATGAATATTTATAAAAAATATTAAATCCTTTCTGAGCAAAAATTGTGTTAAATCCCCAATTATTTGCGTGTTTATGTATACCAACCTTGAACTGTGGTGTAAGATAGTATTGACCGTATAAATACAATATGTTACCCATGTTCGTTGGAGCAACATAGGCCGCACTATAGGCAAACTTCAAATTCCTAGAGTATTCATACTCTGACCCTAAAAACAAAGTAAATGCTAAAGGACTGAGTTCAGAAAGCTCGTCTTTCTTTGGAACAACATTAAAAATTGTCGCACCAACGTATGTCTTTCTGGCAGAATACACTCCTGAGAGATCAAGGTCATAATCAAAGAATGAAAAAGTATTTAAAGATACAGTGGGGTCTGACCATGTAATGCGGTTAAGTCCTTCCAAGTCCTGAGTCACGTTTCCTATATTATGTCGCATGCCGAAGGAAAAAGTTTCTCCACGTCCGACTTGCAAGTGATATGCAGTACTCAGATGAACCAGAGAAAATGCTGTAGGTCCAAAACCTCCTCTTGAAATGGAAAGTCCTAAGCCAAGGTTTAAATCTACCAAGCCATAATCAAAAGAGGCAATATTTTTATTTTGACTCCCAGGTAGAGATTTTCCCATGAACCTATAATCCTGGAGAATAGCAAGAGTTCCCGAGTTTTGTCCAGCAAATGAAGGAGACAATAGCAGGGGATTAAATACATATGAACCGATACCCACTAACGACTCTTGAGCACAGATCCTACTCTGAGTTATTAGAACAAGAAAGATGGCAATATATACAGGGGGATTCCTCATCGTTGTAAATATAAATATCCTGATTTTTTCCAATCCGTTGGATTCTTATCTTTTATCTCAGGAATAGTTACGGTATAGAAATAAGTCCCAGTAGGGAGATAACCTTCACCGCTGGTTATAAACACTGTTTGCGATGATATACCATCAAAACTATTGTCATAGGGCGACAATTGATAAACCACCTGTCCACTTGTATTATAAATAGTCAATGTATTTTGCGGATATGCCTCAATTCCAGGAATAACTAAATAATCATTAATACCATCCCCATTTGGAGTAAATACTCCTGGATTAAATGTCTGGCAATAATCAAGATCTAAAAAGTCAGGACTGCCATCAATATCACAATCAGAATACTTATTTATATCTGTCTCACCAAAGGTGAAAGTCGTGTCTCTTGAGAAGTTCGCTTCTATAAAATCACTTAGATCATCATTATCAGAATCTGTATCCAGATAATTCGGTAGACCGTCATTATCATAATCATCAAACCCATCCGTTGCATCTGGAATTGAATCACAATCTGCATCAATAGTGGGTATTTTAATATCACCTTCGAATAGACATAAGTTTGAATCGGCTACGGTATATAAATATTCTAAACCATTTAAACCAGAAAGGGCAAAAGTAGAATCTCCTGTTTCCCAAATTATACGGTACTGACCTACCCCTCCTGTTGGAGAAATTACAACCTGTCCAGTCGTGTCCTGCTGGCAGTTAACACCAAGAATAGAAGTAGCTGACGCCTGAAGCAATGCTGGTTCCAATATGTCAACAGAATTATTGCTTGTGTTTGCTCCTTGACAACCTGCGGAATCAACAGCCTGAACAACATATGTTCCAGCGTATAGGCTGTCGAAGTATGAAGAGTCCGCTACAGTAACCCCGCCATCAATAGAATAAGAAAGGAAATTACCTCCACTTGCTGAAATTTCAATAGTTCCAGTATTTTCTCCAAAACAGGAAACATCTTCAATGATTACAGCATCTACATAGAATGAATCAGGTTCGATAAGTTGAATTTGAGTCATCCCTGGTGGATATGAAGAACAAGAATTCACATCTGTGATACTCACATAATAAATACCAGTATCTAAACCTGTGAAGCTAGGGCCCGAAACATATGTCTGACCTGAATCAATAGAATAAATTGGGCCGACGCCTCCAACGGCTGCAATATTTATCTCCCCATCTATAGATCTAAAGCACTTCAAATCTTTCGAAAGAATTGAGGTTACAACTAAAGAGTCGGGATGAGTAATCTTAGTGCTTATTGATGTCAAACATAAATTATTGTCCTCAATTGTAGAAATATATGTCCCAGCAGGTAGCGAGTCAATTGGAATTCCAAATCCAACAGTATTGCTGTTTATATCTGTCCATGCGACATTGTAATCTGTAATAGTATCAACGGTACCTCCAGTTATCGCTAAGTTAATAATCCCCAGCTCATCTCCCTGACATACATTGTGCGTCACGGTGCTTGAAGCCTGAATTGGCAGTGGATTTATTATTACGGTATTCAAAGAATCAACCGAAACCGGTGTTTGAACAATGGGGCAGCTATTAGAGTCAGTGACACTTATTGTATAAGTACCTGCAATTAAACCATTAAACGAATTGGAGAGAAAATAACTTGCACCGAGGTCTATGGAATAATCAAGTGGTTGGTTTCCACCTGTCGCAATAATATCTATTTCACCATCATTAAAGTTATTACAAGTAATGTTTGTTGGATTTATTTGGCGAACAATAATTCTGTCCGGCTCTTCAATTTTAACTGTCTGGCTTATTCCTGAAGGGAATCTAACAGGGCAAGAGAACTTATCTGTTAATTCGATAACAAAAGTACTTGCATAAAGACCGGTAAATACAGCCTGATTTTGAATTACGGGTATCGAATCACCAATTAGCTCATATGACAATGGAGGATTTCCTCCAGAAATATTAAGCTGTAAAACACCATCATTATAATTGTTACAAGTAATATCTTTTTTCTGATACGAGTTTAGGGTTAAAGAGTCTGGCTCAGCTAAGGATATAAACGTATTTACTTTACTATAAAAAGGACAAGATTTCGAATCCTTTAATCCTGTGCTGTATGTATTTGGTGAAAGTTGATCGAAAAGTGATGTCTGAACATATGAGGAAGCCTTGGTTGAATTTATCGAGTACTCTATAGGCGCATTTCCTCCGGATGCAAAAATTTCGATAATTCCATCTCCAAAATCTTTACATGTAATATTATCATTACTGATTGAATCGATATACAAAGAATCTGGTTCAATAATGTTTACCAGACTATTTGTATTGTAATAAACCGTGCAATTCTTTGAGTCCTTAACCTTCGTTTGATATAAGCCGACATCCAAATTATTAAAGAAATTAGTATTCGCATAGATCGCACCATTTGTTATGCTGTACTCTAATTCATTTCCCCCACCTGCAATTATTTCTATAATACCATCTGAAGCATCATTACAAGTGATATTCTCGACTAAAATATCCTGAACTATCGCAGAGTCTGGTTCAGTAAGCAATATTACTCTACTTGGTAAATTGTATGTCGTCAGGCATGATTTTGAATCTGAAACGGATAATGTATAACTTCCTGCGGTTAGACTTCCAAAGTAATTTCCTATTTGACTATTCTGTCCATTTAAAATACTATAACTAAGAACATTACCACCTGAGGCACTAATTGCTATACTTCCATCGTTTGAGTTTTTACATGACGGTTCAACATTAGTAACGGCGGTTACGATAACTGAATCTGGCTCCGATAATATAACCGTTCTGGACGTAGCGTAAGTAGCGGGACATGTATTGATATCGGAAAGAGTAACCGTATAAGTGCCCGCACTCAATCCGTTAAATATAGGTGAGCTTTGATAGGTGCCTCCTCCAGTTAAACTGTATTTTCTGTTTGTACCACCAGTTGCTATGATATTAATTATACCATCGTTTGCATCTTTACAACTTAAATCAGTCGGCGTTACGGCACTCATATACAATATATCCGGAGCGCCAATAGATCCTGAAGATGCCACTCCAACATCATAAGTCGCTGGACAGTTATTAGAATCAGTAACCATAGAATTATAATATCCCTCAGTCAAGTTTGAAAATATTCCAGTAGAATTGAAGACGGTCCCTCCATTTATAGAATATTTCTTTTGAGATCCTCCAGTTGCAAAAATTTGAACTTGAGCATCATTATATCCATGACAGGATGCCGAATCGACAACTATATTCTGGACCTCGATACGGTCTGGTTGCGTTAATGTTATTGAACGAATAACATTATAGGTGATATCGCAACCTTTAGAGTCCAATACTTTGGCAATATATTGTCCGGCGGCATTCGCGTTAAATAGCGAATTCGGAAAGTATTGAACACCGTCATTAATACTGTATGTAAGTGTATTTCCCCCTTGGGCAACAATATTTATTACACCATCATCAGATTCAAAACAATTAAGATTACTTGAAGAAATAGATGTCACTATTGCCTCATCCGGCTCTGACAATGGGAGTCCAAATGAACGCTGACAGCCATATTGATCAGAAATTACCACAGTGTAGAAACCGTATTGAAGACCACTGGCTGTATCGTTCGCTTGCAGGTTTTGGTCATTCCATTGATATTGGTATCCACCTACCCCGGGGGAGCCGCCTGTTGCCGTTGCTATTACTTTTCCATCAGATCCATTGTTACAAGTCACTGGCTCTTCGACAAGAGTAGCGGCTATCGCAGTCGTTTGTACAAGTTGAATCGGGTTATTTGCATCCGTCACTTCACAGGCGTTGGCATCTCTTACTTTAACACGATATTGACCAAATGGCAGAGACTTTGTATTTGAAGTTTGAAATGCTACACCATTATCAAATGAGTAGTTGTAAGGCGGGGTTCCACCTGTAGAAGTAACAGTGATAGATCCATTGTCACCATAACATTGTGGGTCTTGCTTTGCATGCGAAACGGTCAAAAGAGTTGGCTCAGAAATATTTACACCGGTACTATCTGCGCAACCTCTTGAATCAGAAACACGAAGAACATAATTATCAGTTGGGAGTCCTGCGACGTATGCTTGGTTACCAACAACAACTCCCGACGAATTTCTCCAAGTAAAAGCATAAGGGTTATTCCCAGCGGTTCCAGATCCATTTATTTCTCCATCAGACCCTCCAAAACAACTTACATTTTTAACAACTAAAGCTGATGGAGTTGGCTTGTAGGTAATTACAGATATTTCTACAGGAGAACTTTCACAATCAGAATTCCAATTGTATTCTGTGGCATAGTATTTCTTAGTTCCAGAAGAGGAAGTATTCGGCACTGGAGCAGCAGCGAGTCGAGTTATTCCATCAGAGTCATACCAGAAGATAGAATTTGTTCCAACATTAGGAGTTGCCGTCAAGGCAATTGCATTTGGCGCTCCGGTACAATAATAAACAGTTGTGGTAGCAGCTGGCGCCGAAGGTAAGACACTTGTTTCCATTGTTATCTTAGTTCGAGAGCTCTCACATCCCGTACTATTATTTTTTTGAGATACGTAGTAATCGGTAGTGCCAACAGCCGTAGGGGTATAAACAGGAGGCGTTGAAGTTCCGGCTCCTCCACTCAAGCTAGTATGCCAATAAAGCGAATGACCAGGAGCTGCCGTTGCCATATCCGATAGATCAATAGGATCTGACCCTTGACAAACTGTTGTATCCGAAGTTGCTGCTGTTACAGGATTCGTTGCCACAGTAATAGTGATAATATTAGTGGCTTTTTCCATCAAGTTGTCAATGACAACTCTTCTATAAAATTTAGTCGCCGCTACAGGTCCTGGAGAGTATGATAAAGCGACAGCTCCTAAAATATCCACCCAAGTTCCAGAAACCACACTATCCTGCCATTTATATGTAAATGATTCAGAACCGCCACTAGCAGCAGTTATTGAGGTGAATTGACTTGGCTGTTCATTTGCGCATATAATTTGATCTGTTCCTACAGTACCCGAATTAAGGGTGCGTGCAAATATTTTGATGGTGTCTTGGCCCAAACACCCGTTTGCATCGACGGCATCTAGAGTAAATATTGTGGTAGAATTTAATGCTCCATTTGTAATTCGTGCATTAGTGCTTGTCAAGACATTCGCTGGACTCCAGGCGTATGATACTAGTCCTTGAGTGCCTTCTAAGGTTAATTGGGCACCAAACGGCAAATATCTACCTGACAATGTATTGGCCTGAACAAGCGGATTACTATTCATTGTCACCGAAATAACATTTGAGTATCCTACTATTAAGTTATCGGTAGTGACTCGTCTAAAGTATTTTGTTTGAATAACTGCCGGTGCATAATAAAGCTTCGCTCCAAATTGATTCAGAATTGAAGTGAAGTTCAAATTATCATTGCTTTCCTCCCAAGTGTATGAGTAGACTCCTGAGCCTCCGGAAGCAGGAGCGACAGAAATAACAGAATCAATAACCTCACCCTCACACAAGGATGCAGGAATCGCAGAAATGGTTCCACCGTTCAATGGAACAACAGTAATTCTCACTGTATCGGTATTACTACAGCTATTTGCATCCGTACCGGTTAAGATATAATCAGTAGTATTCGATGGTGTTACAGATAAGGTTGTAGTACTTCCAATACTTGAAGAATTAACGCTCCAATCATAAGAACCTTGGGCGTTAACTCCCTGAGCTGTTAAAGTAGCTGACGCACCAGGAGGTAAAATAGATTTGTTTGTTGATCCCGTTATAGATGGTCGATTGAGCGTCGTAATTGTTGCACTATTAGCTTCAGCCCTAACTCCTAGATTTACTGCTATTCTTCGATAGAAGACAGTAGCAAAGGCCTTATTTACCGGTGTATAGTTCGTGCCATTTGCACCACTTATTAAACTCCAAGTAATCCCGTCAGAGCTAGTCTCCCATTCATATGAGAAATTCTCTGATCCCCCGGATGCCAATGCCGTTGAGAAAATCTGAGGTGGCACCTCCCCATAACAAACCGTAGCCGTACCGTCAGTACTACCAGGATTAATCGCAACAACGGCTATCGATATTTTACCCGTGTCCTGACATCCATTTGCATCAGTCCCTGTTACAATATAAGAGGTAGAAGTATTTATAAGGGCCGTAACTGGTGATCCACTAGTAGTATTTAAGTTACTACTTTGAGAACCCGTCCAAAGGTATGTGACGGCTCCTGTGCCATTTAACGTAATCGACGCACCAGGAGGAACAGTTTTAGTCGCCGTGACAGCATTTACTTGGGGATCTGAATTTACAGTTATCGAAACAAAAGCACTCACCGTGTCCATACCTGAGTCGAAAACTCTACGGCGGTAATATGTGCTTTGCTGTAAAATCCCAGGGCTATAATTAAGAGAGTTTGTACTAGCAATTGCAGAGTAGTTTGAGCCATCCAAAGAAGATTCCCACTGATAGGTGTAAACGCCGCTTCCCCCTGAAGGAGAGCCCAGGTTTTGGATGGCATTAAATGTACTTCCCTCACAGTCTGTCTGCGCAGGGCCAATTGTTCCTGGCAATATAGACTGAACAGTAACCACAACTTGGGCAGTATCTATACAGCCGTTTGCATCAGCACCTTCTAGATAATAAGTCGCAGTATTAAATACTTGCGTCTGATATGGGAAAACCGTGGAAATTACAGCACTATTCAACTTCAAATCATAAGTAACAGCTCCCGATGCAGAAAACGTCACTTGGCCCCCTCGAGGTGTAGTTGATTTGTCCGAAGCAACAATAACAGTAGGAAGTCCCAATGGTTGAACAGTAGAAATATTAGAATATGCTGAAACAGATAAGTTATATGTCTTTCTTCTGAAGTAAGTAGTCTGGGTTATAATCTCCGTAAGGATAGGGGAAATAGAATTTGTATTTGCAATAGTTGTCCAGTTAGTATTGTCTAAACTCTTTTCCCATCCGTAGGTAAAACCAGCACCTGTTCCGCCATCGCTCGCTGCTGTCTCTTGGATTGCTCCTGCAACACCGCCAGAACACACACTTTTACTTGTTGAAATACTACCACCGTCAAGGGGAACAACCTTTATCAACTGAGAAATAGTATCACTACAGCCATCAGCATTTGTTCCGGTCAATATAAATCTCGTAGTAGAGGTTGGTGTTCCAGTAACTGAAGATCCTACGGCTGCGCTTAAACTTACAAAAGGAGACCAAGCATATGTATTTGCCCCTGAAGCGCTTAAATTGACGGTGGCGCCAGGAGGGATTTGAGCATAATCTGTAGAAGCTAGAACAACAGGAGCTGGTGTGACAGAGAGAGATACAGTAAATGGATTGGAGACACATCCTTGTGACGAAGTTCCAACAACTTGATATGTTGTTGTTGTTGTTGGGGATGCCGAAAAGGACTGATTGGTTCCTATGGAAGTGGCACTTCCTTGGACCGTCCAATTGTAAGTCGTCGCACCCTGTACTGTCAGGAGCATACTCTCACCTTGACAAAGGATATTACCACCACTACTTGTAGTGATAACCAATGTTGGTTTCGGACTAGCAGAGAGTGTTATCGTATTTGATAATGCCTCAATAGACTGATCAATAGACTTTCGTCTAAAATAGGTTGTGGCGTTGTATGTAGAACTAAATACAAGATTTGTAGATACCTCTCCAGTTAAGTCAGACCAGGTCGCATTATCTGTTGAACTCTGCCATTGATAAGTGAATATCGCGCTTCCTCCAGTAGATGCCGGACCTGACATTGCTGCTGGTATTGTGCCTTCACAAATAGTTTCATTAGAGCCAATAGTTCCAGTGGTGATATTTCGAACAGTAATATTTATCGTGTCACTACCTATGCAACCATTAATATCTGTTCCTTGAGCAGTGAAGTTAGTGGTTCCAGCGCCTGCTCCATTAACGATCACTTGGCTATTTGAAGCATTTTGGCTCACTACTGTTGGAGACCATGAATATGTCGATGCTCCAATAGCATTTAATATAATTGATCCTCCTGGGGGCATATAACGATTTCCTGTGGTAACGTCAACTGTTGGATTAGGAACTACAGTCACAGTAACGACTCCAGTTTCATCCGTTATATCCGAATCAACTACCTGACGTTTATAATATGTCGTCGCAGTGACTCCTGTGGGTGTATATGACGTTTGCGTTGCTCCAGATATCTCAGTGAATGCTATCGATAAATCCGTAGTCTTCCACCATTTATATGTATAAGTACCACTTCCTCCAGAGGCAGTTGTTATATTATTTATAGTCTGAGGAGTACCATCAATACACATGGATTGATCTACTCCAATAGTTCCTGGGGTTACTGCCACGGCATTCACACTGACGGCGCTAGAGTCACCACAACTATTAGCTCCCACTCCATAGACAACATATCTTGAGCTCAATGGTACTGCAATTGAAAATGATTGAGTCGTCCCTATTTGAGTTCCTTGCTTGTACCATGTGTATGAATTTGCAGCCGCAGCTCCTGTAGCACTTAATGTTACATTACCTCCCACTGGTACGTTCGCCTTATCCGATGCAGCAACAATTGTTGGATTAAGTTTTATAGAAATATTTACAGAGTTTGAAAAAGCTTCAACTCCCATATCCAAGACCTTTCGTCTATAGAACCTTGGTACATTCAAAGAGTCAAAAGATGAATTTGTTGTATAGGTAGTATTTGAAAACGAACTATTATTTGCTGCAGTAATATCCGTCCAAGTAATGTTATCTCTACTCCTTTGCCACTGATAAGTATAGGTTCCAGAGCCACCTGAAGGAGTTGACGAACCAGCCGGTTGCATTACCGAAGGTGTCGCTCCAATACAAATAGCTTCATTCGCTGAACTTGTAGATGAACTTTCAACTGTTCCTGCATCTAGAGCCGTTGCATTGATGGTTATTTGTCCATTAGCTTGGCAATTTGAAGCTGTTGTACCAGTCACTGTATAAACAATCTGGGAATTAGGTGTGGCAGTAACCGTTGATCCAGTTGAGGTATTTAGAGATGTTGAGGGTGACCAGACATAGCTAGAGATTGGTTGACCCGATGCGTTCGCATTAAGTTGAACGGAAGCTCCAATTGGAATATTAATTGTACTTCCGGGCTGACCCGTAGCAGCTATTGTGATTGTCGGATTAGCGACAAGTGTGAGGACCACTTCATTTGAAAATTCCGAGATATCCGCATTGGTGACCTGTCTCTTGTAATAAAGATTATCTGCAGCACCTCCACCAAATGAGGGTGTGAAGGCTTCTGTGTTTGCTCCTGGTATCACTGCATAGGTTCCATTCAAGCCAATACGCTCCCACCACTGGTAAGTATAACTTCCCTGAGTTCCTCCACTTGCACCAACGACACTGGCAAGAATTGTTCCTGATACATCACTAGAACATATGTTCTGATCACCCGTAATGCTTCCCGCATCTAATGGGTCAATATATATTGTCTTTGAAGATGTGTTTACACAATTTGCGTCACTACCTCGCAGGACATAGGTCATTTGATTGGTCTGACTATTTCCGCTTGATCCGTTAATGTTATAAATGGCTCCGGTAGCAGGAGAGGCGCCGATTGAACCAATATGCCACTCATAAGAAGCATATACTCCAGCTCCACCGCCACTCGCTGACAAGCTATTGGTTCCCCCGGATGAGATAGTATCAGAAGTTGCTGAAATCAAAATATTCGGTAAAGTGTAGACGTTTAATTGAACAACACCACTGGCCTTAGTAATCCCTGTATTTGATGCGTTCCTTTTATAAAAACGGGTAGCAGTAACATTATCAAAGGTTCCATTAAGAACATATTCATCTAACTCAGCCGTAGTATTCTCGGATGTTAAAATTGTAATCCATGTAATTTGGTCCGTACTATACTGCCATTGGTATGTATAAGCGCCTGATCCTCCTGTTGGAACACCACCAGTACTCTTAGGTCTAATCGAACTATTGGCAGGTGCCAGTTCTCCTGGACATGCTATCATCAACGAAGAAGCTGAAGTTCCGTCAAAAATCTCTATCGCTCCGGCCGCAAGTTCATTTACCGTAACCGTAATTTGAACTGACTGTGTACATCCCAAATTTGTTGTTGCTAATAATGTGTATATGGTAGTTGCTGTAGGGGATGCCTGTGTGCTCGATGCTGATGTTGTGGACAGACCAGATGATGGTGACCAATTCCAACCAACTACAGTTCCATTTGAAGCTGCTGAATTTAAGTTAATTGTAGCGCCATTAGGTATAACAGGAGCTGAAGTACTAAGTGCATTATTTGCAGAAGAAGCGGCCGTGATTGTCATTGTCGGGCGGATCACTTTTGATAGAGTCACCGGAACGGATGTAACCGCTGTTATCCCAGCATTGGTAACCTTTCTGCGGTAGTACATAGTTTGGGTGAATCCAGCTGCAAATGAAGGTGTGAAGGTTGAGTTGGTAGCTCCCGTAATCGTCGACCATGTAGTTTGATCTGAGCTTTCTTCCCACTGGTATACATAATTACCTTGAGTACCTCCTTAGGCAGGACTAGTTGAAGTAAATGCATTAACAGTCGTTGCTCCTTCACATATATCTTGATCTCCTGAAATAACTCCTGGATTAATTGGATCAACATAAATTGTTTTTAATACCGACGTTAAACATCCTGAATCCGTATACTCGAGATAAAAAGTGGTTTCACTCGCAGTATTTGTAGGTGTATATGTGGATACTGAAGTAGCAGCAGGAGTTCCAGATATCGATCCGACATACCAATTAAAAGAACTCGAAGTCCCTCCCGAAACGGTAAGAATGTTCCCCGTTCCTGATGGAGGTATTGTATCATGCGTTGCAAGGATTGACAATATTGTTGGAACTGTCACATTGTATTGAACTGCATTGGTATACTTTAAAACACCAATTGGCTTCACAGAAACTCCCGGATCGTTTACTTGCGCTCGATACCATGTACTGGTCGTAATCGGATTAGGAGGAGAATAAGTTGAAGATGTCGCATTGGAAATATTTACCCAGTCGATATTATTTGTTGAAATCTGCCACTGCAATGAATATTGCAAACTTCCATCCGATGGAGCGGCAGTAAATGACATCGCAGAAGGAGTTACGCCTGGGCATATTGATGTGCTCCCGACAGATGCTATTGTGCCGGGAATAAGCTCGCTTACAGTAATCAATTGAGTCGCAGTGGAAGAACAGCCGCTCGTTGTTCCGGTAACTGTAAATGTTGCTGTTGCTGCAGGGTTAATCGTAGCGACATTCGCGTTTGAGCTGATCACATAACCCGTAGGAGTCCAGCTGTAGGCTGCAGCTCCTGCCCCCACTAGTGTTGTGGTGTCTCCTTTTGCTATTCTTATTCTATTCGCGCTGACCGTCGTAGATGGACCTATATTAACAGTGATATGAATTGTGTTCGAGTATAAGTCAACACCACCACTCTGAGCAGCTCGCCTATAATATTTGTCAACATTTAAAACTCCATCTTGATATGTAGTTGCATTGGCTCCACTTATGGTTGACCATGAATTACCATCAGGTGAGGACTGCCAATAATAGGATATAGATCCTGAACCTGTAGCCCCTGTGGCCGATGTTATAAGTGCAGGGATCTCTCCAGAACATATCGTTTGGTCCGCTGCAATTGTTCCTGCATCAAATGCAGATACCGTTACTACAGAAACAGCAGTGTCTTCACATCCATTGATATCGGTTCCTGTGATAGTATAAGTTGTCGTTGTCGTAGGATTGACGTTTCTCGAGCTTCCTCCACCAAGATTGTTTGTACCGTCTGACCATGAATAAGAATTTGCCCCATATACTGTTATGGTAGTATTTCCACCGAATGGAATAGTTACGGAATATTTGTTTGTAGTAACCGTTGGATTCGCAGATACAATTACCGTTGATGTCGACTGCTCAGAAATATCGTAATCTGTAATAGTACGACGATAGTATGAAGTTACTGAAGGAGAGGGTGATGGGGTATAGGATGCCGAGGTTGCTCCAGATATTGTGGTCCAAGTATTTTGATCCGTACTTATCTCCCACGCGAAAGAGAATATCCCTGAACCTCCACCATCACTGGTGGCATTAATAGCTACCGGTGCAGCTCCGTCACATAAAGACTGGTTACTTAAGTTTCCTGCTCTAAGTGGGTCAATACTGACCCAAAGAGTTGCAGTATTGGTACATCCATTGGCATCCGTTCCTGTTACAGAATAAGATGTACTTGAAGCAGGAGTAACTGTTAGCGTATTTGTACTTCCAGAGATAGGAGTCCATGAGTATGATGCAAGACCGGCAGTAGCAGTTAGAAGTATTGATGACCCTGCAGGCATATTACCTGTAGATGTAGTGTATGATTTAGATAAAGTCAACGTAGGCTCAGGATTAACTGTTTGTAGTACCGTATTGCTATATGTAGAGTAACCCTGATCCGTTGTCTTTCTTCTAAAATATCTATTTGCATTAAGAGCAACACCATAGCTAAGGTTTGCAGTATTCGAATTTGCTATAACACCCCAACCTGAATTATTATTAGAATATTCCCATTGATAGGTATATGAGCGGGAACCGCCTGTTGAGACCGCTCCAGTCAGAGAGCTTCCCATCGTTAATCCTTCGCAAATCGCTGCATTCGGGTTTGCTATCACACCGGGTATCAATACAGAGGCATAAACATTCAACGTGTCTGAGCCTACACATCCGTTTCCATCTTTTCCCGATACAGTAACTATAAAGTTTGTAACGCTAGAGGGAGTATATAAAGCGGTAGCATCGGAAGAATAGGACTGATATACAGATCCCCCTGATTCAAATTGATAAGTTGTTGCCCCTGCGCCAGTAATTTCGATATTGTCATTGAGTGCAATTGGACGATTCTTGGTTACCGTAGCAGTAATTACTGGAGAGGTATTTACGTCTCTTGTCTCTGTGTTTGAGTAGACTATTGATGAACTATTGTTGGCATCGGTAATCTTAACACGATAATAAATCTTTGCCGTTTTAACTCCTGGAGAATAGCTTGTTGCCGTAGCTGAAGCAATATTGCTAAATGAAATGTTGTTAGAACTCTCTTGCCATTGGTATGTAAAACTTCCCGAACCACCACTAGCAGCAGAAAAAGACATAGTAGATGGAGCATAGCCTGAGCAAAAATCGCTGCTTCCACTTGAAGTTAATGTTCCTGCAACGAGACTTGATACTGTTATCGTTTTTGATTCGCTATTTGCGCAACCATCATCGTCAGTAACTGTTAAAGTGTATGATGCAGTGGAAACTGGAGAGACTGTGACACTGGCAGTGGTCGCGCTCGTAGACCACAAATATGTTGCTGTTCCCCCGGCAGGACTTATCGTAATGCTTGGAGTAAGGGTTACCGGAGTCCCAGAAGAAACGGTATTTGCACTGCTAGCAATGGAAATTATTGGAAGAGAAGAAACATTAAATGTAACAGGAGTTCCCTCTTCTGTAACTCCAGAATTAATGACATCTCTTCTATACTGTCTATTCTCAGTTGTTAGATTTACAGGAGTAAAAGTAGAGCTAGTAGCTCCAGACAATATTGTCCAAGCACCAGAGTTATTCTTGTAATACCATTGGAAAGTATATCCCGAACCTGAGCCCCCTGATGGAGCTGTAGCCTGAGTTAGAGCTCCTGGAACATCACCTGAACATACAACTGTTGAGCTTGTTGTAATAGTTCCTGCCAAGAGCGGAGCAATAGTAATAGCCTCCGTAGCGGTATTCTGACAACCGTCATCATCTGTTCCCGTTACAGAAATACTTCCTGTCGAAGTTATTGTCGTACTTGCTGGATTTGTCGATGAACCAAAGCTCCAAGCATAACTCCCTCCACTTCCAGCACCTGACCCAGTGAAGGTTATAGCTGCACCTGAAGGCACATTACCAATTGGTGACCTTGCTATTGTTATCGTGGGTAGAGTCTTAAAAGTCTTAGTTACATAAGTTGAGAACACAAATGTTCCAGCTTGAGCAGGGTCTGACGCCCCCCTTCTATAATAGGTGGTTTGAGTGATAGCTGCTGAAAAAACGTAATTCCTGGAATCTGAATTGGCGATATCTGACCAAGCAGAAGCATCTGTAGATTTCTGCCACTTATAAGTAAAGCTTCCTCCTGATCCACCACTCGCAACTGTCGCAGATATCGTTCCGGGAACGCTTCCACTGCATACCGTTTCATCACCAGTAAGTGCTCCAGGTTGAACCGACTGAATAGTTATCGTTACTGTAGCAGAATTGGTGCATCCATCGACATCTGTACCTGTAACGCTGTAGGTTGTTGTTGCTGTTGGATTTGCTGTTACCGAACTTCCGGTGGATGCTGAAAGGTTGCTTCCCGACCATGAGTATGTTGACGCACCCGTAGCTGTTAAAGTAGATTGGCCGCCACTAGGAATAGAAGTAGGTGATGCTGATACTGAAACCGTAGGTGGCGCAGTAACATCTACCTGAATGATGTTTGAATATTCAGATATGGAATAATTCGTAGCTTTTCTTCGGTAGTAATTCGTTTCTGTTATCGCTGATGAGGGGGTAAAAGTCGCTTGCGTTTCCCCTGTTATATTTGACCATCCTGTAGATGCTGTTCTATTATCCCACTGAAATGCATAGCCTGTACCTGTACCACCACTCGCTCCACTGGAACTTGTTATAACTGCAGGAATTGAACCGTTACAAATACTGCCACTTGCAATTGCAATAACACCTGGGTTTATAACAACAACATTTACCGATAGACCACTAGAGGTCTTCTGACATCCATACTGATCTGTTACCGTAGAGGTAAAGCTGGTCGTACTCGCGGGAGTTACCGTGATTGGATTGGTCGTACTCAAAGAGTTGGTCCATGTGAACGTATTGCCTGAGCTTGATACTGATGCAGTCAACTGAACAGAGCCTCCTGGAGGAACATTGCCCGATGGAGAAGCGGCAAGATTGATTGTAGGTAAAGCACGAAGGGTCTTTAATACAGGCGTAGTGTATACTACAGCGCTTGGATTAGAAGCATCACTCACTCCTCTTTGGTAGTAAAGACTACCTGATAGAGCTGAAGAGAATGACAAAGCGGTACCCGTCTCACCTGAAAGAGTTGTTGGGCTAGCAAAA